>NZ_MCBX01000008.1 GCF_001723685.1 Candidatus Marithrix sp. Canyon 246
TGAGTAATGACATTGGCTTTTAATGCTAATTTAGCTAATCTAGCAATAGGGGCTTCAATTTTTATAACACCTTTGTGTAAATCTAAGCGGCTAGGGGCGCGAATCAAAACTGCTAATGCCATCATTTCTTTTAAGCTTAAAGTATCTAAATCGCGATCAAAATAATAACGCGCCGCTTGTAATACTCCTCGCCTTTGACTGGCATAAGGAACTTGATTTAGATAAAATTCCAAAATATCGGCTTTAGAGACACGTTTTTCTAATCGAGTAGCCTCAATCCCTTCCAACCAATGTGACCAAAAAGTACGTTTACGTGGATATAAAATACGTACAGTTTGTTCACTAATAGTACTAGCCCCTCGTACAACTCGTAAAGCTTGAATATTTTGCCACATAGCATAGAATCGCGCTATCCAATCAGAACCACCATGCTGAAAAAAGCGTTTATCCTCAGCCAAAAGAAAAAGCTTAGGCAATAATTCAGGTATATCATGTAAAGGCACATAATAATGAATATTCCAATCATTTTGATAAGTGATAGTAAGCGGCGTAGCATAGCGATCTAACACTTGAACTTTTTTAATGCTAGAATTGGTAATAGACAAACTATTAGGTGGCGATCTTAGATCAAGACTAGTTTTCCATATTAATGCGATGGTTAATAAACTGAAAATTAAAATAATTTTTTTCATAAGGCTAAATAAGTGGTAAAAGATTTTATACATTATGCAAACTATATACAAGTTTTGCTACCCTAAGCTGTTACAGTGCCACTATCTAACTGCATTTCCTTAATATCAGTAAATTGTTTAATCTGCACTTCTCCATCAGGAAAATTGGCAATAATATCTAGTTTTCCACCCATTGCTTCTATATAGCTGCGTAGTGTACTAATATATATATCTGTGTCATGTTCTAACTTAGAAAGAGTATCAGCTTCCATAAACAATAGTTTTGCTAATTGTTCTTGGGATAAATGCCGAGCTTGTTGAAGTTCTTGAATGGGCAGTTCGACTAATACACGTTGTACACGCGCTTCTACACGCGCTCTAGCTTCTGGTGATCTCGCATTATGTAAATCAAGAAAATTCTTAGCCATATCTATTTACCTTTGATCTTTTTTAATTAAGCCTTCTTGTTGCAACATTTCTAAATGTTCTTGATATAACTTTTCTGCTACAGGAATTTGTTTATTATACCATCTATCATCGCCAGTTTTGTTACCACCTAGCAATAATATTGCTGTTCTACGGGGATCAAAAGCATACAACACTCTATAAGGATTTCCTTGAGATTGAATGCGTAGTTCCCGTAAATTGTATCTGCTGTTCTGAATTTTGCTACTGTAAGGATATCCCAATGTTGAACCCCTTTCCCCTAGTAATAGTACCACAAAGTCAACATCATCCTTTTCAACTTCTGTAAGGATATTCCACCATTCGCCAAATTCGTCAGTATATTCAATACTCCAAAGCATAATCTATCCTTTTTGCTTTCAGCTTATCCACTAATTAGTCAATGAGCCATATTATAATTATATATATATAATTATCAAAAAACAAGTAAAATCGAAAATCCGTTGTACTATTTTTTTATTAGGTACAACGAATTAACGGAATAAACGAATTTACCTTGAAATATTAATAATCTTTTAATTTTTGATAAGACTATTAATTTCCTTTAAATAGGCAATTTCTTTGTCTTTTTGTTGCAATAGCAGACGTGCTTTTTCTAATTCATGTTCAAGTTCATGTTTTTCACTTGAAGAATCAGTTGATTGTAAATTATTTTTACAATTATTAAAGCTATTATTATAATAATTATTAGCTGCTGCTGCTACCAAATAAAAAACATTTCTTTCACCAAAGCTAAACAATTCCAATAATTCAATCTCAAAAACCGTAGCAATTTTTTCAAGCCGAGACACTGGCACATCGGTTTCGCCTCGTTCAATATTCGCATAGCCATTAACAGACATATATAATTTATCAGCCATATCTTCTTGCGACCAACCTTTTGACAATCGCATAGATCGAATTTTTTCATGTACTTTCATCATACACATTCTCACTTGGTCGAATCACCAGTATTACTTGGTGGTTCAGTAATAAACTTGTTTGTTAGAATAATAAATTACAAATTATTTTATCATAATGGAGAACGATATGTTAATAAAAACAGCTATACAGTTGTTGTGTTCCTTGGTGTTTGTATTTGGACACATTGTAGCCAGTGCAGAAACTGATTTACTTAATTTGGCAACTTATGCCGAAGGCACGCGAGTGCCTTATGGTGAGAATATGGTTGTTGTCCAAGACGAAAAAACTGGTGAAAAGTCGTTAACACCTATCGCAGGATCAGAAGGTAAATTAGATATTCCTATTAATCTCAATGGCAATTCTTTTGAAATTAACTTTGAAATGGATGGTGGTCATCCTAGAGCACATTTTATCTTGGTAGCCGATGAGGTAACTTTTTCATTTATTGCAGGTTATTTTGGAAACGCTATCAGCCTTGAAGGCAAGAGAGGAACGCCTCCTGTATGGCAACAAAACGGCAAAAATATTATCAAAGTCTTGGTAAGTAATGGCGTAGCCAAACTTTATGCCAATGATGCTTTTGTTCAAAAAGTTACCATTAATGAAAAGAAGCAGAATATCACATACACTAAATTATCAGTGACTAATATCGGTGGGGGTTATAGACTGTATAGCCTAAAAATAAAAGGTGGATCGGATGTTCCTGCTCCTAGTGGTACAACAACTCCAGCCACTGGCAATTGCATGGCAACCTATACAGTTGAAGGCAAAATCCATATTCCTTGTCTATCAGTACCTAATGCGTTTGGTGGCACAAACGTTTATGATATTCAAATGCAACAACAAGCAGGAAAAATGACCTTTGATATAGATATGAGCAGTATTAAACCTCATTAATGAAAATTAAAGACCTGTCAGGTCTGAGAGTTTTTTAGTTGGAATTTATTCCTAGGCGGTGTTTGCTGATGTAGAATATTTCGGTCACACTTCATCAAAAGATTCAGCTTGAGGAATCAAATAAAGAAGTAATATTTTTATTAGTTAGCAACCTTGCGATATTTACCATTGAATGTAACATTCATACCACCACAAGAAAATTTGTCATTGCTGATGATTAGGGCATTCTTAAGAAAAGCTATAGTCAAGCGACATCCATCTTTATTATAATACACCTTATTCCTCTTTAGAGGAAATGAACCATTCAATTCGCCGGTATTTACATTCCCAGTAGCCACATTACCTACCCAAACAGCATAACCTGTCACCTGTATCATGCGATTTTTCAATTCTCGAATAGTCAGGTCAGCTGATATAGGCCCAGAACTTCGGTCGTATTCACCTGATATAGAACGATATTTGTTACCAGCTAATTTTTTTAGTTCTGAGATACGTGATTTATATGTATGTTTTATACAGCGGTTAGTTCTACAACGGTTACGTTTGTACAGCCAAGATCGTTGCGCCCTTCTTAATGAGCGTTTATTGCGGGTATTGGCTAAAGCTTTTTGGTATGAAAAAGCCAATAAGTCATCTAAATCAGAAAATAGCTGATTTGAACAAATGGTTTTTTCAACTCTTAACTTAGCCTTTTTGCAATTAAAACTAACAGCATAAGCTTCAAACGCCACCAGCGAGAACAACATTGTGAGAATAAGCTGTGGTTTTATATTCATAATATATAAGTTCCTAATTTAAAATATTTTACACTGACAGTATAGTTGAATTGATGTTAGTTGTCAATCACCATATCCCCCACCCCCCGGAGTTTCAATCACAAACACGTCGCCAGCTTCCATTTCAACAGTATCGGTACCAGCAAGTTGTTCTATTTTACCATCAGCGCGTTGTATCCAGTTGTTGCCTGTTTTAGCCGCACTTCCGCCTGCCATTCCATAAGGTGGGATTTTTCGATGGTTTGAGAGTATTGATGCTGTCATGTTTTCTTTAAAACTAATACGTCGTTTTACGCCATTTCCTCCTTGATATTTGCCTTTGCCGCCGCTGTTGTTACGAATTGAAAAGGATTCTAGTAGTACTGGGAATCGCCATTCTAGGATTTCTGGATCGGTTAGGCGTGAGTTGGTCATGTGGGTTTGTACGGCTGAGGTGCCATGAAAGTTTGCGCCTGCTCCTGAGCCGCCACTGATGGTTTCGTAGTATTGGTATTGTTGGTTGCCGAAGCTGAAGTTGTTCATGGTGCCTTGGGAGGCTGCCATTATTCCTAATGCTCCATATAGTGCATCAGTTATACATTGTGAGGTTTCTACGTTGCCGGCTACTACTGCCGCTGGGTAGTTGGGGTTTAGGATGCTGCCTTTTGGTATTATTATTTTTAGGGGTTTTAGGCAGCCGGCATTCATTGGTATGTCGTCTTGTACCAAGGTTCTAAATACATATAATACTGCTGCTTTGCAAACCGCCGCTGGTGCGTTAAAATTATTATCCTGTTGTTCTGAGGTGCCAGTAAAGTCTATGGTTGCCTCGTCTTGCTGAATGCTGATTTTTACTTTTATTATCGCGCCATTATCTAATTCATATTTAAATTCACCGGGTTCTAATTGTTTTAACAGTTTACGTACTGCTGCTTCGGCATTGTCTTGTACATGTTGCATGTATGCTTGTACGATGGGTAAGCTAAATTGTTGTATCATTTTGTGTAGTTGTTTGACTCCAGTGGTATTAGCGGCTACTTGGGCACGTAAGTCTGCTAGGTTTTGGTCAATTTTACGCGCTGCTTTTAGTATGTTTCTGATTTCAGTTTCACGCCATAAGCCTTGATCTACTAATTTAAATACATCAATCACCACTCCTTCTTCATGCAAATTTTTACTTGTTGCTGGCATAGAACCCGGTGTTATGCCGCCAATATCAGCATGATGTCCACGTGATGCTACATAAAATAGGGGTTTGTTTTGATAAAATACTGGAGTGACTACAGTAACATCAGGTAAATGTGTGCCGCCATGATAGGGATTATTTAGAACAAATACATCTCCTTGCTTTGCAGTTTGTGCCTTAATTACTGTTTCTACGCTATCTCCCATTGAGCCTAAATGAACTGGTACATGGGGCGCATTTGCAATGAGTTGCCCTGTTTGATCAAATACCGCACAAGAAAAGTCTAAGCGTTCTTTGATGTTTACTGAATATGCAGTATTTGCCAGCGTCGCGCCCATTTGTTCGGCAATTGACATAAATAGATTGTTAAAAATTTCTAACATTACGGGATCAACATTGGTACTAATCTGTTTCGGCGCATTTGCTGCTTCGATTTGAGTTAAGATTATATCATAACGTGGAGTAATTTCTGCTTGCCAGTTTGGTTCAACCACGGTGGTGCCAGTTTTTTCAATTATAATTGCTGGACCTTTTATTTTTTGACCAATTGCTAGGTGTTCGCGTGCATAAACTGGTGTTTGATATGGTTTATTACCAGTTGTCATTGTGACGCTATCAAGTTGCTTAAATTCGCAAATTGGTGCAGGTTTTGAATTAATTTTTTGTTCAGATTTATTTATAGCTTCAACTGAAATTGCTTCTACCATTAAGGCTTTATCTTCGCGCACAAAGCCAAAAGTTTGCTTATGAGCAGCGGCAAAAGCGGTTTGCATTTCAGTACAAGAAGCAAAATTGACTAATAAGCTACTATCAGTGCCTGCATAGCGTAAATGTATTTGATATTTGATTTCATTATAACCGCTTGGTTCTAATTCTTTTAGTTGTTGTTCTAAGACTGGAATTAGGCTATCATTCAGTTCGGCATTGATAGATTTTTCTTTCAATTTACGAATATCTGCTAAACCAATCCCTAATGCTGATAATACTCCCGCTTGAGGATGAATTAATATCTTTTTCATACCTAAAGCTTCGGCAACTAAACAAGCATGTTGCCCTGCCGCTGCTCCAAAGCAACATAATACATATTCAGTAACATTATAACCGCGTTGTACTGAAATTTTCTTGATGGCATTTGCCATGTGATCAATGGCGATGGTTAAAAAACCTTCTGCAACTTCGGTGGCAGTCAGGTTTACTTGTTTCGCAAGCTTAGTAAATTGTTGTTTAACACTGACTTCATCAAGCGGCTCTTTGCCTGATTTGCCAAATACTTTTGGAAAATAGTCCGCATTTAATTTACCTAACATTACATTACAATCAGTAATAGTTAAGGGGCCATTTTGCCGATAACAAACTGGTCCGGGTTTAGCTCCGGCTGAATCTGGTCCAACTCGAAACCGTAAACCATCAAAATGCACAATTGAGCCACCACCGGCTGCTACTGTGTGAATACGCATAATAGGAGTTCGCATTCTGACACCAGCAACTTGAGTTTCAAAATCGCGCTCATATTCTCCGGCATAATGTGAGACATCGGTAGAAGTTCCACCCATGTCAAAATTAATGATTTTATCAAAACCGGCTAGGGCAGCCGTTTTCACTGCACCTACATAACCTCCTGCTGGACCAGATAAAATCGCATCTTTACCCTGAAACTTATGAGCATCAGTCAAGCCACCATTAGATTGCATAAATAATAATTTTGCATCACCCAATTCATTAGCAACACTATCAACATAGCGGCGCAAAATCGGCGATAAATAAGCATCAACAACCGTAGTATCGCCACGACTTATCAATTTAATAAGAGGACTAACTTCATGAGAAACCGAAACTTGACTAAAACCTAAATCACGCGCCAAAGCTGCCACTTGTTGCTCATGCTTAGGATAACGATAAGCGTGCATAAATACAATCGCAATGGAATCAATACCTTGACTTTTAACAGCCTCTAATTGACTACGAACATCAATTAATGAAACCGCTTTTAATTCCTCAGAATTTGCACTATAACGCTCATCAACTTCAATAACTTGCTCATATAATAATTCTGGCAACACGATATTCAGAGCAAAAATATCAGGTCTATTTTGATAAGCAATTCTCAAAGCGTCACCAAAACCTTTAGTAATCAATAAAGCGGTGCGCTCACCTTTACGCTCAAGCAAAGCATTAGTAGCCACCGTAGTTCCCATTTTAACCGCCGCGATTTTTTCACCAGCCGGTAAAATTTCACGAATTCCCTGTATTACAGAATTATCTGATAATATCTTATGGGTAAATAAATTTCCATCTGGGGATAAGGCGACAATATCGGTGAAGGTGCCGCCTCTATCTATCCAGAATTGCCAATTTGATTGTTTCATATGTTTGTATGTCATTCTGTTCACATCAAATTCATATTCTTCTTTTGAAACCAGCAAGCAAAACCATAAAAAACAGCAACCCAATAATCAACCAATTACCAACAATAACATAAGGTGTTGTGCCTGTAAATGTTTGAGCTGTAGCACGTAATGTCATGGTTTCAAATTGCGGTGATCTAGCTGTAATTTTACCTTTTTCATTTATAACCGCTGAAATACCTGTATTAGTTGCACGTAATAAATAGCGTCCAGTCTCTAAAGCTCGCATACGAGCTATTTCTAAATGTTGATCTGGCGCGATGGATTCTCCAAACCACGCATCATTACTTATATTCACTAATAATTTAGCTTCCGGCAGACTTTGACGAACTAAGTCACCAAAGGCATCTTCATAACAAATTGATGCTCCAATTGCAATGCCTTCAACATTTAAAGTTGCTTGTTTCTTAGAACCAGCAGTAAATTCAGACATTGGTACATCTAATAGTTTTAATAAATCACCCAACATTGACATAAAAGGAATATACTCACCAAAAGGTACTAAGTGATGTTTATAATAAAATTCATTATTACTCAGATTAGCAAGACCATTATAATAACGACCATCTGGTTCCATCACCGGAATACCAATTAAAAAATTAGTATCTATCTTCGATAAATGTTTGATTAAATCCTTGGATTGATGATAAAAAAGAGGTATAGCTGTTTCTGGCCAAATTATTATATCTGCATCATAATGCGATTTACTTAATCGCAAATAACGATTTATCGTAGGAATTTCATTACTTGATTCCCATTTAAAATCTTGAGGTATATTTGCTTGTACTAGTGCTATTTTTAAGGTTTTATCTTCTGCTTGTGTCCATGATATATTTGATAATAACCAGCCGCTACCCCAAATCACAACTATCAAAACCAAATACTTTTTAAATTTAATACTATATAACAATATTGCAGCAGATAATATTGTAATCCAAGTTACACCATAAACCCCTAACAATGGAGCAAATCCACTTAGCGGCGAATCTATTTGACTATAACCAATACTTAACCAAGGAAAACCAGTTAAAAACCATCCTCTTAACCATTCCATTAATGTCCAAGCCGCTGGTAATATAAAGATATAGATATTATAGCGTCTTACCAGCCAGCCTAACACTCCTATATACAATGCCATAAATAGCACCAACAGAATAGTCAAAACAATTGCTCCTATAAAGGGCAAGCCGCCAAATTGGTAAATGGTGAAATGTATCCATGAAATACCAAACCCAAATAAACCTATACCAAATAATAAACCATATTTAAAAGCATCTTTTGGTGAGGCTGATTGCCATAGATAAAATAATATTGCTGGTGCTACTACAGCAAGAGGATAGAAGGAAAAAGGAGCAAATGCTAACACTAAACTAGCTCCCGCTAATAAAGCAATGACTAATTTCATAATGGTTTCACTTTTAAAGTAATTATATGACGGCGATTAGTTTCTGTCACTTCAAAATGAAAAGCTTCAAGTTCTATTTGTTCGCCTTTTTTCGGTAAATGTCCAAATGCTTGTAACAATAAACCACTGACAGTATCAAATTCATCTTCATTTAATGAAGATCTAAAATACTCATTAAATTCTTCTATTGGCGTAAGAGCTTGCACAACATATTCGCCGTTATCATCTATTTTAATGAAAACATCATCATCAATATCATATTCATCATCAATTTCCCCCACAATTTCTTCAATGACATCTTCAATAGTGACTAATCCAGCAACTCCACCATATTCATTCACTACAATTGCAATATGATTACGACTAGTACGAAATTCGCGTAACAATACATTTAAACGTTTACTTTCAGGAATAAATACCGCAGCGCGCATAACATCTCGCATATTAAACTGAGATTTACCGCTTTTTGCATAAAAATCTAACAAATCTTTGGCTAAGAATATACCTTGTATATCATCCAAATTTTCGCCAATTACCGGAAACCGTGAATATCCAGAATCAACAATTGTTTCGACTAATTTTTCTGGTGGATCATTTGAGTTTAAAACTGTAACTTGCTTTCTGGGAATCATCACATCACGTACATGTGTCTCTGTCACTTTTAATACACCTTCAATCATTCCCAAGGCATCAACATTTAGTAAATTAGCTTGTTCAGCATCACGCAATAAATGAATTAATTGCTTTTTATCACGTAGTTTATAAGCAGGAAAGAATGATTGTTTTAGACCTTCAAACCAAGATATAGAACTCATAAATAAGGATTAGAATAACCTAGGCTGTGTAAAATATCAATTTCTAAATTTTCCATGATATTTGCTTCATAATCAGAAATATGATCATAACCCAGCAAATGCAAACATCCATGAATAATCATATGTGCCCAATGGGATTCAACATATTTTTGTTGTTCAGCGGCTTCATGTTTAACCACAGCGGCACAAATTATAATATCCCCTAATAATGGAATATTGATACCCGGTGGAGATTCAAAGGGGAAGGATAAAACATTGGTAGGATAGCTACGCTGTCGCCATTTTTCATTTAACTCCTGCGCTTCCACTTCATCGACGATACGAATCGTCAATTCAGGATTTGGTTCATCAATAGACTGTAAAGCAGCATTTACCCAAGCATTAATCATCTCTGAATTAGGTAAATCGGCTGCTTTACTAACATACTGTATATCAATATCAGCTTTCATTTTTCAGCTTTTGTATAAGCGTCAATTATACGCCCCACAATAGGGTGTCGTACTACATCTTTAGAGTCAAAAAAAGTGAAACTTATTCCTTTAACATTTTGCATAATTCCAATCACATGATTTAAACCAGATTGAGTTTCACGTGGTAAATCAATTTGAGTTATATCACCAGTTACTACTGCGGTAGAGCCAAAACCAATACGAGTTAAAAACATTTTCATTTGTTCTATGGTAGTATTTTGAGCTTCATCTAAAATAACAAAGGCATCATTTAAAGTACGCCCACGCATATAAGCTAAGGGTGCAATTTCGATCAGATTCCGCTCTAGTAACCTTCCTACTTTTTCAAAGCCTAACATTTCATATAAAGCATCATACAATGGACGCAAATAGGGGTCAACTTTTTGAGCTAAATCACCGGGTAAAAACCCTAGACGTTCACCAGCTTCAACAGCAGGGCGTACTAAAATTAAGCGGCGTACTTGTTCATTTTCTAATGCTTCAACTGCACTAGCAACTGCCAAATAAGTTTTGCCAGTACCAGCAGCTCCAATGCCAAAATTTATATCATGTCTAACAATATGATTTAAATATTTACGTTGATTAAAACCACGACCTTTAATTACGCTACGAGGTGTACGAATTATAACTTCCGCGCCTTCAGTTTGACTAATACTAGCCTCCTGAGAAAATAAATGCACACTATTTGGATTTATTTGTTCTTCAATTGTGGCATTATATAATTTAGAAACTACTTGCGTCACCGTTTGTACCGCATCATTATTTCCAATAATATTAAATTCATGTCCGCGATGATTAATTTCAACGTCGAAACGTTGTTCTAGTTGTCGCAAATGATTATCAAATTGACCACATAGATTAGCAAGTCGCTTATTATCTGGTGGCTCTAAAATTATGCTATTATCTATCATACTTGATATTATATATCATATGTTTAATATAAAAAAGGTAATAATACATTATTATGAGTGATTCTGAACAGATAATTGATCAAGCTAAAACTCTGATAGCAACTAAACAATTTGCAGCGGCTAAACAATTATTAGATACACTACCATTAAATGTACTAGCAACACTTGAAGTCAGTAAATTAATGGTACAAAATAAATTTGCAAGTGTTGCGGATAAAGCATATTCAATAGAATCTTTAGAACAAGTGTTAAAACAGAATCCTAACAATCTACTAGCACACTATTATATTAGCACTCATTTCATAGTAGCTGAACAATATGAATTTGCACTAGAACATTTATTAACTATAATGCGTTTAGATAGAAAATTCAAAGATGATATTGGGCATAAAAGTATATTGGGTGTATTTAATTTATTGGATAATCAAGGTACACTTGTAAATCGTTATCGTGCTAAGATGTCATCTTTATTATACTAAACAATTGGAATACCAATATGATTAAAAAACTCAGCCTATTATTATTTTCCATAGCATTTATTAGCAGTTGTATTTCAAGCAACAAGCAATCTGATTATCAACTTGATAATGATACTTCTTCTTTGACATTTATTTCAGTCAAAAAAACTGATACTGCTGAAATCGGCAAATTTAAGCAATTAGAAGGTACAATTGATAAAAGCGGTAATGTCACATTAAAAGTAGATTTATCTAGTGTTGATACTAACATTGCAATTCGTAATTCTCGAATGCAAGAATTCTTATTTGAAATTGCTAAATTTGCTACTGCTAATATTACTACCAAAGTTGATATGGAAAAAGTCAACAAACTAGCTATTGGTAAAACTATGCTAGAAACTGTTACAATTAAATTAGATTTACATGGTGAACAGAAAGACATTACAGCCAATGTATTAGCAACACGTTTAGCTGAAGATAAATTAATGATAGTTAATCAAACCGCATTATTTCTAAAAGCGGCTGATTTCAAATTGTTAGATGGTATTGAAAAATTACGGAATTTAGTTGGATTACCGCGTATTAGTAAAGTGGTGCCGATTAATTTTGTGTTTACTTTTAAGATGTAAGGTGATTATTATGAATAAAACAATGTTCATTTTACCAATTGTTACTTAATCACAATGATTGTTCAAATTAACTTATTTTAGTTAAGGTGGGTTTAGCTTCGCTGACTTCGTATCGACGAAGCGATACGAAGTCAGCGAAGCTAAACCCACCATCGACCATACCAAACTCCTCTTAATTCAATTACAATGTCAATCAAACAAGAAATTTCCAAACTCAGACAACATATTAATCAATATATCATTGGTCAAGAAGCTCTAGTAACTCGTTTATTGGTAGCATTATTAGCCGATGGGCATTTATTGGTAGAAGGTGCGCCCGGTTTAGCTAAAACTAGGGCTATTAGAATTTTATCTGAAGGTTTAGAATGTAGTTTTCATCGAATTCAATTTACACCAGATTTATTACCCGCTGATGTAACTGGTACTGAAATTTATCATGAGCAAGATGCTAGTTTTAAATTTCAGGCTGGTCCAATTTTTCATAATCTTGTTTTAGCTGATGAAATTAATCGCGCTCCGGCTAAAGTACAATCTGCTTTACTCGAAGCTATGGCTGAACATCAAGTTACTATTGGTAAGGAAACTCATTTGTTGCCGAAATTATTTTTAGTTATGGCAACTCAAAATCCAATTGAACAAGAGGGTACTTATCCTTTACCTGAAGCGCAACGTGATCGATTTTTAATCATGGTAAAGGTAGGTTATCCCGATGTAGCCGCTGAACATAAAATTTTAGCTTTAACTTTGAAAGAGGCTCAAGATACTAGCACTGCTGATATAGAAAAATTATCTCAAGAAACTCTATTTGCAGCGCGTCAAGAGGTATTAGATGTACATTTAGCACCACAATTAGAAGAGTATTTAATCCAAATAGTTGTTGCTACACGTGATCCTTCTGCTTATGGTGAAGATTTAGTTAGATGGCAAGAATTTGGAGCTAGCCCACGTGCTAGTATCGCTTTAGCTCGTTGTGCTAAGGCTTATGCGTGGTTACAAGATCGTGATTATGTTAATCCTGAAGACATTCAAACACTAGCATATGATGTTTTACGTCATCGTATTTTATTGTCATTTGAAGCTGAAGCTGAAGGTATTACTACTGATCAATTTATTAAAGAATTATTACTCAGAGTGCCTGTATCTTAATGAATTACCCAGAAAATTTCGATGTAATTGTTATCGGCGGTGGACATGCAGGAACTGAAGCTGCTCTTGCTTCTGCTCGTATGGGTGCGCGTACCTTATTACTAACTCATAATATTGAAACATTAGGCCAAATGTCTTGTAATCCAGCGATTGGTGGGATTGGTAAGGGGCATTTAGTTAAGGAAGTTGATGCTTTAGGTGGATTAATGGCACGCGCCGCTGATCATGCTGGAATTCAATTCCGTATTCTTAATGGGAGAAAAGGTCCAGCAGTTCGTGCTACTCGCGGGCAAATGGATAGAGTATTATATAAGGCATATGTCAGGAAAGCCCTTGAAATTCAAAAAAATTTAACTTTATTTCAACAAGCCGCTGATGATTTCATTGTCGAAAACGATACGATTAAAGGCGTTGTCACTCAGGCTGGTATTCGCTTTTTTGCTGAAACCGTAGTATTAACTACTGGTACTTTTTTAGGTGGAATAATTCACATCGGTTTATCCAACTTTCAAGGTGGTAGAGCTGGTGATCCTCCTGCTAATGCTTTAGCTAAGCGTTTGAGAAGTTTACCTTTTAATGTAGAACGTTTAAAAACTGGCACTCCTCCGCGATTAGATGCTCGTAGTTTAGACTATTCGCTGATGACTGAACAACCGGGGGATGATCCTGTTCCTGTTTTTGCCTTTCAAGGTGATGCTAGTCAACATCCTGCGCAAATTTGTTGTTATATAACTCATACCAATGAACAAACCCATGATATTATTCGCAACGGTTTAGATCGTTCTCCAATGTACACTGGAATTATTGAAGGTGTTGGACCACGCTATTGTCCTTCAATAGAAGATAAAATTATACGTTTTGCTGATAAAAATTCACATCAAATTTTCATTGAACCAGAAGGTTTAGAAACTGTTGAAGTTTATCCAAATGGCATTTCTACCAGTTTACCATTTGATATTCAATTACAATTAGTGCGTTCCATGAAAGGCTGTGAAAAAGCTCATATTACTCGCCCGGGTTATGCGATTGAATATGATTTTTTTGATCCTCGCGATTTACAATACAGTTTAGAAACTAAATTTATTAAGGGTTTATTTTTTGCTGGGCAAATTAATGGCACTACTGGTTATGAAGAAGCCGCTGCTCAAGGTTTAATAGCAGGCTTAAACGCGGCTTTACAAGTACAAGGTAAATCAGCATGGGCACCTCGTCGTGATGAGGCTTATATTGGTGTTTTAATTGATGATTTAATCACTATTGGTACTAATGAACCTTATAGAATGTTTACTAGTAGAGCCGAATATCGACTGTTATTACGCGAAGATAATGCCGATTTACGTTTAACTGCTACAGCAAGAAAACTGGGTTTAATTGGTGATGAACAATGGCAATATTTTGAAAATAAAAGGCTTGCAATAGAGGCTGAAAAACAAAGATTAAGTAAAATTAAATTAAATAATACTAATGCCTTAGAATTATTACGCCGCCCTGAGATGACATATGAAACATTAGAAATCAGCGCGACAAATGTAGCAGCAGCAGTAAGTCAACAAGTTGAAATTCAACAAAAATATAGCGGCTACATAAAACGTCAAGAAACAGAAATAGCTCGATTACGTCGCTATGAAGAAACTAAAATTCCAATAGGCATTGACTATAATAAGATAAAAGGCTTTTCCAATGAGGTTAGCCAAAAATTACAAAAACAACGCCCAAACACTATTGGGCAAGCCTCAAGAATTCCCGGTATTACTCCAGCGGCTATTTCTTTGTTGTTGGTGCATTTGAAAACTAAGAATGGTTGATTTTTGACTGGGTGTTCACTGATGCCTAATAACGGAACTAAGTTACAAATAATGTTACACAAACTCAATATCAAAAATTTCACAATTTTTTCTGATAATCAATTTGAATTTGCCCCCGGGATTAATATGATTATTGGAGAAAATGGTACTGGAAAAAGCCATTTACTATATTTGGCTTATACGATTGATTATGTATGGCGCGAAGCATTACAAATTTATCTATCTGAGCATAAAATTAAAGATAAAGAATCATGGCAGCGTGACTTAGCGGAAAAATTAAAAAGAGTATTTAGACTTATGTAAAGCTTTAACTGCTACACCTTTAAAAGCTAAAGCTTTTCAAAAAATATCACACTTAGTGGCACCATTAGAATAAATTTTACAAGGTAAAGTAGTATTAGAATTTAATAATTTCTATTTCTTATCAAATGAATACGGCAAGATGGAAATCTCACTAATACCTGAAGGATTACGTAAAATAGGGATGCTATCTTACCTAATTTCGACAGGAGGTTTAACAAGCGGCAGTACTTTATTTTGGGATGAGCCAGAATTAAACTTAAATGCCAAACTACAAGTAAAACTGGTTGATACTTTAGTAGCACTAGCAAAATAACTCAGAACAGCAAGTAATACAAGGAGATGACTTGACTGATTTTGCAAGGAATTAAAGTTCTTGAATGTAAAGTGTTTTGTTCACAATAAGAAAAGTTATGCAAAAAAACCGTTAGGTTGGAAAGTTAAGGGATAAACAATAAATCACTTAAAAACAAAGTATTATATCGTAGGTTGGGTTAGCTTATTGAGCGTAGCTCAATAACGTAACCCAACATTTTATCATGCTCTGTTGGGTTACGTTTTTTTACTGCGTAAAAAAATCTAACCCAACCTACAATTTAGCTTATTGAAAATAAATATATAAATTATTAAGTTAATGGCATTGAGGTGATTCAGTACAACTAATAGCTAATTTCATTTTAATCGTATATAATTTGTAATGATATATAAAAAAATAAGGCAGAGTATTATGATTAGTTTGTTAGGTGAACGGTTGTCGCAAAGGCTTCAGGGATTGAGCCTCTGCTTGTTGTTATGCATAAATAGCATAGTTTTTGCTGCAACTTCTATTGAAGGTATTTACAGCTTCTCAGGTAATGATTATGCCGGCATTTATACCGGCAAAGCCGAAGTGCGTTGGCAAAATGGGCATTACAAACTGGTCAAGCTGAAAGATTATACAGAATTAAAGGTTCAGGGTTTTCATATTTCAAGCGCAGTTGAAGGCACAGCACAAGCCCATACTGACGGCAGCATTACGATGGCTTACGATCTTGATGTAGTAGGATACATTAAACATGCCGATGGCTTTATCCGTGAGGCTGATTTTAATAAAAACACTCCGATAAGCATCACAGAAATCCTGATACCTAAAGATACTGCAAATGAATATAGTGGAGAATATTCAGCGTATTACCAAGGAAAAAACTATAAATTTTCCGAATCATGGCATAAAATAGGTACATTGCAAATACAACCCCTATGGACAAACCAGCGTATTGATCTTCCCACAGTAGATAATACCAGAGCATCTTCCTTGGGAATCATAACAACAGTGCTTCCAAATTATTATCAAGCTGAGTTTCATACACTGCCTCAAATCGCACCCTATACCCAGCGCAAAGAGTTTAAGGATCGTATTCATTATTGGGTTTTCGATCCCACTGATTACAACTATTATCAACAAAATCCAAACCGTGTTCGCGTGATTCAAAAACTCATTGATCCGATCAGCATTGCAGAAGCCAAACTCAGAAACAGTGCTTATCGTTATAATCTAAAGGCTAAAGCTGCATTTTTTGATGATGAAGTTTCAAAATTGCAAATCAATGAATTGGGTTTTGTTTCACAATGGGATAGCTGGGAAAAACGCTATCGACACGATGGTGATGCTTTAATATGGACAGGCGTTTATGTGTCTGCAATGGCAAAAAAATATCTCGTCACACGAGATCCTTCAGCCTTAAACAAAATGCTGAAATCGCTCAATGCCGTTATCAATGCAATTGATATTGTGCGTACAAATCCTGATGATAAGCTTGCTAATACCTTCGCACGTACCATCATGTTGGATCGTGGTCGTGCCAATAGCAATCCCGAATGGCGACGGGGTAGGATGCAATATTCCGAGTTTAGCGCAGTAGAATACAAGCGTGGTGGCAATAATGATATGAGTAGGGGCATTGTGATAGCTGCCTATTGGTCAACAAAAGCCTTGCGTACTCTATCCAGCCCTGAATATGCTGACATTACAAAACGCTATGGTGATATTCGTACACGCATGATTGAAGCTCTGATTGCTTTACGTTATGAACATAAGTCCTTATTTGTAACTAACTGCGGTTTCAGTAGGCTTTATAAAGTCAGAAAATGGCCACGTTCCATGCAGTTGAATCTAGTCTTGTATAATATGCTGCGAGATAAACCTAATTATCAACATATTCTTGAGTGGAATAAGGATATCAGAGAATGCTACAGACGTCTCAAAATTTACTCCAAGACAACAGAATGGAATTTAACCAATATTGCAGGAGTGGTCAGTGATTGGTCGGGAAATCATCTGAAGATTTGGTCATTCTATCTCAATTACTTGGGCTTTGTTGATGCTGCTGGAGAACAGTCAGAAGAAGCCAATGATTACCGTAAGTTTCTTCAAGATGCAGATGAACACATGTTGACACATCGTATAGGGCTGTTTAGACTGATTGCTGGTACATTACGTCATAAACCGAATCGTCCTTTCTGGATTGAACAAGCCTTATGGCGTTTGCGCGAAATACCAACTATACGTGGGGAATATGAAATTGATTGGACAATCAATCCTAAACACACAGCCTCACCTTATCCAGAACTGATCTGGAAATACAGACGCGCAGAAGCTGCTGAACGTGTACAAAGTTTACGCGCTTACCCTTTATTTGAGTCTGCCACATCTAGTTATTACTGGAAAGAAAACCCTTTTAATTTACATAAAGGACCCATAATAACAGGATTATCAGGAATTGATTTTCTTATCGCCTATTGGTTTGGGCGTTATCATGGAGTAATTAGGGAGTATATGTGAAAACTTACAATTGGCAGGATATTATTGATGTTATATTAAGCTATAAACGGCAACTTATTTCTGCACATATTATAGCTATTATAGCTACTATTTTAAGTGTGCCTCTGCCTTTGCTTATTCCTTTTGTGATTGATGAAGTTGTACTTGATAATCCTGCTACTATCGTCAATACTGTCAATTCGCTGTTTCCAATTAGTTGGCATGGAGCGGTTTTAACTGTTATCGTTATATTGTTGTTTAGTTGGTTCCTACGTATTTCTAGTTTGTTATTTTCAGTCTGGCAAATGCGTCAATTTACTATTATTTCCAAAGCTGTAGTGTTTCGTATTCGTCAAGAATTGATTAATCGTCTTCAGCGCGTTTCAATGGTAGAATATGAAACTTTAGGTGGCGGCAAAATAAATTCTCATTTAGTCACAGACTTAGATACCTTAGATCAATTTCTTGGAGTTAGCCTTAGCAAGTTTTTACTCGCTGTTTTGAGCATGATTGCTACTGCAATTATATTGTTATTGATACATTGGCAACTAGCTTTAATAATTTTAATTATTAATCCTTTGGTTATTTATGTAACTATAAGTCTTGGTCGTAAAGTTAAGAAATTAAAGGCAAAAGAAAATAAAGCTTATGCAAAATTTCAAGAAATTTTAACCGAAACCTTAGAAGCGATTCAACAAATTAGAACCTCTAATCGAGAACATTATTATTTTGGGCGGGTTAATCAAAGTGCCTCTGAAATCAAAGAATATGCAATTGATTATGCTTGGAAAAGTGATGCCGCTAGCCGCTTATCTTTTAATGTGTTTATATTAGGTTTTGAAACATTTCGTGCAACTGGTATATTAATGGTGCTATTTTCTGATTTAAGCATTGGGCAAATGTTAGCGGTATTTGGCTATTTATGGTTTATGCTGACTCCAATGCAAGATATAATCAACATTCAATACAGTTACCATAGTGCGAACGCGGCTTTACAACGAGTTAATCAACTGTTTAGCCTCTCAATGGAGCCACAATATCCACAAAAATACAATCCATTTAGCAATCAAACCACTGTATCTTTAAGATTAGATAATATAAATTTTAATTATAATCAATACGATAAAGTACTAGAAAATATATCCTTAGAAATTAAAGCCGGAGAAAAAGTAGCCTTTGTCGGCACCAGCGGCGGCGGAAAAACAACATTAGTACAAGTAATATTAGGTTTATATGCACCTCAATCAGGTGATATTTATTTTAATAAGATTCCAGTCAATCAAATTGGTTTAGAAATAGTGCGCGAAAACGTTGTAACCGTGTTACAACATCCAGCCTTATTTAATGACACACTACGCATGAACATAACTTTAGGGCGACAATTATCTGAAGATAAATTATGGCAAGCCTTAGAAATAGCCCAACTAGCCGAAACAGTAACAGCTATGGAAAATGGATTAGATACCATCTTAGGGCAACGCGGCGTGCGCCTTTCTGGAGGGCAACGACAACGAGTAGCAATAGCACGAATGATACTCGCAGAACCTAAAATAGTAATTTTAGACGAAGCAACCTCAGCCCTTGACACCGAAACCGAAGCCAAACTTCATACCGCACTAAACGATTTCTTAAAAGACAAAACTACTTTAATAATAGCTCATCGTTTTAGCGCGGTAAAACAAGCAGATCGAGTATTTGTATTTGAACAAGGCAGAATTATAGAACAAGGTAAGCATGAAGACTTAATGCTTCAAGATGGTTTGTATGCTAAATTGTATGGTTAGAACTTATCTATGGTGAGTAAGATAATTTTAATCTGGAAGTAATGTATGAAATTGGTCACTGGACACTTTCTTTATTACCGGAAATTGAAGAAAATGGTCATGTTAATATGAACCGTTGTATTAATATTGACTATACTATTCTTTTTATGCAGACTTATCGGAGCAGGAGAAAAGCGTAAAGATAAAAAAAACATAAAATTAAATCTGGAAGTTATAACTACATGGATTGCATATAAGCATGGATTTATTATTTAAGTTTTGTAGTTTTGTAGCTTGGGTTACTTAAAAATTCAACTTCTATGCTGGCTATGCACCAACAACAGCAGCCAATATATTAGATAGTTTATTATTTAATTCTAAACCATTTCGTTTGGAAATAAAATAAGTACTCGTAGGGGCAATCCCTTGTGGTTGCCCTCTCTGCTGTTATTGAACCCCAAGAGTTAGCATGTTGTTGATAATTTAATGAAACATTAAAAATACACACATAGCCAATATTTCAAAGCAACTAATCACGATTAACATATAAGCAATGCGTCGCGCTGATGGTTTCATTGTTTGCCATACACGGCACATATACCACCGGTATAATGGAAACCATTTCCAGCGTTGCCAACTTTGTAAGTATTTATATATCGCGTTGCCCCAAGGGATTAGACTTTTGTCAACTTCAGCTAAGTCTGCTTCGGAGCTGCCGCTATAGTCGTCAGTAATTATTAACGCATTGGCTTCAATTTTTAAAATTGTTGCCTTTTTTATACCGCTTTCATAGTTAATTTTTAAGCCTTCTACTGAGATTGTGGTGTTTATTTCTTGGTTATTACTCAGGTTTTTGAAATGTATATGATAGGTATTAGTGTCAATTTGTCGCCATTCTATGAATTCTAGCAGTGGATTTATACGATATAATGCCTTCTACTGAGATTGTGGTGTTTATTTCTTGGTTATTACTCAGGTTTTTGAAATGTATATGATAGGTATTAGTGTCAATTTGTCGCCATTCTATGAATTCTAGCAGTGGATTTATACGATATAATCGTTCTAAATCACTGCAAAATTCATGTAATTGCTTATTTGATAATGGGGTTGCTATACGTACCCATGCTTTATCTTCACTAGACATTTGGGATAATCAGTAAAGGAATGGATAAGTTAGCCAATATTTTCTTACAATCCATGCGTGAATTCAATCCAGTTTCAGATTTAGGGCGAGTGGAGCCGATTACAATTAAATCAAAGTTGTGTGAATCTGCTACTTTTAATAAACATTCAGTTGGTTTTCCCTGTAGCAATTCCAGATTATAATTAATATTGCGTTCTGCTGCGGCAGCACTTACTCGCTGAATATTTATTTCAACTTCCTGTTTTAATTCAGCTTCTAAATAATTGCCATAGTCAATTTGAGTGATCGCATTATTTAACCAATCATCTCCCATCATACCTTTCCAAAAATCTGGTATCACTATCAGATGATATAAGTCGCTATCCGATAAATTCAAAGCGGCAACTTCTGCCGCACAAGCACCCGGTGTACCATGACTTGCTAGTAAAATATTATTATAAGACATTAATCAACCAACAAATATACGCCTAATGCAATTAGCAAAGAACAAGCTAATGCCATCCAATCTTCATGACGATCAGTATTAAAGATTGTTAAAGCGGAACCACGTTTAAATTTAATTTGTTCTTTAGACATTTTTTATATCTCCATAAAATTAGTAAGGAATGAACTTATATTATTTATTTCTACTTAATTCAGCATAATTTAAAGAAATCACATTATCAATTATACCATGTAACCAAATTATACTAGCATTAACTGCTTGTGGTGGTTCTATAAAAGTAGAGAATTTAGACCTGTCAGGTCTTTGAACTATATTAAGTCTTGTAGGGTCGGTGATAACCGACCATTCTGATATTTTAGATTAACACTAAATGGTCGGTTACGCGATGCTCCACCGACCCTACTACCTAATTTTAATTTATAAAGGCTAAATCATGAAAACCTATCATGGTAGTTGCCACTGTAAAAAAATCAAGTTCACAGTAACTACAAATTAAATGAGCAACTGAAAAAATAAGGCTAATCAGCCTAGGGATGATGTATATCATATCATTAAGCCCTGAAGGGGCGTATTAAAACATGTATTAAAACCAATATCTTCGCCAAAAGTTGAGTTTAGTACAACGAATTAAGAAATAAGCTAATTTATTTATTTATAATTTCTTGTTAGTTAAGCTTCTTTTTTAAATTAGTTCATTTCCTAATTCGTTGTACTAAAGCAGTAGCATTTGATCAATTGAAAGATTGAGGTCATATGTTCTCTGTAAAAAAGTATAAAAATATATCATTAGATTGAGCAATTTTCTAAAGCTAATGCTGATCAGCAGAAGAAGCAATCAATTCGAGGATACATTACAAATTTCAAAACTGTTACTAAATGATCAAGAAGATTTAATTCATAAAGCGGTAGGCTGGATGCCAAGAACTATGTTAAGATATGCAAATAAAATTTTTTTGTTCAGTTATACTCAACATGGTAACAATTTGTGATTCTTGTCATCCTCTTTGTTTAAGCTCTTTCTCTTTTATCCATTCATTTAGCCGCTTCTCGTGGATTAAAACCTAAATCTTCAAAAATCTTTGCATTTTCTGAAGTTATATGAGTAATGGAAGTGTCAATATTATTCATAAGTTTTCCTTATTTAAAACTCTCAAGCAGATATATTAATTATATCATAATTTTTATGGCAAGAAATCTATAGGTATAGAATAAATAGTTTGCCCTTGGAAGTTGTGATCGTAACGATACTCATCGCTAGTACTTCGTCAACTTTAAACTGTCGGGTTTTAGACCTGACAGGTTTTAAAAACCTGTCAGGTCTGAGAGTTTTTCTTTTTATGAAAAGCTATATCACCCATTCAGGCGTTGTACCCCAGCAATTATACCATGTTTAAGCTTGATAATTAAAAACACACGGCGGTAAGGCTATTACTTATATGGAAGGTGAAATATCTGTAGGATCAGTGATAACCGACCCTACGGAGTTATGGGAATTTTGCAAAAAATATTTAAGTATCCCCAATATTTTACTACCATCACCGAAATTATATAAATAACTATCTATAACCGCTATATTATCGTGTAAGGATATAAACCGCCAGATTACCCCATCAGTCACTACACCGTATATAATAGGAATATTATTAGCTTTTCTCTCATTAAAAATTCTAGCAGCTTCCATTTCCGCTATACATTGAGCATAGCCACCTCCTAAATCTGATTTTTTAGCTTCAACCAAGATCACAACTGGTGATGTTATATATAACTGGTTATCACTATTAGTTATTATAGAGTCAGGATTACCGGTTAAGCCTTTGCTTTTATCAACATTAAAGGCATTACCGACAAAAAAGCTTATGTCAATATGTCTTTTTAATTCCATTAACACATTATCTACTATAAAAGATTGTCTTGCCATCTCGGTATCTATTTTGATAGCTAGATCAAAAGCTACTTTCATTATTTCAACAAATAAATTACTTAATTTAACTGGCTCAATATTGACATATAACTTATTTTCATCCTTTATTACTATTCCTAGCTCAGTATTTATTTGTTCTAGGGTTTTAAAATCACTATAAGACATTGTTTTATAACTCCTTAAAACATAATCATGATTAACATATAAGTAATGCGTCGCGCTGATGGCTTCATTGCTTGCCATACACGGCGCATATAGCATCGGAGCGTTGCCAACTTTTTATACTTATTAAAGTAGTAGTGGATTTATACGATATAATCGTTCTAAAACAATGATACTTGTATTTAATATTAAAGTCAAGTTGTTATTTGACTGTTACTACAGAGACATTGATGTTTACATAAATACCATTTATAATATAATGTGATTATCTATTAACTAGTGGTGAGCAAGATATGAAAAAAGTAAATAAAAATGTGTTTTTTGCTGTAATATTAGACAAAATGGAAACTTGATTGATGAATCAAATAAAGTATATAAAAGGTGATGCAACCTCTCCCCAAGCTAAAGGTACAAAAATAATTTGCCATATTTGCAATGATATTGGAGCTTGGGGCAAAGGATTTGTTTTAGCCATATCAAAACGATGGTCAGAGCCAGAAGCCGATTATAGAAAATGGCACCAATCAAAAAATGATTTTTATTTAGGTAATGTACGTTTCATACAAGTAGAAGAAGAGCTTTATGTTGCAAATATGATTGGACAAAGAGATATAAAAACCAGTCACAAAATTCCTCCAATACCTTATGAAGCTGTTAGATAATTAGTAGAAAACATTTTAGTAAACAATAATATAAATATTTTAGTGTATGATATTTAAAACAGATACATATATAGAACAACAACAAAGATTGCCTGATAGTGGGCGTAATATCCTTGCTAATCATGATGATGAAAGTATTATTGTCTATCAAGCATACGGTCCGAGCATAGGAAATTTTGCAGCACAAAATGGATATTTTGGAGGGCAGTTTAATTTTGATAGAATGACATGGATAAAAACTAACTTTCTTTGGATGATGTATCGTTCCGAATGGGGAACCAAAGAAGGGCAAGAAATAGTTTTCCCTCTATCAGTTTGACTCAAAAGAAGCAAAGCATTACTTTTGCAAACAGTGTGGCATCCATCCTTTCAGCAATCCTTGATGGTCAAAATTGGGAACAGGCTGTTGCAAAGTTAAATGAGCAATACCATGAATAAAATACATTATGAAATATCAAAAACTTGGTCGTACAAATTTAAAGGTTAGTCGAATTGGTTTAGGTACAATGACGTGGGGATTACAAAATACTCAAGAGCAAGGTTTTGAGCAGATGGATTATGCGCTTAATCAGGGAATTAATTTGTTTGATACCGCTGAAATGTATGCCATCCCTCCCAGCGATAAAACTTATGGTACTACTGAGACTATTATTGGTAATTGGTTCGCCTCACGCCAAACTCGTGACAAAGTGATTCTTGCCACAAAAATAGCAGGACCGGGCTTATCTTGGATCAGAAATGGTGAGATGATTAACAAGAAAAATCTGCTATTAGCACTTGAAGGCAGCTTAAAAAGATTGCAAACAGATTATATTGATTTATATCAATTGCATTGGCCTAATCGGGACTCTTATCACTTTGGCAAAACGTGGAATTATGCGCCACGATTTGATATAAAACAACAAACAGATAATTTTCTTGAAGTACTCCAGACACTGCAAACACTGGTTCAATATGGAAAAATCCGTCATTTTGGACTCTCTAACGAAACAGCTTGGGGGATTAGCAAATGGCTACAATTAGCGCAACAACACGATTTGCCAAGAGTTGTATCAATACAAAATGAATATTCCTTGCTTTGCCGCCATTTTGAATCTGACTTAAGTGAAATTGCTTTAAATGAGGACTGTGGATTACTTGCTTGGTCACCACTATGTCGCGGCATGATCAGTGGAAAATACTTAAATGGTGCGCGACCAGAGGGAGCAAGATTAACCATTGAAACACGAAAAGAACACCGTATCCAACCCATGAGCGATGCGGCGATTGTACGATATATTAAGCTGGCTAAAGAAAATGACTTAGATGTCAATCAAATGGCGATTGCCTTCGTTAATAGTCAGCCATTTGTTACCTCAACGCTTATTGGTGCGACCAATATGACACAACTAAAAACCAATATTGATGCCATTGATTTGCATTTATCAGATGACATTAAAACCGAAATAGAGACTATTCGTCGAGACTATCCGGCACCGTTTTAGCACTTATGAAAATTATTTTAAAAATCATTTTGATTGTTACCTTAGTTGCGGAAAGTTCAACATATGCAACCGACAAGAAGATTGATATTGCTGAAAAGGTGTTATTTAGGGCAACAACAAGTGATAATACAGTTTCAGCATTATGGGTAGGCGTTGATCCAAATATTGAATTAGAAACCTCAGATATGCCTTTAACATTTGGTGTGCATAAATTGTATTTTGAATTCCCGAAAACTAAGGAAAAATTAGCATTTAATCCAAGGGGTCAACTTTTTTTTAGTGATTGGTCTTTTAATATCTTTAGCCCAGATTATCGTTTTGTAGTATTACTGCAAGATCATTATGGACCATACCATATTATTCCCATTTCTAACTTACAAGATTATTTAGCTGGAAAAAATCCACAGTTTGAAATTGTTGAAGCTAGTAATGGTAAAGTTAGCGCAGTTCATGGAGAAATTAATTGGCTTTCGATTGACACAATAGAATTCAGTGCATGGTGTTGTGGTGGTAGCTACACGGTTATTCATAAAATTGGTGAAAAAAAATGAAATTACCAATATATCAAGTAGATGCTTTTGCCGATGAATTATTTTCAGGCAATCCAGCGGCAGTAGTTATACATGAAATTGAATTATCTATTGAAATAATGCAAAAAATTGCCGCTGAAAATAACTTATCAGAAACAGCTTTTGTTTATAAAAAAGATCAAACTTATAAGATTCGATGGTTTACGCCAACAGTTGAAGTTGATTTATGTGGACATGCAACATTGGCAGCCGCACATGTACTTTTTGTCCCAATGAAAAAATCTCATTTTCATCAAATAGCGGCATTTTAGATGTTGAAAAAAAACAAGAATATTTATATTTAAACTTTCCTGCTGATACACTTCATCAAATTGAAATATCAAAACAAATTATAAATGGACTAGGAGAAAAACCATTAGAACTATATAAAGGTAGGGATGATTTTTTAGCAATACTAGAAAACGAAGAAACTATTGCCTCAGTTTCACCAAATATGGAAATATTATCTAAACTACCATCAAGAGGAATT
The DNA here is from genome assembly GCF_001723685.1 of Candidatus Marithrix sp. Canyon 246. GTDB lineage: Bacteria > Pseudomonadota > Gammaproteobacteria > Beggiatoales > Beggiatoaceae > Marithrix. The sequence continues at coordinate 26,662 of NZ_MCBX01000008.1, forward strand.
ATAGTATCTGCACAAGGCAATGAAACGGATTTTGTATCGCGCTTTTTTGCACCACAAGCAGGAATTCCAGAAGACCCTGTAACAGGATCAGCACATACTACATTGATACCATATTGGTCAAAAAGATTAGCAAAACCAGATTTACAAGCTAGACAAATATCCAAACGAGGAGGAAGTTTGGTTTGTAGAAATCTTGAATTGAATAATCGGGTTGAAATTGGGGGAAAAGCTATTACTTATATGGAAGGTGAAATTTTACTAAAATGGCAAAATGTTGCCTAAGGTACAGCCATGTAGGGTTGGTGAAACGAAGTGAAACCGAGAATCCAATCAATTCACACAAAATGGTCGGTTACGCTACCTAGATTTAATTTATAAACTGATGTTACGCACTATCTTTTTGTAAAAAACCAAACACCGCCTAGAGCTAAAGCTCAAAGCTTAAGTCTGCTAAAGCAGACTAATATTAAGCCTATATAGTTTTTAGTGCTTATTAATGAAGTTTGTTAGTCGGCTTTAGCCGACTTTAGCTATGAGCCTTGAGCTTTAGCTCTAGGCGGTGTTTGGTTTATTACAAAAGCTTGGTGCGTAACATAAGTTATAAAGGTTAAATCATGAAAACATATCACGGCAGTTGCCACTGTAAAAAAATCAAGTTCAAAGTAACAACAAATCTCGATAAAGTGGTATCCTGTAATTGCTCAATTTGTACTAAAAAAGGTGTTCTTCATCATCGCGTAACACCAGAACAATTTACTTTACTTGAAGGCAAAGAATATTTGTCCCTCTATCAGTTTGATTCAAAAGAAGCAAAGCATTACTTTTGCAAGCAATGTGGCATTCATCCTTTCAGTAATCCTCGTGCGGCACCTGATATGTACAGTATCAATGTACGCTGTTTAGATGATTTTGATTTAGAAAAAGAATCCTATAAAATAATTAAATTTGATGGTCAAAATTGGGAAGAGGCTGTGCTAAAATTAAATCAGCAATACAATGAATAAGATTCATTTGGAAACTATTAGTAATAAGAGGAATAATATGGACTTGAAAACCTATATGGCTGAAATAGTTCATCTTTTATTACTATTCCTAGCTCAGTATTTATTTGTTCTAGGGTTTATAAATCCTTAAAACATAATCAAAAACAAACATATAGCCAATAATTTAAAGCAGCTAATCACAATTAACATATAAGCAATGCGTCGCGCTGATGGTTTCATTGTTTGCCATACACGGCACATATACCACCGGTATAATGGAAACCATTTCCAGCGTTGCCAACTTTGTAAGTATTTATATATCGCGTTGCCCCAAGGGATTAGACTTTTGTCAACTTCAGCTAAGTCTGCCTCGGAGCTGCCGCTATAGTCGTCAGTAATTATTAACGCATTGGCTTCAATTTTGAAAATGGTTGCCGTTTTTATGCCTTCTACTGAGATTGTGGTGTTTATTTCTTGGTTATTACTCAGGTTTTTGAAATGTATATGATAGGTATTAGTGTCAATTTGTCGCCATTCTATGAATTCTAGCAGTGGATTTATACGATATAATAGTTATAAATCACTGCAAAATTCATGTAATTGCTTATTTGATAATGGGGTTGCTATACGTACCCATGCTTTATCTTTACTAGACATTTGGGATAACCAACAAAGGAGTGTTTAAGTTAGCCAATAATTGTTTACAATATTGCGTTCTGCTGCGGCAGCACTTACGCGCTGAATATTTATTTCAACTTCCTGTTTTAATTCAGCTTCTAAATGATTGCCATAATCAATTTGAGTGATCGCATTATTTAACCTAAGACATTAATCAACCAACAAATATACGCCTAATGCAATTAGCAAAGAACAAGCTAATGCCATCCAATCTTCATGACGATCAGTATTAAAGATTGTTAAAGCTGAACCACGTTTAAATTTAATTTGTTCTTTAGACATTTTTTTATATCTCCATAAAATTAGTAATGAATGAACTTATATCATTTATTTCTACTTAATTCAGCATAATTTAAAGAAATCACATTATCAATTATACCATGTAACCAAATTATACTAGCATTAGCTGCTTGTGGTGGTTCTATAAAAGTAGAGAGTTTAGACGGTCTTTGAACTATATTAAGTTTTATCTTTATTTGTTAAAATTGTTGGTGCATAAGGCAAAATGTTGTGGTTTAAATAAATTATCACACATATTTTAGCATATTATGTCATTACCAAACACCGCTTAGGGATAAATCCCCAAGCTCAAAGCTAAAGTCACCTAAAGGTGACTATTCCACTTAGCTATATCACTGTGTTAGTCTGCTTAAGCAGACTTTAGCTTTGAGCCTTGGAATTTATTCCTAGGCGGTGTTTGGTAATGGCAAAAAGGCAATGGGTAACATGAGGTAGAAAGTTTAGACCTGTCAGGTTTTTAAAACCTGACAGGTCTGAGAGTTTTTCTTCTTGATCATTTAATGATAATTATCACTAGACATTGGGGATAATTCATACATGAATTCAATCCAGTTTGTGCTACTTCGCTGAATATTTATTTCAACTTCATGATTTAATTTGTTCTTTAGACATTTTTATATCTCCATAAAATTAGTAATGAATGAACTTATATCATTTATTTCTTCTGGGTGAACTGTGTGTTCCATATAATATTGATGCCATTCAATATCATAATTGAGTTTTTTCAATCTTTCCCTACTTAATTCAGCATAATTTAAGGAAATCACATTATCAATTATACCATGTGCCATAAATATTGGAATATTACGATTAGCGGCATGAATTTCATCTTCTACTGTATCGTTTAATGGCAAATAACTAGAAAGTGCTATAATTCCACCAAGCGGTTGCGAATAGCGTAATCCTGTATGTAAAGCCATCGTTCCTCCTTGAGAAAATCCAGCTAAAAATATTTTTTCTGAACTAATACCCTTATTAATTTCTGTTTGAATCAACTCACAAATGATTTTATCAGCTTCATATATGCCTTTAGCATCTTGAGGAGCGGTTTTGTCTAATCCTAAAATATCATACCATCCTCGCATGACCATATTGCCATTAATAGTAATCCTACGTTCAGGAGCATGAGGAAAAATAAAACGTGTTCTATCGCTTATCGTTTTAGCTAACTCAGTAACTATAAATTCAAAACCATGCCCATCATCACCTAAGCCATGTAACCAAATTATACTAGCATTAGCTGCTTGTGGTGGTTCTATGATAATTGTTTGCATTATTTATCATCGCCTTGCAATTCTCTTAGCAATAAGCCATATTTAAATTCACTGTTGATTGGTTTGCGAATTCGCACAATATGCCCTGATCCCGGGGCTACTGATATGCTTTCGCCTTTTTTATTTTCAATATGTTCCAGCGTGAAATATTCTGGCTGAGCTTGGGCTGACATTAATTCTAAACGGTCTCCTACGCTAAAACGATTTTTTACGTCTATTTCTAACAAATTTTTGTCTTGACTGATAATTTCTCCAACAAATTGTTGACGCTGGTGAAGTGAATTGCCAGTTTCATAGTTTTGATATGCTTCTGGTACATGGCGACGGAAGAAGCCTTCTGTATAGCCGCGATTGGCTAGTTTTTCTAGTTCAGCCATGAGATTCATATCAAAAGGTTTACCAGCAGCCTTATTGTCTATGGCTTGACGATAGACTTGTGCAGTTCGTGCAGCGTAATAATGTGATTTAGTTCGCCCTTCAATTTTTAAACAATCTATGCCTATATCCATTAATTGTTCTACATGCTGAACCGCACGTAAATCTTTGGAATTCATAATATATGTACCATTTTCATCTTCCATAATTGGCATAGGGTCATCTGGGCGTTTTGGTTCTTGAACCTTATATTCCCAACGGCAGGCATTGGTACAAGTGCCTTGATTAGCATCACGATGGTTCATATAACCAGACAATAGACAACGCCCAGAATAAGCTATACATAAGGCTCCATGTATAAACACTTCTAATTCAATATCTGGACATTGTTCGCGAATTTCGGCAACATCATCTAAGGAAATTTCCCTAGATAAAATAATCCGAGTTAAACCAAAATTTTTCCAAAATTTCACCGCAGCATAATTCATAGTATTGGCTTGTACTGACAAATGAATTGGTACATCAGACCAACGTTCTCGCACTAACATAATTAACCCGGGATCAGCCATAATTAAAGCATCTGGCTGCATTGCAATGATAGGTTCCATATCATCAATAAAGGTTTTTAACTTAGCATTATGAGGTAATAAATTAGTAGCCAGAAAAAATTTCTTGCCTAATGTATGAGTTTCATCAATAGCAGTTTTTAAATTATCTAAATGCTTAAAATCATTTTGACGTACTCGCAAACTATAACGCGGTTGCCCTGCATAAACAGCATCAGCTCCATAAGCAAAAGCATAACGCATATTTTTCAGAGTGCCGGCTGGTGATAATAATTCAGGTTTTTTCATGATTGGCTAATAGTGCAAATTGTTGTAAGGTTAAAGTTTCAGCGCGAGCTTGTGGATTGATGCCCAAAGCTTCTATGTCTATTATATCAAGTAAATGTTTTAAGTTATTACGTAAAGTTTTACGCCGCTGTGCAAATGCGCTAGTAACTAACTTAGCAAAATATTGCAGATCATTAACAATAACTGGCGGTTTATAGTAAGGTATTAATTGCACTACACTAGAATCTACTTTAGGTGCTGGTGTAAAAGAATCGGGGCTAACATCAAATAATTTTTCCATTTGGCAATAATATTGCAACATGACAGATAAACGTCCATATGCAGAACTTGAAGGAGCGGCAATCATACGATCAACCACTTCTTTTTGTAGCATAAAAGTCATATCCATTATATCATGTTGATATTTAAGCAAATGAAATAATAAAGGTGTAGATATATTATAAGGTAAATTACCGACTATTCTAAGCGGCAAGCCATTAGTCATTAATTGCTTAAAATCAAATTTCAAAACATCAGCATTATAAATACCTACTTTTAAGCTTTTGAGATTTTCAATCAAATCACGATCAAGTTCTATCACATCTAATTGGCAATTAGACTCAAGCAAAGGATGTGTTAATGCCCCCATACCCGGTCCAATTTCCACTATATGTTGTTTAGATTTAGGCGCAATCGCGCTTATAATTGCTTGAATCACATAATTATCATGAAGAAAATTTTGACCAAAACGTTTACGAGGGTTATGATATTTCATAATCTATAAGATATATTAAGAGAATAAACCAATATGAATACTAACCCATTATTATCAACTTGGGAATCCTATCAGACTTCTCAAGCTTGTTTTCAAGCTGTAACAGGGATAAACGAAAACAAAATTGAACGCAGTAAAAGCGATATTGAGGATTTATTTGTATTATTATTATGGATAAAATTTGAACAATTCATTAGATATTATTTGCAAGAGAAGAGTAAAAACAAATTATATGATACATCAGCTCCTATTAACTTAACTAGTTTTATATTTGCATCTTTTGAAAAAGATGAAAAATTTTGGAATCCGATAGAATTATTAGAATTATTGGAAAGAACATTATCTATATCTGAAGACTTAATAGATGAAGCTCAACAAATATCAGTTTTTGCTTATAACATTTTAAAAAAGCAGGAATCAAAAATTACAGTGAATTATGCTTATGAAACTTTAACTAAAATTGTCAAATTGATGATTTAAATACGAAAAGCATCACTAATCCAAGATAGTTGTGGATTGGTGGTATTACCACTAATTAATACTGCATCAAAACGACAAGAAAATTGTTGCGCCCATTTATGAGTGTGCAAATAATAAGTAGCGGTTTTTATAATACGTTGTTGTTTACGAAAATCAATACTTTCTAAACTACCACCATAGATACGACTATTTTTTCGATAACGCACTTCTATAAAAGCTACTATAGTTTTATCTAAAAAAATCAGATCGATTTCTCCGGTTTTGCAACGAAAATTACGTTCAATAGGCTTTAAACCTTGTTGACATAAATAATTATGGGCTAAATTTTCAGCCCATTGCCCTTGAGAAACTGCTGTTATTGAATTGTTAATCATTGATTAATTTTTTCCATTGTATATTATTATACAATATAAATTATTATTCACAATAAATCTCTAAAAAAATCATGCAATACTGATGAGGCTGGGGATTTTTGTTTGCAACATGGAATTGGAGTAAACCTGACAGGTTTTTAAAACCTGTCAGGTTTGTTCAACTAATTATTTAGGCAAAGCAAACAATCTTTGTTCTGTTCCATCAGGATAAGTAATCATAACATCATTGCTATCTGGGATTTCTGTTACTTTATAATCTAAACGCCCTTTAATTTTTTGACCATCAATTTCAAATTTTCCTAGAGCTGACATATCTGCTGGGGATGGGTAGAGTATTTGTTCTCGTTTTTCTCCTTTTTCATCTTCAAATATTAGGGCTATATTGCCATCTTCTTTGGTAATAAAGCCGTTTGGTGTATCTTTATCAACTATTCTTGAGGCTAAATCTGCTCTGCCGCTATACTAATACTTACTTCTGGTAAATTAATTTTAATTAAAGCTTCTTTAAAAGTTGACATATCTTGTACCGCTGGAAAAGCTAATACCTCTATTTGTGTATCAGTTTTAAAGCGCACTGTTTGTCCAGATTCGAGTTGCAAACCTTCTGCTTCTGATAAATGCTTTACTTTCATTGGATTGACAGCATAGCGTGTTGTTTCTATATCCAAATAGATAAAACCTTTGTCGTGTTGAAGAACTGTTAGTTCTGGTGGCGCAAATTCTTGCAGGCGATTAATTGCTGGTAAAATACCTTCTCCTCCTAGCACTGGATCAGCGGATAAATCTATGCTTTCTCCTTTTTTAGGTAAAGTTTCAGTTAAATCAACATCTGCTGGAATATTTTCCGTTTTAGTGAAACGCACGCCACTAGCTAACTTAACATCAGTTGGGATTTCTACACCATCTGCAATGATAACATCTGTTAATTGGGTTTGTGGTTCTACTGTCAAATGTTGCAATACTGCTGGTTTTTTAGGAGTGCCGCTAATTGTTCCTGCTAGTTTGCCACCAATAATTGTTGCATTTTCTCCTAAAGATACATTTTTTATAGTACCTTCATTTTTGATTTTTCCTGTGAGAATTCCGCCTTCAATTGAACATTTTGGTTCTATTTTGGCATCATTTATAGTTCCTTCATTTTTTATTGTGCAGTTGATGTTAGTTCCAACACTGGAACCTGTTGGTTCTGATGTTGTTTGTTGCGATGGTACAGAAATTTGAGCTGGATCCACTTTAATATTAAATGTTTGAGCCGCTGATGTATCAATACCATCACTTAATATTACTGTAACAACCGCGCTGCCAGCCGCCGCTGGAGTAAAACTTAATTTTCCATTTGCATCAATTGCAGGTTGGACTGCAAATATTCTATTATTATCATTAGTTACTGTAAAACTTAGAGTTTGTGATGCTTCATTGCTTGGTCCAGCGGATATATTCGTTGCCCAATTCGGAATTGTTTGCGCTCCGGAATTTGTGTAAACAGTTGGATCAGCTCCTTTGGTGAATGATGGAATGTCATTTACTGGATTGACTGTTATATTGATAGTATCTGTATCTGTTAAGCTTTGATCATTTACTTCAATTTGTATTGTTGCATTACCATAAAAGTCAGCAATTGAAATAAAAATAATATCCTCTAAAGCTGTATTAATATCTGTTACAGTTCCTGTGAATACCATTTTAGCATCATTTGTTCCTGTGCCAGTTGTGAATGTTAATCCAGTAAGTTTATTTAAAGTAACTGTTCCATTAGTCACTGTCAATTTAATTTTAATTGGATTAGTTCCAGCATCATTATCTGTAATTCCAAGCTGATTACTATTTTCTGTAGAAAAAATCAGTGTGGAACCTTCATTTATAGTTTGATTTGTTGGAACAGTATTGATTGGTTTGTCATTGGTAACAATAGTTGTAGTTTCAGTCACATTATTATTACTTGTATCAGGATCAAGTATATCAGAACTAATCTCAACCTTATTACTAATATCACCTGTCGTACTAAGAGCTGTTACTTTAATTGTAATTGAATTCGCTGAAGTTATAGATAGACTATTAAGCGTACAAGTTACTGTGCCACTAGATTCGTTACATGTCCAACCAGTGCCGCTTGCACTTATAAATGTAGTTCCGCTAGGCAAGGTATCAATAATGCTGATATTAGTTGCTTCATTTGGACCAAGGTTTTTCACTGTTAAAGTATAAGTTATCTGATTGTCAATATTTACTGGATCTGATAAATCAGTTTGAGTTATTTGTAAATCTGCTGTTTTTTCTGGAGTTGTCGCATTTACTTCTGCACTGAATGAACTAGTTAAAGCATTTTGCTGACTACCATGCGCCGCTGTATAAGTTTCTATCACAAAATAATATTTTGTCTGATCTGTTAAACCATTAACATTATAATTGTTCGTATATTTATTTCCAGTATTTGTAGAAGCAGCAGTATAAGGACCACCAGAAGTATTAGCATATTTGACTTGATAATGTCCACTATAATAATTAAAAGGAATAGTTGTCCATGATATGCGGATAGTATCAGCATCAATTGCTGTAGCTGTTACATTAGTTGGTGGTACTGTTTGAGTATTTTTCCAATCAGAGTCTTTTCTTTTGAAAAATTCGATTAAATTCGCATTGGATGCAGTTAATTTATTGTAGCCTAAATCTAAAGATGATAAATTAGTTAGGCTGGTTAATGAGCTAGGAATATCTCCGCTGAATTGATTATTTTGTAAATAAAGATATTGTACAGCAGTTAAATTACTAAAATCAGGAACCACCGTTATTTGGTTGTTATATAATTCAAGAGACTTTAAAGCAATTAAATTACTTACATCAGGAATTTGAGTGAGCCGGTTACTCTTCAAGTTAATAGATTCTAAAGCCGTCAAAGCACTTAAATTAGGAACTTGAGTTAGTTGATTATTTTCTAAATTTAGAGATGTTAAAGCAGTAAAAACACTTAAATCAGGCACAATTCCAGTTAGATTTTTATAATATAGATTAAGAGATGTAACGCGCCCGCCAGAACAACCTATACCTTCCCAATTGGAGTATTAGTTTTAGTCCAATTTGAAATATCCCTCCAATTCGGACCACCAGTTTCATTATAAATAGCAATTAAAGCATCACATTCTGCACTTGAAATTTGGCTTTGCGTGGGACATGTAGCAGGATTAACTGTTATATTAAATGTTTGTTTATCATTTTGTGAAGGTGAACCATCATCAGTTACTACAGCAGTCGCGCTATAAGAACCCGTTTTGCTGGGTTTCCAACTAAAAACACCACTACTAGAATTAATACTTGCACCAGAGGGTGCATTTTCAATACTAAAATTAAGTGTATCACCATCAGAATCAGTAGCTGTTACAGTAAAAGTTAAAGTATTACTAAGAACAATACTTTGTGGGGTGGCTATAGCATCCAAAACAGGAGGGCTATTCGCTGCAAAGGCAGTTTGTAAATGCCATAGCAGCGTAAGGAACATTATTAATTGATAAAAATATTTGGACATATTATCTCACTCTGGTCATAATATATTAAATAAGGATCAGAAATATATTATCATAAGTGAATAAATTATGATAATATAATCATCAATCTTACAACTAAACTTTTTGCCATTACCAAACACCGCCTAGGAATAAATTCCAAGGCTCAAAGCTAAAGTCTGCTGAAGCAGACTAATGTAATGATAAATATTAGTTTTTAATTCTACATTACTGTTTTTTTAATAAGGTTTATGTAAAACTAAATAAATTTAATATTCCATAGTCTGCTTCAGCAGACTTGAGCTTTGAGCCTTGGAATTTATTCCTAGGCGGTGTTTGGTAATGACAAAATGCTAGTGCGTAACATTAGTTACTATCTGACAGGTTAAAAAAAACCTGTCAAGTTTCTATTCACCAACAATTTCCCAAACCAAGCGATCAAACCCCACAGCCACAACACTAATCAACTTCAATTTCAATTCATCACCATATTTATTCTGCAAACTAGTTTTATAACTAAGCAATTGTTTTTTAGCATCAGCGGCATTTTTCTTCACCAGAGCCAAAGCCTTTAATTTATCAACACTCATATCCCTAAGTTCTTTGCCGCTGACTGTTACCTCTGATAAACTTATATATTTGAGTTCTAATATAAAGTCAAAAATAGGATATTTACGTCGCTCTGGGCGAATCATCATACAAAACGGTTAAAAATGCTGTTTTTATAGTTAATTCATTAGCTAGTTTATAATCACGATTATCAAAAACTTTGAAATAATGTTGTTCCATAAAATCGCAGATTGCTTGCAAATCACCAGTTTGAAAAAACTCTTGAGCAAGTTTACCTGTTTGTTCACGTTCTGACTTTGTCAAATGTATTTCAAATAGCCGCTCAACATAAAGCTTACGTGCTACTAAATTAGGGATTTTAAAACGTAATTTTCCTAATTCTGTCTCACCATTTAAAGTTAAAATTCCTAAATAATACAACAAAGAAACAATAAATTGAGTATCTTTGTTAGCAGATAACATATCTTGAACACCAAAACGATCTACTAATTCAAACAGACTTAATGGTGGATTTTCATTTAAAGCCTGAAATATTACAGATTCACCATTCAATAAACTTGAAACATAAGAAAGTTTACCTCTATCCATAGCCAAATTGTTATCCAACATTTTACGGGGGAATTTACACTTGTTCTGAAAAAATTTCAGAAAATAAAGAACTAATGTTGGATTATAAACAAATTCCTGAATAGTTTCGTTAAAGCAATAACCATTATAAAAGCTTTTCATTATATGTAAGGCATCTTGTTCTTTTTGTTTAGATAATTTACATTGTATAACAATTTTGCTTAAAAGAGATTTAAGTTCAGATTCTCGAAAACCGGAGAAACACCAGTAATAAAAACTCGCTCTAAACCTTGCCCACTGGAACCTGATTTAACTGCTTTAAACAGAGTTTTTAATGAACTCTCTGCGGAAGTTAAAGCATCATAACGGCTATTGCTGATTTGATGTTTGCCCATCATTACTTCATTGGCGAAATTATCATATTCGTCAATAAATAGATAGAGTTTATAAGGTGTTGTTCGCACTGCCCTTAATAAAGATAGAAATGATGCGATAGGATTTGATGAATTTATTGAAATAGAAATTTGTAATATAGATTGGTAATAATTAGCAAAATCTTGGAAACGTTCGTTAAGATAATCCGATAGGCTTTTTTCAATTTGTTTACTATCACCCTCTGGGCTAATATTAGAAAAATCCCATTTCATCACTAATTATTCTCCGTTATAATCTATTAGAAACTTATCAGCAATTTGAAACATAATAAATCTATCCAGCCTTCATAATTTTGTGGGGCTGTGTATTCAGTCGTTATACTACGTTTATCATTCTCAAGTGTTAATTTATTATGAGCTAATTTCCCAAATTGACTGGTTAATATATAATTACCTGCAACTTTTGGTGTATTATTAGCATTACCACCATAGTAAGTTACATTCTTCCAAATGGCACCAAAGGCGTAACGCTCGTTCACAGTTCCATTAACTATTAATTTCATGCAATATCCCTTAACTTAGCCTTGTAGTTACAAATTCCAAGGTTCAAAGTTTAAGTAAATTCTTTCAATTTTATCAGATTATAGGTGACTTTTCCATTTTCCATAATATCTACAATTGATTTATTTATTAGTTCTTCAAATACATTTTTTGCAATATGGGGCATACCCTTAAATTGAAGTTTAATGCTATTCATTAAACTATCCTTTTTCGCTGGTTTGGTTTTTGAATGTTTTATTAAATATTTACAATAAGTAGTCAATGAATCATCATTTATATTTGATAGAGTGTTATTATTTTTTTTCACACTGCCAATGCGTTCTGCGGAACGCCCTTGGCTTTTTAATAACTCAATAGCATGATCTAAGTCACTATCATTAGATACAATTATAAAGTGTGTTTCTTTAGGTAAACGCTCCATTAACATGCCAGAAAAGAAACAAATGCCAAAATCCGCTGAATTTTTTGTTGCAGTTTTCATTTTGATGATTTTTAATCTATTCTCATTAATAGCGATTGCTAAAGTATTTAACCAATCTAATGGAATTTTAGGGCAATTATTCTGTGCATAACAAATAAACACTTGACTAAAAGTGATTAAATTGCTTTGCAGTTGTTTAATTTGAGTTGGACAATTTTCAATGTCGATTAATAATACTGTATCTTTATCTGGTATAGTTGCTTCAGATACAGATTGTTCTAATTCAGGTGGTTTATATTCTTCAAACATAACAATTCCTTATACAATTAGTTTTAGACCTGACAGGTTTTTAAAACCTGTCAGGTCTTTCTACCTACACTGACTAACAGCATTCCCAATATAACTACTAGGAGTCATTTCCAACAAGCGCGTTTTTTCTTCTTCTGGAATGGGCAAATTACTAATAAATGCTTGCAAACGCTCCTGATCAATTCCACGCCCACGTGTCAATTCTTTTAATTTTTCATAGGCTTGTTCTACTCCATAGCGACGCATTACTGTTTGTATCGGTTCTGCTAGCACTTCCCATGTTTTATTTAAATCTGCTTCTATTGCTGCTTGATTTACTTGTAATTTGCTAATTCCTTTTAGGGCTGATTCATAAGCAATCAAGCTTTGCGCTATAGCAACACCAAGATTACGTAACACTGTAGAATCAGTTAAGTCTCTTTGCCAACGGGAAATTGGTAATTTTGCCGCTAGGTGATTAAATAAAGCATTTGCAATTCCTAAATTGCCTTCTGCATTTTCAAAGTCAATCGGATTTACCTTATGAGGCATTGTTGATGAGCCTATTTCGCCTTTTATGGTTTTTTGTTTGAAATAAGCTAAAGAAATATAACTCCAAGTATCACGGCAATAATCAATTAAAATTGTATTAAAACGCGCCATACCATCAAATAATTCAGCGATATAATCATGTGGTTCAATTTGAGTGGTATATGGATTGAAATCTAAACCTAGTTGCGTCACAAATTTTTCTGCAATTGCTGGCCAATCTAAATTAGGATAGGCGGATAAGTGAGCATTATAGTTTCCAACAGCTCCATTAAATTTACCCATTAATGACACTTTTGCAACTTGATCACGTTGCCGTTGTAAACGATATACTACATTTGCTACTTCTTTACCTAAAGTAGTTGGTGAGGCTGGTTGACCATGTGTTCTTGACAACATTGGAATTTCTGCATATTCTGCGGTTAAATCGCTCAATGCAGTAATTAAAGTGTCCATTTTTGGCAAAACAACTTTACTACGCCCCTCATTCAACATTAAAGCATGAGCTAAATTATTAATATCTTCAGAAGTACAGGCAAAATGAATAAATTCACTAACAGCGGCTAAACTGGCGACATCAGCAATTTTTTCCTTAATAAAATATTCAACAGCCTTAACATCATGATTAGTGGTACGTTCAATTGCTTTAACTCGCTGAGCATCCTCAACCGAGAAATTTTCAATCAGATCATTTAAGAATTTTGTAGTATCAGCACTAAATTCTGGCACTTCAACAATATCAGGATGTGCTGATAGAAATTGCAACCAACGAATTTCAACCAAAACTCGATAACGAATTAAACCAAATTCGCTAAAAATAGAGCGTAATACTTTGGTTTTGCTGGCATAACGTCCGTCAATTGGCGAAATAGCTGTTAAAGAAGAGAGTTCCATATAAATAAAAATCCAAATTATTAATTATAGCTCATGTAATGCCAGTCTGCACAATTTGATGTATTTTATTAAGGATTACCATTAACCAATTCTTCTACGCCATATCTTCTTAATATTAATTTGTTTCGATTGGTGTTTCGGCTTCAGAAAAATTGGCGGCATCTCGTAATTGAGAATACCAAGTTTTTTCATCTGGGTTGGCGCGATTAATTTGGTTGGTTAGTAAGCTGGTGCCGATGGTTGAGATTATTAGCTTGTTATTCATTATTTTTTTGTTTAGTTCATTTAATAAGCTTTTTTCCTCAGTTTCATTCCAAACCATATGCCCATATCCAACCGCCGTCTTAGAACCTGAACCAGTAAATTCTAAGGCTTGAAGTAATGATTAAAAAATCGGCTGTAGAATCATAAACGGTAAAGCTGAAATATGGCTATGATATTCTTTACATTCATCAGATTTTAATTGAGCTTTTGCGTTTGTAACTCCTTGTAAGGCAAATTTAGCGCGTTGTTGATCCATTGTTTGCATAATTAAACCTCACCTTGCAAGACTTTAACTTTACACCAACCCATACCAACAGTTTCATTACCGTCTATTCTTAAATAAGGATGCTTTTCAAATAAGTCACTAATTACATGATTTAAAATATCATTAGCTTTTTTCTCACTCTTATTTTTACGAGAGTTTTGTGCGATTAAGCTAGTATAAAGCAATGTATTTGGTGGTAAGGTTTCTTGATACCATAATGCACCGGGTATAGTTACTTTAGTTTCATTATCAATTGCGATATGAGCATCAACTGGAGTTGCATAGCGGCATAAATGGGCAAACATGTCGTCATTGATAATTACCAATTGCTTGATTAAATTAGCCTTCAGGTCATTATTAATAAGTTTGATTATGTTATTAATAACATCCTTAACGTTTTTATTGGCTTGTGTTTTAAAACGAAATTCTTCTAAGAACAAATCTTGTTCAGGCAATTTATCATGCACTAAAGCAGTTTCATTGTCGATTGTAGAAGGTACAGAAAAACCATTAGCTTCTGGCAAACCTAAACGTTGATAATCAGCTTTCCAACGATCCAAAATGGCTGGACAAGTTACCCATTTAAAGTGTCCAGTTAATGAACGTACAGGTAATAATAACAAACGCGCATCACTAACACCTAAAGCTCCGGCATGTTCAGAACCATGTTGCATATCTGGTCCAAATACCTCATCTATCCATTTAAATCCACGAGATTCTGCTGATTGACGCAAAGCCCCTTTTACACCTGAACCATATACACAAGGATAACTTGTATGGTATTCGCGTTGAATAGGTAAATCAATATTACTTAACATTTGCCCTGTTCCGGCGTGTAATGATGTTTCTGTACATAAGCCTAAAATGGCGGTTTTTTGTGACATTTTTTTTATACCCTTTCTTTCATAATTCAGTATTAGGAGTACAGCTAATTACGTGGATAAACGAATTAAAACATTACCTAGCATATATTTTATGTCTTATTAGTTTATCCACGTAATTTGTTGTACTCACTATAAATAGATTTAATTACCAAACTCCAACAGCCAATTCTCCACGCCCATATTCTGTCTCTTCGCCAATATGATAACCATTCAAACTACTTGGATTACCACTTTCTATTTGACAAAACCAGACGCTGCCTGCTGGTATTAAACTAATTACTTAAAATTGTTAATTTTACTTCATTAATGTTACCGCGCCAAACTTTGGTTCCTTGTTTGTCAGTTTCTTCGGTAAATCCTTTTGGTAGCCAAAAACCGCACTAATAATGCCCCATCCACTTCTAATCTTATTCTGTTACCCGATACATAATCTGCCGCTAATAAGCTAACTGATTCATTTGCACTCAGAATTGCTTTTTCTCCTTTTGCAGGATTCAATAAGTCAAAACGTTGTCTTATTTTGTAGAAAAAGCCACTACTAAATTCATCATCGGCACGAAATTTTTCTACTATTTGTTCTATTATCAAGGCATTGCCCATTGTAGGGCTTTACCACCTTGTTTCCAGACTCGAACTGCGATAGCGTCACGCCCACAGCCATCTTTGGCTACTTTGTCTAATAGGCTATGTGAATCTCTAAGAATTTTGGTTAGTGGCATTTTTATATGAGCATATTCTATCGCGCCAGATAAGGTGGAATTAATGCCGCTATCTTTAAAAGCTTCTAAATATTCATCGCGTAAATCCTTAGCACAAGCTAATGCGTCTTCTAATGGTAAAATTGCTAATACATCATCTCCACCAGCATAGATTAAAAAGCCATTGTTTTTACATACGATATTATTTACTTTATCAGTAAACTTTTTTAAAGCGGCTGAAATTTTAGGTTGCTTTTCGGTAGAGCTCATATGTTTACCTAGAGAATCTCCATCCATTAATAAAATCGCATAAAATGGTGATGGTTTAGTTTCTATATTTTTGAGTGCTGCTAGCATTTGTTTTGCCGCTGCTTAATTTTCTTCTTCTGCGTTTAGCAATTCTGATTCAAAAAATACTACTCCATCTAAAGCTGTTAAACGTTTAGTTTTATCAATACATTTAATATTAGTATTCCATTCTCCGTTTTCGATTCCAAGATTTTTAGCTGCTTTATATAAAGCTTCCAATGTTTGTTCATCTAAATCCCTTTTTAGTTTCTTTTCACGAATTTTTTTCCAAAAATTTTTTAATGTATTATTATCTTTTTTCTTTTTAATTTCTTCTTTCCTTTGAATTTGATTTTGTAGGGTGGGTAGAGTGAAACGAAACCCACCATGCTCTTCTTTCTTTTGAATTTGGTTTTGTAGGGTGGGTAGAGTGAAACGAAACCCACCATGCTCTTCTTTCTTTTGAATTTGGTTTTGTAGGGTGGGTAGAGTGAAACGAAACCCACCATGCAAGTTGTTATTATCATGATCTGGTGGGTTTCGCTCCGCTCTACCCACCCTACATGACTTCTCATCTACTTTCTCAGAATAAGGAACACCTGATAATTCTTGCCAACCAGTCATAATCATACATTTAACCCCCGGTTCAGCAGGTGTAAAGTGATTACGCCAATTTTTGCGACGATCTAATAAGTTAGATTCATTTGCATCATCAGTTATTACCCAACTGATTTCAAAGAAGTTATTTATTTGTCTATTCCATATTTTACGATGAATTGAATCTTCTTTGCAAAATTCTGCTAAATCTTGTTTCCATACTTCTTCAGCTAATTTTTGCCTTTAAAGCGATTTGGTATGTTACCTTGATGAGGTGGTGATTTTTCACCTTTGCCTTTTATCCATTTTAGATAATCTTCATCAGGTAATGGAAATATAATTTCTCCATTTTGGTTTTTTACTGAGTTCATTGCTATACCAGCTAACCAAGGTAGTAAAAATGAACCAGCCCAAAAGTCACGAGTACGTCGCGCTTGTGCTACAAAGCCTTGCACTGGTCCTAATATGAAAAAATAATGGGCTAGTGCGACTTTCTAAATCAAGACGATATTCTTTATATAAATTTCCTGCTTGTTGATTCGCTACTAATAATTTTAAAACTACTATTTTTACTAAAAGCTGTATAAGGTGGATTGTCGGTTATATGTTGATATTTGTTTAAATACTTGTTCTTCAACTCGTTTGGGTTGGATATGGAGTAAATGCCATTCTGGTTGACAATTACGACTGGCTAAAATAAGACTAGCATCAAAAGCTTCTCTAACTGGTTATAATTCCTCACCAACATTCCGAAAATTAGTTTCAGCTTCTTTACGTCGCATCCAATATTTAATACTAAAAGCCCAAGCACTAATAAAAGAAACCCAACCTATTAAGGTATTAGAATTCTCAAACAAATCCAGCAAGGTATCATTATTAGAGCTGATTAACCAACCAAAAGAAAATTGTCAGAATGGTTAATATGGGATTACGTCTAGCGTTTTTAAGTGGCTATCATATCACTGGCAAGAACAAATTAAAAGTTTGGCAAATTTGCCGTGATGAAATATCAAAAGGAAAGGTATTATGATTACAGCAAAAACATTACATCCACAATATTTGAAAACACCAAATGGCACACCTTCTTTTGTTGTTTTGTTTATAGAAGAATATGAAGAATTAATTGAAGATTATAATGATTTAACTATTATAAAAGAAAGGAGAGAAGAAGAAAAAATTTCTTTCAAAGATTTCAAACATAACATATTAAAAACTAATGTATAAATTAGAAGTCACAAAATCTGTTGAGAAAGATTTTAAAAAACATGCTAAAGAAAAGCATGAATATTTATTAAATGCAATAGAAAGTTTATCTTCAAATCCTTTTCCAGTATCACAATATAAAAAGTTAAAAGGAACTTTGTTAAATATTACTTGTCACATTATCCTTATAAAACTACATGGATTGCATGTAAGCAGGGATTTCATATATATACATCCTTGCTAAAATGCAATCTCTGTAGTTATTAATGATACAAAATACAAATTTCAATCACCTGCATTACTGAACACCCATTCAAGCTCAAATCCTTATACATACATATCTAACTAATTGATTTTAATAGCCCTGAAGGGGCGACATAATACAGCCTAGGGCAACGCCCTAGGGATGATGTATATTATATGTTAGCCCTGAAGGGGCGAAATAATATCCGTTCCTAGGGCGTTGCCCTAGGCTATATTATCCCAACCTAGCCCTGAAGGGGCGACATAATTTATCCTCATTATTTCGCCCCTTCAGGGCTGACATATAATATACATCATACCTAGGGCGTTGCCCTAGGCTATATTATGTCGCCCCTTCAGGGCTATTAAAATCAATTAGTTAGATATGTATATATATGAAATCCCTGCTAAAATGCAATCCCTGTAGTTTTATAAGGGCGAGGGCTTATTTAAAGTGGAACGATAAAAATAATACTCAAACATCCAACCACATCTGCACCGAACCAAAACCAATCTTATTACCTTTAAGATTAAAACCAAGTTGCCCCATCTCAATGAACAACTAACTTTTGAACAGGTAAAGGATTATAATTTAACATTATATTTTTTTCGTTCCAATTTACCATTGTTATCGAATATAATACCTCTTCCCGCAGATAACTTTTTAATAAAAAATATGTTTATCAAAACAATAAATCAATTCACAGAACTAACAGGGCGTTTAATCGCTTGGTTAGTTTTATTAATGACATTAATCATTGTCTATGATGTTACTACAAGATACCTATTTTCTATAGGTTCTGTAGGATTGCAAGAATTGCAATGGCATTTATTTAGTCTCATTTTTTTATTTGGTGCCGCTTATACTTTTAAACATGATGAGCATGTACGAGTAGATATAATTTATAAAGGGCGTTGGATGAATGATGAATCACGCGCTTGGGTAAATATTATAGGTGGTTTGTTATTTTTAGTGCCTTTTTGTTTGTTAATTATAAATGGCTCATGGCAGTTTGTTTATAATTCTTATATTTTTCAGGAAGCGTCTCCTGATGCCGGTGGTTTAGCTTATCGTTTTTTACTTAAAGCCGCTATTCCTATTGGTTTTAGTTTATTGTTATTACAAGCTATTGCTAATATTATTGAAAATATAACGTATTTAATTGAGTCTCAAGGAGAATAATATGGAAATCTGGGCATTAATAATGTTGGCTGTAATAATATTTGCTTTATTATTAGGCTATCCTGTCGCTTTTACTTTGGGTGGTGTCGCGCTGTTATTTGGAACTATCTTTCTTGGTTTGCCCTTTTTTGATTTATTGCCATTGAGAATATGGGGAATTATGACTAATTTCACCTTATTAGCAGTGCCACTATTTATATTTATGGGCATAATTTTAGAAAAATCTGGGCTGGCTGAAGAATTAATCGAGGTAATGGGCTTATTACTTGGACGTTTAGGCGGCGGTTTAGCTATTTCTGTTGTGATAGTTGGTGGCATGTTAGCAGCAACTACAGGAGTTGTAGCCGCATCTGTAGTAACAATGGGTATTATTTCACTACCAATTCTATTAAAAAATAACTATTCCCCAACCCTTGCAACCGGCGTGATTGCAGCTTCTGGCACCTTGGGGCAAATAATTCCCCCCAGCATTGTATTGATTTTATTAGCTGATATTATCGGTGTTCCAGCAGGCAGCTTGTTTATTGGTACAATTATACCCGGCATCATGTTAATAACCATATATATATTATATATAATGTTCAGAGCATGGCTTAATCCAGAAATAGCACCCAAATTAGTTCGTGATATTTCTAATAAGAAGTTTGTTATTCGTTTTATTAACAGTGTAATTCCAACATTATTAATAATAATGATCGTATTAGGCAGTATAATTTTCGGCATTGCTACTCCCACTGAATCAGCGGCATTTGGAGCCATAGCTGCTTTAATATTAGGGATATTACATAAACGTTTAACAGTAGAAAAATTAACTAAATCCATACAACATACTACACGCTTAACTAGTATGGTCTTTCTAATACTAATTGGTGCAACAGCCTTTGGCTTAGTATTTCGAGGCATGGGTGGTGATCATCTAGTACATGAAATTTTAACCCAATTACCCGGTGGTCAATGGGGATTTATTGTAGTTAGTTTATTGTTGATCTTTATACTAGGTTTTTTTCTAGATTTTCTGGAAATCTGCTTTATAGTAGTGCCAATACTAGCACCAATTGCTCAATTTTTTGATATTAATCTGCTTTGGTTTGCGGTTTTAATAGCAGTTAATTTACAAACATCCTTTCTAACTCCGCCATTTGGCTTTGCTTTATTCTATTTAAAAGCAGTAGCACCTCCAACAATATCCATTGATATAATTTATCGCGGCATAATTCCTTTTGTAATCTTACAGTTGATAGTTTTGATGTTATTGACGATATATCCACAGATTATCTTGTGGTTGCCTAATTTAATTGATCATTGGTTAAATTTTTCAGTATAATTAGTAATTTTTTACTATCAACAACAGGAGTAACACTCTCGAATGGCTATTGAACGTACCTTATCTATTATTAAACCTGACGCTATTGCTAAAAATGTAATTGGTGAAATTTATTCACGTTTTGAAAAAGGTGGATTAAAAATTATAGCGGCAAAAATGCTGCATTTAAGTCGTGAGCAAGCCGAAGGTTTTTATGCGGTACATAAAGAACGCCCATTTTTCAAAGACTTAGTTGATTTCATGATTTCCGGACCAGTTATGGTACAAGCATTAGAAGGTGAAAATGCCATCAGTGTTCACCGTGAATTAATGGGAGCAACTAATCCTAAAGATGCAGCGGCAGGAACAATACGCGCTGATTTTGCTGAAACTGTTGATGAAAACGCAGTACATGGTTCCGATGCACCTGAAACTGCCAAAACAGAAATTGAATATTTTTTCACTTCTGAACAAGTTTGCCCACGTACACGTTAATCAATGGTTAATTTGTTGGATTTGGATTTAAATGGTTTACAAGCCTTTTTTGCTAGCATAGGTGAAAAACCATTTCGTGCCACTCAAGTCATGAAATGGATTCATCAGCAAGGTATTGTAGATTTTGATGCAATGACTAATTTAAGCAAAGCCTTGCGGCTGCGCTTAAAAGAAGTTGCTTGCATAACTATTCCCAAAGTAGAAACCATGCAAACCTCGCAAGATGGTACACGCAAATGGCTATTAAAATTAGATAACGGCAATAGTATTGAAACGGTTTTTATTCCAGAAGATGATCGTGGCACCTTATGTATTTCTTCACAAGTTGGTTGTGCCTTAGATTGTAGTTTTTGTGCCACAGCACAACAAGGTTTTAATCGTAATTTAACAGTGGCAGAGATAATTGGTCAATTATGGTTAGCAGAACATACGCTACGTTCTGAAATGGAAAAGGATGAACGAGTAATTAGTAATGTTGTAATGATGGGTATGGGAGAACCTTTAACAAATTTTAATAATGTCGTTCAAGCCATGAGCTTGATGATGAATGATTTCTGTTATGGTTTATCTCGACGGCGTGTTACTCTAAGCACTGCTGGTATTGTTCCAGCCTTATTACGTTTAAAGGAACAATCTCCAGTTAGTCTAGCAGTATCATTACATGCAGCAAATGATTCATTACGTGATCAATTGGTGCCAATTAACAAAAAATATCCGTTAAATCAACTAATTGCTGCTTGTCGTGAATATGTAGAAGATGATAATCGTCGTCATATTACCTTTGAATATGTAATGTTAAAAGACATAAATGATAGTCCAAGTCATGCTCGTGATTTAATAAAGTTATTAAAAGGTATTTCGGCGAAAATTAATCTAATTCCATTTAATCCTTTTCCACAAAGCCATTATCAACGATCAACACCTGAAGCCATTGAACGATTTCGTGATATTTTGATCAAAGCAGGTTTAGTAACAATTACACGAAAAACTCGCGGTGATGATATTGATGCAGCTTGTGGGCAATTAGCTGGTAAAGTTATTAATCGACGACAGCTGAATAGGTAATACTATGAAACTAGCAAGTTATGTGCTAATGATCTTGTTATTAAATGCTTGTGGAACCAATCTCAAAACCAAGCAGAATGCTGCTCAAAATGCCGCTACCAATCATTTGCAATTAGGTGTTGCATATATGCGACGTGGGCAAAATGAGATGGCACTTGATCCATTGCAAAAAGCATTAAGCATAAATCCCAATTATGCTGAGGCGCATAATGCAATTGCGGTATTATATGATCGTTTAGGCAAAAATGATGAAGCTAAAAAGCATTATCAAACATCATTACAAATTAAACCAAATTATTATGATGCTCATAATAATTATGGACAATTTCTATGTAAAAATGATGAATTTGCACAAGCTAATATACATTTTCTAAAAGCTATAGAAAATCCTATGTATAAAACACCGGAAATTGCTTATACTAATGCTGGCATATGTGCTGTACGTTACAAAAAACTAACAGATGCTGAAACTTATATGCGCAAAGCCTTGCAAAGTAACTCTAAATTTCCACGAGCATTATTTCAAATGGCTTCAATAAGTTTTGATCAACAACGTTATAAGCAAGCACGTAATTACTTGCAACGTTATTCAAATGTTGCTAAACAAACTTCAAAAACCTTATGGTTCGGCTTTCATATTGAACGTAAACTCAATAATAAAGAAGCTCAAGTACAATACGCACGATTACTACGTAATCAATTTCCAGATGCCTTAGAAACTCAAAAACTCAATCAATTGGAACAATGATAGGAGGTTTATATGAATGATGAAACTAAAAAAAGCGATGATATTGAAGAAGTGAGCGTAGAAGAAACTACTGAAGAAAAAGAAGCCCCAAAACCAGAAATAAGCCCGGGTGCTATTTTACGTAAAGCCCGTGAAGACAATAATTTATCTGTTGGGCATGTTGCGGATAGATTATGTTTAGATATTAGAGTTATCGAGGGGCTTGAAAATGATAATTATGACAAATTACCTTCAACTATTTTTATTCGTGGTTACTTACGTAGTTATGCGAAATTACTAGAAATTCCTGAAAAATCTATTGCAGATGGTTTTGATCATATTAATAAATCACAACAACTAAAAACCATAATACCAACTCCTAAAATAAAACATCAAAAACAAGCAACTAGCTTAGATTTATGGCCTAAGCTGGTTAGTATTTTACTAGTTATAACTGTAATAGTATTAATGGTTATATGGCAATTTTATCCTAATGAAGAAGAAGAAACTTCTGTTGCTCAACTAAATCCAACACATACTGATCCGTGGGCTAATGATAATGCTGTATCTCCTCAAAATGATCATAATGGCATTAATAATGCTACCACTACAGTAGTATCTCAAAATACTACACAGACAGGAACAGTAACAGAAACCACATCTGAAGAATCTCAGACAATAACAGAGGAAGTAGAAGAAACTCCTGCTGTAGAACTAGATCATACTTTAACAGTGCATTTTAAAAGACGAGTATGGCTGAGAATTCAGGATAGTGATGGAAAACAACTGTACGAAGGTATCGGAAATAAAAATCAAGTATTACCAGTAAAAGGTACTCCTCCTTATAAAATTAAGGTTGGTAATAGAAATATCGATATTGAATATCTAAGTGAAACTAAGAATATAAGACAGTTTTCAAAAGATGATGGCACTTATATTATTGGAACAAAAGAAGAATAAAACTATTAAATGAAACGCCGTTTATCTAAGCAAATTTATGTTGGCAATGTAGCAGTGGGTGGAGATGCACCGATTTCAGTACAAAGTATGACAAATACAGAAACTTGTGATGTCACAGCTACAGTAGCACAAATTAATGCCTTGCAAAATGCAGGTGCTGATATTGTGCGAGTTTCTGTGCCTTCCCTTGAAGCCGCTGATGCTTTTGGTAAAATCAAATTAGCAACTAATATTCCATTAGTGGCTGATATTCATTTTGATTATAAAATTGCCTTGAAAGTCGCTGAATTAGGTGTAGATTGTCTGCGAATTAATCCGGGAAATATTGGACGCGAAGATCGTATCAGAGCAGTGGTAGAAAGCGCGAAAGATAACGGTATTCCAATTAGGATCGGTGTCAATGCCGGTTCTTTGGAAAAAGATTTGCAAAAAAAATATGGTGAGCCAACAGCAGATGCTTTAGTCGAATCAGCTTTTCGCCATATTGAGATTTTAGAAAAGCTTAATTTTTCTAATTTCAAAGTTAGTCTTAAAGCATCAGAAATATTTATGACGGTAGCAGCATATAAACAGCTAGCCTCACAAATAGAACAGCCGCTGCATTTAGGCATTACTGAAGCTGGAGGTTTTCGCGCTGGGGCTGTGAAATCAGCTATTGGTTTAGGCATGTTATTAGCCGAGGGTATTGGTGATACCATTCGAGTTTCATTAGCCGCCAACCCAGTAGAAGAAATTAAAGTAGGTTTTGATATTTTAAAAAGTCTGCATATCCGTCAAAAAGGCATTAACCTGATTGCTTGTCCATCTTGCTCACGTCAAAATTTTGACGTTATAAAAACAGTTAATGCTTTAGAACAGCGTCTTGAAAATGTATTAGAACCATTAGATGTAGCCGTTATCGGCTGTGTAGTAAATGGACCGGGAGAAGCACGAGAAGCACATATTGGCTTAGCAGGTGGCTGCCCCAATAATTTATTATATATTGATGGTAAACCTGATTATAAAGTCCAAAATGAAGACTTAGTCGATGAATTAGAGCGCGTTATTAGAGCGCGTATTGATAAAAATGCCAATTCGCAATTATAAAAACCAAACACCGAAAATTGCCGCTAGTGCTTATATAGATCCTATGGCTTTAGTCATAGGAGAAGTGACAATTGGAGAAGATGCCTCTTTATGGCCGATGGTAGTAGCGCGAGGTGATATTAATAGTATTAGCATTGGCGCACGTACCAATATTCAAGATAATAGCGTCTTACATGTTACCCATGATAGCCCATATTATCCGGGAGGGCAAGCATTAGTTATTGGTGAGGCTGTTACAGTTGGACATCAAGTGAATTTACATGCTTGCACTATAGAACACCATTGTTTAATTGGTATTGGATCTATTGTATTAGATGGTGCAGTATTGAAAGCTTATACTTTATTGGGTGCAGGTAGCCTAGTACCACCGGGTAAAGAATTAGAAGGTGGCTATTTATGGTTAGGTAGCCCAGTCAAAAAAATACGTCCATTAACTACTGAGGAAATGGAATATTTTGAATATTCAGCCACACATTATGCTAATTTAGCAACACAATATTAAAAATGAGAAGATAAAAATGCCGGGTAAAATCAAAGACATGATTGATACAATCATTGAACAGAGGGCGCAAGGCAGTCATATTATCGCTAGCACAATTAAAATTAAATTAATTTTAAAAGGTATTAATCCTGATAAATATACTGCTGAATCTCCAGATAATATCAAGGTAATTAACAAACTAAACAAATTAGCAGAAGAATTAAGATTGAAATTATAATGAATGTGATCACAGCCTACAGTAATAAAGCAAATCTTGAACAAATCACTCAAGATTTAACACAACAATTCGGTGAATTTGACACAAAAATGGTGCTTTTTTTTGCATCATCAACATTTGATCCTGATCAAACAGCGGCACAAATGCAAGCCACCTTTAATAATATACCAGTATTTGGTTGTACCACCGCCGGTGAAATTGTTACAGGTAAAATGTTAAAAAATTCAATAGTAGCTATGGCATTTAATGCCGATATAATTGAAGATATTGATATTCAAGTCGTTGAAAATCTCTCGAAGGGGGGTACTCAAGGCGTTGATCACGCATTTGCTAAATTTAAACAGCACTTTAGACAACCAGTTCTAACAATGGATATTAACCAATATGTAGGTATTATTCTAATTGATGGGCTTAGCGGTGCTGAAGAAAGAGTTATGGATAGGGTAGGTGATCTAACTAATCTATTATTTGTTGGTGGCTCTGCTGGTGATGATGTTAAATTTGAAAAAACTTATGTTTATGCTAATGGCAAAGCTTATTCTGATGCAGCATTGTTAGCATTAATGAAGCCAAAAATTCAATTTGACATACTTAAAACACAAAGTTTTTGTGCCTTAGATCAAAAATTGATTGCTACTAAAGTTGATGAGCCAAAAAGAACAATTATTGAATTTAATAATAAACCAGCCACTGTAGCTTATGCTGAAGCTGTTGGTTGTTCAGTAGAAGATGCTGCAAATCATTTTATGCTCAATCCAGTAGGTTTAATGGTAGGAGATGAACCATATGTTCGCAGCCCACAACAAATTCAAGATCAAAATATTGTATTCTATTGTAATGTTTTAGAAGATACAGAACTATCATTGTTAGAAGCTCAAGACATGATTGCGGATACCAAACAAGCACTTGAAAATAAACAAAAACAAATGGGTTCAATCTCAGCTATAATTAACTTCCATTGCATTTTAAGAACCTTAGAATTAGAAGCAAAAAATTTAATGGAAGATTATGGGCAAATTTTTTCTGATATTCCCACAATAGGTTTAAGTACCTATGGAGAATCATATATAGGGCATATCAATCAAACAGCTACTATGTTAGTGTTTAAGTGATTTCAACAATAGCCGCTTACTCTGTTCATCAAGCTCTACAGATTTACCTGCACGCAAGCGTGGAGGTAATAAAATTGATCCAAAACGAATCCTAATCAAACGACTTACTGTAACACCTTGAGTTTCCCATAAACGGCGAACTTCACGATTACGCCCCTCAGTTAATATCACATGATACCAATGATTAGCACCACTACCACCTGCATCTCTAATACTTTTAAATTTAGCCATACCATCTTCTAATTCTACTCCCTCAGTTAAACGTTTTTTCATATCAAGATCAACTTCACCTAATATTCTTACTGCATATTCACGTTCAATATTAGAAGAAGGGTGCATTAAACGATTTGCTAACTCACCATCAGTTGTTAATAACAATACACCAGAAGTATTAATATCTAAACGCCCAACATTAATCCAACGCGCCCTTTTCAGCGGCGGTAACTTATCAAAAATAGTCTTACGTTTTTCAGGGTCATGGCGAGTACAAACTTCACCTGCTGGTTTGTGATAACATAAAATCTTTTGAGGTGCTTCTTTTATATTTAAAATATTTATTTCACGATTATCAACACTAATCTTATCTTTAAACACAACTCGTTCACCAATATGAGCTATATCTTTATTAACTTTTACACGCCCATCTCGAATCCATTGTTCAATTTCACGCCTTGAGCCTAAACCAGCGCGAGCTAATACTTTTTGTAATTTTTCACTAGAATCTGTTTTCATATTTAATGCGTATTTTAATAGTTAAAACTTCCTCATTAGGGGATGTTATCCATACTTTACCAGCCATAACTGATGCGCAACAACATTATCCTGACTTAGAAGTTGATTGGGTTGTCGAAGAAAACTTTGCTGAAATCCCAACATGGCATCCAGCGGTTAAACAAGTAATTCCTATCGCACTACGGCGATGGCGTAAACAAATTTGGCAAACATTATCAACTGGTATTTGGCATAATTTTATCCAAAAATTACAACAACAAAAATATGATAAAATTATTGACGCACAAGGCTTATTAAAAAGTGCATTTATAACTTATAAAGCACAAGGTATTCGTTGTGGATTTGATTTTAAATCAGCGCGAGAAGGTTTAGCCGCTTTAGTATATCAACAAAGTTATAATATTCCTAAAAATCAACACGCAGTCACCAGATTAAGACAATTATTTGCAGCGGCTTTAAATTATACTGCTCCGAAAGACCAGCCTAATTATGGTATAATTCAACATTTTCAACCCATAATACCAAAGTCAAAAATTATATTTTTGCATGGAACAACGTGGCAAAGCAAGCATTGGCCCTATGAATATTGGGGAAAATTGGCACGTAAAATGATAGAACATGGTTTTGAAATCGCTGTACCTTGGGGAAATGCTCAAGAATATAAACGCGCTCAAAAGCTGGCGGCAATAAATTCAAATATTCATATAATAGCTAAAAGTACCTTATATACTATCGCTAAAGAATTAACAGAAGCCAAAGTTGTAATTGGAGTAGATACAGGATTAGCCCATCTTGCCGCTGCCTTGAATATACCATCAATAACATTATATGGAGCAACAGCACCATCATTAACAGGTACTTATGGTTTAGCACAAACACATTTACAAGTAGATTTTGCCTGCGCTCCCTGCTTTAATAAGAAATGTACTTATCGCGGTGCGACTAGCGTTTCACCAAATTGTTATCAAACTTTATCACCAGAAAAAGTAATAGAAAATCTAAATAAGGTTATTATTAAATGATTTTAGTAGTAATGTTTTCATTTTTATTTATTATTTATAAAAGTAAAAGATTAACTGAATTTGAAAAAAACTCAGAAGAACAGCTTGCGAATTTTAAAAAAACTCAAGCGGCTGATTTAACAAGATTCCAAAAAACTAACAAAGACAAATTAACAAAATTAAAAACCGAACAAAATACCAAAGCTAAAGATGCAACAACAGAAACTACAAAAAAACAAAAAGATTTTGCAGTCAGTCAAAAAAAGCAATTAGAAAATAAGCAAAAACAAATTGAACGTGACAAACAAGAAGTTCAAAAAGATATTGCCAATGGAAGAGAAATAGGATGGATGCAAGCCACAGCATTTTGGGCAATATTATTCATATTTTATCTGATAATAATCAATGGTTTTGAAGTAAATTGGAATTTTGGTCAAACATATAGTTTGACTGTCAAAACTAAACCTACTAATGTTGATGTTAAAATCATGAATATTAAACCTAGATATAAAGATGGTATTCGTCTAAAACCGGGGCAATATGTGATTAAAGCTCAACATTCTGCTTATCAACATAAATATCAATGCGTCAATATTACAGATAAAAATGTCAATCTTAAAATGAAATTAAGAAAAAAATGATTAATTAATTCCATATTCAATTAATTCTTTTTCTTTTTTTAATAAAAAATTAACAATTTTATTCATATCAGCATTTTTTGCTAATGCTAACTTTTTTATAAATTCTGCTATGTCTGGCTCAAGATAAATTGGAAAATTTAATTTCTAATTTTACATACTTCTTGACTTACATAATTAAATGTATGTATTACTACTAATAATACTCCAGAACTATCAAAACCTATGGTAATCCATCGATCTTCATTTTCACTATGTTCTTGATCAACTATTGATATAGCTTGAGGATCACGAAATATGGTTCCTGATATTAATTTTAGCTTTTTTAGGATCCCATTCAAAATCATATTGCATTATCTAATACTTACGTGCAATATAGCAAGTTCTAGTCAACTTTGCGGGAAAAATAGTTACAGGAATTGATACAAGTT
This sequence comes from Candidatus Marithrix sp. Canyon 246, assembly GCF_001723685.1. Taxonomy (GTDB): domain Bacteria; phylum Pseudomonadota; class Gammaproteobacteria; order Beggiatoales; family Beggiatoaceae; genus Marithrix. The sequence goes on from NZ_MCBX01000008.1 coordinate 56,349, forward strand.
CAAATCCATTTAACTTTATTAATTTTTCTATCTCTGCAAGTGGCATTATTGGATATTTATACCTTCTTGAGACATTTTTGCCAAAAAAACCCTCATTCATTTCAATATTTATAAAATATCCATTTGGTTTTACCAGACTTAGCAAATCTTCTATTGTTTGTTTTTGATTTTGTGAATATCCAATAACAGCACCTGTTGCAACTATATCAAATGTCGCATCTTTTAAAATAATCGAGTTTGTTGAAGTTATTTTTTTAGGAGTAGTTATATCAGATATTCCAAAAGATAATCTTTTCGCTTCAATCTGTTTTTCTTCAGCATTCTTTTTTGCTTGATTCAGCAAATTTTGATTTATATCAGTGAACAAAATGGAACAATTTCTATATCTTTCAGCCAAGCTTAAACCAATAACACCAGTGCCACAGCCAACATCTAAAATATTTTTATAATTTTCATTAGCTATATTAATTTCTTTTAAAAATTTAGAAATGCTGGCATCAAATCCTAAATTTTTCATTATAAATGAATATGACTTATACAAATTTTCATTCCTATGTTTTTAAACCTGACAGGTTTTTAAAACCTGTCAGGTTTGTTGGAATTTATGATGAGCTAACATTCAAATTTAACCCAATAACTCCTATAACTATCAGTGCTATTGATATGATTTTAATCGTAGTTGCTGTTTCTTTAAACCATAAAAAGCCAATAATTGCAATTAAAGCAGTGCCTAAACCTGACCATACCGCGTATGCTATACTAATATCTATAGACTTAACCACATATGCCAATAAACTTAAACCAACAGCATAAAATCCTAACATCGCTATAATTGGTCCAATTTTAGTAAAACCATCTGATAATTTCATTGAAATCGTACCAAATACTTCTAAAATTATAGCTACAATTAGTAACATCCAAGTTATAGCAGTTACTTCACTATTCATAGTTTTTTATTCCTCAGTTTCTTCTTCATCTACTTCTAACTCTAAAATTTTACATAAACCTACCAATTGTTCTTTTTTACTTAAGGTAATCAAATTGACTCCTTGAGTATTACGACTTACTACTGAAATACCTTCAACTTTAGTACGGACTAAGGTTCCACGATCACTTATTAACATAATGTCATCATTATCTTCAACTTGCAAGGCTCCTACTACTTCACCATTACGTTCTGAAGTTTTTATCGCGATTACGCCTTTACCACCACGCCCTTTGGTTGGATAGTCATCCACAGGTGTGCGCTTACCAAAACCATTAACTGTAGAAGTTAAAACCGTGCCGCCAGTATGTGTTATAATTAACGACATTACTTGATCTTCATCCGCTAATCTAATACCACGCACACCACGTGCAGTTCGCCCAGTTGCACGTACAGCTTCTTCTTTAAAACGCACTGCCTTGCCGCGTTTACTAAATAACATTACATCTTGTTGCCCATCTGTTATATCTACCCCAATTAATCGATCATTATCATTTAAATTAATTGCGATAATGCCATTAGAACGAGGATTTGAAAATTTTATAAGAGCAGTTTTCTTAACTGTGCCTTTAGAAGTTGCCATCAAAACAAATTTATCTTCAGTAAATTCACGTATTGGCAAAATCGTATTTATACGTTCATTTGCTTCTAAAGCTAGTAAATTAATAATTGGTTTACCGCGTGAAGCGCGACTAGCCAATGGCAATTGATGAACTTTTAACCAATAAACCTTACCTATACTACTAAAACACAAAATGGTATCATGAGTATTAGCAATAAACAGCTTATCAATCACATCTTCTTGTTTAATTTTAGTCGCTGATTTACCTTTACCGCCGCGTTTTTGAGCAGTATAAGTATTAACAGCTTGAGTTTTAATATAACCTTCAATAGACAAGGTAACAACCACATCTTCTTCAGTAATTAAATCTTCTATACTTAAATTAATACTATCTATTAGTATTTCAGTTTGTCGCTTATCAGCATATTGATCATGCACCGCCATTAATTCTGCACGTATCACCTTCATCAAGCGTTCATTATTATCCAGAATATCTAATAAATCTGTAATCCGAATAGATAAATTTTTAATTTCTTCAACAATTTTGTCTTGTTCTAAGCCAGTTATACGATGTAAGCGTAAATCTAAAATAGCCTGTATTTGAACTTTTGATAAGCTATAGCTGCTGGATAATTTTTCTCGTGCGATTTGCGGGGTTTTAGCAGCTTTTATAATTTTAATTACAGCATCTATATTCTTTAAAGCTGTAGCTAAACCTTCTAATATATGCGCTCTTTCTCTAGCTTTCTTTAACTCAAACAAAGTGCGTCGTGTAACGATTTCGCGTCTATGGCGAATAAAATATTCTAGTAACTGCTTTAAAGGTAATAAACGCGGTTCTCCATCAACTAAAGCCACCATATTAATACCAAACACATTTTGCATTTGAGTATATTTAAATAAATTATTTAATACAACATCAGCAATTTCACCACGTCGTATTTCAACAACTATACGAATACCATCTTTATCAGACTCATCGCGTAAAGCACTAATACCTTCAATTTTTTTATCTTTAATTAACTCTGCTATTTTTTCCAGCAAACGCGCTTTATTAACTTGATAAGGTAACTCTGTTACTATAATTTTTTGATGACCATTATCATCTTCTTCAAAGTTACTGCGAGCGCGAAGATAAATTTTACCTCGCCCAGTATGATAGGCTTCAGTAATACCATTTGCACCATTAATCATAGCAGCAGTAGGGAAATCTGGACCGGGTATATATTCCATTAATGCTTCAATAGATAAATCAGCATCATCAATTAAAGCAATGCAAGCATTAATCACTTCGCCTAAATTATGCGGCGGAATATTAGTCGCCATACCCACGGCAATACCGCTAGTGCCATTGATTAATAAATTAGGAATTCTGGTAGGAAAAACTTTAGGCTCAAATTCAGATTCATCATAATTTGGATTGAAATCAACAGTATCCTTATCAATATCAGTTAGCAACTCATGAGCAATTTTAGACATTCTAACTTCGGTATAACGCATACTAGCGGCATTATCACCATCAATAGAACCAAAATTTCCTTGCCCATCTACAAGGCAATAACGTAAAGAAAACGGCTGTGCCATACGCACAATAGTGTCATATACAGAAGAATCACCATGAGGATGAAAACGCCCTAAAGTATCACCCACAATACGTGCAGATTTTTTATAAGGCTTATTCCAAACATTACCCAATTCATGCATTGCGTATAATGAGCGTCGATGCACAGGTTTTAAGCCATCACGAACATCAGGTAATGCCCTACCAACGATTACACTCATCGCATAATCAAGGTAGGATTGTTTCATTTCATCTTCAATATTTACGGGCTGGATTTCTTTGGCGAATTCAAGCATTGGTTTATATATCCTAACAGTTTATTTTACTGCTAATTATACCATATGTTAATATTTTGAATCATAGCAACTAATGACACCCACCTTAATATATTCCACTACTTGCATATAATTTTCTTCATTGTCTTCACTCTTTTCAGTGGGTGCTATATGTGATACCGAAATCATATCATCAATAAAATCTTTCATATTATCTGATAAATCATCTAACTTATTTTTAGTTAAACTAAAACCAAATAAAAAGCCTTCACACCACCCACCTAAAGCTTGAGTGCGTTCTAATAACGAAATTTCATCATCAGGTAATAAAGGCATGAATTCATAATTAGAGGATTCCAATTGATCTATGGTATAATTTTTTACCAGATGTAATTGTTGCTGACATTGAGAAGCCAAGCCATCTTGTACAGAAGCTTCTCCAAGAACATGTTTTATCCAAAGGTTTTCAGAAAAAGATTGAGATACACATAATAATCCGCATAAAATACCATGCGTTTCAGCGGCATCCATTAAAGAACCTACATGTTTTAATGATTGATTTAATGGTTCATAAATTTCCATCTTAATTTCTCCACTATGGGGGTTAAATTGCAGTATAATAAATCACAGTTATTGTTAATATATATATTAATAATACCTTTATCCGTAAAAGCGGCAGAAATGCCATCATCTGTACCATTAGATATAAAAAATGCTACTACTATAACATCTTGGAAAAGCAGTAATACATGGAGTAACTATAGTAATTTACGACACACAGTAAAAAAACCAGTGTCAGTTATCCAACCGATAACATCTAGCATTAAAGCTAATCCTGCTAATGGTAAAAAATTAGTAGCAAATAGAAAAAAAGGTAATTGTGTTGCCTGTCATATTTTACCTGATGTTTCTCAACCGGGTAATATAGGTATGAATTTATCATTTATTGGAGCATGGAATTTACCCGATCAATTATTATTTAATTATATTTATGATGCTAGGATTTATAATCCTAATACTGTAATGCCACCTTGGGGTGCGCATAATATCTTAACTACAGATGAAATTAAGGATATTGTATCTTACTTAAAAACACTTACAATTCCAGTACCACTTCCACAACGTCGAATACCAACAAATAATGTGGATAATTTAGATGAATTTGAAAATCCTGCAATGTTTGAACTGGAAACAGGCGCAGACTTATTTATTGAATCTTGTCAAAAATGCCATAAAAATCCTGAAGATAAATTTGCCAAATGGGCAGTTACAATGCCTAAATTTGAACCACGCTTAAACAAAATAATTGGCATAGAAGAATTTATTACTCGTCACGCTAAAGCGACAACTAATGTAAAATATTTACTACAAAGCGAAGAAAACCTAGCTTTAACGATCTATTTACGTAACCTAGCCAATGGACAAAAAATTGCTGTTGATACCAGTGACACTAACACCAACCTTGCCTTAAAACGAGGAAAAACCCTAACCCAACGTAAAATTGGACAACTGAATTTTGCTTGTACAGATTGCCATAAAAAGAATAGTGGTAAATGGATACGTGGGCAATACCTCAAAAAATTAACTAATATAATAGATCACTATCCAACTTATCGTTCAGGTAAAGACGCAATTTGGGATATAAATAAACGAATACAGTGGTGTAACCTAGCAGCTCGTGCCAATGACTTACCGCCAGACGCAGCAGAATATGCTGATATTGAATTATATTTAACTGTTGAAAGTAATGGTAGTGAATTAAGCGTACCCGGTTTTGGTCCATAAATTCATTCTGCTAAAGGATTATTATTATGATATGGTCAGATATACATAAAATATATAAAAAACAATGGCTTATAGTAGAAGCTTTAGAAGCACATACAACTTCAGACACTCAACGACATCTTGATAATATAGCCGTTATTGAAACTTGTGTCAGTGGAGGTGATGCAATGCAAAAATATCGTCATCTTCATAAAAAATATCCCAGTCGTGAGTTTTATTTTGTTAATGCAGCGCGTGAAAAACTAGATATTCGTGAACGGAAATGGTTAGGAATTAGGTTAAATGATGCAGTTAATACTGAAAAATAATCATATTTTTACCACAGTGACTGTAGCTTATAAAGGAATGGTCACTAATATTTCAAATATATTAGTTGATACAGGTTCAACTACAACTATTTTATCTGTTGATACAGTTGCTAGTATTCAAATTGAACCAGCATTAGAGGATGTTTTTCATACTATACGCGGTGTTGGTGGTACGGAAACCGTTTTTATGCGCACTGTTGATTATTTACAAGTAGGTAAATGTAGTTTACAAGATTTTCAGGTAGAAATTGGAGGTATGGATTATGGTTTCAATATTAATGGTATTTTAGGTATGGATTTTCTAATTCATGCTAAAGCTATTATTAATTTGCCTGAAATGAAAATTGATTTCACATAGAAAAAATAAATTAACATGAAAATCAACATACTAAAATGTCATGGTTCTGGAAATGATTTTATTCTAATTGATGAATATCATAAAATATTATTTTCTGAGGAGCAAAGAAAAACATTATCCAATCAGCTTTGCGATAGAAATGGTATCTTAGGAGCTGATGGCATACTTTTTTTTCAAAATAGTGATAAAGCTGATGGCACTATGAGGATGTTTAATCCTGATGGCTCCGAAGCTGAAATGTGTGGTAATGGTTTAAGATGTGTTGGTAGATTTGCTTGTGAATCTTTAGACAAACATAGTGTTTCAATTGAAACCTTAAAAGGCGTTTCTCAAGTCGAAAAAGATCAAAATATACATCCAGATGTCGCAACTTATAAAGCCGAATTAAGCACCATTTCATTAAATACAGACTGCATTAATCAAATATTACCTGCACTATCACCAGTATTCAAATTTACTGAAGTACATATGCCTAACCCTCATATTGTTGCAATTGTCGATAACATTTCAGATACCGAACTTGATACAATAGGAGCAAAAGCCAATCAACTTCCTGAACTATTTCCTAATGGAACCAATATTAACTTTTGTCAAATATTAGATGACGGCGCGATATTCGTTAGAACTTATGAAAGAGGAGTTGGTTTAACTAACTCATGTGGTAGTGGCATGTCAGCAAGTACACTAGTCTATTGTTTATTAAAACATTCACCTTTTGGTAACACCATAGATGTTTATAATCGAGGAGGTTTAGTGCGTTGTCAAGCTACTAATGAGGATGGCTATTCAGTGTATTTATCAGGCAATGCTACTTTTATGTTTAAAAGTAGCATCAGTTTATCAGAGGATATAACTCACTATTTTGGAGAAATCTTTGTTGATGAATTGCAAAATTATGGTAAATTACTTGAAATGTCTAAAATGAGTAAACCCTTATGAAAATGAATGATCCTGTTGCATTACAAGAAGTTGAATCAGCATTAGAAGAATTTTTATTTAATGCTCAAACACCAGATGATGGTATAACGGTTTTACTAAAAAACCCCAACTTAATTACTAGTTTTATCGAAGAGATATTTGATGATCTGATTGCAGATGCTGATAATGAAGGCGATAATATATTAAAAGATTTTTATAAAAGTCGTCTTGAACTATTACATATCCTTAAATCAAAGTTATCTAAACAGGATATTATCTTATTACATACAGCTAAGCAATTAACTAAACAAGTCTTAATTGAAAATGATTCCAAAGAAATATTTTCAAAGATTGTAAAATGGTTACGAACACCAACTTTAGAAAAACGTATTAAAATTTTACAAAAAAATCCAGAATTATTAACAGACAAGACGGAAAAATTTTTTACCAATTTAATTGAACGAGCTAATTCTTCTGGAGAATTGATGTCAGTTAAAATACTTCGTAGTATCAATGAAATATTCCGCATGTTAAGACTTGATTTAAATAACAAGACTGATAATATTGAAGATATTAAAGCAGCAATAGAATTGTCGCTAGACAAAACTGATTTTTCTATCTTCACAGAAGGTTATCAGTCTGTCTATTTTGTCGCTTAGTTTCGACGCTGCTTAAAAAAATTTGTCAGGCATCTACTGCAATCATCAGCTAAGATGCCGCTGACACATTCCAAATAATGATTATGACGACTATCTCTTAAAATATCAAAGCGGCTACCAGCAGCCCCAGCTTTATTATCATAAGCTCCAAATACTATACGTTTAATTCGCGCTTGTAAAATTGCACCAGCACACATAGTGCAAGGTTCAAGAGTAACATATAAAGTTGCATTGACTAAACGGTAATTTTGATTAAATTGTGCAGCCTTGCGTAAGGCTACAATTTCAGCATGAGCTGTAGGATCATTACACATGATCGCTTGATTCCAACCTTCTGCAATACAAATATTATCTTCTACTATCACAGCTCCTACCGGAATTTCACCTTCAGCGGCAGCAAAATCTGCCAATTGCAGAGCATGACGCATCCATTTATTATCATTATTTGATAAATTCATAATAACTTTCACTTATAACGCGACGATAACATGACATTATTGACATTTTAATGATACTTACTCTTTAGCTAGTCTGCCTTGTTTGCTTGTACATTCAGCAGATTTTAAATGGCATATATTATGCGAAAACTATTTCACCATGAAAAAAATAAGCTTAAACATTGATAGTAATCCTGAGACGCTGGATTTAGCCGATGAGTGTATTCGAGCTTTATGTGTTTTAACTCCTCTTTCTTCTGTCGAAGTTGATGGAGTGCGACAGGCTGTAAAAGAAGCACTCAATAATGTAATAATTCATAGTTATCAGGGGCAAATAAATTGTTTAATTGATTTGATCGTATCTTTTCAAGATAATGATTTAGTTATTAGTATTCAAGATACTGGTATTGGAATGGATCCTAAGTTATTAGAAATGGATAGAAGTGCTGTAGTTGATATAGATCCTTCTGATATAGAACAAATACCCAATGGTGGATGGGGACTTTATTTAATTAAAGAATTAATGGATGGTATCAGTTATAGCACTACAGCTGGGATACATACATTAGAAATGAAAAAAAAATTTTAAAGAGGATAAAAAAATGTTATTAAGTCATCGTACACAAGATAAAATTGATATTGTAGATTTATCAGGCAAATTAGTAATGGGAGACGCTGTTACTGAAGCTAGAAAAAAATTATTAGATGTCATTAAAGTTGGTCAAGGTAATTTAATTTTAAATCTTAGTAAAGTCAGCTTTATGGATTCTAGTGGATTATCTGTACTAATATCAGCTTTAAAAGCAGCGCGAGGTAAAAAAGGTGATGTAGTGTTATTAGGATTAACACCAGCAGTACGTACACTGATTGAACTAACGCGCTTGCAACAAATTTTTAATATTTTTCAAGAAGAAGCAGCCGCTTTAACTTATATGAATTCTTAAATATGTTAAAACAAATTCATCAAGATAAATTACGGGAAATTCTATTAAACCGTTATGACCATATTGGCGTTACCAGTCTAATATACAAATTGCGTTTTTATACTAAGCGTTTAACTTGGAATCTAGTTATACGTAGTGCATACTTATTAAAACGCTTATTAGATATAATTGCTTCTGGAATAATAATATTATTATTAAGTCCTTTATTTTTAACTATTGCCGCTTTGATTTATATAGAATCCCCCGGAGCCGTGTTATTTAAACAAACACGTGTTGGTCGTTGGGGTACTTTATTTACCATGTGGAAGTTTCGTTCTATGTATATGGATGCAGAAGAACGTAAAAAACAATTGATGAAAGACAATGAAATGAGTGGCGGAGTTCTGTTTAAAATGAAACATGATCCTCGTATTACTAAGATTGGACGTTTCATTCGCAAAGTTTCTATTGACGAACTACCACAATTATGGAATGTGTTTAAAGGTGATATGTCCTTAGTTGGACCACGTCCACCTGTACCTGCGGAAGTGGATCAATATTCATTAGCTGATCGTCGTCGTTTAGAGGTTATTCCCGGTATTACTTGTGTATGGCAAGTATCGGGGCGTTCTGACATTCCATTTCCTCAACAAGTTGAATTAGATGTCAAATATATTGAGTCTCAATCATTATGGACTGATATTAAAATATTATTTCAAACAATTCCAGCAGTTTTAATGGGTAAAGGAGCTTATTAAAATGAAAGCCTTGGTTTTAGCTGATCGACTTGGTAAGGAATTACTACCACTGACTAAAAAAGCTTGCGTGGCATTACTTCCAGTTGCCGGTAAACCGGTGTTGGAATATGCCATTGAAAGTTTAATTAATTCTGGCGTATCTGATATAACTTTTGTTATTTCAGCAGATGCTGAAAATGTGGAAAAGACTTTTGGTGCCGGTGCTCGTTGGGGAGTTCGTTTTAATTATATTCTTAGTAGGGGTGAAGAACATCCTTATGATATAATACAACGTATTAATAATACAGAAGAATATTTAATATTACGCGGTGATATTTTATCTAATGAAATTATTAGTAAAACTTGCAATAAAGACACTCCTAAGTCAGAATTAGATAATTTTTGTTGGATAAAAGAAAAATACATCAATAAGTTAGACTCTTTAAAAAGTTTTCATCAAACTAATTTAGACGTAATTGCAGGCAAATTTGATAAATTAATAGTACCCGGGCGCGAACTTGCATTAGGCTTAAAAATTGGGCGTAAATCGCAAATATCACCCCAAAGTTTGAAACAAGGTATTGCTTTTGTTGGTTCCAATTGTCGAGTACATCCGCAAGCAGAATTATTAGATCAAGTGGTAATTAGTGACAATGTTATTATTGATCGCGCCGCTACTATAGAATCGAGTGTTATTTTACCCAATACATATATTGGAGAATTCGTAGAAATAAAAAACGCGATAGTATGGTCAAATGACTTAATTCGTGTTGATATAGATACGACACTACATATAAGTGATACATTTTTATTAGCCGACTTAGACACTGAAACAATCAGCAAAAGCATTGCTCAGCCTGTAAATCGTTTATTAGGATTATTGTTAATAATTGCATCATTACCATTGTGGTTATTTGCATTACTTGTGTCTAATAAGAAAAATCTGTTAAAGAAAAAGAGATTAGAAGGTAATCGTTTACAATTTGATGATTTTGGCAATCGTAAACGTAGAGTATTTACAGCATGGACATGGAATACACGGATACCAATATTACGTTATTTACCATATTTATGGTCAATTTTGACAGGTGATTTACGACTTGTTGGAGTTGTGCCATTGACACCAAGACAATCTGAACAACGGGTAGAAGATTGGGCAAAAGTTCGAGACGAAGCACCAATAGGCTTAATTGGTCCAAGCCAATTAAATTTACCTACTAATGTACCAATAGAAGAAAAGTTAATGAGTGATGCTTTTTATGCTCGACAACGTAGCACTACTAAAGATATATCTTATTTATGGCAGGGAATTGGTGCGTTGTTTAGTCGAAAGGCATGGGTTCAATAATTACTTTTCTGTCTGCTCAATTGACGAAGAATTAATTTGCCAATGGTGAAATTGACTATTGTAATCGCCTGTAAAATTATCGAATAAATTTAAGAAGATATTTTTAATTTCAAGAGGAGATTCGTTGTTAAAATGATGAAATCAAATATTTGGAATTGCTTTTCTTATGAATCTAATGACCATATGGATATTTATATTGACTGATTTATAATAATTAATCTAGGGTGTATGACGCTGCACTTATACACCCTACAATTTCTATAATTTTATCAAATAGATAATTGCAGCATAAAGCTTTATTAATTTTCTCCAATAGAAGTTAAGACTTGTTTTATCAAATCCATATCAAGATATAAACCTGATATAACCAGTTTTTCAAAGGCTGGTTTAGCAAATTCCAGCAAACCTTCTTTTTTGGCTTTAACTACCAAACCTAAAGAACCTATTAAAGGTAAATTTAAAATTTTTGCACACTTACGTGCCGACAAATCATCTAATATCACACCATATTTAGAATTTTCTACTGCTAATGTGATAACTTCACTTTCGCCATCTCCAAGATTCCAATTAGCAACTAATGGTTCAATGGCTATGGTTTGACGTTCAACTCTTGAATTCTCAGACAATTTGTTTAACAAACTATCAACATCTGTCTTCTGTGATACTTCTTTGACAACGCTTTCTGGAATAATCCAAGTTTCAGCTAAAGGGCTGATGGTAGATAGAAGATCAGCCTTTCCTAACACAATGAGTGGAGACGCATCAAAAACCCATTTATGTCTCATAACCTGCCTCTTCGAGAATTTCCTTGGCATCATATTGAAACGGGGATATATTAAATTGGGTTAAAGCCATAATAAAATCTTCTCGACATAATCCAGCTATTTCAGCCGCTTTTTCTTGAGATACCATTCCTTGTTCATACCATTTTACAGCAGCGGCTATTCGCATACTCATAGCAAATTCTTCTGTGGTTTGTTTTAACACAGAAAATACGCCTATAGGTATCTCTATCTTCACAATTTTATTGGTTTGGAATTTCATTTTTAACTTTCCATTTTATAAGTATTAATATTATGTGAATGTTCATGACTTCAAAATACATTACAAACTGTAATTACCATAACATTTATTTAATTACTACACAACAACCCCTTCAATTCAGGAATACAGGATCCACAATTACCCCCAGCCTGCAATACTTCAGCAATTTGTTGGGTAGTAGTTAAATTCTGTTCCTTAATTTCTTAGTTCCCACATTAAAACAAGAACAAATTATATGGTCTTTTTGTTCTTCTGTTTGTCCAATTAGTAAACCTAAACGATCTGTTGTTGTTAGTTTGTTTCTGGCAAACATCGCTATTAAGTTACTACGTGTTTAATAAGAAAAATCTGTTAAAGAAACATAAATTAGAAGGTAATCGTTTACAATTTGATGAATGGCAGGGAATTGGTGCCTTGTTTAGTCGAAAGGCATGGGTTCAATAATCTCACTCCAGACAACACAAAAATTACGTAGGTTGGGCGCCCAACAACTTCACAATTCCTCCTTAGATCTTACAAACTCTATATAAACAATGGAACAAATAATGGTCTATTGTTTGCCCATCAAAGTTACTGTATAATTTTATATATTTTATTTTATGACTATCAAATCTCTTTTAAAGCAACGTATCCTTATCCTTGATGGTGCTATGGGCACTATGATTCAGAGGCATAAATTAGAAGAAGATGATTATCGAGGTGAACGCTTTAAAGATTGGGCTTGTGATTTAAAAGGTAATAATGATTTATTGGCTATCACTCAGCCGCAGATTATCAAGGAAATCTACACTCAATATTTAGAAGCTGGTGCTGATATCATTGAAACTAATACTTTTAATGGTACTCGCATTGCGATGGCTGATTATCAGATGGAGGATTTGGTTTATGAAATGAATTTTGTTGCAACCAAATTAGCACGTCAAGCAGCCGATGAAATGACAGCTAAAACGCCAGATTTTCCACGTTTTGTTGCCGGTGTGCTTGGCCCTACTAATCGTACATGTTCTATTTCTCCAGATGTCAATGACCCAAGCTTTCGTAATGTTACCTTTGATGATTTAGTAGCAACTTATTATGAAGCCACTCAAGCTTTAGTCGATGGTGGTGCTGATTTGTTGTTGATTGAAACTATTTTTGATACTTTAAATGCTAAGGCTGCTATTTTTGCCGTACAAAAATATTTTGATGATCATCAAATGTCTTTGCCGATTATGATTTCCGGTACCATTACTGATGCATCTGGTAGAACCTTATCCGGGCAAACTACTGAAGCTTTTTGGAACTCCTTACGTCATGCCCAGCCACTGTCAATCGGTCTAAATTGCGCTTTAGGGGCAAAAGAATTACGCCAGTATGTAGAAGAATTATCTCGAATTTCAGAAACTTATGTATCAGCACATCCTAATGCCGGCTTACCTAATGAATTTGGCGGCTATGATGAAACTCCTGAAGATATGGCAATCGACATTGGAGAATGGGCGCAAAGTGGTTTTTTAAATATTATTGGAGGTTGTTGTGGTACAACCCCAGATCATATTCGCGCTATCAAAGCAGCAGTCGAAAAATTTCCTCCCCGCCAATTGCCAGATATTCCAATTGCATGTCGCCTTTCCGGCTTAGAACCTTGTACCATTACAAAAGATTCTTTATTTCTCAATATTGGCGAACGCGCTAATGTCACCGGTTCAGCTCGTTTTAAACGATTGATTAAAGAAGAAAATTATGAAACCGCCCTAGACGTTGCACGTGAACAAGTCGAAACTGGTGCCCAAGTCATTGATGTCAATATGGATGAAGGCTTGCTGGATTCTAAAGCAGTGATGGTTAAATTTTTGAATCTGGTTGCAACCGAGCCTGATATTGCTAAAGTGCCGCTGATGGTTGACTCTTCCAAATGGGAAATTTTAGAAGCCGGCTTAAAATGCGTTCAAGGTAAATCAATTGTTAATTCAATCAGCCTCAAAGAAGGTGAAGAAAACTTTATAAAGCAAGCTACACTGGTAAGACGTTATGGTGCCGCTGTTATTATTATGGCGTTTGATGAAGATGGGCAAGCTGATACTAGAGCGCGTAAATTTGAAATTTGTAAGCGTTCTTATCAGATTTGGGTAGAAAAACTAGGCTTTCCGCCTGAAGATATTATTTTTGACCCTAATATATTTGCAGTTGCTACCGGAATTGATGAGCATAATAATTATGCAGTTGATTTTATTGAAGCCATTCGTGATATAAAACAACATTTACCCCACGCGCTTATTTCAGGTGGAGTTTCTAATGTTTCATTTTCATTTCGCGGTAATAATCAACTACGTGAAGCAATTCATTCAGTTTTTTTGTATTATGCCATTGATGCTGGCATGGATATGGGAATTGTCAACGCAGGGCAATTGGCGATTTATGAAGATTTACCAGCAGAACTGCGTGATCGGGTTGAAGATGTTATTTTAAATCGTCGTGATGATGCAACTGAATTACTTTTAGACATTGCAAATAAATATAAAGCTGGGGCTAGCACACAAGACGATAGTAAAGCTCTTGAATGGCGCGAGGCTCCAGTCAGCAAACGGCTTGAACATGCTTTAGTAAAAGGTATTACTCAATATATTGAAGAAGATACGGAAGAAGCTAGGCAACAGGCTGAACGCCCTTTACATGTCATTGAAGGTGCATTGATGAATGGCATGAATGTGGTTGGAGATTTATTTGGTGCAGGAAAAATGTTTTTGCCTCAAGTAGTTAAATCAGCCCGTGTTATGAAAAAGGCGGTAGCATACTTAATGCCCTATATTGAAGCTGAAAAGGGTGGAACAATTGAGAACAATGGCAAAATTTTGTTAGCAACCGTTAAGGGTGATGTTCATGACATTGGAAAAAATATCGTTGGAGTGGTTTTGCAATGCAATAATTTTGAGATTATTGATATTGGCGTGATGGTTCCGGCTGAAACTATTTTGAAAACTGCTAAAGAACAAAATTGTGATATTATTGGCTTATCAGGGCTAATCACCCCATCATTAGACGAAATGGTGCATGTTGCCACAGAAATGGAACGCCAAGGTTTTAAAGTGCCATTGCTTATAGGTGGTGCAACTACTTCCAAAGTACATACAGCAGTGAAAATTGCTCAGAATTATAGTAATCCGGTTGTTTATGTGCAAGATGCTTCTCGTGCGGTGGGTGTGGCACAAAGTTTACTTTCCACTGAATTAAAGACCAATTTTGCACAGAATGTAAGTAAAGAATATGCAACAATACGTGAAGAACGCGCGAAGAAGCTGCTAAATAAAAAGAAATTTTCACTGCAACAAGCAAGAGCGAATAAATTCACCTTCAACTGGGAAGATTATACACCAGCTAAACCAACTTTTTTAGGCATAAAAGTATTTGAAGATTATTCACTAGAAGAATTGCGTAACCGTATTGATTGGACACAATTCTTTAGAACTTGGGAATTAGCAGGGCGTTTTCCTCAAATTCTGGATGATGAAATAGTCGGAACAGAAGCGCGTAGTCTTTATGAAGATGCACTAACAATGTTAGATCAAATTATCAAACAAAAATGGTTAAAAGCTCGCGCAGTAATTGGTTTTTTTCCAGCCAAGATGGTGAATGATGATGATATTCAACTCTATACAGATGATAATCGTACTGAAGTCAAAACCGTGCTACATCATCTGCGTCAACAAATGCCTAAAACCAAACAAAATCCTAACTTATGTTTAGCTGATTTTATTAGTCCAAAAGAGGATTATATAGGAGCATTTGCGGTAACAGCCGGCATTGGTATAGACGAACACGTCTCCCGTTTTGAACAAGATTATGATGATTATAATAGCATACTAATCAAAGCATTAGCTGATCGTTTAGCCGAAGCCTTTGCTGAACGTATGCATGAACGGGTACGTAAAGAATTTTGGGCTTATTCCGTGGATGAAAATTTTAGTAACGAAGAATTAATCAAAGAAAACTATGATGGAATTCGTCCAGCCCCCGGCTATCCTGCTTGCCCAGAACATACAGAAAAAACCACACTGTGGCAACTACTTGAACCAGATAAAAATGCGGGTATTACAATGACAGATAGTT
Source organism: Candidatus Marithrix sp. Canyon 246 (assembly GCF_001723685.1). Taxonomy (GTDB): domain Bacteria; phylum Pseudomonadota; class Gammaproteobacteria; order Beggiatoales; family Beggiatoaceae; genus Marithrix. Next base: position 72,335 of record NZ_MCBX01000008.1, read on the forward strand.
TTGCCATGTTACCAACAGCGGCAGTATCTGGTTGGTACATTGCACATCCAAAAGCGCGATATTTTGGTGTTGGTAAAGTGTATAAAGATCAAGTTGAAGATTATGCAAAACGTAAGGGAATGACAATTGAAGAGGCAGAACGGTGGTTGGCTCCTAATTTGGGGTATGATGTGAGTAGAGTGAAATAAATTGACCTGACAGGTTTTAAAAACCTGTCAGGTCTTTAGGTTAAAAATGAATTGCCAATCGACTACGTAACACAAAGGTACTACTATCATCTTTTGAAGCATAGCTAGACCCATTCATGCCATTAAATTGATTATAGTCTCCATCATCACCATTAAATCCATAATAGATACCTTCAAATCCAATAGAAATATTCTTTGTAATCTTTGTCTCTATACCAGCACCAACTGCAAAGCCAGTTAAATTTTCCTTATTAAAAACGCTAATAGAGCGGCCTCCAATACCTCCAGCTCCACCAAGACCATCACCACCATTATTGACGCTATTACTGCCATTTTCACCATCACCACCATCACCAGCAAAAATAACATTTGCTCCATCTAGGCGTGTAAACGCCACACCGCCAGTTAGGTAAAAGAGATTAGCACGATTGCTCCAGCCAAAACGAGCTCGTAAACTGCTCAAATAATCACGATCATGACTCCCAAAACTAGTATCCGCTTCAATTCCATAAATCAAGTTATCAATTTGCCAATTATAACCCGCTTGTATCCCACCTAAAAGTCCAATATCCTCTGATTCTAAAAATCCTGTCGTAACAGCTCCACCGCCACCATCGCCTCCATCACCAGCACCATTTAGAGGATCTATAGCAACACCATTGCTACCGTTTCCACCATTTTCGCCATTTGCCAATCGAACTGCATTAATTGTATCATCAGAGAGACTAAAGAGTACGCCAGCATGTCCACCAACATATGGACCAGACCAATTGCCACCATTGGATGCAAAGCGAATAGCTTGATCACCTAAATCAAAAGAAACACGAGCTCGCAGCAAAAAAAACTCATCATCAAAGTTTGAATTTACCAACTCATCATCAAACTTATAGTATAAACCTTCTAGCCCAAGGATTGTCTGTGAACTAAGCTGATATTCCGCACCAATTCCTGCAACAAAACCAAACTCAGATTCTCCTTCTCGATACAAGACACTATTACCTACACTAGCGCCACCGCTTCCACCATTACCAGCAATAAGGCCATTACCCCCATTACCCCCATTACCACCATTACCACCAATTAACACCGCACTCTTATCACCATCAACTGAGAGAAAAGCGGCACCAACAGTCCCATAAATAAGACTTCGATTCATTCCGAAACCAATGCGACCACGCACAGAACCTAGAACATTGTCAATTGACCCATAAGCATCAAGATCACCCTCAATACCTGTAATGACATTTTGAAACTGCCAATTATAACCAAGATGAAAACCAGCTACCAAATCGCTAATATCACTAGTTTCAATATTATTATCAGCTTCAGAAACCCCAATATTTCCGCCAAAATACAACTCAGCACTGGCTAACTGCATTAGCCCAAACAATAAAAAAGTTGTTATAACAAAATAATTTTTCATGACCCTATATCACTTTTATTCAACATATATTAATAATATAGCAATATTTAAGCCATGTAAATTATTATCTATTAATAAGCATTACCACCTTTTCCACCTTTTCCACCCGAACCTCCATAAATTCCAGCCCCGCCGTGTCCACCGCTTCCACCACCGGGACCGCTTCCTGCTATGCCTCCTTGACCTCCTATACCACCATAGTAGCTTGCACCATGCCTACCATGACTTTTTTTAGCTCTTTTCAGAAATATCCTAGGTGATTTTGAAAATCTTTTACAGTGTAAAGGGTGGTAGTAGTTTTGCATATTATCATCATAAGACATATAATCTCTCCATTTTCTTTTAGCTGAACCCCTTACTAATCCTAGGCAATACCAATATAAATGATTATCATATTCACGTTGCCTTGACATAGAATGATGATTATAATATCCACCACCATAACCGCCTTTACCACCCGGTAGTCCCGGAAGGCTACCACCATCACCTCCGCTGCCACCATACTGCCTTTTAGGTATCTCGTCCGCTCCTACACATCCCATTAAACCAATTGCCATAAAAATAAAAAATTTTTTCATAAGATTGATCTCTTTTAACAAAAAAAATTAGAATAGAAGTTGATTTTTTTATATATTTAATAATACGCACCACCTCCATTACCACCATCACCACCTTTTAAACCATGACTGCCACCGCCGCCGCCGCCACCGCCGCCACCGACACCTCCATATGGAGCATGACCACCATCTCCACCGTGGCCACCCCTACCGCCATAGATTCCATCACCACCACGACCGCCACGACCGCCACGACTACCATAGCCATAACCATCACCACCACGACCGCCACGACCACCCTGACCGCCATAAGCACCATCACCGCCAGCACCACCTTGTCCTCCTGTGCTACCGCCCCACCATGCAAAAGCAGAAGGAGTCAAAAAAACACCCATACTGACAATATATGCCATCATAATAGATTTTCTATTTATTTTCATCATAATTCTCCTAGATAAAAAAAAACCAATTCCACAATAAATAAATGGAATTGGTTTTGTTACCACATTTTTAATAATGTAAATTATTAATTTGCAGAACCACCCTGACCACCGTGTCCACCACGACCGCCAAAGGTTCCGGCACCACCATGTCCACCATGACCGCCATAGCTACCATAACCGCTGGCAGAACCGCCACCACCGCCACCGCCACCGGCACCGCCAAAGGATCCGGCACCACCGTGTCCACCATGACCGCCATAACTACCATAACCGCTGGCAGAACCGCCACCACCGCCACCGCCACCATGTCCACTGTATACTCCGTGGCCACCGTGGCCACCGTAGCCACCAGAACCACCCCAAGCACCAGCACCGCCTGCGCCACCTTGTCCTCCTGTGCTGTAAGCATACGACAAAACAGGGGCGGTTAAAAAAACACCTATACTGACAATAGATGCCATCATAATAGACTTTCTACTTATTTTCATCATTTTTCCTAACTAAAAAAAACCAAAAATCCACAATCAACCGACATAAAAGTAATTCATGCCTTATCGAAATATAAGCAATTTATATACCATGTTTTTATATTTGAATTGCTGTTAAAATATACTGCTGTAAAAAATAAATAATAATGGCTTTTAATGAATTATGATATGTTTGAACTTATTTTAGGCGGAGCGCGTTCTGGCAAAAGTCGTTTTGCTGAACAGCTAGCTCTGGAAAGCGGGTTAGAAGTCATTTATATCGCCACTGCAACAGTCGGTGATTCAGAAATGGCAACACGTATCGCACATCATCAACAAAATCGCCCTACACATTGGCAAACCATTGAAACTCCTGTTGATTTAGCCAAAACTTTACAAACTTATGCACATCCACAAACTTGCTTGTTGGTTGATTGTTTGACATTGTGGTTAAATAACTGTTTGTTTGATCAAACCGTTTGTTGGCAAACACAAAAGCAACTGTTATTGGAACAGATTGCTAAATTGCCCGGGCGACAAATTTTAGTTAGCAATGAAGTTGGGCAAGGTATTGTGCCATTGGGTGCCATCTCACGGCAATTTGTCGATGAAAGTGGTTATTTGCATCAAAATTTGGCAAGCTTGGCTGATCGCGTGTTTTTCGTTATTGCCGGTTTGCCACAGCTTTTAAAAGGAAATTTATGAAGGCTTTACAAGAAAAAATTGACAATAAAACCAAACCTTTGGGTGCATTAGGTGAATTAGAAACATTAGCCTTGCAAATTGGCAACATTCAAAATAGCCTCAATCCTAAATTATCCAATCCAACTATTTTAGTTTTTGCCGGTGATCATGGCGTTGAAGGTGTCAGTGCTTTTCCTTCGGAAGTAACCGCACAGATGGTACTTAATTTTTTACAAGGAGGGGCTGCGATTAATGTTTTTTGTCAAAAACATGATATTGCTATTAAAATTATTGACGCTGGTGTAAATTACGACTTTCAGTCTCAAGCTCAATTAATTGATGCTAAAATTGCTAAGGGAACTAAAAATTATTTGCACGATTCGGCAATGACTATGGCTGAATTAGATCTCTGTTTTGACAAATCATCAGAGATTATCGAAACCGTTTATCAAGGCGGTTGTAATATTATCGGTTTCGGAGAAATGGGTATTGCTAATACCTCATCTGCTAGCTTAATCATGAACCAATTATCTGGAATTCCTTTAGAAAAATGCGTAGGCAGAGGTACCGGATTGAATGATGAACAATTTAACCGTAAATTAAAAATACTCACACAAGCCCAAAATAACCATCCAAATTTGACTCAGCCCAAACAAATTTTAGCCACTTTTGGCGGATTTGAAATTGCACAAATCTGTGGAGCAATGTTAGCCGCTTATCAAAAAAATATGCTGTTGATGATTGATGGATTTATTGCATCAGCCGCTTTCTTAGTCGCACAACATATTGAACCAAAAATTCAGCAAAATGCTATTTTTTGTCATTTATCTGATGAATCAGGGCATAAATTACTCTTGGATTATTTAAACGCCAAACCCTTGTTACAACTAGGAATGCGTTTAGGTGAAGGCACCGGTTGCGCAGTCGCCTATCCGATAATTAACTCCGCAGTCACTTTTCTTAATCAGATGGCGAGCTTTGACAGTGCTGGTGTAAGCAACAAATGCTAAAAACTGAAATTCAGCATTTTGTTGCCGCTTTGATGTTTTATACCAGAATTCCTTGCCCTAATTCGATTGAGCCTAGTAATAAATCACTTAAATATTTTCCATTGATAGGTTGGATAATTGGCGGGATTGGCGTAGCAACTTTGTTGATATTTCATAGCATCTTACCTTTATCAGTCAGTATCTTATTATCTATGGCAGCGACTATTTATGCCACTGGTGCTTTTCATGAAGACGGATTTACTGATACTTGTGATGCTTTTGGTGGTGGTTGGACAAAACCACAAATTCTCAGCATTATGAAAGACAGCCGTATTGGTGCCTATGGCACGGTGGGGATTATTGTTTTATTGAGTTTGAAATGGATAACCTTGTATGAAATTGGTTTATATTCAGTGCCGATTTTATTAATTAGTTATCTCAATGCTCATATATCCAGCCGATTTATGGCATCCTTGATGGTTCAAAGTCACCAATATGTCCAAGATATTAATAAAAGTAAATCATCCAAAGCCGCCATTCAATTAAGTTTAGGCGAAATGTGGTACAGTAGCATTTTTGTGCTATTGGGTGGATTGTTTTTTTATTCATATCCTTTATTATTGCTTGCCTTTCCAATTGCTTATATGACTAAACTTTATTTAGGCTATTATTTTAATAAACGCATTGGCGGTTATACCGGCGATTGTTTAGGCGCAATCCAACAAGTAACTGAAATTATGTTTTATCTTGGAATATTGGCATTATGCAAGTTCATTTAATTCGTCATACTTTTGGCGGTTTTGAAATAACCAAGTTGCCTATCCGATAATTAACTCCGCTGTCAGCTTTATTAATCAGATGGCGAACTTTGACAGTGCAGGCGTGAGCAACAAATGCTAAAAACTTAAGGAATACAACAAATGTTACAGACATTTAAAGCAAATTTAAAAGGTAATCAATTAGAATGGTTGGATGATCAACCAATATCTATGTTTGATAAACCTAGATCAGTTTATGTAGTTTTGCTTGAAGAACAATCTGAACCAGCAAAAGATTCTCAATCTAATGAAACTACTCTGGCAGCATTGAAAGAAATTGAAACAGGTGGTGGAAAAGTGTTTGAAAATGTTGAAGAACTATTTAAGGATTTAGATGATTAATGAAACATATTCGACGTTCCACTCAATTTAAAAAAGACTATAAGCGTGCTAAAAAAGCAGGTAAAAATTTAGCTGAATTACAAAAAGTAATTTATCAATTAGCTGTTAGTAAACCGCTTGATCCATCTTATAGTGATCATGCCTTGCTTGGAAATTACCGTGGTTGTAGAGAATGTCATCTGGAACCTGATTGGTTGTTGATTTACAAAACTACAGAAACAGAATTAGCTTTAGTACGAACTGGCTCACACTCTGAATTATTTTAATTATAATGGAAGCACTTAAAGAACAATTAAATAATCAACCATTTATCTTTAACAAAGATTATAAATCTACAAATAGTATTGTTTCTATACAGTTTAAAGTAATCAAAAATGAAACATATAATGTTTCTAAAGCTTTAAAAAAAGAATTAAATAATTCTGCAAATATCTTCAGATCACAGTGGAATAACATAAAATCTTACAGTTGCAATTAAATGTAAATTTATTGTTGCTAATAAATTAAGCAAAATGCTATTTTTTGTCATTTATCTGATGAATCAGGGCATAAATTACTGTTGGATTATTTCTATAGTGAATTTTTATTGCGTAAACTAGCGTTTTGAGTTATGTTATTCCAGTTATACAATAAATGCCATTTAATAAACAGAGTAATAAGTTATGTCTAATTTAGCTACCATCCTCAAGAAAAAACAACAAGTCTTGCTAAAATATAGTCAAGAATCACGTTCTGAAGTAATTGATTGGAATAATAAAGTTATACAACTTTATAAACAAATTAAAACATGGCTAAAACCACTTGAAACTCAAAAGTTATTATCATTTGAAGAATCTTCTGAGGCAAAATATGAAATGCCATTGATGGGAACTAAGCCTATTTTAAAGATTAAATTATTTAATGGTCAAGTAATTAAGTTTGAACCAATTTTAAATATTGTGGGTGCTTATGGCAGAATTGATATGAAATTTGGCTTAGATAAAGTAATGATTGTTTTAAAAGAAAAGAAAAGTAATTGGTTATTTGCCGAAGGATATAATCGTGAATAACCAATCACTTATGATTTTAATCAACAAAATTTTGAACAACTTATGACTGATTTTGTTGAAAGCTTTTAATGAAAATTAAACTAGGTGATTCAATTAGAAAAGACTTTACTTGTGAGTCAATTGTTAATGATTTTTTATTGTTAGAGAAAATAGTTAAAGATTCAGATGATGAAAATTTCTGCACATTTTTTTTGACTCAGCAGGAAATTTTACAAGAAAAAGAAGCTGATATAAGAGATTGGTATGCACATGGTCGATATTTTAAACTATCATCACCGATATATATACCAGAGCCTAAAGAAATAAAAACCATCTATGATGAATTTGATGCCAATATTTTTTGCCGTAAAAAATAGATATTGTATTTAGGCTATTAAAGTAACTGAAATTATGTTTTATCTTGGAATATTGGCATTATGCAAGTTCATTTAATTCGTCATACCACCCCTGATATTGCAACAGGCATTTGCTATGGACAAACTGATATAGCACTTGCAAACTCATTTGAGACTGAAAAGAACTTAATAATTAAACAATTAGACTCAAAATATGATGCTGTATTCAGCAGTCCATTATCACGTTGCACCCTATTGGCTCAACAGATTCCTACTCAAGATTATCAAACAGACACAGGTTTATTAGAAATGGACTTTGGTGCTTGGGAATTACAAAATTGGAATGATATTGCCCCAGAACAATTAAATACATGGACAAATGACTTTGTTAATATTAAGGTAGAAGGAGGTGAAAGTTTTATTCAAATGTATCAACGGGTTGTTACATTTATTGAACAACTATTAACTCATTGTTATGAAAAAGTCGCGATTGTCACTCATGCTGGTGTTATTCGTATATTTTGGGCGTGGATATTAGAGATTCCGTTGCAGAATGTGTTTCGACTTGATGTGGCTTATGGAAATGTTTATAGGCTCAAATTAAATTTACAGAAAGACTATTGTTCTGTTGGTTTAAAACACCTCTTTTGAACATGATTTAATTTTAATCCTGTAATCATGTTCAAAACAGTTTAGCTCAGCTTTAGAATTAATCTTCTGATGCTAACTGTGTAATACTATCAACTTTGAAGATTTGAGAAATAGGCATAAACTTTAAAGTTGCACTTAATATATCAGTACCTATCATCACATTTTGATTGGCAATCAATACTACAACCGGTACATCTATAAAAGGAATCTTTAGAGTTTTATCAATTTCTCGGTAAACTGCATGACATTTTAAATCTGGCTTTACATTTTTTAATAATTTCAGATTATCAACGCTTAGTCTATCAGGCGAATCTTTAAATTTAAATAAAGCATAGAATGCAACAAACTTTCCAGTTGGCTCTTCAGTAACTAAGTCATAGAGCGGTGCATCAATAATCGGAACTGTTACTGTTTTTTCCTCGAAAGAATAAAACGCATGTTTCACATCTTCACATTCACTATTGGAATTTTCAGGAGTAGGTAAAGTGACTTTTTCTTCGCCCCATGTGCCTGTACCCCATGTCATTTAACCCCAATTTTCAGCGAAAACAGAGATGGAAAATAACAAACATATAATTGAAATGATGTATCTCATAAGATATTACTTAGTGCAAACAACGCAACTTAATTCCCTATCTTGTACATATGGTGGACATGGTAAAGCACCACATTGAGCTTCTGTGGGATACCATAAATTACCATTCTGACTAGAAGGACTTGAGTTTACCACCTTTTCAGCTTCAATATCCACACATACAGCTTCATGTGATGAAGCTTGGGTGTAATGTGTTCCCATTAAATAGCCTTCATATTCTTTATTCCAACTAGTAGGACAATTTCTAGTACCGGGAATCATTAATGAGATAGTAGCTGGTTTTAGACAAACAGCACAAGGAGCTTCAAAATTATGTAGAGCTTTGAGGCTGTTTATACCATAACTGCTGGTCTCGTATTCTGTACCATACAACAAAGCTCCATTTTGATTTCCATCACTCACATCTCCGTTAGCAAAAGTAGGTTTATCAGTTAAGCAAAGCTGGGATGAAATTCCACCTTTATGGTTATGAGCTCCTGAAGCAACATATCCTTTATAAATTAAGCTCGCATCAGTCGGACAAGAGGTTCTACCCCAACGAATATAAGACACATTTCCAGCTCCAGAATTTGCTGGTGGTTGTGCTGTTTTTAGCTGCTCAACTTCATCAGCTAATATTTTGAAGTTCTGATTAACATCATTGGCATTAGCAGGAGTATTGTTTTTAAAACAATTCATACCTTTATCTGCAAAGCCTTCACAATTTTCAGCTTGTGCAGAAACACTTAAAAAAGTGCTGGATAATAAAACGATTAGTGTTTTCTTCATTAAATTTACCTTAAAAAAAATATCATGAGTATAATACTATAATTTACAAATTATGTCAAATGGAAGAAATCTTGGTAATCCTTTAATCCTTTAATCACGTTCAAAACAAATATTATCAACATCAAGATGCTCATCAATAACATCAGCCAAGCGTTCCAAATCAGCTTCACGTTTGGCATGATAATCTGGTGTTGTTGGATCTTCCAACCCTGCCCAAGCTAATAAAACATCACACGCGCTGACTGATTCAAATAATCCATGTAAATAAGTTCCCCAAATTTGATTATCTGTAGAACGCGCCCCATCTGTATAATCATCAAATTGTATTAAAGGTTGATTCAATCCCTTTCCCTTAGTAACGCCGGCATGAATTTCATAGCCGCTAACAACTGTATTATCTAAATAACCAGATACATTACGTAAAGTTTTTTCTGGTGCTAAGCTGGTTTCTATCTCCAATAATCCTAAACCTGCAATGCCTTCCTGCCCTTCCAAACCCAAAGGATCATCAATCCTATGTCCTAGCATTTGAAAACCTCCACAAATACCTAATACTCGTCCGCCATAACGCAAATGTCGCAAAATAGCCGATTCCCAACCTGCTTGACGCAAGGCGGTCAAATCTGCACAAACCGACTTTGAGCCGGGGAGAATAATAAGATCAGCAGATGGAGGAATTTCTTCTAACCCAATAAATTGTAGATTGACTTGTGGATGTAGGCGTAATGGATCAAAATCAGTATGGTTGCTGATTCTAGGCAAAACTGGCACCACAACTTCTAAAGTATCTACTGTTTTATCAACTTGTTGAGTAGTAACTGCATCTTCAGCTTCTAAATGTAAACCATGTAAATAAGGCAATACTCCGAATACCGGTTTACCAGTTTCTTTTTCTAGCCAATCTAGCCCTGATTGTAATAAGGCAATATCACCACGAAAACGATTAATAACAAAACCAATAATGCGTTGTTGTTCACTGCTTGACAGTAATGCCATTGTGCCAATTATATGAGCAAATACGCCACCTCGATCAATATCAGCCACTAAAATAACCGGACAATCTACTGCTTCAGCAAATCCCATATTAGCAATATCATTTTCACGCAAATTAATTTCCGCTGGACTGCCAGCACCTTCAACCAAAATAGTCGTATAGCTTTGGCTTAAACGCGCATAAGATTCTAGCACTGCCTTTTTTGCCACTGATTTATAATCATGATAACTACAAGCATCCATAGTATCTATGGCATAACCTTGAATAATAACTTGTGAGCCGGTATCCGAATTAGGTTTAAGCAAGACAGGATTCATATCATGACTGGATGCAATACCAGCGGCTTGAGCTTGTACAGCCTGTGCGCGACCAATTTCACCACCATCAGCGGCGACAGCACTATTTAATGCCATATTTTGGGGTTTAAAAGGCGCAACTGGTATTCCACGCCGTGCAAAGGAGCGACATAAGCCGGCAACTAAAGTGCTTTTACCAGCGTCTGAGGTTGTGCCTTGAATCATTAATGTGTTGGTTTGCATGTATATGTTAGCCCCTACATAACTTATTCATATGCTCTGTGAGTATTGCAATTTGCCCATGCAATCTTCTTAGTTCGCCTAAATTGTCTAGTGATTTTTCAAATTCTGAACCATCGCTATATGTAACTTGATACAGATAACTCTCTATTGGTAAAATCATGTTAAAATTTGGTGACTTTAGAAACTTTGTTGCAGCAGCTACAGATTCAAATGCAATGGGCATTGAATCATGTCTTAAAATTAGCCTGATTTCTTGAGGTAATGCGCTAAGTGTTGCACGTACTCTATCAACATAGGATTCTATTGTTGCTTGACTTGCCAATTCAATAAGTGCCTTTTTAACCGCTTTCTTTTTTGAGACTGTAAAATGCTTATTGAATTTTTCTACAATCTTGGCTTTATCATCTTCTGAAAGTTTATCTGGATAGTCCATTATTAAACCGCAAGAAGAAAAGGCTTTTACTATCTTCTCCTTTGGCACATAGAATAAGTCAATTTCTCTACTTCTCACTAAATCTCTTGCAGGCTTTGTAAAATCTCCCGCTGAAACTATACCTAAAAACCTTGCAGTTGGGTATGTTTCTCGCATTGGCATTAGTTTGCCACTATCATCCCTAGCTTTATCTTTTGAGTGGCGTGCGCCTCGCCGCCAAAAACACTCAATAAACGCAACCGGGATTCCTAATTTATCATCAGATCCACCAATTTCTAATACATAATCATAATCAACAGAATTACCATCCAAATCATCCCATAATATTTTTCCTTCCCTTACATTTCTATTTATAAATCGTGAATCAACAAACAGATTGAGACTTTTTCCAACCCCTTGAAGTAGAGGTAGAACAAAATATTCTTCATACCAGTCACCAATCAACTGACCAAGTTTATGTCCTGAAGATGCGTTTTTATTTACCATACTTTATCCTTCTATCCACAATTTGCCTTCATGTAAAGGTACTCTGTGCTTTCTGTTTTTCCATTTTATATTTCGGTCTCGTATTTTTTCAAAGCTATATGATTTAAACCCTGCTGACAGTGCTAGTTCTCCAAGCCATTTATCTACTGCCAAATACACGCCATAAGGTGCAGAATCACCAATCACAAAACACATTGTTCCACCTTTCTTACATAGTGGGCGAAGCGCGTAAAAAACATTAGCTAAATCAGTGAAATATGCCGCAGCCATAGTGTGATAAGTTTTTTTTCCACCTTTAGTTAATCTAATTTTTTCTAATTCTTTGCACGATTCTGTGATTTCATCTTTTATAGGAAGTAAAACTTCATTCTGCAATAGGTCGTCTAATTGAAGTTTCTCTTTAGCTGAATGCTGTGAACATGATCTTAACAAATATTGACGAACTGCTGAATGAATATCTCCCCAAGTTTGTATTTCACCCCAAAAAGTCATTTCTAATCGCGTTGCATCAGCATAGTCATAGTTATTTGGGTAAGGTGGAGATGTTATAATTAAATCAAATAATTCTATTGCCTTATATTTTGGATCACGAGCATCAATATTTATAATTTCTGAATTTGACATCCAATTGTTATGCTTGGCATAAGTAATATCTTCGATCATATGTTCCATTTTTAATGGAAATGCTTCAAATGGGTCAAGAACCTTAGATTTTTTCTGATTAGGAAGGACATATTGCCATTGAGCTGTTCCAGCAGTGCTACATGCACGTATGATGCTTGTAATTCCTAGCCAAATAATTTCAGTTTCTGGATTGCCATTATCAAATTCTGATAGATAAATATTCTTTAATGAGTCTAGCTTGCTTAATGATTCACTAGTAAAACACTTTTTTAATAGGGGGACATCAAATCTTTTGGATTCAACTATTTCTTCGCTTGCTTTGTTTAAAACCTCCCTGTAAATATCCTTTAATTGCTTTATATCTACATTCCATCCAAGCTTAGCTTTAGCTACTCTGTAAATAAATGGATGCGGATCAAAACCAACAGCCTTTATTTTGACTGATTCAGCCGCCAACATTGTTGTACCTGATCCTGCAAAAGGATCTAAAACATTGATGGCTGTATTTTTACTTTTGTAAGCTAATATTTCTTGTTTAACCCATTCTGCGGAAAATCCAGCCGAGTAACGAAACCACCTATGTATAGGCAATTTCATATTGTCGGTAAATGTTCCAGAACGTGAATGTATTTTCTTAATAGAGGTATGGCTTTTATCTATTTCTGGAAAAAGCGATTGCTGCATCATAAATGAGCTAAACATTATATCCTCCAGCTCCTGCCATTTGTTGAGTTAGTCATGTGTATTTGTATTACTTAGGTTTCTGCTGCGGCAAAACCGACTCTTGCACCAGCTAATCCAAAAAAAAGTCCCAATGAACGTAGGATAATTATCCATTTTATCATAAACTGACAGTAATAGACAATATTTTTGTAAACTTTGCCAACTCATTAACTAAGTCACTCATGCTGGTGTTATTCGTATATTTTGGGCGTGGAAAATACTCGTCCGCCATAACTCTACTGCTTCAGCAAGACAGGATTCATATCATGACTGAATGGAATACCAGCGGCGGCGACAGCACTATTTAATGCCATATTTTGGGGTTTAAAAGGCGCGACATAAGCAGGTGTTTGTCACCATAAAACTGGGTTGCGTTTTATCACCACCTTAAATTGGTTAGCTTCACGATCATCAGTGAATTCTACTGCGTTGTAAGATTCAAGCACTCTGGGAATGCCAGTTCCCAATCCACGGTAGGGTAGAATATGAGTCGCGTGACTAGCCAACACTGGATTTCGCATATTGGATAATCCGCAACGAACTTGTTCTATCGTTAAATGGTTGGGTAAATGCCCGGGACTAATCAATTCAATACGATCACGAAAAATAAAAAGTCTGATCGGTGCTGATATAAAATAGTCTCGGTGAATCAAAGCATTAACCAATAATTCCTCAATCACTACCAGTGGTATTTCAGGTTTACCTAAAGAATTGACACCTTGGTCATTTTGGACATGGTGCAAATTACGTCGCACAAATGCAAAGCTATCTTTATAAACTTGCAACAAATTGCCCTCAATGTCTTCATTATCAATATATTGAGAAACATCTACATTATCACCGGGAAAAACAATCGCCTTAATGACAAATACTGGTTTGAATCGTTGTGGCATTTTCCCAAATAGTAATAACCCTGCTAAAGTCAGTTGCTCTGATTTGAGTAGCCCCAAATTTTGCAACAAGCGAGGGGTAATTTCTTCTACTACTTCGTGATAGCGGTTTTTGTAATAGTCTTGAAAAGACCAAAGTTCTAAATCAGTTTGGCTAGTTTCCTGTACTGGCACACTATCAGCATGAATTAAGCCAGCGGCTTGAAACAGGCGTTGCATCTCTTCTCGTGAGGTGACACGACGTTTGTCCGCACCGCTCTTGACCCACATCACGCCTGATTTATCCAGATAGGGTTTATTCAAACCATCAGGGACAAAAATAATGATAAGCAAGCCTTTATCTGTTTGAATATTTTCTGTCAAGGGGGATATTGGTGGTTTGATAAAATCAGAAGCAACATTGGAAATCAATTGATTTAAGCGTCGAATGTCTTTTGAACTTAAACCCGTTATTTCTCCATTATCATTGACCCCGATAATAATTTTCCCCCCTGCTGCATTAGCCATTGCAACCATTTCAGCGGCAAGAGAATCTGCATTGGTGATATTTTGTTTGAACTGATATTGACTATCCTCACCTCTGGCCAATATTTGTTGTAATTCAATTAATGTCATTTATGAATCTCCTGTTGTTTGTTTAGTTGACACAATGTTCTATCTAATCTATCCCATTGATGTTTTGGCAGACCAAAACGCAGGCTGTGTTTAAATAAACGAACTAAAATTCCTTGACGCGCTAAACTATCTTGTATGATTTCAGCCTCTGAAGTACGCACCCATTGAAATAAGGCAGTTCCACCATCAGGTTTCAATCCATGTTGAGACAATAAATTATATAAACGCAAACTAGCTTGTTTCAGTTGGATGCGAGTTTGTTGTTGCCATTTTTGATCTTGTAATGCTTGTTTAGCAATCTCGCGTGATGGACCAGTCAGTGTCCAAGGTCCTAAATATTCACCTAATAAATCTAATATTTTCATTTCTGCTGCGGCAAAACCGACTCTTGCGCCAGCTAATCCAAAGAATTTACCTAATGAACGTAAAATAATTAATCCGGGCAATGGACTATAAGGCATTAAACTGTTATTGGGTGTTACATCCATAAAAGCTTCATCCACAATTAACCATCCGCCTTTACGACTCAATTGTTGTTGCCACTTTAACAAAGTTTCTATTGAATAACATTGCCCAGTCGGATTATTAGGATTGATAACAATTAATACATCTAATTGTTTCACATCAAGATTAGTCTGAATTTCATGTCCAGCCTGCTGCCAAGCATGGGCATGTTCGGCATAGCCAATATCAGGTACACCAACTCTACATGGGCTACGTAAGCTTGGTAAAGCTTGAATAATGGCTTGGGAACCAGCAGCAGGTAATAAATGTGATGTTGCATAATAGGCTTGTGCTGCTTGTTCTAAACCATCATTTATTTCTGGTAATCTTGCCCAAGCGGTTGCTGAAAGCTCAGGTACTGACCATCCATTTGGATTAATGCCAGTTGATAAGTCTAGCCAATTCTCTAATGGAATTGCATAATGTGTTGCAGCGGCGTTTAGTTGTCCACCATGTTCAAGCAATTATCCATTCCCCTAACACAATAATAACCAACCACAACCCCAAAGCGCGATGGATTAATCTAACAGCGCGTCCAATATCATTTGCAATTGGTGGATTGCCGGTTCCCAAAATAGGGCGATTTTTTATTTGTCCATGATAATGGGCTGATTCTCCTAAAGTAACTTGCAATGCTCCGGCTCCGGCTGCCATCACTGGTCCAGCATTTGGACTGTACCAACTGGATGCTTGTTTATACCAACTTTGTATTGCAGTGGCAAAATTACCTACACAAGCATAACTCAATGCGGTTAATCGGGCGGGTATCAGGTTCAAAACATCGTCTAGTCGTGCTGCTGCCCAGCCAAACTGCTGAAAACGCTGATTGCGATAGCCCCATAAAGCATCTAAGGTATTAATTAGGCGATATAAGACTAATCCCGGTAATCCGGCTAATAAGTACCAGAAAATGGCAGCAAAAATTGCATCGCTGCCATTTTCTAATACAGATTCTATTGTTGCACGTGTTATGCCTTGGGCATCTAAATTCTTAGTATCACGGCTGACAATCTTACTAACTTGTTGTCGCGCTGCATCTAAATCATTTAGGTTGGATTGTACTGCCCACGCATGTTCAGATAAACTACGTGGGGCAATGGCAATATACAATAATACTACTGCGATAATCCAAATTTCAGACAATAACCATGCAAAGAATACAAACGGCGATACTGCCAATATTACTGCTAATATTCCTTGCCATCGCTTACCAGTATTTAAGCCTTGTTCTAGCCAAGAAGCCCAATTTCCAAAACCTACTAATGGATGAAAACGACGCGGTTCTCCCAGTACTGCATCTAGTATAACTGCCAAAATACAAATCAAAGTTCAATACCCTTTTGAGCTTTAATTCCAGCTTTAAAAGCATGTTTAATTACATTCATTTCAGTCACAGTATCGGCAACATCAATCAAGGCTTTGTGTGCAGCTCTCCCAGTAATAACTACATGTTGATGTGGTGGACGTTTGGCAAGAGTTTCCAATACTTTTTCCATTTTTAAATACTTGTATTTTAATACAATATTAAGTTCATCCAATAATACCAAAGTAATATCCGGATCGCTTAATAAAGCCTCTGCTTGTGTCCACGCAGCTTCTGCGGCAGCAATATCTTTATCTTTATCTTGGGTTTCCCAAGTAAAACCAGTTCCCATTACATGATATTCTACTTCTTCAGGAAAGCGACGAAAAAAAGCTTCTTCACCAGTACTAAAACTGCCTTTGATAAATTGCACCACACCAACTTTAAAATCATGCCCCAAAGAACGGGCAACCATCCCAAAGCCAGAACTTGATTTGCCTTTACCATTACCAGTAAGAACTAAAATAATACCACGATCTTCAGTGGCACGCGCAACGGCAGCATCAACCACCTCTTTATGCCGTTGCATACGCTTTTTATGGCGTTGTTTTTCTTCATTCATAAATATTTAATCATCAGTTTTAATATTTTGGAGTAAAATATAATATTAATTATATCTTACCATTGGTGCCACTTGCAAACCATGTGCTTGCTAAATTGCCTATGGTTTTAAAGTCGCCGTTAGGGATTTTTAAGTCATCTGCGATGTCTTCTAAACCTACTTTTGGTAATATTTATGGATCATCTTCTTGTTGTTGACGCGCTTGTAAAGCCGCTGCTTGTTCAATGACTTGGGATTTTTGTTCCTTAGTCATTTTGGCTTTTATGGCTGCTAATTTTGCTGTTTCGTCAGCAATTTCTTTAGCGGCTAACTCGGCATCTGGTGCCATTACTACCCGAGCTCTATGTGGATTATCTAATAATAATCCTTGTATTAAATCTGGAATAAAACGCGGATTTTGGCAATCTTCTCGTAATCTAGTTAGTGCAAAATCTAAATCTAAAAATTCTACTGGATCACCGCCATGTATCATCGGAGATAAGGCATTGACTATTAAGCGTAAACCATAAGGAAAACAATTTTTGGCAACATCTTGTAATACTTAATTTGCATTCATAACCTCATTAATGTCAGTGCTATCACCTAATAGCCATGCTACAACTATATGAGTTTGATTATTTTCTTGTTCATAACGCTGCTCTTTTGGAATTTGTAAATTTAAATCTAGTGCTTGAAATTCTTTTAAGGCGCATTCTTCAAACCAATATTGATGTTCAGCGGCAGCACGATCACCATAAGTCATAAATATAGCATTAGAAGGATGATAATGATTTGCATGAAATTGCTGCAATTGAGCATGAGTTAAATCAGGAATATCAGTAGGCTCACCACCACTATTAGCTTAGTGAGACATTTAATTTTCTATTTAATCAGATATTAATGTAATATAGTTACAAACTTTGTGAATTCCAAGCTAACATTAAAAACCCAACACAAAATTATTATGACTATTAAACTTCAAGAAGTAAAAATTGGCAAAATTACCTCAGACAAACCAATAGTAAACAACATAATCTATCATCATTTCTAACTCAGGTTGCTTTAGGTGCAACCCATCAGTCACAGCGTAATGGATTAGCCTTGTTAAGCGTACATACATCAAAAGGCTTAGAGTTTGAAGTGGTGTGTATTATGGGTATGTGTGAAAGAACTTTTCCCGATTATCACTCGTTCAAAACGTCTGGTATATTTAAGCTATCCCCGTCAAAAATATATGCCTTGGGGTGAAATAAAACCACAACAAGCTTCGCGTTATTTTCAAAAGATGGGGCTTGAGATTATTAGCATTGCTCAAAACGAGGATTACAATGCCTGACATCATTGACAACCAAACCCAAACACTCACCGATCAATTTAACGCCAAATCAAAGTAGTTGATTTATTATTATTTTTTTGTAGGGTGCAGTTCATCATGCTATAGACGCACTCCGAACGCGCAATAGCGTCATGCACTTTTTAGGATTGTGACAAATCTATGCTTGTTTGGTGTATGACACTATCGCTTATACACCCTACGAGCTGATCACCTTATATCCATTTTATACCAAAAGATGCTTGAATTAATTTTTTTAGACTTAGGATATTTACCTTATGTCCGGAATGTCTATTCTCTGTTTGTTTTTTTATTTTCCCTATAATAAAACCTAATCTTTCACCTTCATGCTGTAATAAATCTGTGATTTGTCCCATATAATTAGCATGATCACTAACTTGATCATTTATTTCCATTTCCTTGAAATCCCAACAAATAATTGTATGATTAATCATTAATAAATGATTAAATTCTTCCTCTTTATCAAAAGAATATCTATATTCTAAAGAAATTAAATTACTTGGTTCAAGGTCTTTTTCCTCCTTGTCAACTCCTATTGAATCTATACCTCTTCCACTAAAGGTTAAGGGTCTTTTCCAAAGATAATATAAGGGATTATCAGAAGGTATAACATGTGATAAAAGTGTATATAAAGCTCCAATAAAATGTTCTTCTCCTGCTATAGGTTCAACAAAATTTTTTTCAGATAGAACTTCAATATTTTTGATATAAAAACGAGGCATTTTACTTAGTTTTTCTTTTCTGGACTTATCATGTTTTATAGCTTGATTTTCATTATTTGATGACTTATCATTGTTTAATCGTTGTAATAGTTCTTTAAAAGTATGATTTTTTTTATTAAATACTGAATTTAGGAAAGATTTAATTTATGATAAAAAATCATTAGTTCCTAAGATTCCTAATGCGTTTGTTGTCAATGAGTTTCTATTTGTAATTAATTCAAAACTTCCGTCAATAATAAGCATATAATGATCAGTATTGTCTTTAAGAACTAAAAATTCTTCTAATAATTCAGAATCAAAAATTTTTTGATATTGACATACTTTTATTCCTTGAGATGATAACCAAACACCTTGTTGGGAAGAAAGACTTATTCCACATGTTTCTTTTTTAGCTTTTCCTTTTCTTCCAAGCTCTGGATAAAAATATAAAGCTGCGCGTCTTCCATCTATAGCAAAAATTATAGTATAATTTTCTCCTTCGTATTCAAATACTTTTGCAGCACGTTCATAAAATATTCCTGCACGTAATTGCCCAATTTTTAATGGAGAACTAGTTGTTTCTTTTTGTTTTCTTTCAATATATGGAAAACCTTGTGGTATTAGTTCAAATTTCCATAATTTTTTGTCTCCCATCCAAATTTATAACTGACATTTTTGTGTATCTAAATAAGATAGTACATGCTCAACATCTGTTTCTTCAAAATGATGCTTGCTATTAATTAGCCTTACATCTCCATGTATGGTATAGAATCTTATGTAATTATATAAATATGATTGCTTGATAGATTTGACAGAGAAAAATTCGTTATATTGCTTTTCACTAAATCCTTCAATTATAAGCATTGTACCTTCTATTAAGAATATCAAAATTTATGAAGTTTTGTCAGAAAAAAAAGTTACAGTGGATTCTCATTATAATTAGAATATCATTAAAAAAGTAATCATTTTTTTAATAAAAAATTACTTATGGTAATGCTTTCATCAGAATATTTTTGGCTAGCTGTTTTCTGAATTTCTCCATGATTGGGATAACAGTCAGCGTAACAAACATAGGGTATATAAGCGATAGCCTCATACACCCTTACAAGCTATGAGCGATTAAGTAGTCATATCTAGTAATCTTATCCCTTCAATTCTGGAGAAATGCTTTGTATTTAAAGTTGCAATACTTAAATTATGAAATTTCGCAGTGGCTGCAATAAATATATCTCTATATTCTATTATTTGATTTCTTTTCTTCAGATTCTGAAAAATTGAAGCCGCAATTTCAGCAATTTCATCATCTACAGGAATAGATTCTATCCATTTTCTTATTTTTGTTATATCTTCAATATGTTTATCAGTTTTGGCACCTGATAATAGTTCAAATGTAGTAATTGAAGATATAAAACAAACATGTTGTTCTTTGAGTTTCCATAAGTAAGATTTCTGCTTTTTATCTTTCCTTAGAAACTCTATAATAATAGATGTGTCTATTAAAATTCTTCTATTGTCCATGATTTTATTCTGAGTTCTTCTTCAGTAATATCCCACTGGGAAATTGATAAAAAATCTTTTTTCCATTCATTGTTATCATCTACTGATTGCATTTTCTTATAAGGAATAATTAAAATCTCAACTTGTTTGGCATAAAAGCTTTCAGGTAAGTCAATAGTTATTTGATTTCCTGTAACTTTTCTTAATTCTCTTACTAGCTGCATAGTAACACCATTATTAATTATCTTATTACAAAACCCTTTGCTCAAATCCCAACTCACTCAATCCATCCAATGTTTTACTATCTGTCAATACAGCAATATTCGCATTTTCAGTTTGTAAGTATTTTGTTGCTATTCTTTGTAAGTCTTGTATTGTTACTTGTAAGACTCGTTGGCGGAATTCGCGTCGTTGTTCTGGAGTTCTGCCGTGTAGTTGGTTGAAAAATGCTCCTATTGCTTCGCCTGCTGGGGAGCCGGGGCGATCTATTCTGGCTATTATACTTAATATCGCTTCTTCTAGTTGGCTTTCTTTATGTGGATTTTCTTGTAGCCAATTTAAGCTTTCGTCAAAGTCTGCTAGGGTTTCTGTTAGTCTTGGATCGCGGTATGAGTAGAATCTAAAGCTGCCGGTGCTGCCATCATAACTGGCTCCGCCTCCATATGCTCCGCCTTGTTCGCGTACTGTTCGGTGTAAGTAACCATTGCCTAAAAATTGTCCAAGTACTGTGAAAACAGCGGCATCAAAATCATTTGGTGCTACTGTTGGGTATGCTTTGGAGCAAAAATTTACTTGGGTATTAGTTGTCCAAGCTTGTTTTATTTGTTCATTTACAGCCGCTGGTTTGAATTTTTTGATTTCTGTATATTGTTGATCTTGCCAATTTAATGTTTGTTCTGCTTCACTTACAGTTAATAGTTGACGCGGTGCTTGTAATAATTGGTCGCGAATTCGAGCTAATTTTGCAGCAAATTTTTCAACTTCTAGGTTTTTATCTAGTTGTTTTAGTTTCTGTATTCCTTCTAAGCCATGCCATTGTTCGGATAATTTGCCAACTGGGCTGAAGCCGCTACTTGAGGCTGTCATTACTAGTTGATGCCCTCTTGAGGTGACGCTATTTTCTGTTTCTACTCTAAATTGAGAAATTAATTCGCGTAATCTTGGTAATTCGTCGAAGCGAGCTTGTTCTAATGTTTGGCGTAATAATTCGGATAGTTTGTCTTGATTGCGTACTAAGGCTTTGCCAGATATACTAAAAAAGCTTTGTACTTGTTGCACATCATTGATGTTGCCGCGAATTGATAAGCTGGCACCTATGCCTCCGGTTACTGCTGCTTGTAATGCCGCTGTTTGTCGATAATCTTGATCTCCTACACCTACTTCGGTAAGTATGTCACAAAATAGGGGTAATATTTCTAATAATTCTGGTTCAAATTCTGGTAAATCTATGACAATTTTTTGATAAATCATACCATTGGTGCCGCTGGCAAACCATGTGCTTGGTAAATTGCCTATGGTTTTAAAGTCGCCGCTGGGAATTTTTAAGTCATCTGCGATGTCTTCTAAACCTACTTTTGGTAAGATTTATGGATCATCTTCTTGTTGTTGACGCGCTTGTAAAGCCGCTGCTTGTTCAATGACTTGGGCTTTTTGTTCTTCAGTCATTTTGGCTTTTATGGCTGCTAATTTTGCTGTTTCTTCAGCAATTTCTTTAGCGGCTAACTCGGCATCTGGTGCCATTACTACGCTTCACACAGGTTTTTAATGTAATCACTGCTGGCACGGTATGATTCAAATAAATTTGACGACAAATTATTTTCTCCAAGCTTGTCATTATTACTAAACTAAAATTATTAGATCAACATATATAGTATAATATAGTTATCAACTTTGTGAATTCCAAGCTAATTATTAATTTAATAACCATGCCTGACATAATCGACAACCAAACCCAAACCCAAACCCTCACTGATCACGTTTGCCAAATTTTACCGCAAACCGAATCAGTAAAATTTGCCGTAGGCTATTTTTTTGTTAATGGCTTGCAAGAACTTAAACAACACTTTACTCATGTAGATAAAATCCAATTGTTGATAGGCAATCAAACTAATCAACAAACCATTGATGCCTTGATGCAACAAGAACTACAGCCGGAACGAGTAAAAAAAATCATTGCTAAACGTCAAACACCTAGAGAAAAACAACGTATTGCCACTGAAACTCAAGCTAAAATCCGAGCCGCTTTAGCGGTTCCGCCTTTGACTGATAGTAGCGAAAATCTGTTTGAACTTATTCAACAATGGCTCAATAGCGGTAAATTAGAAGTCCGTGTTTATACTAAGGAAAAATTTCACGCTAAGGCATATTTATTTAGCTATAAAAAAGAATTTTATGAAAAAGGCATTGGTATTGTTGGTTCTAGTAATCTTACCGTATCCGGCTTAAAAAACAATACTGAACTCAATGTATTAGTGCATGGTAATGATAATTTTACCCAATTAAATCAATGGTTTGATAATTTATGGAGGGATGCACTACCCTTTAGCAAAGCATTAATGCAGGAAATTCAAAGCAGTTGGGCTAGTAAAATTTATACTCCGTGGGATATTTATTTAAAAACCTTATATACATTGGTTGAAGAGCGTTTGGAATATGCTGAGAGTAATATTATTCATTGGGATAAAAAATTACCACAGCTAACTAAATTTCAACAAGTAGCTGTTGATCAAGGTTTAAAAATTTTACGCGATCATCAAGGTGTATTTATTTCTGATGTGGTAGGATTGGGTAAAACCTTTATTGGTATTGGCTTATTAAAACATTTGCAGCGCACTGGATTGAAACGCCAAGTGATTATTTGCCCCAATGCCTTAGAAAAAGATTGGAGTGATAATACCAGTGAATATGAAGTTTTTGCTGATGTTGTACCCTTATCAAAGTTATCAAGAAACAATTCACCCTTACAAGAACGCTGGATACAAGATGCTGATGTAGTTTTAATTGATGAATCACACCATTTTCGTAATGCTAATTCACAACGTTATGAGGTGGTTGAAGAATTTTTACGGGGTAAAAAAGTAATTTTATTGACAGCTACACCTCGTAATAACAGTGCTTGGGATTTATATAATCAAATTCGCTTATTTCAAGATGATGCCACGCCTTCCTTGAATTTAGATACTTATGATAATTTAAAAAAGTATTTTCAAGCGGTGGATAAATTGGAACAAAAAGCTAGAGATGTTGAAATAGCAGCAGATGAAAAAACTGTTTGCCTTAAGCAAGCACGGCATAAAATAGAACAGTTATTACAACAAGTGCTGATTCGTCGTCGCCGCAACCATATTAAAAAATATTATCCTGATGAAAAAATTAATGCTAAACCGATTGTATTTCCAACGCGCCAATTGCAGCGGCTAGATTATAATATTGATTACACCTATAATAATCTTTATGATGATATTCGTCATCATATTGCCAAGCTTCATTATGCTCGTTATAGCATTGGGCTTTATGTCAAAGAAGATTTAAGAGGTGAAAAAAAATGGTCTAATTTAGCGCGTGCTGGGCGTTCTTTGCGGGGCATTATGCGCGTATTATTACTCAAACGGTTTGAATCTTCGGTGGTGGCTTTTCGTAATACTGTTACCAAAATGTTGAAAATGCACCATTTATTTTTAAAAATGTTGCAACAAGGTTATATTGTTGCGGATGCCAAATTATTGGAAAAACTAGAAGATACTGATGGCAATTTAGATTTTGATTTGGTGCAAGATGGCAAATATTCTCAAGAGGATTTTTATCTTGAGGATTTAGAACGCGATTTACGGGCTGATATAACGCAATTGAGCGAAATTCTAAACATGGTAACTGAGATAATGCCAGAACAAGATGATAAATTACAAACCTTATTGCGCCAGCTACAACAAACACCATTAACTGCTGAAAAAGTAATTATTTTCACCCAATATAGTGATACCGCACGTTATTTGTATGAGCAAATTGAAGCTAATAATTCAGCCGTAATTGACAGCAAAACTAAAAATAAAATGCAATTATTACAGCTATTTTCACCTCGCTCGAATAACTATACACTGAAAAAGCATGAAACCGAACTCCGCCTGATCATTGCCACTGATGTTTTTTCTGAAGGTTTAAATTTGCAAGATGCCGCTGCTGTTATCAATTATGATTTGCATTGGAATCCGGTACGTCTAATTCAGCGCGTTGGGCGAATTGATCGAATCGGCTCTGAGCATGATATGATTTATATTTATAACTTTTTTCCCGAAACAGCCTTAGATGAAGGTTTAGGTTTACGCGAATTACTGCGGCGACGAATTCAAGAAATTCATGATACCATTGGCGAAGATGAACAAATTCTGGATGAAAAGGAACGTTTAAATCAAGCCGATATGTACAGCATTTACAACAATGAAGATACTAGCACCGAAGATAAGGAAATTGGTTTTGATATTAATGAAGCTGAAATGCTAATTCGCAATCTGCGAGACAATGATAAGGCAACTTTTGAACGCATTCGCCAATTACCTGATGGTATTCGTGCAGCAATGTCTTCGCATATCAATGGTACATTGGTTTTTTGCGGAGTGGAAAATTATTATAAACGACTATATTTATTGGATGAATTTGACCAAGTGATTAGCTCTGATCCCTCTGAAATACTGCCTTTGTTACAGTGTGAAATTAATACACCAACTCATCCACTACCCCGCAAACACAACCAGCATGTTGAACAAGCACGGAGTTTGTTTAAACAACATCTTGATAAAATCATTTTAAGCAAGAAAAATCCAGAGCTAAGTGCCGAGCAACGTTATATTATAACTCAATTTAACGAGTTACAAAGTGATTTATTAACTACTGAGAACCAAAAAAATCTAATCAACCACTTAATTAGTATTATTTCTCAACCATTACCATCTTACGTGTTAATTAAATTACGTGTTATAAAACGAAATCAAGTAGCTGGTGCAGAATTAGTCGAGAAAATCGACTATTTAGTTTACCATTTTGAGTTAGAACAGCGGTTTGCAAATAAGCCCAAACATTCAACTTTTCCGCCAACTAAGATCTATTGTTCAGAGTCATTATGCCATTAGAAGCTCATCTCAAAAATCTCAAAACCATTGAAGATTTACAAAATTTATTAATTGAAACCATAGGTTTTGAAGAAACTGATGAACGTGTTTTTTTTCCAGAAGAAAAACATGTATTAACCGAAGAATATTCACAACCATTGAAATTGGCTGAATTATTTGATTTTTCAGTTTTAGTCTTACCAGTAAAGCGTCAATTATTGAAAACTCGGCAACGCGCTGCGATTGAGACTTTACAAAAACGTTATCCATTTGCCCTATATATTTTTGTGGACTTATCCCAGCAATTATGGCATTGGGTATTTCCAAAACCGGATCAAATAGCTCATCAAAAAATCTTGCGTCGCATGGAAATTGGCGTTGACGAACGCTTGCATACGATTATTGAACGCTTGACGCAATTAAGTCAGGCTCTCTTAGAGTGTGAAAATACTGGTGAAGTTGTCGCTGCTGTTGATAAGGCATTTGATGTGGAGATGGTAAGTGAGCAATTTTTTCGAGCTTATCAACAACAGTATGAGAATTTTAAACAGCGTCTTCAAGTCGATAATAAAAATAAATCGTGGGTTTATGATGATAATAAATTATCCCGCTATGTGCAACTATTGTTAGGGCGCATCTTATTTTTACATTTTCTCGAAAAAAAGACTTGGCTTAATCAAAATAATAATTTTATTAGGGATTTACAACTACCTTATGCCAAAAAAGAGCAGCAAGGCTTTTATCGTGAAGTGTTAAGACCCTTATTTTTTGAGGCTCTTAATCAGCCCGGGGATAAAAAAGCAATCAATGGACAAGAATATTTTATTCCGTTTCTTAATGGCGGTTTATTTGAAGCACGGGAAGAATTTGACGAAGCTGACTTAATTAATTGCCCCCATTTTGCTGATGAATTGTTCACCGAGTTGTTAAACATGCTCGGGCAGTATAATTTTACCGTGGATGAATCGACACCACTGGATCAGATTGTGGGTATTGATCCAGAAATGTTAGGCAAAGTCTTAGAAAATTTGCTGGAAGCTGAGGTACGTCATGCCAGCGGCACTTATTATACACCCCGTTCGATTGTGGCTTATATGTGTCGAGAAACTTTATATCGGCATTTATCTATTTCCCGTAACCAATTCAATCAATTAGTTGACGCAGCCTCAACCGGTGACACCGCTCCATTGGAGCCAAAATTAGCTCAAGAGTTAAATAAACAACTTGATCAACTCAAGATACTTGATCCAGCGGTTGGTTCTGGAGCATTTTTGCTAGGCATGTTACAAGAAATTTTGCTATTAAAAGAATCGCTGGCGCGTGTTGAAGCTGAAACTATACCACGCGCCACCCTGAAGCGGCATATTATTCATAATAGTTTGTATGCAGTAGATATTTCTTTTCCAGCCATTGAAATTGCGCGATTACGTTTATGGCTGGCATTAGTGGTAGATGAGGCTAAACCAGAACCGTTACCCAATTTGGATTATCACATCATTCGTGGTAATACCTTGCAAACGCTGTTTGATGGTAAACCGGTATTACCGGTTAAGACTGAAAATCAGCAAAAAGAGTTATTAGCAACTTCTAATCAAGCCCATACAAAAAAATTATTGCAAAATTTAGATGACTTATACGTTGCTAACGGTGCAAAAAAATCTAAATTACGCCAACAAATCAAAGCACAATTAACCGCAATGGTTGAAGCGCATTGGGCAAGTCAACTACCCCTGAGCTAAAGACACAGGGGCTTGAATCGTGAGATTCGAGATAGGTCTTAGGACTAAATAGGTGATTAGGCTAAGTGTTAACTCACTACGTTGTTTAAGTTATGACACCCGTGGAT
>NZ_MCBX01000009.1 GCF_001723685.1 Candidatus Marithrix sp. Canyon 246
TAAGCGGCAATGCTGTGGCTGATGAGGTTTCCTCAAAAGCTATTTACGATTCAAAATTTAAAACACTATCTTTAGATGGTATTTTGGTTCCTTTTATAGATGAGTTCACTGGTAAAGAAACTGATAATAAAGGAATCTTTGATGCTCAATTGCAAGAAAAAACCAAGCTCGTATTTGAATTGATTCCTTGGAGTATCAATTTTAAAAACACATTTAATGGGGAAAATACTAGCGGCTATATTTTGTATGATCATAACACCAGATCAGTTAAGATTCCTTGTTTTGAAGTTACTACTATTGCTAAGTTTGGTGATGGTATTCAAGGAGAATCCATATATTACAAAGATGTAAACATGAAGCAGCGGCATGTAGCCTATCCAATATTTCATGTTGATAATATGACAAAAACTGATAGTTGTGAAAATTCAGTAGAACCAATTCAAAAACCAACTTTAACAACAACTCCAACAACAACTAAAGATGACACTGTAGAAGTTGAAGTTAATGGAGAAGATGGAACAACTGTTTTTGTAAATGGTATTGATAGTGGAAAAACTATTGATTCAACAGGGAAAGTTAAAGTCACACTTGATACTAGCGGTGATTATGGGGATAAACCTTTTTCTATTAGTTTGAAAGATAGTGCTGGTAATGAGAGTGAGGCTTTGACTTTTAGTATTACTAAACCACAAATAATTAATTTTCAGTTTAGTTATATTGGAGTATATAAGCCTGATGCTAATAATATTGTTGAATTTATAGCACAAAGTGATGGACTAAAACCAGTAGATATGACAATAAAATGGGATGATAACACAATAGAAAAAGTGGAAGTAGCTATTAATGGTTCAAAAACGATAAGTCATACATATAGTGATAATGAAAACAAAGATATATATATGAATGGCTTTGTTGGAGTGAAAAATACCAAGGGCAAAATTCAAGATGTGAATAGATGGGGTAAAGAGACCAAGTTTGTGTATATGAGAGAAATGTTCAAAATGTATGAAAAGACTGATTGGACTGCTACTGATACCCCACATACTAGGTATGTAACTAATATGACATATATGTTCAGTGGTAATAGAAGTGGTAAAAAGATTTCTCTTAATCCTAATATAGGTGATTGGGATGTCTCAAATGTGACTAATATGACATCTATGTTTTATCAAAACATTGGATTTAATCAAGATATATCAAATTGGGATGTATCAAATGTGGTTACTATGAATACTATGTTCCAAGTTGCTACAAGTTTCAATCAAGATATTGGAAATTGGGATGTATCCAATGTAACTGATATGTCATATATGTTTCATGTAGCTCGTAGTTTTAATCAAGATATTGGGAATTGGGATGTTTCTAAAGTAACTAGCATGAGAACTATGTTTGAAAGCACTCCTTTTAATCAAAATATTGGAAATTGGGATGTATCTAATGTACAACAGATAGGAGGAATGTTTAGTAGTACAGCTTTTAATCAAGACATAAGCAACTGGGATGTTTCTAATGTAGTTTACATGGATTATATGTTTAGTGGGGCAAGATATTTTAACCAAGATATATCTAAATGGAATGTTTCTAAGGTGCAAAATATGTATATGATGTTTCGGAGAGCGAATTCTTTTAATCAAGATATAAGCAACTGGGATGTTTCCAATGTTCGAGATATGCAATGGATGTTTGGAGGTACAACCTCATTTAATCAAGATATATCAAAATGGGATGTTTCTAATGTAAATAATATGTATTCCATGTTTAATGGTGCAAGTTTTAATCAAAATATAGGTAATTGGAATGTATCTAAAGTTAGAAGTATGAAATGGATGTTTAGAAATGCAATCTTTTTCAATCAAGATATAAGTAACTGGGATGTTTCAAATGTGACTGATATGGCACTGATGTTTGAAAATGCTAATTCATTTTCAAATAATGATCTATCAAATTGGGATGTATCAAAAGTATCAAGGCGTGAAAGATTTGCAAATAATTGGGGAAGTGGAAACACAGAACCAAATTGGAAAAATTAGCTCGTAGAATATATAAGCGATAGCCCGTTATACACCAAAACCTAATCGATGTAGTTTCGAACACTCGAAACCCCGCTTTGCTTATACATCCTACACTGGCTGTTATATATTCTGTAGGTTGGACTTAGCATCTGATACATGTAAAAATTGCAAATTGATTTATCATTAGGTGAATTTTGCTAGACACATGGTATTGGTACTGTTAATCAAATTCATAAACTAATGCTTTTAGATTATCAGATAATCTGAATTTATTTGCTTCTACTTCCTTTATAATCTCTATTGCTTTATTTTTTGTAATTTTATTACTCTCTATCAATTTCAAGAGAATACCAATCAAACCAACAATACCAATTCCAAGTGATTTTGCAACAGAACGTCCTTTTTTTTCGTCAATCAGCAAAGGTAGCTGAAGTTTCTTTGCTAAAACAATAGATTCAGATTCTCCTCTATCCAATCTTTTGATTAATATTTCATAAAATTCATCATAAGTTATAGATTGAGAAAATATTTTAGCATGTTTAATATAAGTATCAATGGTTAATTTATGTTTACTTTTATTAGTAACTTCCTTGTAAACTTCATTGGTTATGATTATTTCATCAAAAAACTTAAAAAGAAGGTTAAAATTATCTGTATCTAACAGTGTTATAAGTGTAGAACTATCAACAACTATTTGTTTCATAAATTATCAAGAAGCTCAAGCTCATCTTTTATATCATCAGTAGAGTAATTAATTACTGGCATATTAAGTGTTATAAACATATTACGAAGTTTTTCTTTACTAACATTAAGAAGTTCAGCCAATTTTCCAAAAGATATTTCTCCAGTTTTGTAAAGATCAAAAAGGAGAAGTTCTTTTATGCTTTGATCAACCATGTTATCTTTTAGAGGAATTGTAATCCCAATGGGTTTACTATGCTCAGTTAAAAAAATAGGCATTCCTCTCGCCAAACAACTACTTATGGTAGTTGTATTCTTTTTTAGTTCATTAATAGTTACACTTTGCATTAGTTATCTATCTCATATTCAGTTAGTTTAATGTTTGGTATTGTACCATAAAGCGTTGCTTGAAAACAGAGTTAAAAATTCCTTGAATTCCAATGAATGGCCCATACTATCACAAACAGGCCATTTCAAATATTGTTTCAAATGTTTTTCAATATTAACATCAATAAAAATTATGACTAAATTTAAGTTAATAAATACTATGCTTTTATTTGCCGTATTAAGCGGCAATGCTGTGGCTGATGAGGTTTCCTCAAAAGCCATTTACGATTCAAAATTTAAAACACTATCTTTAGATGGTATTTTGGTTCCTTTTATAGATGAGTTCACTGGTAAAGAAACTGATAATAAAGGAATCTTTGACGTTCAATTGCAAGAAAAAACTAAACTGGTTTTTGAATTAATCCCTTGGAGTATCAATTTTAAAAACACATTTAATGGGGAAAATACTAGCGGCTATATTTTGTATGATCATAACACCAGATCAGTTAAGATTCCTTGTTTTGAAGTTACTACTATTGCTAAATTTGGAGATGCAATTGAAGGAGAATCCATATATTACAAGGATGTAAATATGAAGCAGAGGCATGTAGCCTATCCAATCTTTCATGTTGATAATATGACAAAAACTGATAGTTGTACTCCAACACCTCAAAAACTAACTTCTAAAGCACAACTGAAAGGCAACCTATCAAATGCAAATGTAAAAATATATAGAGTAGAAGATAATGCTGATAAAACTCTTCTTTATCAAGAAAAAACCGATTCTGATGGCTTATTTTATGAACATAAAGATGAACTTGAAAATGATAAGTTTTATATTTATGAAGTTAGTGATGGTGGTATAGAGGGAACAATTCGAGCCGTTAGCAAAGGAGCTTGGATTACCAAAGATTTCAAAGTTTCTTTAGCATCTGAAATTGCTTATATCTTTTTGGCTAAGGATTTGAAGTATGATTTTAATGCTACAAAAGTTGAGAATAGATTGAATGAAGTGGCTAAGACTATTCTTAATGGTGATATAAATGAGGATGGGAATATTGATGTTTCTGATTTATTAGTGTTTGATTATCAAACTAATTTAAATGATATAAATAGTTCGGAATTTTCTAGTGATAAGTTACAACAAATTGTTTCGGAGATTTATCGAGGTGATTTAAGTTATGCGGATCGTATTTCTAGTGCTACTGTTGGACATTACAATACAAATGGTATTGCAAACTCTGTAGCCTTATCCCAAGATGAAACAAAAGCATTTGTAACAGATAGACAAAATGGTTTGGTGATAATAGATATAACAAATCCAACAAATCCAACTAAAGTTGGTCGCTATAATACAAGTACTTATGCATATCAAGTAGTCTTATCTCAAGATGACACCAAAGCATTTGTAGCAAATTATCTTAATGGCTTAGTAGTCATAGATATAACAGATCCTAGCAATCCAAGTCAATTGGCTCATTATAATGCAAGTGTGTATGGATTTGGAGTAAGCTTATCCAAAGATGGAACAAAACTATTCGTAGCGGATAATCCTAATGGTTTACTGATAGTAGATATAACAAACCCAAGCAATCCAACTACAATCGGTCACTATAATACAACTGTTCCAGCAATACGAGTAACTTTATCTCAAGATGAAACAAAAGCATTTGTAACAACAGGCGATTCTCATGGTTTAGTCATAGTGGATATAACAGATCCAAGCAATCCAACTCAAATTGGTCACTATTATAATAAAAATTATTTTACATATGGAATAAGCTTATCTAAAGATGGAACAAAAGCATTTGTAACAGGTGGTTCTACTTATTTTATCATAGTAGATATAACAGATCCAAAGAATCCAAGCAAAATAGGTCAATATAAGGCGGCAACTGGTAATACAAGAGGAATAACCTTATCCCAAGATGGAACAAGAGCATTTATAGCAGACTATAAAAATGGTTTAGTTGTTATCAATATAACAGACCCAAGCAATCCACGTAAAGTGAATCACTATAATACAAATGAAGCATATGAAGTAACACTATCAGGAGATGGAACAAAAGCGTTTGTAGCAGATGCTAATAATGGCTTAGTAATAATAGACTTAGAACTATTCACTCCAATATCAAATAATTCATCAACTAAGTAGAAAATTTTACACACATATTTTCTATCTGTTATATATTCTGTAATTTTTAAATCTCAATAACACACAATCATGACTATTCAAAAAAAACTTAAATCAACAATAATATCTATAGCAATGATGAGCTGTTTAGGAGACCAAAACCAATGAAAGTACTACTAATAATATTACAGTTATTTTTTGTAACCAAGCTTCATGCAATAGAACTTTATCAGTTTGATAATGATGATGAATTAAAAAAAATTTCAATTCTAAATCCTGCCGGTGTTTATATCGAAAATGGCTATTTAATTTTTGAGCGCACTGAGCAATCTGAGCATGATCATACTGGTATTTCTACTCTAAAAAATTATCTTGGTGATCTTGAAGTTGTACTTGAGTTTGCTGATTTAAGTTTATTTAAAGTTAATCATTTTGTGTTAGAGGATGCGGCAAATGTCAATGTTCATATCAATGTGCTGTAGCCGATTATGAAAAACTTCAGGTTTCACTCTCAGATATATTTCCAAATAATAATTTAGATGTTTCCTTACATAAAACCACCAATAATAAACTCTTAATCATTGTTAAAAATGACAATAAACATAAACAGACTCTTGCAGCTCAGCTTCCGGGATCAGCAAAAGCCGCAATTTATCAAGATTTAACTTTAAAAGGTGATAGTGATTGGCGACAACTAGAAGCTGTGTTTAATGTAGCTGAAGATATGAACGCAACGCTGTATTTCTTTAATTGATAAAACTTGGGTAATGGTGGTTAAATAGTAGGAATTATTAATACACAAACATATAATATCATATTATAATGTATATTGTTAAAAAGTAATAAGACAGTATTGCATATTTTATGCTATTATCTAAACATGAATGTTATATACGCAAGAGTTTCAACCTATAAACAGAAGAAAGACTTACAGAACCAGATAGACAACATTGAAGCTTACATGAACAGCAATGGCTATAAGGTAGATAAAATCTATAAAGATATAAAAACCGTGAACAAGAACTGTTTGAAGATTTAATGCAGGTTGTTCATTCTTTTTCTATGAAAATGTATTCGCGCAGAAAACTATGCAAAGAGTAGAACGTCATATCATAATCGATTCACATGCTTTAAATGAATTAACATTCAAAGCAAAAAACCTCTATAACGTGGCTAATTATCAATTTTGCAGTCATTCGTGAATGGAAAAAGAACCCGTCAAAGTTTAAAGGTATGCCTAAAATACCAAATTATAAAAAAAAGAACGGACACTTTGTTGCAATATTCACTAATCAGCAGGTAAAAGTTAAACAGGGTTTTATCCATTTTCCAAAAGCTGTCAATATTTCACCTATGAAAACATCAGTTTCCAAACCAAAGCAGGTACGAATAACACCTCAAGCTACCTGTTTTGTTGTAGAAGTGGTGTATGAAAAAGAAGTGCAAAAAGTAGAAACTTTGCCTGATAGTTTTGTTTCCATTGATCTCGGTTTAAATAACCTTGCAACGTCTTTTAACAATGTAGGATTAGCTCCTTTCATTGTAAACGGTAAGCCACTTAAATCAATCAACGCATGGTTTAATAAAAGCAAAGCTAAGTTACAAAGTCAATTACCTAAAGGTATATTTAGCACATTACAAATAAACGATTACATCCATAAAACATCCCGATTTATTATTGATTATTGTGTTGAAAATAAAATAGGCACGATTATTATCGGTAACAATGAAGGATGGAAAAATAGTATCAACATAGGAAAGCGAAATAATCAAAACTTCGTTCAAATACCCCATACTAAGTTAATCCGTTCCATAGAATATAAAGCTGATGAGTTTGGGATTTTGGTAAAAATAACGGAAGAAAGCTACACCTCAAAGACTGACAATTTGGTGCTTGAACCTTTAAAAAAGCATGGCTCAAATAAGATTCGAGGCAAAAGAATCAAAAAACCAAGTTTGGGTAAGCGTGGATTGTTTCAATCTTCAAATGGAATGTTAATAAATGCAGATTGTAACGGTGCAATTGGTATTGCTAGAAAAGTAGTCGGTGATTTGGCATTAAAGCCAATAATCGATAAGAGCATTGCGTTAATGCCAAGACATAGGTTTTCTTTCTGATGTTTTTAGGAAGATTCGTAAATGTCTAAATATGTCCGTAGTAACTATGGAAATTCTGACGTGACAAATGTACTATTAAAAATAATATTTATAATCACTTTCTTACAATTAAGTAATATTGCCTGCTCAAAAATAAATAAACCATTACCTCCATTACCTACTAATATAACAACATACAAAGCAGCAGATATATATAAAGTAGCTGCTTCTTTAGCTGAACTAGGTTATTTTAGCTATTCTCTTAGACAAGCTGATATTGAATCAGTAAAAGCCGCTGTCAAATTATTTCAACAAGATATTAAAGTTGAACCTACTGGTTTATTAGATGATATTACTTGGGGAAAATTACAAAAAGTTAAATTAAGTAAAAATAGACGAGCAGTATTTGTAATCGACAAAATTGAATGTAAAAGTTCAGATGAAGCATTTGTTTTATTTTATCGAGGCGAGTTAGAAAACAATGATAAAGTAAATATAAATAAACGCTATGCCTTATGGTACGATACTAAACGCAAAGGAATTAATAGAAAAGATTGGTGGTGTATTCCAAAAAAACGCTTTTGTTCTTCAGAGATTAATTTTACTGATTGGCGCGGAAAATTAAAACCGGGGGATATAGGAACTTTTAACAGTACAATGATTACAAATAGTCGTTCAAATTTGGAATCATTGGTAGCGACAACTTTTAAAAGTTCATGTAAAAAGGATTAAAACTATTATGATTTTAGAAATGAAAAATGTCATCAAGCGTCGTCAACAAGGAGGCATTACTTTTGAATTACAGATACCAGAAATACGTTTATTAAAAGGGCAATTTGTAGCTATAGTTGGTAATAGCGGTTGTGGCAAAAGTACATTATTAGATATGTTAGCCTTAGTATCTCGCCCAAATAGTTGTGAAAGTTTCAAATCCAACGATTTTGATATTAATCAATTATGGCAACAAGACAAGGAACAAACACTTGCCGCTATACGTTGCGAAAAATTAGGCTATGTACTGCAAACTGGAGGCTTATTACCATTTCTAACAGTGTGGCAAAACATAGAATTACCATTAAAATTAAATGGTTTGAATGATACTAGCTATATAAAAAGCTTAGCACAACGTCTTGAAATAGATAGCTTATTAAATAAAAAGCCTCAGTTTTTATCTGGTGGGCAACGACAAAGAGTAGCGGTATTACGCGCTTTAAGCCATCGCCCAGCAATAATTCTAGCCGACGAACCAACAGCGGCTGTAGATGAGCAACGCGCAAAGGCGATTGTTCAAGATTTCCACCAATTAGCAAAAGAAACAGGAACTACCATAATTATGGTGACTCATAACAAAGATTTAGTAATGCCATTGGCGGATAAAATTTATAGCTTTAAAGTGGAAGATGTGTCTAAAAGTATGATTAGTTCTACTTGTTATGAAATGCTATGCAAATAAATGCTTGGCTAGTTCATAATTTTGCAGTCTTGGTTTCTAGTTTTAGGCAAATTATTCATACTCCTTTGCCTAGTGCCATGACTACTAGTGTTATTGGTATAGCCTTGGCTTTACCTGCTGGTTTATATGTATTATTAGATAATGTGCAAAATATTAGTGGTGAATGGGGTGGGGTTGCACAAATTTCTTTGTTTCTTAAACCAAATCTTGCTGAAAAACAAGTTCATAAGTTAGCTGATCAATTATTGAATAAGAATGAGATTGCTAGTGTGCAAGTAATTATGCCTGAAGAGGCTTTGGCTGAATATAAGAAATTATCAGGCTTTGGCGAGGCTTTAACGGCTCTTGAAAGTAATCCTTTGCCGCCAGTATTAGTGATTCAACCTACTAATACTGATGCTAGCACTGAAAATTTATTAGAATATTTAAGTCGATTGCCTCAAGTTAATATTGCTCAATTTGATATGTTGTGGTTAAAGCGGCTATTTGCGATTGTCAAAATTGTGCAACGTGGAGTTGTATTATTAGCGATTTTACTTTGTCTTGCAGTATTATTAGTAATAGGTAATACTATTCGTTTAGCAATTGATAATCGTCATGATGAAATAAAAATCACCAAGTTAGTAGGCGGCACTGACGCTTTTATTCGTCGTCCATTTTTATATACTGGTTTTTGGTATGGTTTATTAGGAAGCTTGATTGCATGGATATTAATTCAATTGTCTTTTTGGTTATTACAATCTCCAGTTGAACAATTAACCGCTTTATATTATAGCGATTTTGAAATGATAACTTTAAATTTCTTCTCAAGCATAACATTAATAATTATTGGCTCTAGTTTAGGCTTTTTAGGAGCTTGGGTAACAGTTGGAAAACATTTAAAACAAATACAACCACATTAGTAATAAATAAAAAACTCACCGCCCATTTATATTTTGTTCTCAACCAATACTACCCCATTCTTTTATCCTGCCTGATATGCTTTATCTACATACGAAATCTTAGCATTATTTGAGATTTTTTTCTAGCCGCTATTCTATATATGTACAAACACAAAAAAATTATTTTTAGATTGTGTTAAGTACAGCGAATTACGTGGATAAACGAATTATCTATCTAACTTGTTTACATTCGTTTATCCACGTAATTCGCTGTACTCATATTATGTTTGTTTTATTACAAAAGGCTGGTGCGTAACATCAGATAAATAATATAAATCGAACATAAAGAAAAACTTTTTTGCTATTGAAAACCATATTATGGCCATTATATTTATCCTAATGGCCCAATTTAATTCTTAAAGGAGAAACTTTCTTGAATAAATATACTTTTATAAATGCTATGGTTTTATTTGCTGCATTAAGCGGCAATGTTTTGGCTGATTTGAATGATGGGTTGGTGGCTTATTATCCGTTTAATGGGGATGCTAAGGATGAATCGGGGAATGAGAATGATGGAACGGTTAATGGCGCGACGCTGATTGAGGATCGGTTTGGGAATAAGGAAAGTGCTTATAGTTTTGATGGAAATGATGATTGTATTCTAGCTAATGATAGTACAACATTAGACATTCAAAATAATATTTCGCTAATAGCTTGGATAAAAACAAGGGGAACACATAAGACCAATTCGGGGATGATTGTGGCAAAACATTATACTCATTGGGCTAGGGCATACGCACTTTATGATCAGAAAGTTTATTCTTCACAAAAATATCCTGACGGCATTATTTTATCCTATGTTGATATTCACAACAATGATCACGTAACAATTACTGATAGAACTGATGATAACAACTGGCACCTAATTGTTGGTACATATAATAAGTCAACGGGAATATCTGAATTATATGTTGATGGCATTTTAAAAAATAGCAAAAACTTTGGTAAAATTAATTTAATGCAAACATCCATCCCTGCTTCGATAGGCTGTTATCTTTCAAGCAATTCTGGAACATCTAAAAGGGAGTTCTTCAATGGTCTCATTGATGATGTTCGCATCTACAACCGCGCTCTATCAGAATCAGAAATCCAACAACTTTATAATGCTGAACAAGAGAAAGAAGAACAACCACCAACAGAAATTTCATCAAAAGCCATTTACGATTCCTTAACAAATACATTATCTTTAGAAGGTATTTTAGTTCCTTTTATAGATGAATTTACTGGCAAAGCAACTGATAAAAAAGGAATCTTTGATGTTCAATTAGAAGAAAAAACCAAACTTGTATTTCAAGTGATTCCTTGGAGTATAAATGTCAAGGGAACGCTTGAAGGAGAAAATACTAGCGGCTATATCTTGTATCATCACAAAACTAGATCAGTTGAGATTCCTTGTTTTAAAGTTACTACTATTGCTAAACTTGGTGATGGAATTGAAGGGGATGCGGTATATTATAAAGATGTAATTATGAAACAGAGGCATCTGGATTATCCGATATTTCATGTTGAAGATATGACTGAAGCTGATAGTTGTAAATAAATACCAATTGTCAGAATCAGAATTTACAAGATTTAATCCTGTAAATCCTGATTCTGACAATGAAAGATTATAGATAAAAATTTTAGTCTAAAAACCTGACAGGTCTGAGACTTAAAATTTAATTCCCTCCATATTAATGTCGTTATTTTGCCAACTAGTAACTAAATGACAAACATAATTTATACCAATATCAATTTTAGAAATATTCCATGTTTTATCATATAAATAAGCTTTATTTATATCAAGCTTAATGTCTAATAATGGAATAGACAAGCCTCTACCATCCGCCTTTATCACAGCCTCTTTAATCGTCCATATTTCATAAAACTCTTTATATGATAGTGGTTTTGTTTCCATATATTGATTAAAATCTGATATATTAATTGCTTTGATTAACTCAATATCTATTCCAAGCCGCCCTTGATCAGAAATAGCACATACTACATATTCACCGGCATGTGAAATATTAAAATCAATTTTATTATCAATAAATGGTCTATTATATAGTTCATATTTTAATTGATTTAGACAATCACTATTATAACCTGCTTGACGTAAAGCATGTTTTAGTAACAATTTACTAAACAAAGCGGCATGTTGATCTTGCCATCGCCTAAAATTACTAATTTTTTGTTGAATATTTTTAGGTAATTGGCAAAAATATATTTGCCACTGTTCAATAGAAAGAGGGCTAGTAAAATGTGTATAAAAAATTTTAACCATAATGGAGTATTTATGAAATATATTATTAATATATTATTCATTCTAATGTTATTCGATATAAGTGCTTGTTCACAAGGCAATAAACAAGTAGCTGCAACCGTTACACCAGTAGCATCAATTAATAAAGAATCTGAAAAGAAAAAGCCAGAAGAAGACAATACAGCTCATATAGATCAACTAAATATTTTAACTTATGAATCATTTCCAGTACAAAGCAATATAATTGTAAAGGGATATTTAGCTAATAATTGTGTTTCTATTTCCGATATTATGGAATCACGACAAGATAAAGAATTACAATTTGAACTTGTAACAACTCGTCAAGCCGGTAATAATTGTATCAAAAAGCAACACAACTTTGAAGAAATAATTCCTATTAATACAAAGGGATTAAAAGCCGGATTTTATACTGTAAAAGTTAATGACGTTACAAAAACTTTTGAATTGATAGTGGATAATATTGTTAGATAATATGTCTGAATTAAGTAGCTTATATGATCAGAATTATACTGAATGGGCACATCAAAACGCAGTCTTGCTTAAAACCAGACGTTTTGCTGAATTGGATATTGCACATTTATTAGAGGAACTAGAAGATATGGGTAAAAGTGACCATCGAGAATTAGCAAGTAGGTTGCGGATTTTATTGGCACATTTACTAAAATGGCAGTTTCAGTATCAACAGTTATCTGATAAATGGCGAGAATTTGATGGGCGAAGTTGGAGAGCAACAATTATTGAACAATGCACATCTATTAATATTTTATTGCGCAAAAAACCGGGCTTAAAGTCTGTGATTATTGATGCTATTAACGATGCCTATCCTGAAGCTGTAGAATTGGCAACCAATGAAACTGGCTTGTCTATTGATACATTTCCAAAGACTTGCCCTTATACAAAAGAACAAATTTTGAATACAGAATTATGGGAAAAAAATACTCAGAAATACCAGACAAGTTAATTGAATTTATCAAAGCTCAAAAAATATTTTTTATCGGCACTGCCACTACTGATAGTAGAGTTAGTGTTTCCCCTAAAGGTATGGATAGTTTAAAAGTTCTTGATAACAATAGAGTTGTTTGGCTAAA
This sequence comes from Candidatus Marithrix sp. Canyon 246, assembly GCF_001723685.1. Classification (GTDB taxonomy): domain Bacteria; phylum Pseudomonadota; class Gammaproteobacteria; order Beggiatoales; family Beggiatoaceae; genus Marithrix. The sequence goes on from NZ_MCBX01000009.1 coordinate 12,997, forward strand.
TGTAACCGGTAGCGGCAATGAAACCGCTGCTCATGTTCAAGAAAATCCTCGCATGACTATCATGTTTTGTGCTTTTGAGGGTAATCCTATGATTTTACGACTTTATGGCACCGCTAAAGTCATTCATCAAAATGATCCTGAATGGAAGGATTTATTCAGCTTATTTGAACCACTGCCCGGTGCTAGACAAATATTTGATGTCTCAATTGATTTATTACAGACTTCATGTGGAATGGCAATTCCATATTATGATTATGTAAGTGAAAGAGAACAACTAAATAAATGGGCAGAAAAAAAAGGGGAAGATGGAATTAAACAATATTGGATTGATAAAAATCAAGAAACTATTGATGGAAAACCAACTAATATTGTTAGCATGAATAATTTAATTCAGGCATAATATGTTAAAAGAAAATGCTATTGTTGTTGAACTCAGCAAGCAGTTTGCAGTCGTGGAAGTTATACCCACTAATCATCCTTGCACTCAGTGTCAGAATGGTTGTGGTATTGCCAGTTTAGCCAAAACTAATAAACATGTTAGTAAGATTAAAGTTATTAATTTAGTAAATGCTAAACTGGGTGATAAAGTAATAATAGGCTTAAAGGAACAAGCCTTGCTTAAAGCTTCATTGATCTTATATTTGCTACCATTGGTCAGTATGTTTGTTATAGGTATTGCAATGAATACAGTGCTAGCCGCTGTGCTTGGTTTTACCATTGGTATCTTATTGGTTCAAAAAATAGTGAAAAATCAAATGTTTAATAATGTAGATTATCTACCAAAAATAGTGAAAGTGTATTAGTTATTATGATGAAATATATAGTATTTTTAGCGTTTAGTTGGTTCTCAACCACAATATATGCACATGGATTACCTGATTTTACCAAATTGGTAGAACAATATAGCCCAGCAGTAGTTAATATTAGCACCAAAGGTAAAAAAGCTAAAACTAGTAGTAAGAAGCGTTCTATTCCTAATATCCCGGGCTTACCTGAAGATTTAAATGATCTGTTTCGTAAATTTTTTGATGAAGATAATTTGTTTCAACAAGATCAACGCCCTTCAAAATCGTTAGGTTCTGGCTTTATAATTTCTGAAAATGGTTATATTATAACTAATAATCATGTTACCAAAGATGCTGGTGAAATTATTGTACGTTTAACTGATAGACGTGAATTTATTGCAACATTAGTCGGTGCAGATGAACGTAGTGATATTGCCTTACTTAAAGTGAAAGCAAACAATTTACCTACAGTAAAATTAGGTTCTTCAAGTGACTTAAAAGTTGGTGAATGGGTATTAGCGATTGGTTCACCATTTGGTTTTGAGCATACAGTTACTTCTGGTATTGTCAGCGCGAAAGGCAGAAGTCTTCCAAATGATACTTATGTTCCTTTTATTCAAACAGATGTAGCTATTAACCCCGGTAATTCAGGGGGTCCATTATTCAACTTAAACGGTGAAGTTGTAGGTGTTAATTCACAAATATATAGCCGTACTGGTGGATTTATGGGTTTATCATTTGCCATTCCAATCGATGTAATGAAAAATGTTATTGAACAATTAAAAACTAATGGTAAAGTTACACGCGGTTGGTTAGGTGTTTTAATTCAAGATGTAAATCGTGAATTAGCTGAGTCATTTAATATGGATAAACCAAAAGGAGCCTTAGTGGCAAAAGTTATGCCTAATAGCCCTGCATCAGCCGCTAAAATTAAAGTTGGTGATATTATCATTCGTTTTGATGGCAAACGGATCAGTCGTTCTGCTGATTTACCGCCAATTGTTGGTAGCACTAGAATCAACTCAACGGTTCAGACAGTGGTAATACGTCATAGCAAGCATATAATGTTAAATGTTACAATCGGTGAATTACCTTCTGATAATAAACTTAAATTATCATCTCGCAAAGCTCCAAAAACTAATAGCACAGTTACAAATCAGCGTTTAGGTTTAAGCATTATTGATTTAACTGAAACACAACGTGAAGAATTTGGTATGATCAGCGGCGGAGTGTTGGTTAAGAAAGTTGAATCTGGTGTAGCACGTGATGCTAGTATTCGTAAAGGTGATCTAATCAGTATGGTAAATGGTATTGAAATTCACAATGTTTCACATTTTCAAGACACTATAAACAATATTACAGTTGCTACAACCGTACCTGTATTAGTTTATCGTCAACGTTCTCCACTATTCTTAGCAGTAAAAATTCCAGCAAAATGACCAATCCAGTCAGTTTGACACTCTATTTAAGACAAGGGTGTCATTTATGTCAAGATATGGAACGACAGGTAATGTCGTTCCAACAACAGTATGGTTTTACCTTACATATTGTTGATATTGATGCAGATAAATTACTCAAACTACGTTATGGTGAACGAGTGCCAGTGTTAGCCGCTGGAGAACATGAAATTTGCCATTATTTTTTTAATAAAGACTTATTGCAACAATATTTAAAAGCACATTGCTGATGAAGTACATTCGTAATTTTTCTATTATAGCTCATATTGATCATGGTAAATCCACCATCGCAGATCGTTTTATCCAAATTTGTGGTGGTTTAACTGAGCGGGAAATGTCTCAACAAGTTTTAGATTCTATGGATTTAGAACGTGAACGAGGCATTACCATTAAAGCTCAAAGTGTGACTTTATATTATAAAGCTAAAGATGGTAATACTTATCAATTAAATTTTATTGATACTCCCGGGCATGTAGATTTTTCTTATGAAGTTTCGCGTTCATTAGCCGCTTGTGAGGGGGCATTATTAGTAGTTGATGCCGCTCAAGGAGTAGAAGCGCAAAGCGTTGCTAATTGTTATACTGCCCTTGAACAAGGGCTTGAAGTTGTACCGGTATTAAATAAAATTGATTTACCCTCAGCAGAACCTGAACGAGTGATAGATGAAATTGAAAATGTCATTGGTGTAGAAGCTGAATCTGCCTTGAGGGTAAGTGCAAAAACAGGAATAGGGATTGAGGATTTACTTGAAAATTTAATTGCACGTATTCCTCCACCTGAAGGTGATCGCGATAAGCCACTAACTGCTCTGATTATTGACTCTTGGTTTGATAATTATTTAGGTATAGTTTCTTTAGTTAGAGTCATGCAAGGGCGTTTATCAAAACGACAAAAAATCCTAGTAATGTCAACAGGGCGACGAGTACAGGTAGAAAAAGTCGGGATTTTCAATCCCAAGTTAGAATATCGTGATGTGCTTGAAGCTGGCGAAGTTGGATTTGTAGTAGCTAGCATTAAAGAAATTGAAGGAGCGCCTGTTGGTGATACTTTAACTGATGCTGTAGAACCTATAGATAAACCATTACCCGGTTTTCAACCAGTGCAACCGCGTGTATTTGCTGGTATGTTTCCTATTGATGCTAATGATTATGAATCTTTTCGTGAAGCTTTGGCTAAGTTACATCTCAATGATGCTGCTTTACATTATGAACCAGAAACCTCTAAAGCTTTAGGTTTTGGATTTCGCTGTGGTTTTTTAGGTATGTTGCACATGGAAATTGTGCAAGAACGTTTAGAGCGTGAATATGAATTAGATCTTATTACAACTGCACCAACAGTAATTTATGAAGTAGTGACAACTGCGGGTGAAGTTTTAATGATAGATAATCCAGCTGATTTACCTCCACCTAATCAAATTGCAGAAATACGCGAACCTATTGTCGAAGCTAATATGTTGTTACCACAAGAATATTTGGGTAATGTCATTACGCTAAGCATTGAAAAGCGAGGAATTCAAACTAAATTAAATTATACAGGTTCACAAGTAGCATTAAGTTATGAATTACCTATGAATGAAATGGTGTTAGATTTCTTTGATAGACTTAAATCAGTCAGTCGTGGTTATGCTTCTTTAGATTATAATATGTTGCGTTTTCAAGAAGCTGATTTAGTTAAATTAGATATTCTAATCAATGGTGATCGTGTAGATGCTCTTTCGATTATAGTTCATAGAAATAAAAGCGTCAGTCATGGTAATGAATTAGCCAAAAAAATGAAAGAATTTATACCAAGACAAATGTTTAATGTCGCGATACAAGCAGCAATTGGAACTAATATAATTGCTCGTCAAACAGTCAAAGCATTTCGTAAAAATGTCACCGCTAAATGTTATGGTGGAGATATTAGTCGTAAACGTAAATTGCTTGAAAAACAAAAAGAAGGTAAAAAACGCATGAAGCAAGTAGGTTCTGTTAGTATTCCTCAAGATGCTTTTCTCGCCATACTACATGTTGGCAAAAAATAACAATATAAACAGGTAATTATAAATGACTTGGGATTTAGCAACAATTTTAGTAGTATTAACGGCTGTAAGTGGTGTAATCTGGATTTTCGATACATTATTCCTAGCACCAAAGCGTGGAAAAAATCCTGAATCAGAAGACAATATTCCATTTGTTATTGATTTAGCGCGTTCCTTACTTCCTGTATTTTTTATAGTATTATTTTTGCGTTCATTTTTAGTTGAACCATTTCGTATCCCTTCTGGCTCTATGATGCCTACTTTATTAATAGGTGATTTTATTTTAGTTAATAAATTCAGTTATGGTATTCGTCTGCCAGTTGCCAATAAGAAAATTATTGAAATTGGAAAACCTGAACGAGGCGATGTAGTAGTATTTCGTTATCCTGAAAATCCTGCGATTCCGTTTATTAAAAGAGTTGTAGGTTTACCGGGTGATAAAATCACATATAATGATACTAATAAAATACTTTATATTAATGGTAAAGTTGTAGAACAGGAAGTGATTGGTAGATATATGGGTGTTGGTTCTGGCAGTGGTATGACTGGTAGAGAACACCGCAAGGAAGATTTAACTGGGGTAGAACATGATATATTAGTTAAATTTGAAACTAATCCTTATACCTCTTTTGGGCGTGGAGAATGGGTTGTTCCTGAAAAACATTATTTTGTTTTAGGCGATAATCGTGATAATAGTAAAGATAGTAGGTTCTGGGGTTTTGTACCTGAAGAAAATTTAATTGGTAAAGCTTTTTTTATTTGGATGAATTGGGATTTAGCAAATGGCGGTGTTAGTGCGCAACGCATTGGCACACAGATTAAATAATCATGGCGAATCAAGATTATTCTGGTTTATACCAAGCTTTAAATTATAAGTTTGAAGATGAAAATAATTTAATAACTGCACTCACTCATCGGAGTGTAGGTATGCCAAACAATGAGCGTTTAGAATTTTTAGGCGATGCTTTACTGAGTTGTGTTATTGCAGAAGTATTGTTTGAACGTTTTCCTTCTGCCCGTGAAGGGCAATTAACACGTTTTCGTGCTAATTTAGTTAAAAGAGATACATTAGTAACAATTGCACAGCAGTTAAATTTGAGTCAATATTTACGTCTTGGTAGTGGTGAAGTAAAAAGTGGTGGTGAACATCGTGCTTCAATTTTGGCAGATGCTGTTGAGGCTATTTTAGGTGCAATTTATCTTGATGGTGATATCCATAAATGTCAAGCAGTGCTATTGCAATTATGGGAAGGGCAGATAAAGAATTTATCAGCTCAACAAATTAAAGATCCTAAAACTTGTTTACAAGAATATTTACAAGCACAACAGCAGCCGTTACCAGATTATCGAATTTTAGAGGTTAAAGGTAGCCCTCATAATCAATTGTTTGAAATCGAGTGTATAGTTCCTTGTTTAAAAGAATCTTCTTATGGTAGTGGAAAAAGTCGCCGTCGTGCTGAGCAATCAGCAGCGGCTCAAGCTTTGAGTATGTTAAATGTCGAATAAAGAACGTTGTGGCTATGTGGCTATCATTGGTCGCCCTAATGTGGGTAAATCAACTTTACTTAATCATTTGATTGGGCAAAAAATAAGTATTACTTCGCATAAACCACAAACAACCCGTCATCGTTTATTGGGTATAAAAACTGAAAATGAGTGTCAAATAATATATGTTGATACTCCGGGGATACATCTACATCAAGCAAATGCTATGAATCGTTATCTTAATCGAGCGGCTACTAGTAGTATTGAAGGTGTTGATTTGGTTGTATGGTTAGTGGAAAGTTTACATTGGACAAAGGAAGATGAATTTGTACTGAAGACTTTGAGTCAATATTCTGTGCCTGTGATTTTATGTGTAAATAAAATTGATCAAATTAATGATAAAAATAGGTTATTGCCATATTTACAAGATATAGCGAGTAAATATAAGTTTACTGATATTTTTCCTATTTCTGCTAGCAAAGGGTTAAATCTTCCAGAATTAGAACAGAAGATCATTGATTTATTGCCAACAAATATCCATGTTTTTCCAGAGGATCAACTGACAGATCGTAATGAACGTTTTTTAGCGGCAGAGATTATACGCGAAAAATTGTTAAAGCGTTTAAATGCAGAAATACCTTATCGTTTAACGGTGCAAATAGAAACCTTTACTGAGAAGCATATAGGTGCAATTATTTGGATAGAGCGTCAAACTCAAAAAAGTATAATTATTGGTGCAAAAGGCAATGTGCTAAAAGCAGTTGGAGAAATGGCGCGTAAAGATATAGAAATAATGCTAGAAAGAAAGATCTTTTTAGAATTATGGGTAAAGGTAAAGCAGGGCTGGTGTGATGATGAACGCGCTTTGCAGCAATTGGGTTATGTTGAATAAAGCTTTACAACAAAAAAATTGCCCTTTTTTTTGAACAAAAAGGGCAACCATAAAGGATTGCCCCTACAATCCCTTAACAAAAACCTTAGAATTACGCTGAAAATTATATAAAGTACGTCGCGACACTGGTAAAGATTCTAAATCTGCCGCTACAAATCCCCTTTCTTGAAACCAATGGGCTGTACGTGTTGTTAGTACAAATAAACTATTAATAGCTAATTGTCGCGCTTGACGTTCTACAAAATTTAATACAGCATCGCCATGATTACTACCACGATAGTTATTATGAACTACTAAACATGCTAGTTCTGCCATTTTATCTTCAATAAATGGATACATTGCAGCACAAGCTATAATCATTCCTTCTCTTTTTTGTACTATAAAATGTTGAATTTCCATTTCTAACTTTTCACGAGAGCGGCGTACTAAATGTCCTTGTTCTTCTAAAGGCTTTATTAATGCTAAAATACCGCCAACATCTTCAATTGTCGCTTGCTGCATCTGATCAAAAGAATCAATACTAATTAATGTACCAATACCATCACGTGTAAATAATTCTTGTAATAAGGCTCCTTCAATTTGTTGATCTAGTATATGTACTCGTTTTACATGGTTTTCACAAGCTTTTACTGCATGAAAAAAATGTTGTCGCGCTTCATGTAAACTTAATTCTCGTTTAGTTTGCGGCTGCTCAGTTAAACAAATCCATTTATCCGCTTTTAAACTTATTGCTACTCTCATTGCCACTTCTTCTGTTAGCAAATTAAACACTTCACCAGTTAATGAATAACCAATTGGTGATATTAGTACAATTGAATCTTGATCAAGTTGATGGCTAATAGCAACAGCGTCAACACCACGAACTTGACCAGTGTAACAATAATCCACGCCATCACGTATTCCATATGGACGCGCTGTAATAAAATTACCACTTATAGTAGTAATCTTACTATTTGTTACTGGCGAATTAGTTAAACCCATAGATAATAAACCTTCAATCTCACTACTAACTTCACCACTAGCTGCTTTGACACATTGAAGCGCAATCTCATCGGTAACACGAATACCATTTACATAACGTGATTGTTGTTTACGTGCCTCTAATTCTTTCTCAATTTGTGGGCGAATGCCCGGCACTAATATTAAACGAATACCTAAACTATTCAATAAAGCAACATCATGAATTAAACTAGGATTTTGTTTTAAAACCTCGCCACCAAAAGAAATAACGAAGGTACGCCCTCTATGAGCATGTATATAAGGAGAAGCACTTCTAAACCAATTTACAAAATTCATACAAATAATTTGACTAATAAAAAAAAACGGCTAATACTTAACCCATAACAACATTTAATTATTAATAACAACAAGGATATTTACTAATGACAAAAACAACATCAAAAACTCGTGCCACAACAACTAAAGCACCTCAGAGTGAAGAAAATACTCGTTTAAGAGCTGATATTAAACGTTTGCGCATTGAAAAGGAAGATTTACGACAACAAACTTTGAAGTTGAAAAAGCAAATTACTGGATTGAATGAAGAAATCTTATTACTTCGTGATGAACTTCAAGAGGAGCAAACAATGTCTTCTGATAAAGACATTGATCTTGCTACTGAAAATGTGTTTTATCAGATGTTACAAGAGGAACATTTAAAGGGTTGTTGGGATCGTTAATTGCCTGATCATTTGCGTTAATATGTCAATCATTGGTTGCAAACTCTTTAATGTTATAAATTCATCAGGCTGGTGTGCCTGCGCAATATTACCCGGACCTAAAATAATTGTATCCATGCCCAAATCTTTTAAATATGGTGCTTCAGTTGCAAATGCAACGGATTCAGCACTGTAATTTGTTAAACGTTCTGCAATTTGAACAATCTCAGCTTCAGCAGGCGTTTCTATCGCTTCAATACCTTGAAATAGTGGTATAAATTCTACTTTTAAGCCGCTATCTTTTAAAGTATTTGTCACACGTTCCCGTAATATTGCGCGTAATTCCTCTATAGCCATTCCCGGCAATGGGCGCAAATCTAAATGTAATTCACAATTTGCACAAATTCTATTTGGATTATCTCCACCATGAATATGCCCTAAATTCATTGTTGGTATTGGTACCGCAAAGAAGGGATTATTATAATGCGTTTGCAATTCAGTTCGCCATTTTCTTAATTCCTCTATGACAAGATACATACCTTCTAAAGCACTATTGCCTAAACTAGGATCACTAGAATGTCCAGACAAACCATGTAACTTAATACATTCCATAAAAATGCCTTTGTGCATTCTTACTGGGCGTAAAGCCGTAGGTTCGCCTATTATACTATGACGCGCTTTTGGATAACCAGCCGCTGCTAAAGCACGCGCACCTGACATGCTAGTTTCTTCATCAGCGGTGGCTAAAATTATTAAAGGTTTAGTTAGCGAATCTGCTGAAAATTGAGCAGCGGCAGTAAGTGCCAAAGCAAAAAAAGCTTTCATATCAGCAGTGCCTAAACCATATAAACGATCATTTGCCTGTTTTAACTTAAAAGGATCAGATTGCCAAGCACCAAAATCATAAGGAACAGTATCAGTATGCCCAGATAAAACCAAACCACCATCACCACTACCTAAAGTAGCTACTAAATTAAATTTACCAGAATTTTCTGGTACTGGCAAAATTTCAACTTTAAAACCTAAATCTTGACACCAATGAGCTAACAACTCAATTACAGCTTGATTACTTTGATCTTCTTTAGGATTAACACAACTAATAGATGGAATTGCAATCAATTCACTAATCATTGTTAAGACTGAAGGGATTTTCATGTTTGTATGCCTTAAATCAATAAAATGGTTTAAATATTAACATAGAAGCAAGGAGCTATGTAGGGTGGGTGAAAGACAATTAAGTACTCATGTTATTTCATGGGCAACACTACGGATTATTTTAGCTGGATTTTTATTTAATGGAGCGCAGCGGAATAATAAATCATGTTCAAAACATGATTAGACAAGATCTATTAGGCTAATAAATATTTCCACACTGGAATAACATCTATATCAATACCATTTTCTTCTAATTGTGCTTCTTGATCCATAGTCAAGATAATCCCCTTTGATGTCTTACAAAATTTACAAGCCGCGATTATTATGTGTTGAAGCTTCAGTTAAATCATGCCACGGATAAATTGCCACTAGATTCTCAAGCAATTTCCCCTTATCTTGTCCAACTTGCCAATTCAGCGCATCCAACACAGGGTCATATTTTTGCGCCAACTGTAATAAATTTACGATATAAATAAAATTATGAATATAAGATACTTGAAAATATCGAATAAGTGTTTTTAATAATTCTTTCTTTAATTTTCATATTTGTATTCCTTAAAATCAATAAAATGGTTTATATCCTATAATTAACAGTCTTAAAAGTAACAGAAACTGAATATTGGGAACCTTCATCACTTGGAGTTCGTTCATTTTTAAACTAATAATAAAAAAAATTAAAAATTTTGTTGTTTTTTTATATTTTATCATATATACTATATAGAGTATATAATGTTATATACAAAGCGGTTATTATTTAACTAGCAATTTCTTTTATTTATATAAAATACTTAGGGTTATATATATGCAATATCAAAAAACTTATAGAATTTTCTTCTTACTCTTTTCTGTTTTGTTAGTTCATAATTCTCAGGCAACTGACTGGAACGATGTGGTGGGGATATTTTCTGAAAATGGCAAGTTTCGATTGGACATAGGTACATGGGCAATGAAAGAAAATATTCCTGCATCTCACAATTCTTGGGCAACTCGGCTAGTAATCAAACGTTTAGATGGTCCTAGCCGGGGAGCAGTATTGCCTAATCATGTGGTGGGAATATTCTCTGAGAATGGTCGAGTTCGATTGGATATCGGTACATGGGCAATGAAACGGAATATTCCTGCATCTCACAATTCTTGGGCAACTCGGTTAAGAATTGTCCCTTTAAATAAACTAGCTCTTGGACGGATTACTTATGGTACTGTTGTTGGAATCTTCTCTAAGAATGGCAAGTTTCGATTGGACATTGGTAGACGCGCAGTCAAAAAAGAGGTGCCTGCATCACATAATTCTTGGGCAACTCGATTAAAAATTAGAAAATGACATTAATACCTACATTCATCATACTTTAAACTCAATTTTGATAAACCGACCATTCGGTGTTGAATCCAATCTTATTTCATGGGCAACACTGTTGGTCGGTTCCGTAAACTTCACCGACCCTACTGATTATTTTTGCTGGCAGTAAGAAAATCATGTTCATCCATGTTAATGCTTATGTTTATTTTTTGAGCTGCCATTGTAAGCATTGGGCGCATACGCCTTTTAGCATACATTGCATTGGACCATGTATTGATCCCACTATTATAACACTTGTTACTTCTTCTAAAGCAATTGTTGAGTTGATTAGTACTTCTAGTCTGTTGCGGCTTCTAATTCTGATTGACGATAAATTTAATTTTTGTGTTGGAAGTTGCCAATACATATTTCCTGCCGCTCTTAATGTTTTCTATAATTGGTTTTTAGTTTGCAATAAATCTTGTCTCAGGCTTCTAAATACGCCAAACCAAGCCAACCGCAATCGCAACATGGTCAAAACCTAATGACCATGCTTTATCTATAGTTATAGTGCCACCAAAGCCAGTTGTGATACGATTATCTAATTTTGCTTTTAATTCTGAATAATTTCTGATAGGATGTTTAAGAAATTGATCTGGTAAGGGTTCAATTTTAAGTCCATCTATACCTACAATGGCACAACCTTCCATTAAAAGAGATGTGCCAAGGTAAAACCGGCGGTTAATACCGTGGAATATTATGTCAGATAAAGAGATAAAAATAATCACCAAAACACCAACACCAAAACAATATAATAACCTACGTAAAGCAGTTGGCTGGCACTGTTTAGAATATGAAAGAGCTGAAAAAGCACTTAACAAGTCACTCTTCTCTGTTTGTGCGATTGCAAATAAAAAAGTTATAGGGTTTGGTAGAATTGTAGGAGATGGAATTTATTTTTACATACAAGATGTTATCGTAGAACCTAAACACCAAGGACAGGGAATTGGGCATAATATTATGAAAATACTTATGAAATATTTAGATAGTCATGCTCCAAAAAAATCTGGAGCATTTGTCGGTCTAATGATAGCTCCTGGAATTGAGAGTTTTTATCGTCAGTATGGATTTGATTTCTTACCTGATGATAGCCCATTCATGTGCGAAGGGAGAAACGGTCACTAAATTAAATTAGGAGTATAAAAATGTTTACTGGCATTATTGATGGCTTTTCTATCGTATCTAACATTAATAAACTTGAAAATTTTCAATCATTTTCTGTTTTGCTAAATGGTGGTTTGTCAAGGGATCTTAATATTGGGGCTAGTGTGTCAATTGACGGGGTATGTATGACAGTTTCCAAAATTGACGGGGAAGATATTTACTTTGATGCAATGAAAGAAACTCTTGAACGCACTACATTAGGTCTTTTAGAAAAAGGTTCAAATGTTAATATCGAAAGATCATTAAAATATGCAAATGAAATTGGTGGTCATATTGTTTCCGGGCATGTCCACGGAAAAGCACAAATAACAAAGATAGATAAATCAAATCAAAACAATTGTGTCATGTATTTTCGTGTTCCGGAAAGACTTATAAAATATCTATTCCCCAAAGGTTTTGTTTCACTTAATGGAGCAAGCTTAACCGTAGTTGATGTTGATACAGTCAATAAAAGCATTAAAGTTTCATTTATCCCAGAAACCTTAAGAAATACAACTTTTGGACTCAAAAAGATAAATGAGGATGTCAACCTTGAAATAGATAGCCAAACACAATCAATTGTAGATACTGTTGAACGGTATCTTAATGAATCAAAAATAACATCATAAAGGAAAGTAATATATGAAAAAAAATATCGCTGTTGTTCTCGGATCATTTCATAAAAATGAAGCTGATGAAATGCTTGATGAAGTTAAAAAGTTTTCACAACAACATGATTTAAATATTGTAGAAATAAAGTGGGTTCCGGGGTCAATGGAAAAACCTCTAGCATTGAAAAGACTACTATTAAATTCTGAAATAGATGGTGCTGTTGCTCTAGGTATCATAGAAAGTGGTGAAACAAAACATGGTCTTGTTATGGCAACCTCAGTAGTTGATGCAATAATAAATCTTCAGTTAGAACTTATGAAGCCAATTGGTGTAGGAATTCTCGGTCCAGAAATCTTACCCAACCAAATTCCTACAAGAGTTAGACCGTATGCAGTAGCAGCAGTAGCAGCAGTCAAAGAAATGCTGAGCGAATAAAAAAATATTATCTGGCATGATAATGTTAGAAAGTGCTAGTGAGAACAAATTATGAGATATAAAGTTAGTATAAAAAAAAATGAAGAAGGTTATACAGTATCATGTCGGGGTTTACCCGGCTGTTGGTCACAAGGAGATACTGAAGAAGAAGCATTAGAGAATATTAAAGATGCTATAGAAAGTTATTTGATTGTGAGAGATGAGTTAATTGAAGAAGAGGAACTTCGTTATGTGGAACTTGCATAATGCCTAAATTATCAGGTATTAATCATCAACAGGCAGTTAGAGTATTTAAAAAAGTTGGATTTGAGATTGCACGACAAGGTAAGCATGTTACCATGACAGATGGAGAACGTATTATTACAATACCAAGAGCAAATCCTATTAATGCTTATACAATGGGCAGTATTATAAAAGACGCTGGTTTAACAATTCAAGAATTTAAAAAACTTTTGTGGTTATAGGGCAATCATAAAAGGATTGCCCCTACTTTATCCTTCTTTAATCGTCAATAAAGACTCAACCCACAAATTATCAATATCCACAATATCCAATGGTTGATCTTGCCATGAATACACTGCATTGGACCATGTATTGATGCTGTAAATTTCGGTGAATATTGCTTTAATATGCCTTTTCTAGCATCTTGTTAATCTCCCACTATTATAACACTTGTTACTTCTTGTAGTTCGCCAGTAGCACTATAATCTTGGAGGCGATTTTTCTTAATCGGTTCACCTTCAGCAGTAATCCAAACTATAGCGTCTGTTGCCGCTTCTAATTCTGATTGACGATAAATTTCATTTTTGTGTTGGAAGTTGCCAACATATAGGACTTTATTTCCTGCCTCTTTTAATACTGGTGCTACTGTACGAATATCTGCCGCTGCCAAATTATTGCCAATTATCATAATGGTTTCGCCGCCATTAGGAATATTAGTTTTTGTTCCAGTTGGTCCCATTAATGAAATAGGGTCTCCGGGGCGGAAAATACTACACAGGCGTGAATTGTCAGTTCGATTATATTATCGGAATGACGCTGAACTTGTTCGATTTTGGTTTCTAAGTCGTCAAACCTGACAGGTTTTAAAAACCTGTCAGGTTTAATATGTTCAAGTGATTTCATAATATGTGGATAAGTGCGTTTAGCTGAAGCTACTGCTTTTACCACATTACCATGAAATGCTGGATGAGTATCACCAACAAATGTGACGCGAGCTTGTGAGGTAAATGGACCAAATTGTTTGTCTTTACAATGAGCAATATTTGAAACCGCTTCTAATTTACCATCTATATTTTCATAAGGCTGATATTGAAATAAGCCTTCGCGTTCAAATGAACCACGATGTTCAAATTCATAAGCAACATTAGGCTTAGCACCAGTGGCTACAAAAATCGCCTTTGCCGCTAATACAATTTCTTCATCACCACGCTGACAAACTAAGGCTTTTACATGTCCATATTTATCTATTCAATCTCAGATTACCTTCAATTTTTCAATCCATTCTTTAAAATGTTGGTTTTCGTCACATATTTTTTTTAAACCAATTTCTAAAGCAATCAGAGAACCAGCAATTTTTTTATCATATTCTGGCAAAATGGCTTTAATTCTCTTAGAAGGAGCTGTTTCAATTCCTTGATTAATCTCTTCAGGAGAGTTAAATTGTGATCTAATATCTATTAGTTGTTGAATTTCGGCTTGTCTATTTGGATAAATTGATGCAAATTTTTTAGGTTCAGTAAATAATAGTGCTTCAAATTCATGGATTTGAATATAAGGTATGAAACGATAATCATTTATTTCTTCAAAAAACCTTGTTTCTAAAATTTTTACCTGATCTAGCTCCTACTAATACCACCACCGCTATATTTTCGTCCAGCTTTACGGCTAGTTGCGACACAACGGGCATCGAGATGGACTCCCGCCAATGACATTTTTTTCCCACAGTTCACTAAGAGTATAATCTTCACGCCATAAACTTAATTGTTCCATATTCAGACGTTTAAATAAAGATTTGCCTTGCCGCTGTTCTACAACTATCACATCTTCAGGCTCAAATTCATCTAAGAAATTCGTGGATTGAGTCGATAAAATGATTTGCGTATATATAGATGCACTACGAATTAATGCCGCTATTAAACTTATAGCATAAGGATGAAGCCCTAATTCTGGTTCATCCAATATAATCAATGACGGTAAATTATTTTCATCTTGCAATAATAATGTTATTAGTGCTATAGTCCGTAAGCTACCATCAGATAATTGATGTGGTCCAAATTCGTAATCTGAATCACGCGCTCGCCAGCGTAGTTGAATTTGATTAGGGTTAATTGTTAAAGGTTTTAACAAAAAATCATCAAAAAAAGGTGATATTTTACGAATAGTTTTTATTATTCTTTGATAATAAGGTGCTTGTGTTTGTTGTAATTTATACAAAATAGCCGCTAAATTACTAGCATCATTTAACAACACTCGATTATTATTAATATCACAACTGCTACGCATTTGGGCAGTTTCTGAAGTATCATGAAAATGAAAAACTCGATAATGACCAATATCATCTCGCATAAGTTTATCATCTATTAAAGCACTTTCTTCACCAATTTTACTTGGTTTAAAATTAATAGATTCTTCAATTATCATGCGATTAACTGGCGCGTATGAAAGATTGAAACCATAGATATTATCTCCATTTGTGGTTTCAATCCGCAATTGTGCCGCTATTTGCAATGTGGTTTTAATACCATAATGTAACAAGCTATTCGCACCACCAGAATGTCCAATATAAAATTGTAATCTACCAGCACCATTAGCACCTATTAAGACATTAATTTTATTAAGTGATAACTTGGTTTGTTTAATGGATTTAAAACCTGTTATTTGTATTTATTTTAGCATTTTTTATTTAATAAAGACTCCACCCACAAATTATTAATCTGTTCCTGCAAAGCCGCTCTTGTAAATTATCAATATCTACAATATCCAATGGTTGATCTTGCCATGAGCAGGAGAATACTGTATTCAGTTATAATCACCCACTATTATAACACTTGTTATTTATTCCAGCACCGCGCATTGCTAAGGGTTCTGTTTGCAGGCGAGTAATAAACTTTGTATCTGGCTTTTAAATAAGCCTTGACGATGCTTATAAACTAAGGCTTTTACACCACCAAAGCCAGTTGTGATATGATTATCTAATTGTTCTTTTAATTCTGAATAATTTATGATAGGATGTTTCATAAATTGTTCAAAAACGGGGTAATAAGTGAAATTTGAATGGGATAACCGGAAGGCTGCAAATAATCTGAAAAAACATGGAATTTCAAGAAGCAGTATCGGTTTTTGGCGATCCGTTGGTAATTACCTTTGATGATCCAGATCATTCCACTTATGAAGACAGATCACTAACATTTGGTACTACCAGAACCAGAAAGATGATTATTGTGTCTCATACTGAACGAAATGGTTCAACACGAATTATCAGCGCACGCCTTATGCAAAAACATGAGAGAAATATTTATGAAGAAGGTTAAAGATAATGACGATATGAGAGCAGAATACAAACGAGAAGATTTAGGCGTTGGTGTTCGTGGAAAATACTATGAAGATTACAATGAGGATCATAATATAGTTCTTCTGACTCCAGAAGTAGCGAAGGCGTTTCCATCTGAAGATGGTATCAAATATAACACTACGCATCTTTTATTGTTCTCGCATAGCATTTTGTAATTCCAGACCATCAGTTGATGATGGAATTATACCAAATAGAGAATTAACACTAGCTGAGTTGCTTAGCTCGTGGTTATTGATACCAATATTAAAGCGTTTTGCTTTGATTTCTAATTTAACCCAACCTACAGGATATATCAAGGTTAGAAGAGTTGTGCGTAACATCACTTAGTTATTATTTTTTCATCAATTCCATCAATAGATAATGTTGCCATATTTATACTCGCTCTTGGTTTAAAAAAGACTCAACCCACTATTATAACAACATTTATACCTATCGTAATTGGGTAGCTCATGCTAATCCCAAAAAGATGAATTCGGGACATGAGTTGAAAACTACTTTTAAGACAGCAGAGCCGCAGACACGCGAATTTAAGCAGTATGTTATAATTATAACTCTTTGCAGCCAAAAAAATGTGAGTTGAAAAACATTTTTTAGGCACTATCGATAATTTATTAAAGGAAAATTAATGCACCTATCTAAATCTCTGTATATTAGAGGTAGACAATGTATAAAAGCACTTTGGCTAAAAAAATATAAACAAGATGTTTTAATTCCACCATCAAGTAGTACAGAAGCTATTTTTGATACGGGAAATCTTGTAGGAAATTTGGCTTGTAAGCTCTTTCCTAATGGTAAAAATGTACCTGATGTTGGTACAACTTTTGAAGAAAAAGCAAAACTTACAAAAGAATGGTTAAGTAAAGGTGCTACAAATATCTATGAAGCTACATTTGAGTATGATGGCATAATTATTATTGTTGATATACTCCATATAAATAGTGATGGTAATGTAGAAATTTTTGAAGTAAAAAGCTCTACAAGTATTAAAAATAAAAATGTGTACATTGATGATGTTTCTATTCAATATTATGTACTTGATAATCTTGGTTATAAAATAGATCGTACTTGTATAGTTCATCTTAATAAAGAGTATATTAAAGGTGATGAATTAGATATAAATGAACTTTTTTCTATTGTAGATATACAAGATAAAGTCATTAAACTTCAACAAGATATTCCAGAAAAATTAAATTATTTTGAGAAGTTTTTAGATGATAAGGACAATGAACCTAATATAGAGATAGGAGTTCATTGTAATATTCCTTATGATTGTGATGGGATTGATTATTGTTGGAAACATATACCACAAAACTCTATATTTGATATATCAGGACTTCGCAAAAACAAGAAGTTTAAACTTTATAATGATGGTATAATCACTTTTGAACAAATAACAGATTATAGTCCATTTTCAGAATCTCAACGGATTCAAATTGAAAGTGAATGCAACAATAAAACGATGATAGATAAAGTAGCTATAAAAAAGTTTATAGATACTCTAACTTATCCGATCTATTATCTTGATTTTGAGACATTTCAGCAAGCTGTACCACAATGGGAAGGTGTTAAGCCATATGCACAACTACCTTTTCAATATTCTCTTCATATAGAGTATGAGGATGGAAAATTAGAGCATAAAGAGTTTCTGGCTAAAGAAGGAATTGACCCACGATATGAGATCGCAAAAAGATTAGTAGAAGATATACCAAGAAATGTAACTGTATTAGCTTATAATATGAGTTTTGAAAAAGCAATAATTGATAAATTAGCTAAAGAATATGAAGAATTTCGTGATGATCTATGCATGATACATAATAATATTAAAGATCTGATGATACCTTTTAAATCCAAATATTATTATACTCCAGCCATGAAAGGAAGTTATTCTATTAAGTATGTACTACAAGCATTAGTACCTGAAATTACAAAGTCTTATAAAGATCTTGATTGTGTACAAAACGGTAAGGAAGCTATGCAAATTTATGCAAAACTTAGTGATATTGAGAATAAAGAAAAAGTAGTACAACATAGGGATGCACTACTTGAATATTGCAAACTTGATACTTTAGCAATGGTGAAAATTTTAAAGAAATTAAAGGAAACAATTAATTGAAAATTTTAAATGGGTTTAGTACAGCAGCGTTGACTGCGTATCGCTGACATTCTACCCATTCTATGCTTGCTATAGTAATTATCACTTGTTTTTTAGATGTTCTCTTAATTCTGGAAACAATGTTGAGAACAACACATCATATTTTTTTTCTTGTTTGTAGGCTGGATCATTATTCTTAATTCTATCCTTATATCGATCTACTTTCTGTCTAAATTTATCTGTTTTATCCGAATTAAGAATTTCTTCTTTTAGTTTATAAACAGCCAATCCCCATAAAAAAACTCTTGTAAATTGTTTTCTGTATTCCAATATATTATGAGCTAAAGAAATAAAACTTTTAAATTCATAACCAATCATTTTTCTAAATTTTACCGAGTAAAGCGCGTTTAAAATGTGTTCTAAAGGTTCATTAAAATGGTCAAGATAAATTTCATTATTTGAAAACTTCTTACAAAACTCACTATCAAGCAATGATCTTTTTTCCCAGCCACAGTCGGTACGAGTTAACCAATATTGTTCAAAGTCTTTTACAAGAAGCTCTTTTCTTATTTTTTCCTCTTCTTGATCCAAATCAAAATAATAAACTTTGAATGTTTCATAGTCAAAACAAAGATCATCAAATGTTACTAATTGATCATTCCATTTGTATTGAATTTTTCCATTGTTAATATATGGAAATTTATAATAACAACGAAAAATAAGTTCACCCCGTTGTTCTGATTCCGCTGTTGTTTTATCGTCAATAACAAAAGCATTGCATTTATTTGCATAATATATATCTTTCTCTGTAAAACGATGAATCTCAAATTGATCGAAAACCCATAAGATAAAAATACCTTCTTTACGATAAAAAGATTCCCTATCGACGATTACATTAAGATATGTCGTAGATAGTTGTATTTCAAAAACTAATTTTTTATCACCAAAAATTGACGAAACATCTGGTCTTTTCCACTCCTTTTGAATACCAGTGGATTTAATAGTTTTTTCTTGCCTTACTGAACTAAATCGACTATCAGAAATGAGAGAATTATAGATATAATCTTTTAGTTCTTTATGCCTCTCGCTTTCCTTAACGCCATTGTATTTCATTCGATTTATTTCTTCTTGGTTGTATTTGCCCTTAGTTTTTATAGGGCAGTCGCCTCTTTCGTGACGGTGTTTGAAAAAAAACTCTCCATTTCGAGTCCCGGCGATATAAACTGGCTGATAGCATAAACTGCAAACAATATAATCTTCATTGTTTTTGTCACATTCTGTCAATTTTCTTCTCAGTTCAAAAATCTTATCTTCAGGCTGTGCAAAAATATCATTTGCATTGAGTTCATTGCCATATTTGAGATTTAAAAGCTCTTGAATTTGTCTTTTCATATCAATTCCAATATCTTTTGAGTTAAAAATATATTATATTAATAATATTAATATATCAATGCCACTTATTCCAGCGAACTAATTTGTTAGATAAAAAAATACGAGGCAACCATAAATAATTAAGATGAACAATCGACTTCAAACCCACACACCAAAACAGGCTTATTTGAAATCTTTAACCATTGAAAATGTCAAATGTTTTAAAGGAGAGCAAACCTTAGATTTATCTGATGGTAATGGTTTGCCGGCACAATGGACTGTGATTTTGGGAGATAATAACACTGGTAAAACTACGCTTTTAAGGTGTTTAGCTAAACAATATCATGCTAGCATCTATGGCTATGGAACTTCCAGAAGAATGGGAGAAAGTTCATTCTTAGAATCAAATCATGAAGAAGATACCGCAAGTCTATTTTCTGATGAAGTGACTTTAATTAACGCTGAGGAATGGTTGTTACAAACAGATTACGCGGCTAAAAATGGAGCCAAACGTGCTGAATCAAGGTTAGCCAAAATCAAACAAGTTTTAACCAGTGGTATTTTACCAGATGTCAGCAATTTCCGTTTTACCACCACTGAAAATTTAAACAGTTTTGTAGAAGTTCAAACTGATTACGGTTGGATTCGTTTTTCAGAACTTGGGTATGGCTATCAAACAACTATTGCTTGGGTGGTGGATTTGGCTAAACGACTTTTTGATCGTTATCCAAACAGTCAAAATCCCTTAGCCGAAGCAGCTATTGTATTGGTTAATGAAATTGACTTGCACTTGCACCCTGCATGGCAAAGAAAAATCATCCAATTTTTGACTCTTCAATTTCCTAACACCCAATTTATCGTTACTTCACATAGCCCTTTAGTTGTACAATCAGCCAACCAGATTAATTTAATTTTGTTGGAGAAAAAAGGCGATCATGTCAAAATATTACGATCACAATTCACAACTTACCAAGGTTGGAGCGTTGAGGAAATTTTAGATGAATTAATGGGTTTAGGCGAAAAAACGCAGTCAGAAAATTATTTAACGTTGATAAAACAATTTGATAAAGCCTTAGATAAAGAAGATTATGCTAATGCAAAAATTGCTTATGATAAATTAGATAAGATTCTGCATCCAGAAAGTAATCAACGAAAATTACTGCGTCTTCAAATGTCATCTTTAATGCCAAAAACATGATTAGATTACCAGCTACGCCAAAACCTACCGAATTAACACCAGATGTAACACAAGAACTGACAGCACTTTATAAAAAAAATGGCACTGCGGTTTGGAAAAAACCTTACATTAAAAAAGCATTATTGGAAATGTCTTCCCTATTGTGAATGTAAGCTTACGGAAACAAGTAATTATTTAGAAATAGAACATTTTCATCCGAAAAGTTACTATCCCGATAAAGTTATCGTCTGGGATAACTTATTGCCGGCTTGTAAAAGATGTAATGTCAATAAAGCTAATCATGACACCAAAAAAGAACCTATAGTTCATCCGATCAAAGATAATCCTAAATCACATTTAATTTTAAGAGCTTATAGATTTTATAATAAAACTGACTTAGGACAGATGACGATTGAGGTTATTGGTTTAAATAATAGGGAACGTTTAGTCAAAAAACGCTTTGAAATTGGAGTGGAACTAATTGAACAACTAGAAATTTTATTAGAACTCACCACTGAATATGACAATGGTAACAGTTCATCAACCAGAAGAAGAAATAGAATTATTGAAACCTTAAAAAATTTAATGAGAGAAGGTACGCGCCAATATGAATTTAGTGCGACGGCGGCAACGGTGATTTTGCATGAAGAAAGTCATGCCAAAATTAAACAACTGTTTATCAAAAATAAGTTATGGGATGATGAGTTGATTGATTTAGAAACAGAAGTTAAATTTGGTGCTATTAATGAATAAAATATTGATTATATTAAATTATTTTATGCTGTGATTGTACAAAAAAAATTAAATCAAGCAATAGAATTAATATTAGATACTCTCTTGCTTCAATAAATATTCCACCCACAGATTATTAATCTGCTCCTGCAAACGATTCTGACTAAGCCGCTCCTGCAAATTATCAATATCCACAATATCCAATGGTTGATCTTGCCATGAATACATTGCATTGGACCATGTATTGATGCTGTAAATTTCGGTGAATATTGTTTTAATATGCCTTTCCTAGCATCTTGTTAATCTCCCACTATTATAACACTTGTTACTTCTAGTAGTTCTCCAGTAGCACTATAATCTTGTGGGCGATTTTTCTTAATCGGTTCACCTTCAGCAGTAATCCATACTATAGCGTCTGTTGCCGCTTCTAATTCTGATTGACGATAAATTTCATTTTGGTGTTGGAAGTTGCCAACATATAGGACTTTATTTCCTGCCTTTTTTAATGCAGGTGCCACAGTACGAATATCTGCCGCTGCTAAATTATTGCCAATTATCATAATGGTTTCGCCACCATTAGGAATATTAGTTTTTGTTCCAGTTGGTCCCATTAATGAAATAGGGTCTCCGGGGCGGAAAATACTACACAGACGTGAACTTGCTCCTTGTTGCATTACCATTAATGATATAGTACCTTTTTCTCGATCAATTCCAGCACAGCGCATCGCTAACGGTTCTGTTTGCAAGCGAGTATTTTCTATTATTGGTGCATAGGTTTCAAAGTTTTGGAGGCGGAAAAATTGTCCGGGTTTATATTGTTGTGCCGCTAATGGGGCGTGAATTGTTAGTTCGATTATATTATCGCCATGACGCTGCACTTGTTCGATTTTAGTTTCTAAGTCGTCAAACCTGACAGGTTTTAAAAACCTGTCAGGTTTAATATGTTCAAGTGATTTCATAATATGTGGATAAGTGCGTTTAGCTGAAGCTACTGCTTTTACCACATTACCATGAAATGCTGGATGAGTATCACCAATAAATGTGACGCGAGCTTGTGAGGTAAATGGACCAAATTGTTTGTCTTTACAATGAGCAATATTTGAAACCGCTTCTAATTTACCATCTATATTTTCATAAGGCTGATATTGAAATAAGCCTTCGCGTTCAAATGAACCACGATGTTCAAATTCATAAGCAACATTAGGCTTAGCACCAGTGGCTACAAAAATCGCCTTTGCCGCTAATACAATTTCTTCATCACCACGCTGACAAACTAAGGCTTTTACATGTCCATATTTATCTAATTCGACCTTTTTAGGTTCAACAGCCTCAGCGTAAAAAATACCTTCTTCTAATGCTTTTGCGACTTCTTCATGATTACTTTTATAAGCAGGTGATTCTTGTAAACTGCGTCTATAAGCAACTGTTACTCCACCCCATTTATGTATTAAACCTTGTATATCATCTGTGCTTTCTAATTGTTTTGCATGACTTAAAAATTCATCTAATATTTCAAGTGAAGCCGCATCTAAATGTTGACGAACTTTGCTACCTAATTTCTCATAACGAGCTTTAATTTTTTTAATTTGTACTAAATAATAAGCCTGAACCTCAGTCGCAGTATCAATTCCAGTCAAGCCAACCGCAATCGCAACATGGTCAAAGCCTAATGACCATGCTTTTTATACAGTTATAGTGCCACCAAACCGCACACCACCATAAACTTGAAAATAAGGGCGACGTAATAAAGTTAAATAAATTAAACTTAAAAAATTTTTATCCCAACGTACTGTAATGCCATATTCAGCAACACCACCAAAGCCAGTTGTGATACGATTGTCTAATTCTGCTTTTAATTCAGAATAATTTCTGATAGGATGTTTAAGAAATTGATCTGGTAAGGGTTCAATTTTCATGCAATCATTACAAATGCGATGTCCAGTTACTGGGCACATAGGATTATCTAACATCACCATAGCCAAAGCGGCAATGGTATTACCATCGCGTTTTAGTAGCTGCATTTCAGATATTTTTTCTTCTAATGGGCAGCCTGTAAGAGTATTACCCAAAGGATCAGTTTTGAACCCTAAATCATATCGAGCTTTTTTTACTGGAAAACCTTTAGAACAGAAATCACCATTACAATAATTAATTTCATTTTGTACTTGCAGTAATGACATGCGCTGATCTGTTAATTTAAAATCTTGACGTTGGCGACGATGCTTTACTTTTGTAGTACTTAACCATTTTTTAAATTTAAAAACCGTTGATTGATACTAACCAGAACCATTAGCATATTTAACTATTCTCCTTCCAAGGATTTTCTACTTCTATACCTAATTTATTAAAGTCATTTACATTTCTTGTTAGTACGGGATAATTGGACTTTTTAGAAATAGCAGCAATGAGTAAATCAGGCATTTTCTTTTTAACTCCTTGCTTTCTCCATGAAATAATTTGTTCCCAGTGTTCCATATTGATTGGTAACATTTCAAGAGAAGCAAAATATTCTCTGATTGCCTTTTCTTCTGTTGGAGTAATTTCCTGCCATCCTAACACTTCAGCAAAAACTACTGGTGTTAATACTGGTACCAGCTTTCCTTGGGCAATTTCATTTTTTAAGTTAATGAGTTCTGATCTGCCTTCTATCAAATATAACACTACGCATCTTTTATTCTTCTCGCATAGCATTTTGTAATTCCAGACCATCAGTTGATGATGGAATTAGACCAAATAGAGAATTAATACTAGGTGAGTTAGTTAGCTCATGGTTATTGATACCAATATTAATGAACTGTATCACTAATTTATTAATATCAATATTAAAGCGTTTTGCTTTGACTTCTAATTTAGTTATTATTTTTTCATCAATTCCATCAATAGATAAAGTTGCCATATTTATACTCGCTCTTGGTTTAATAAAGACTCAACCCACAATCTCCAATGCTTGATCATGCCATGATCAGCAAAATACTGTATTCAGTTATAATCACCTACTATTATAACACTTGTTACTTTTTGTAAAGCAATTGTTGAGTTGATTAGTACATATAATAGTTCGTAAGTGGCAGTCTTGTGGGCGATTTGTAGTAATCCACACAATAGCATCAGTTGCCGCTAATAAAATACGGTTACTAACCAAAGAAGTATTTATTGAATTATTAAATAGAGTTTCAGGTAAAAATTAATTCATGCGTTGTCCCATTGCCATTAGTGTCTGGTTAATAAGTGTTTGATATTCTAATCCATAAGCTTCAGCTTTTTCCCGAAAACTTTGGAGAACTTCATTATCTAACATGATCACAACACAAGTTTTATCTTTAGTCTCGGATTGTAATTTTGATAGATGGGGTACATGGTTTGCTCTTTTGGCATTTGAAAAATCATATTCTTTACGCATAGTTCTTTGCCTCATTTTTAGTTGCTTAACTTTCTCAACAAAATCCGTTTATTCCGTAAACGAAGTAACGAAACGAAGTGAAGTAAATCCGTTGTACTAATTATTACCTTATTTATCCTTTAATCGTCAACAAAGACTCCACCCACAAATTATTAAGCACTTCCTGCAAACGATTCTGACTAAGCCGCTCCTGCAAATTATCAATATCCACAATATCCAATGGTTGATCTTGCCATGAGCAGGAGAATACCGCTTTAGTTCTTTCTCCAGTTTTAGGATCAATTTGCCATTGTAAGCATTGGGCGCATACGCCTTTTAGCATACATTGCATTGGACCATGTATTGATGCTGTAAATTTGGGTGAATATTGCTTTAATATGCCTTTTCTAGCATCTTGTATTTTGCGTATCAACTTATAATCACCAACTATTATAACACTTGTTACTTCTTCTAAGGCAATTGTTGAGTTGATTAGTACTTCTAGTAGTTCGCCAGTGGCACTATAATCTTGGGGGCGATTTTTCTTAATCGGTTCACCTTCAGTAGTAATCCAAACTATAGCATCTGTTGCCGCTTCTAATTCTGATTGACGATAAATTTCATTTTGGTGTTGGAAGTTGCCAACATATAGGACTTTATTTCCTGCCTCTTTTAATACTGGTGCTACTGTACGAATATCTGCCGCTGCCAAATTATTGCCAATTATCATAATGGTTTCGCCGCCATTAGGAATATTAGTTTTTGTTCCAGTTGGTCCCATTAATGAAATAGGGTCTCCGGGGCGAAAAATACTACACAGACGTGAACTTGCTCCTTGTTGCATTACCATTAATGAGATAGTGCCTTTTTCTCGATCAATTCCAGCACAGCGCATCGCTAAGGGTTCTGTTTGCAAGCGAGTATTTTCTATTATTGGTGCATAGGTTTCAAAGTTTTGGAGGCAGAAAAATTGTCCGGGTTTATATTGTTGTGCCGCTAATGGGGCGTGAATTGTCAGTTCAATGATATTGTCGCTATGACGCTGAACTTGTTCGATTTTGGTTTCTAAGTCGTCAAACCTGTCAGGTTTAATACTCTGAAGCGATTTCATAATATGTGGATAAGTGCGTTTAGCTGAGGCTACTGCTTTTACAACATTACCATGAAATGCTGGATGAGTATCACCAACAAATGTGACGCGAGCTTGTGATGTAAATGGACCAAATTGTTTGTCTTTACAATGAGCAATATTTGAAACTGCTTCAGCATAAAAAATACCTTCTTCTAATGCTTTTGCTACTTCTTCATGATTGCTTTTATAAGCAGGCGATTCTTGCATACTGCGTCTATAAGCAACTGTTACCGGCTAAACTATTTGGAATAGCTAAAGCTTGTGGTAAACCTGCACCAACCGCAATCGCAACATGGTCAAAGCTTAATGACCATGCTTTTTATACAATTATAGTACCACCAAAGCTAGTTGTGATACGATTATCTAATTCTGCTTTTAATTCTGAATAATTTCTGATAGGATGTTTAAGAAATTGATCTGGTAAGGGTTCAATTTTAAGTCCATCGATACCTACAACGGCACAACCTTCCATTAAAAGATGATGTGCCAAGGTAATTCTAAGACATCAGTAAGTACGCGGGTTTCAATTTGTGGAATATTTACAGGCTCTTGTTTTTGATAAATACAACTTTTCATGCAATCATTACAAATGCGATGTCCAGTTACTGGGCACATAGGATTATCTTACATCACCATCGCCAAAGCGGCAATGGTGTTCATTTAACCATTTCGTTAATGTAGTAAAATTTTTTTCTAATGATTTTTTCAAACGTCGTCGTGCGCGACGCAGTACCATTTTTTAAAATAAAAAATTGGATTATTTACATTAGTTTGCTGGCGTGAGCCTTGCATTTTTTTAGAAATGTCGAAAAACTCCACCAAAAAAGCTTCTAGTATTTTTGCACAATCTATCAGTAATTCGCTCAATTCTACAGTTGTAAAACTGTGTTGCTCATGACGATAAGCTAGTAAATCAATATATCTTGCAGGATTTTCAGCCTTTAAATAATTTAAAAACTGTTGATCGATACTATAAAGTGTATCTGGTTCAAACATTTTAGTAAAATTAAAATCACCTAATTCAACAACATTTAAAGACAAGCACAGAGGTTAAGATGAAAACTAAAGAATTATCTGAAAAAAACTTTCATAGATGCAAAAAAAAACCAGAAAATAGCCAACTTCCGCAAATGACTAAAGAACAAAGAGAAAATATCTTAGCATCTATAACGAAAACCAAATATCCAAATGAGGATGCGGATTCAGAACAATGGATTAGAGATATTAAAGCGTATTTATTGCTTAAATGCCTTAAAAAAGCAAGAAAAAAAAGTGCTTGAAATTATTAATTCTATTAAAAATAATGCCACAGTATATATGGGTGAACATTAGGATAATTGATATTTGGTGCAGAAAATTCACAAAGAAAAGAATATAACTTAGAACAAATTAAGATTTTCAAACAAGCTATTCTGCCTTTGTCAGTTGATAAAGAAGTTTGGGCTATTTTTGGAAAAATAAAAGCTATATAAAGAAAAATAGGAAAACCTATATCAGATATGGATAAACTCGGTTGCGCCAATAGATACATATAGAGAAAGAAGTATGGAAATGAATATTAATAGAAGATTATATGAGCAAAAAGAGGTGATCCTGCACTATCTGAGAGATAGAGCAGCAGAGTCTTATGGTGAAATTATTAAAATACATGGCGAGCGCGATTTTAAAAAGAGAGCAAGAGCTATTAACAAGGCAATCAAAGATAAAGCTCAAACTCTAAGAACAATCATTATTCAGCGTTCGATAGCTCAATCATGGTCTAAAACAGAAATTCTGAATAATATTTTAATGATCACTTATTGTTCATACGTCATTATGATTGAATATAGAAATCGAACATGGCCATATGAGTATATGGCATTTGCCCGTAGGATAGGTGAGTTATGGGAGCCATTTTGTAAGAATTGTTTTGATTTTCCAGCCAGAGATGATGTTGAATTAGTCGAACCCCCTCTTTTTTCAGAAGTCAGGGAGCAGCTACAGCAAGAAATTCGTGAGTATATAGAAAATATAAGTTTATCAGAATTGGAAAAGAACCAACTTCTCAAGTATTATGACAAAGTATGGAGCCTTGTAACTTCAGGAGAAATTAAGCTTGAGTTAGATCTGCATTTTAGGATAGATGGAAAAAATTATAATGTAGATTTTAAAAGTGGCTTTCAATCTAACGAAAAGGGGAACACTAATAGACTATTATTAGTCGCTTCGATTTACAAAAATATTCTTAGTGAAAATAACGAGTGTTTACTCTTTGTTCGAACGGAAGAGGATGATAACAACCACTATTTGCAAATACTAAAAAAATCAGAAGTATGGGACGTTTATTGCGGAAATGAGACGTACTCTCAAATAGAAACTTATTCAGGTTTTGATATTGCATCATGGATTGCTGCAAACATAGAATGGGAAAAAGACCTAGATCAGGATACTTTGACACACTTTAATGAAAATGATTTGGTTAAGTATCTATCATGGTAGCTCTAGCAAAACGAAAGCAGGATGAGTTCCAAGCTTTCTATACAAACTGTAATTACATTACTTCGTACATGATAGGTCTTTTGCAATGTTATGGAGAAATGTCGGTTCTTGAACCTTGTGCTGGTGAGGGCGTTTTTATTGACGGGTTAAGGAAGATAGATGGCATTCCCCATATTACAGCTTACGAGCTGAATAGTGATAGCGTAAATATTTTACAAAGTAAATATTTGGGTATTTCAAATATCCAGATTGAGCAAGAAGATTTTTTGTTAGCGTTTCAGTTGAATTTTGATAAATTTGATAGAGTAATAGCTAATCCTCCTTACGGAGCATACCAGTCACCAGAGAAAAGAAAACAATTAAAAAATGATTACCCACAGTTATATGTGAAAGAGACATATGGACTTTTTTTAATTAAAGCAATGGAATTGCTAAAAGATAATGGTCGTCTTGTATTTATCATACCAGATACATATTTGACCCTTCACATGCATGAAGGCTTGCGGAAAGAATTACTTAGACATTATGAAATAGAATCAATTGTTTTATTCCCTTCTAACTTTTTTCCTAGTGTAAACTTTGGTTATGCGGGGTTGAGTATTATCTCAATTGTTAATAAAACACCAAGTTATTCTTATGACTTTCCTGTCTATAATGGTCTTAAATCACCCAAAGAATTGCCAGAGTTATTAACTGAACAACGCAAAAAATACGAAATTTGCCGTCTGTCATATTGCCAAGTTAGTAACAATCCATCAAGTGCATTTTTCCTTCCCTCTAAAAGTTGGATTAATTTAACCCTAAGCACAAAGACCTTGAAAGTTGGAGATATATGTTCAGTTGTTACTGGGTTTTATTCTGGTAATGATGGTAAATATTTAAGACGCTCAGAATCTGTTACAAGGGGGATTAAAAAATATGCCATTATCAACAGTGATGATGTTTGCAATGATGATCTATCCATATGCCCTCCACTTAATGGACTCAGCAATTCATCTTGTTGGGTGCCAATTGTGAAAGGTGGAAATAGGAGGTTTTATAAACACTCTGAGTGGTTCATGGATTGGAGTGAAGAAGCAATTTACGATTATAAAGTAGCAAATAAAAAACGAGCAAGATTTCAAAACGCTCAATATTATTTTCATCAGGGTATTGGGGTACCAATGGTGTCTTCGTCTTCAATTACCGGATCATTAATAGATGGCAGACTCTTTGATCAGTCTATTGTTGGCATATTCCCTAACAAGAAGTATGAAAATTTAATTTATTTTCTTCTCGGGTTATTTAATAGTATTGCTTGTAATGATCTAATAAGAACAATAAATGCCAGCACAAACAATTCAGCAAACTACATTAAAAAAATACCGATAATCATTCCTAAAGAAAAGATGTTGAGTAAAATTACTGATGAAGTAAAAAGGATTTTATTGTTATCAAAGCAATGTGATGTTGCAGATGATGATTTGATAAAACTAAATAAATATTATGATGAAGTGTATGGTGCAAAAAGCGCATAACAAGGCGCTGCAATCGGACAAAATAAAGCGGCGTTTGTTCCTCATTAAAATGAATTGAACCTTGGTTTACAGGTCGTAAATCATGCGAAGCTAGAGCTACCATTCGGCTGCCAAAACGGCAATGTCGGGCAGGTAGGTGAGTGTCAACGGCGAGTCTACACATCTGTAGATATGATCGGCTCACAGAAGGGTTCTAAGTCAGCGCAAGCTAACGATAAATATTCATACTAGCTCTTGCTTCAACAAAGACTCAATTCCTGCAAAGCCGCTCTTGCAAATTATCAATATCCACAATATCCAATGGTTGATCATGCCATGAGCAGGAGCAAAATACGAGGCAACCATAAATAAATATCATGCTAACATCTATGGCTATGGAACTTCCAGAAGAATGGGTTCTCAGAATCAAATCATGAAGATGATACCGCAAGTCTATTTTCTGATGAAGTTACTTTAATTAATGCTGAGGAATGGTTGCTACAAACAGATTACGCAGCTAAAAATGGAGCTAAGCGTGCTGAATCAATAATCAAAACTCCTTAGCCGAAGCCCCTGCATGGCAAAGAAAAATCATCCAATTTATCGTTACTTCACATAGCCCTTTAGTTGTACAATCAGCCAAGCTGATTAATTTAATTTTGTTGGAGAATAAAGACGATCATGTCAAAAAATTAGATAAGTAGGTACGCAAAAGTTTATTAACAAAAATAAGTACAACGAATTACGTGGATAAACTAATAAAGTTTAATTTAAATAATTTGTTTATCCACGTAATTCGCTGTACTTAATATTATGTAAATATGTTAAAATATTTATACGTATCGACATAATATTCTGCATCCAGAAAGCAATCAACGAAAGTTACTACGTCTTCAAATGTCATCTTTAATGCCAGAAACATTATAAAAAAGATTGAAATTATTGTTTTAATTCAATATAATATTGATTATATTGAATTATTTTTATGCTGTGATTGTATAAAAAAATCCGTTTATTCCGTAAACGAAGTAACGAAACGAAGTGAAGTAAATCCGTTGTACTAATTATTACCTTATTTATCCTTTAATCGTCAACAAAGACTCCACCCACAAATTATTAATCTGTTCTGACAAACGATTCTGACTAAGCCGCTCTTGCAAATTATCAATATCCACAATATCCAATGGTTGATCTTGCCATGAGCAGGAAAATACCGCTTTAGTTCTTTCGCCAGTTTTCGGATCAATTTGCCATTGTAAGCATTGGGCGCATACGCCTTTTAGCATACACTGCATTGGACCATGTATTGATGCTGTAAATTTCGGTGAATATTGCTTTAATATGCCTTTTCTAGCATCTTGTATTTTGCGTATCAACTTATAATCACCAACTATTATAACACTAGTTACTTCTTCTAAGGCAATTGTTGAGTTGATTAGTACATCTAATAATTCACCAGTGGCACTATAATCTTGTGGACGATTTTTCTTAATCGGTTCACCTTCAGCAGTAATCCATACTATAGCGTCTGTTGCCGCTTCTAATTCTGATTGACGATAAATTTCATTTTGGTGTTGGAAGTTGCCAACATATAGGACTTTATTTCCTGCCTTTTTTAATGCAGGTGCCACTGTACGAATATCTGCCGCTGCCAAATTATTGCCAATTATCATAATGGTTTCGCCACCATTAGGAATATTAGTTTTTGTTCCAGTTGGTCCCATTAATGAAATAGGGTCTCCGGGGCGAAAAATACTACACAGACGTGAACTTGCTCCTTGTTGCATTACCATTAATGATATAGTACCTTTTTCTCGATCAATTCCAGCACAGCGCATCGCTAACGGTTCTGTTTGCAGGCGAGTATTTTCTATAATTGGTGCATAGGTTTCAAAGTTTTGGAGACGGAAAAATTGTCCGGGCTTATATTGTTGTGCCGCTAATGGGGCGCGAATTGTTAGTTCAATAATATTATCGCCATGATGCTGAATTTGTTCTATTTTGGTTTCTAAGTCGTCAAACCTGACAGGTTTTAAAAACCTGTCAGGTTTAATATGTTCAAGCGATTTCATAATATGTGGATAAGTGCGTTTACCAGAAGCTACTGCTTTTACAACATTACCATGAAATGCTGGATGAGTATCACCAATAAATGTGACGCGAGCTTGTGAAGTAAATGGACCAAATTGTTTGTCTTTACAATTAGCAATATTTGAAACCGCTTCTAATTTACCATCTATATTTTCATAAGGCTGATATTGAAATAAGCCTTCGCGTTCAAATGAACCACGATGTTCAAATTCATAAGCAACATTAGGCTTAGCACCAGTGGCTACAAAAATCGCCTTTGCCGCTAATACAATTTCTTCATCACCACGCTGACAAACTAAGGCTTTTACATGTCCATATTTATCTAATTCGACCTTTTTAGGTTCAACAGACTCAGCATAAAAAATACCTTCCTCTAATGCTTTTGCGACTTCTTCATGATTACTTTTATAAGCAGGCGATTCTTGCATACTGCGTCTATAAGCAACAGTAACTCCACCCCATTTATGTATTAAACCTTGTATATCATCTGTGCTTTCCAATTGTTTTGCATGACTTAAAAATTCATCTAATATTTCAAGTGAAGCCGCATCTAAATGTTCACGAACTTTGCTACCTAATTTCTCATAACGAGCTTTAATTTTTTTAATTTGTACTAAATAATAAGCCTGAACCTCAGTCGCAGTATCAATTCCAGTCAAACCGCCACCAATTACCACTGCCGGTAAACGTACTTGTAAATTAGCCAAACTATCAGCTTTAGCGGCACCACTTAACTGTAAACTCATAAGAAAATCAGCCGCTTGACGCATTCCGGGGGCTAAACTATTTGGAATAGCTAAAGCTTGTGGTAAACCTGCACCAACCGCAATCGCAACATGGTCAAAACCTAATGACCATGCTTTTTCTACAGTTATAGTGCCACCAAACCGCACACCACCATAAACTTGAAAATAAGGGCGACGTAATAAAGTTAAATAAATTAAACTTAAAAAATTTTTATCCCAACGTACTGTAATGCCATATTCAGCAACACCACCAAAGCCAGTTGTGATACGATTGTCTAATTCTGCTTTTAATTCAGAATAATTTCTGATAGGATGTTTAAGAAATTGATCTGGTAAGGGTTCAATTTTAAGTCCATCTATACCTACAACGGCACAACCTTCCATTAACAGATGGTGTGCCAAGGTAAAACCAGCAGGGCCTAATCCGGCTATAAGGATTTTTAATCCATTATACGGTTTAGCAACCCATTGTTGTTGTCGCAGAGGATTCCAGCGAGTTAGTAAGTCATAAATTTCTACACCCCAAGGTAATTCTAAGACATCAGTAAGTACGCGGGTTTCAATTTGTGGAATATTTACAGGTTCTTGTTTTTGATAAATACAACTTTTCATGCAATCATTACATATGCGATGTCCAGTTACTGGGCACATAGGATTATCTAACATCACCATAGCCAAAGCGGCAATGGTATTACCATCGCGTTTTAGTAGCTGCATTTCAGATATTTTTTCTTCTAATGGGCAGCCTGTAAGAGTATTACCCAAAGGATCAGTTTTGAACCCTAAATCATATCGAGCTTTTTTTACTGGAAAACCTTTAGAACAGAAATCACCATCACGATCATGACAGTAAATACAATAATTAATTTCATTTTCTACTTGCAGTAATGACATGCGCTGATCTGTTAATTTAAAATCTTGACGTTGGCGACGATGCTTTATTTCTGTAGTAGAAACTAATTTATTATGATCTATGGGTTGTGGTAAGCGGAAACTGACCCAATTTTGCACATAGGCTTGTGCATCTGGGTTAGTTAAGGCATGAACACACCATTGTGTAAGTTTTTCAATGTCATCCGCGTATGTTTCTTTATCAGCTAAATATTGTTGCCCTAATTGCGCAACAGTTAATTCACTGATAACAGGTAACTGTTCATTTAACCATTTTGTTAATGTGGTAAAGTTGTTTTCTAATGATTTTTTCAAACGTCGTCGTGCGCGACGCAGTACAAACCATTTTTTAAAATAAAAAATTGGATTATTTACATTAGTTTGCTGGCGTGAGCCTTGCATTTCTTTAGAAATGTCGAAAAACTCAACCAAAAAAACTTCTAGTGTTTTTGCACAATCTATCAGTAATTCGCTCAATTCTACAGTTGTAAAGCTGTGTTGCTCATGACGATAAGCCAGTAAATCAATATATCTTGCAGGATTTTCAGCCTTTAAATAATTTAAAAACTGTTGATCGATACTATAAAGTGTATCTGGTTCAAACATTTTAGTAAAAGTAAAATCACTAAAATTCATTTTTATTGTAGGCATAATTATTAATTATTCAATTTAGGAAATATTATGAATGAACATATCATCGAAGTGACAGATGGTTCTTTTGAAGAAGATGTACTCAAATCTGAAATACCAGTATTAGTTGATTATTGGGCTGACTGGTGTAGCCCATGCAAACAGATTGCCCCAATCTTAGATGATGTTGCTTCAGAATATGTAGGTAAAGTCAAAATTGCCAAGTTAAATATTGATGACAATCCTAAAACACCTGTTAAATATGGTGTGCGTGGTATTCCTACCTTAATTTTATTTAAAAACGGTGAACTTGAAGCAACTAAAGTTGGTGCGCTTTCTAAATCACAATTAACAGCATTTTTAGATAGTAATTCATAGAATTCCATTCCTCTATTCTCGCCCACATCTTGTGGGTATTAAAAATATCTTTCCGCTTATACCCCCTTTAATCATATGATTATGAATCTAACAGAATTAAAAAAACAATCCGCCGCTGAACTAATGTCATTAGCTCAGTCTTTAAATTTAGAAGGAACTGCACGCTCCCGTAAACAAGATATAATCTTTGCTTTGTTAAAAGCACATGCTAAAAAGGGTGAAGATATTTTTGGTGATGGCGTATTAGAAATTTTACAAGATGGTTTTGGTTTCTTACGCTCTGCCGATAGTTCTTATTTGGCTGGACCTGATGATATTTATGTTTCTCCAAGCCAAATACGCAGATTTAGTTTACGTACTGGTGATACCATTTCTGGTAAAATTCGCCCACCAAAAGAAGGTGAACGCTATTTTGCTTTATTAAAAGTCAATGAAATTAATTTTGAAGCACCTGAGTTAGCCAGAAATAAAGTTTTATTTGAAAATCTAACCCCGTTATTTGCTAATAAACGATTTGAATTGGAAGTGGGTAATGGTAGCACTGAAGATTTAACTCCACGTATAATTGATCTAGCGGCACCAATTGGTAAAGGGCAACGTGGTTTGATCGTTTCACCGCCTAAGTCTGGTAAGACTATGATGTTGCAAAATATCGCTCAGTCTCTTGCGATTAATCATCCAGAGTGTTATTTAATTGTATTGTTAATTGATGAACGCCCTGAAGAAGTGACAGAGATGATACGTTCAGTGCGTGGTGAGGTGGTTTCAAGTACTTTTGATGAACCTGCTACTCGTCATGTACAAGTGGCTGAAATGGTTATTGAAAAGGCTAAACGTTTAGTTGAGCATAAAAAAGATGTGGTCATTTTATTGGATTCGATTACTCGTTTAGCTCGCGCTTATAATACTGTAGTGCCTAGTTCAGGTAAAGTGCTTACTGGTGGGGTTGATGCTAATGCTTTACATCGCCCTAAACGTTTTTTTGGTGCAGCGCGTAATGTTGAAGAAGGTGGAAGTTTAACTATTATTGCTACAGCTTTAATTGATACAGGATCACGTATGGATGATGTGATTTATGAGGAATTTAAGGGAACAGGTAATAATGAAATTCATCTTGATCGTAAGATTGCTGAAAAACGTATTTATCCTGCCATTAATATTAACCGTTCAGGCACTCGCCGTGAAGAATTACTTATCCCAGCCGACAAGTTACAAAAAATATGGATATTAAGAAAAATTCTGCATTCAAAAGATGAAATCAGTGCGATGGAATTTTTATTAGATCCTCTTAAAGTCACTAAAACTAATAATGAATTTTTTGATTCTATGAAACGATAATAACAATGGCTGTTGAATCAGTAGTTTCAGTTATTATTGTCAATTTTAATGCTGGTAAACTGTTAAGCCAATGTGTCAATTCTGTATTAGCTTCTAATATTCCAGTATCTATCTATATAATAGATAATGCCTCTCAAGACAATAGCTTAAAATATTTAGAAGCTGTTTTTGATAAAATAAAACTGATTAAAAATAGCAGTAATCTCGGTTTTGCACGCGCTGCTAATCAGGTTTTAGCTGATACTATTAAGAGTAAATATTTATTATTCCTTAATCCTGATTGTGTAATTCAGCCTGATACTATAGGTAAATTTGTAGCTGTAATGGATAAAAATCCACAAGCTGGTATGGCTGGTTGTGTGGTACGAAATCCTGATGGTTCTGAACAACGCAGTAGTAGGCGCAGTGTACCCACACCGTGGCGAACTATTATTCAAGTATTTCATTTAAATAAATTTTTTCAAAGTTTCTTATTAACAAATCAAGAATTACCCACACAACCAATTGCAATTGAAGGCATATCTGGTTCTTGCATGTTTGTAAGACGTACAGCCTTAGATATTGTAGGTGCAATGGATGAAACTTACTTCTTACATTGCGAAGATTTAGATTGGTTCATGCGTTTTGGTGCTAAAAATTTTAGTATTTTGTTTATTCCTAATATAGAAATAGTACATTTTAAAGGGGTTTGTAGTAGCAAAAATCCAATTAAAGTGGAATGGTATAAACATCGAGGTATGGTAAAATTTTATAGAAAATTTTTTAGACACAAATATCCGTTTATAGTTTTTTGGGGAGTGATAACAATGGTATGGTTACGTTTTATAGGTGTCGCAATTAGACAGTTATTTAAAAAATGATTGATCAAAATATTCCTTCTATTCAAGCTTTATCCTCATTAGTAGCTAAACAAATTGCCGCAGGTGAAATGGTTGATCGCCCTGCTTCCGCCTTAAAGGAATTAGTAGAAAATAGTTTAGATGCTAAAGCTGATAATATTGAAGTTCAAGTTGAGCAAGGTGGAATTGCTTTAATAAAGGTGCGGGATAATGGTTTTGGAATTCGCCCAGATGAATTATCTTTTGCCTTACATCGACACACTACTAGTAAGATTAGAAATTTAGAAGATTTACATAATCTAAATAGTTTAGGCTTTCGCGGTGAAGCTTTAGCAAGTATCGCTTCAATTTCACGATTAACTTTAAGTTCACGTTTTTGTCAAAATGATATTGGATATTCCATATATTTAGATGGGCAAGAAAAACCGACTAAGGCAACAGCTATAGCTCATTTAGTTGGAACTACAGTTGAAGTACGTGATTTTTTTTATAATACCCCGGCAAGAAGAAAGTTTTTGCGCCGCGAAAAAACTGAATTTGCGCATATATATGAAATTATGAAGCGTCTAGCTTTAGGTAATTTTCATATTAACTTTAAATTAAGCCATAATAATAAAGCATTAATACTAGTAAAATCAGCCTTAACTGAGGCGCAAAAATTACAACGATTAAGTTTATTATGTGGTATTGAATTTGTAGAACATTTATTAACAGTCAATAAGCTTAGTAGCAATATTAAGCTATCAGGTTGGATAAGCCAGCCAACTTTTTCACGTAGTCAAGCCGATTCACAATATTTTTTTATTAATGGGCGTTTTGTTCGTGATAAATTAATCACTCATGCTATACATCAAGCTTATAAGGATGTATTATATGGAACTCGTTATCCTGCTTATGTATTGTATTTGAACATTGATCCTAGTGAGATAGATGTTAATGTACATCCAACGAAGAATGAAGTACGTTTTGCTAAAGCTGAATTTGTATATAACTTTTTAATAGAGAGTTTAAAAGCTAAACTAGCTAAAACTTCACCGGGTAATAAATCATTAAAAATTCAAGAAACTCACCAAACTTATCAAACTAGCACTAAAAATTCAGCAGCTCCAGCTTTGGGTTATGCAGTCGCACAATTAGCAGGTATTTACATTTTAGCTGAAAATTCACAAGGATTAATAGTAGTAGATATGCACGCAGCTCATGAACGCATTAGCTATGAAAAGATGAAATCTGCTTATTTAAGCAATACAATAACTGCACAAATATTATTAGTACCAGAGTGTATTTCAGTCAGTGAACAAGAAGCGGATATATACGAGCAACATATTGAAATTTTTAACAAATTAGGATTTGATATTAATCGCGCTGGCAAAGAAATGTTGCTAGTACGTCAAGTACCTAATTTATTGCTGGAAGCCAATATCACAACTTTAGTACGGGATGTATTAGCAGATTTATTAGGTTTTGGAGTAAGTTCAAGATTAGAAGAATCTATGCAAGAAATTTTATCTACATTATCTTGTCATACAGCGATACGAGCGAAACGACAATTAAGCATCAAAGAAATGAATGCTTTATTACGAGAAATGGAACAAACAGAACGCAGTAATCAATGTAATCACGGGCGCCCTACGTGGATGCAAGTTAGTATAAAAGATCTGGATAGTTTCTTTTTACGTGGACGTTAGAAAATTATTTTATGAGAATAAAAACATATATTATAGGACGCAGCAAACAAGCTGATATTATCATTGACGAAACAGAAACATCTGTCAGCAATCTACATTTAGAACTTACAGTAGATAGCAAAGGCAAATATTATGTAACTGATCGTAAAAGTACTAACGGCAGTTATCGTAAACATGGTGGGCGTTGGATAGCAATTGAACAATCTTATGTTAGCTCAGATGATCGTTTATTATTGGGTAAATATTTAACCTCAGTAGAATACTTATTATCCAAGCATTCAATTAAAGCGGCGCGTAATCCTGAAACTGGTGATATTATTGCAGGAATATCCTAGATTTAACAGGAGAATATATAATGCCTATTTTTCGTGGTTTAGATGGTGAAGTAAAACAACAAAATAATGATGATGAAGAACTTATTACTCGCCAAATTATTAAAGACACTATAGATGATGATGATGATCCAAATACCCGTGTAATGTTTAAAGGTTCTTCTTCTTCAAAAGAAGAAAAAGAAGATCCTATTGTAGGATGGTTAGTAATTGTAAAGGGAAAAGGTAAAACTAATGCTCTAACTTTAGGTTATGGAATGAATAGCATAAGGCGTAGCCCAGATGAACGTATTAGCATCAACTTTGGTGATGAACAAATATCACGTAATAAACATGCTGTTATTACATATGATCCTCGTGGGCGTAAATTCTATGTACAACATGGCGGTGGTAAAAACTTAACCTATTTAGGTGATCAAGTGGAGAAGATTTCGATTGGCAACAAAACACGTAATAACTGAAGAACAATATGCTGGAGATCGGATTCAAGGCAAACGACAATATCAACAAGATGATTTTGGATTTGATAATAGTCGTGTCAACGATTTCCTAATGATTTTAGCAGATGGAATGGGCGGACATTCTGGTGGAGATATTGCAAGTGATCAGGTAGTTACCACTTTTATGGACACTTTTCGTAATGCTAATGGCACTGTAGGAGAACGATTATTTGAAGCATTAGAAGCAAGTAATCAAGCAATAGCTGCTTACACAAAAAAACATCCTAAGTTAATGGGTATGGGTAGCACCTTAGTAGCAGTTGTGATCAAGAAAAATACAATCCAATGGATTAGCGTTGGTGATTCACCGTTATGGCTTTATAGTAACGGTGAATTAAGCCGTTTAAATGCAGACCATTCGATGAAACCCATATTAGAACAAGAAGTTAAACAAGGAACACTGACAGTTGAAGAAGCGGCACAACATCCAGATCGTAATATGTTACGTTCCGCAGTAGTTGGAACATATATAAAATATATTGACCAATCACTACAAGCATTAGAATTATCTCCCGGAGATATAATTTTATCAGGCAGCGATGGCATAGAAACATTATCTGAAACAGAAATAAGTCAAATATTCAAAAAACCTGTAGCAGCAAAAAAGATGGTGAAGAAATTACTGAATGCTGTAGAGAAAAAAAACAAACGCTATCAAGATAATGCTACTGCTTTAATTGTTACTATTCCTAAAAAACCTAATTTTTTTAAGAGGTTATTTAACCTAACTTAATTAATGATGATGAATACTGAAGAATGGTTTGCCTCTGAAGCCCAAAATGCTTGGGATTTAGAACGCTTGTACACGGATTTAGCTAAGGCAAAAGGTAGAGCTCTCAGTCCAACGGAGAAATTATACTTACGTGGCTTACTATCTGGTCATAGCCCTGCTGAAATCGCTAAAAAATGTCACAAAAGTGCTGGAGGAGTTAAAGTATATTTGAGTACTACTGTCTATCAATATGTTAAGTTTCTCGCAAACAAGGAAAATGAAAAGTTAGAAAACTGGACAAATATCCGCAAATGGCTTGAGGGAATCGGCTATAAGCGATCTAGTTCAGATAAAAAAAATATATTTAAATTCCATAAAAGTGGGAATAACAATACTCGATGTCAAAATGTTAATTCTCCATCAACTGGAGAGACAGAACTTAAACATGAATTAGAAAAGGCACATTTAATTAATGAACAGCTACAAAAAGAAATTGATTATTTAAAACAACAGGTAAATCTATTAAATCAGATGGTAAACATGCTTAAATCAGGGGAATAGTACAACGAATTATGAAATAAACGAATTTAAATTCGTTTATTTATCAAGCAGTTGAACTATAAATTATTCACTACCTCTTGCATCTTCTCCAAAAACACTTCAGTTCTAAACAATTGCGCCCTTTCCTCACAAGCAGCACGCATATTCAAAGCCTTATCTTTAGACATAACAGACACAGCCTCAATAACTGCATCTACACTAACATCTTCAATTAAAACCCCAGTCTCACCATCCACAACCGTTTCCAACAAACCACCCTCAGCCACACCAATCACTGGTTTACCCGCTGCCATAGACTCAACTGGTGACATTCCAAAATCTTCATCTATCGGTATATAGATTGTTGCTATAGCTTTACCAATCAATTGTTGCCACTGTTCATCTTCACACCAACCAGTAAAACTAATATTTGAATAATCAGTTGCTAAATTCTGTAAACGTTCTAAATCACCACCACCTGAAGCAACAATTAATTTTTTATCCGGCATTTTCATAAATGCACGCACTATATATTCAATACGTTTATAAGATTCAACTCTAGCCGTAGATAAATAATAGTCACCCTGTTCAATCCATTGATATTTATCCACTTCAATAGACGGATAAATAACTACAGCATCACGATTCAAATATTTTTTAATACGCCGCTTAACATTGTTAGAATTAGCTATAATAATATCCATTTTCTCAATAGCGCGTTCATAACGCAACTTAACATAGTTAATCAGCAATTGTAGCAGCGGCTTTTTCCACCATGTTGCCCTAGAAAGATAATAATCTTTTAAATCATAAGCAAAGCGAGGAATTGTATGACAATATAGGATATTTTTGCCATTGGGATGATTATGAACCGCAACCGGAGCATTAGAACCACTAAAAATTACCCAATCATACACTGCTAAAAGTTTAGTTTGATGTCGAAACACAAACAATGTCTTTAGCGTCTGCCAACCAATAATTTGAGTAGGAGAAGTTAATTCACAAAAAGAAATCTTTTTCAGCGTTTCTGAGCTAAAGATTTCAGAATTTATAAATCCTACACATAAACTACTGTTAGGAAAATTATTAACTAAAGTCAGTGATAACTGCTCAGCTCCGCCTTTAACTAACAAAAAGTCATATAATAAAATACCTTTTTTCATAAATAAACACTCATTCGCAATAATAACCCAAAAAACAACAAACCCTCAGAAACAATAGTAGCCCATGCTGCTCCCATTGCCCCATAAATTGGTATCCACCAAATATTCAAAACTATATTCATCAGCGCGATGATTATTACCAAATAGGCATAAAACCATTCCTGATTTGCCGCAATAGCCGCTTGAGTCAAAATATAATTAGGTAAGATAAAAAACAAACTTAACAACAAACAATTTAATAAACCACTGGCTTGCACATATTCATCACCAAATAAAAAAGGCACTAATTTATCACTTAAACTATATCCAACTACAAAAATAATAGCCGCTAAACCCAACATCATTACACATAACCAAAACAACAGCGTCAGAAAAGCCTTCTTATTATCAGACTTTAACCTTAAATAACGAAAAGCAATCATTGCCACTGGTGTCATTATCAAAATAACACCTTCCAACAAACGATAAGCCGCTGCATAATTTCCAACAACCGACGAATCATCACCTAATTGCTCCAGCAAAATCATATCGCTTCTAAAATAAATCGCGGTAGCGGCATCAATAGTTAAAAAAGCCAAACTACCCTTAACCAGATTAAAGCGAAATAGCGGCTTCTGAATTACCGAACGCGCTATTGGTAACATCAACAGCATCAACATACCAATCAACCAAGCCCAAAAAATTGCTTCAACAGTAGGTGATATAAATAAAACCACCAATATTATTGCGATTGCGGTAAAACTTCTTTGCTGAACTTGCCACCACGCCTCTTGTTCAAACCGATTTTCACCCTTCAATTGTGACGAAATAAAACCGGCAATAGCAACTAAAGCAAAACAAAACAAAGCTGCTAATAGAGAAAATCTCTGCTCAAAAAGCAACAATAAAAACGCAATGACAGTTGTTACTATGACATGCGCTTGAGCAATAGGTAATAAAAATTGTTTATCAACTTTAAAGGATGTGGTTGACTGAGTGAATTCACGAAAAATCAGCGTGCGATAACCACCATCCTGAATTATCAGATAAAGGGAGGCGATACTGAGGATATAATTATATTGACCAAATTGGCTTGCACCCAAAGTTCTTGCCAAAAAGAAGACTAAGAACATGGAAACAGTGCCAACAAAAAGGGTGGCAAGCCATTGGGAGATTAGGGAGTTGGTTAGTTTCAACTTTTGTCTTATTTAGCTATTCTAACATCATAAAAGTATGACACTGTTTGCATATTATAATTTGAAAATGACATGCAAATTTGCGTAAAAGGTTTTTTTTGCCTTTGTGGAGTTAAATCAAATGTAATTGAGTTCCATCCTGGCGTTACCATGAATGATTTCAGTAATTTCGGTTTAAATAATATATCAATATTGTATTGAATTTTTGAATATAAATTAACTGTTATTCTTTTATTATCTTTTTTATCTGTTGGTAAAATTAAACCTACATGACATTTGGGTTGTTTTTTTCTATTTGTAATTGCTATTGTTGGTAACACCATTTTGTTATCTATTATTTCTGGAGTTGTACTTAATCCTTGATGGAATAATCTATTATCAATAGAAGCAAACTTATATCCATACTCTCTTTTTCTTATAAATTCTTCAATGTTTTTTTCATTTAATTCATATAAAGAAATATTTCTATTTCTACCTATTGTAGATTTGCCATTAATATCTATTAGTGGTTTTATATTAAAAATAGGCGTTTTTCCTTCATTAATTAATGCATAATTTTGCATTGTTGCTGGAGATTTCATGATTTCTAGCCAATCACGCGCACCATCAAGATATAAGTATTTTACTGGTAAAGCATAATCTTTTATTAAAGTGTAAATATAAAGAGGGTTTTCTGGTACAGGAAGTGTTTTTCCTTGTATTCCCATCCAGAAAAGACTAGGAAAACCATTTAACATTAATAT
This sequence comes from Candidatus Marithrix sp. Canyon 246, assembly GCF_001723685.1. Lineage (GTDB taxonomy): Bacteria > Pseudomonadota > Gammaproteobacteria > Beggiatoales > Beggiatoaceae > Marithrix. Next base: position 57,172 of record NZ_MCBX01000009.1, read on the forward strand.
TATATCTTCTTCTTTAGTATTTTTAGCTAGATATTCTAAGGCACTATTATCAGGTGTTGGAAGAAACCTGTCATTGAATTTTTCCCAGTCTGGAATGCCTCTAATAGTTATTGATATTGCTAAGATTAGAAGAAAAAATTTAAATTTTTTATATTTATTAAATAACCAAGTTGACAGTAAAAACAAATACATAATAAAAAAAGCTATAAATAATATCATGTATTCGATAAATAGATTCAAGTTTTGTAAAGCAGGATAGGCGAAGCGTCGAGCATAATAAATTAATAATCCCAAGCAAATAAATAACAATAAAAATAGGAAAAATCTATTTTCAACTTTAATTAGGCTGGCTTCTCTTAAATTATTTCTACAATAATACAGTGCAGCACTTGCGTACATGCTACAAATAGGTATCAAAAAGGTAAAATACTCAACCATCGCTCCACTGATACCAACTATACCTAAAGAAAATGTTGAAAAAATAAAAATGATAAATAACATATTGGCTGGTAGCCAGAATACATTTTTCTTATTAACTTTTATTAAAAGTAGTAATAATATTAGATATATATTCCAATTTAATAGAAAATAAAAGAAATTACCTTTTATAAAACCTAATTGTTTTGATAGCAAAATATCAAAGTTATGAATAATCATACTTTGGAAGGAAAAATCTTCAGGTATATTAAGTCTCCACCATGGATTCATATTCTGAATTAATGGCGTATCCTGTAAAACTTGAATCATGCCATTTACACTAAAAAAAGGAATACTCCATGTTTGATAACTTTGATAACCGTATGGTATTAATACCAATATAAAGAATATAAGAATAATTGAAATATAATTAAAATATTGCTTTAGTGATCTATTATCTTGGTAAAAATACCAATAAAAAATTAAAATTGAGGCTACTAAAGAAAATATTCCTAGATAACTTCGTGCTAAAAAAAGAATTCCGGTTGATAAACCAACAAATATTGCTTTTAACGCATTTGGTTTATTTATGAATTCATAACTAAACCAAATCGTTAAGACTAAAAAAAGTGTATCATCTGCTGATTTAATGAAAGCTTGTTGTAAATATTCTGGTGAAAAGGTTATGAGTAATATCGTTAAAAATGAAATTTCATATTTTCTAAATACTCTATAACTAAACCAAAAAATTACTAATTGTGTTAATAAAAAAATTATTAGCCCATATAAGGCGGTACCATATAGGTGATTGTGTGAATTGAAGAAAGAATAAATGACAGAGGTGAGATAAATACCTAGAGGGAAACGATCAGCATTTTGCCATTGTGGTTCATGCAAAAGTCCTTTTTTTGCATAAAAATCTAATGAACTTAATGGTAAAAAGTTTGTTGTATATCCTTTACCATCAGCAATATTTTTTCCAACAACAGCACTTCTCGCTTGATCACCAGACAGAAAGACACTGTCTAGTATAGGAAGGAAATTATTGACATATATAAAGACTAGTAAAATATAGAATGAAATTAGTATAACTATTATAGTTTTTTTAAAAAACTCGGTTAAGTTCATGAATGATTGCCCCCTACAAATAGTACAACTGATTAACGGAATAAACGGATTATTAATCTTGACCATAAACAAATCCGTTTATTCCGTTAATCCGTTGTACTACTTACATCTATCAGAATAATTATTCATGTAAATTGGATAGAATAAAAACTTTAGTTTTTCTTGAGATATTTCTGGGTTTCTAAATTCAATACTATTAATTTTTATATCCGCGCCAAAAACTGGTGTAAATTTCTTAAAATCAAGACTAATTTTTTTACCTTTTAAATGAAAAATAGGAAATTGCCATTCATTCTTATAATATGGAAGTGATACTGGTAAAGAATGTAAAGCACCTTCAACAAAAACAAAAAATCTAGGCGTTTTGCCTAATATTGGCACAAATGAATATTTGTTTGTTACCTTATAATTTATCTTTGCAACAGTTAATTCTAATTGACACGAATTATCTTCATCATTTTCCTTCATAGATTGATACCATTTATCAACTGGTTTTTTCCATTGATGATTTTCTCTTTCCCAAATTAAAGCATAATCTTCTGAGAATTTTGGTCGATAGTTTAATAAAACTCTTTCAAAAAATTTCCATGTTGTATTTAACAGCCAGCCATGAAATTCTGCATAATCAAAATTATTTGCGGTTGTTTGCACATATAAAGGCTTAAATTTATCGAAAGCTTTTAGATAATTGTTTCTTTCTTCTTCTCCTAAAGCATGAATAATATAATCGCGCTTGTGTGGATGAAGATTATTATAATAAATGTCAAGTAAACCAGAATAAGTTGACCACATAAAAGTTGATTGGGAATTATGATTCAATTCCACAGGTTTTAATCTATCTAATGTAGAAAAAACTTCATGTTTTTGAAATTTATATATTTCACCCTTTCCTATCTTGGCATTATTACTATCTATCACTAAAAGTGAATTTTTATTCTCTACAAATGCAACATCATTCGGATAAAAAATTTTCTTTATACTTGATTTTTTTGTATAATCATAATTTTCACATACAGGAAGATATTTTTCTTCTTGTTTTAATTTTAAGATAATATCTAGTTTGTTCTTTTTTTCTTTATCATCTTCATCAAGTTGTTTTGGACATTGGTTTGATATTATTATCTCATTACTTACAGTAATCCCAGAATTATCTTTTAAAATCACTTTCCTAATAGAACTATCATTAGTATAGATATAATCATCTACTTTAACTTTTTTTAAAGCAGAGGAATTTAGTAAAATTTTTTGTGCCATACTAATTCCGTTATACCAAGCACTATTGTATAAGGTTCTATCTACTTCTAATATTGTTTCTTTTACTTCACTAGTATCTGATATTGGTATATAAGTTACTTTTGATCCACGTCCATCTTGATAAGGATTCAGCCCTTTTCCCTCTAAATACACAACATTTGAAGAATCAATATATTTGATTCTTCTTTTTCCTGAATATTCAAAGTCTAAATATCCACCAATTCGCATATGCCTACCAAAATAAGGTGTTGTCATTATCCTTGCTGTATCATCATTAACCCACACACCATTTTGCCAATAATTATAATTTGATGTATGTCCAATATTTATTTTAGAAAAAAAGCTTAATTGGCTGACAGCATTATTCGACTTTATTTTGATTTTAGAAGATATATTAAAATTAGGATCAATTAAACCTTCAACTATTAGTTGATTATTAGATATATTAAGAACTTTGCTCTTTAAAATGTATCCGGTTTTGTTATCTTCCAAGTAAGCAATACCGCCTATGAAATCTTCATATTTATCAGTAGTCAACGCGGTAATCTTAATTTTGGTATGATTTTGAATACCATTTCGGTAATATTGATCTGAATACGGATTAATGTGTATAGATTCTATTTGACTTACATCATTAGCACCATTGTAGTGAAGATATTGATAAAGCATATTTTTATTAAATATAGAATTTAAATCACTCTCATTAGAGCTTACACCTATATTTAGCATTGTTTTATTCAATAATGTGCCATGACTAAAACTTAATCCAAATCGAGCTTCTCGTTTAGTAGCTAAATAAACTCCACTGAATTTTTCATTAGCAAATCTATGTCTATTTTGTTCTAAAATTTTAGATTTATTCTCTAAAGTATTTAGACATAATATAGCAAGCAATATACTAAAAATGAGGTATGTTGTATTACTGAATGCTAATTTATTCATAATATATTAGGTTCTTGTTGGGAGTTAGTTTTCATGAATATCATCTGTGATGATAGATATAAATAATAACAAACGACTATTGCACTTGATCGGATCATGGGTTCCATATAATGATATGCTATCATGCCAAAATTTGAAAAAGCTCCTCCTAAGCCATACACCAATAAATATAAACAAATTAATAATTCTCGTCTCAAGTTGTTATATTTTGCATATAAATACAATGTGAATAGAAATATTAAACTATAAACAAAACCTATAAATTGTGTTTCATACAGATATACATTACTCAAGGTAAAAAAATCATTTATGTTTTTTATAAAAACATGAGGATAAATTCCAAAATACCAACTTTGGTCATTTGATAAATTTTTGATTTGTATTAGAGCATCAAGATTTCCAAATAATAATAGATGAAATCCGATTAAAATTATAGAAAAAATAGCAGAAAATAATACAGTATATATAATCCTAGAAATAATATTTACGTTAAAATAATTAAATATTAGTATTAACATCGCAACGGAACCAAAAGCATATACACCTTGTTCGGTACCTAATAAAATAGCTATTAAAAGTAATACTGAAGTTACAGTAATTACTTTTACCTTATTTTCAGTACCGTAATTAATGTACAAATAACTCGCTACAATTAAAGGAAAAGCAGCCCTGATACCAAAAGTTGATAAGTCAAATATTGGAGATAAAGATGAAAACACTAGCCCATTGAAAGATATGAATATATAGCAGAGCGTAAAAAAAATAGCAGAATGTAAATCACATAATTTTTTCAGTATAAAAAATACAGGAAATACAGTCATTATAAACTGTAAAATAGCTACACTAAGTTCGGAGGCAAAAATATTTGATCCAAAGACCTTATAAAATATGTAGTGTACGTATGGTATCCCATTTCCATGAAAAAATAGAAAATCTTTCCCCGGTAAATCACCATTATCTATTCTTCTCAATGGATAGATGTTTTGAAAAGGTCCATCATAAGGAAAGCCATCAAATAGTAATGAATTTACCCAAATATAGGTTGTCACATCTTTTATCAAGTATAATAAGATGCCTATAAGGATTATCATTAAATAATTTTTTGTAACAAATTTAAAAAGCATATTTACTATCTAGCCAAAATAACAATACCAAAACTAATTATCAGTATTCCAATAATTTTATTAAAATTCAGTGTTTCACCAAAGATTAAATACCCGGTTAATAACACAAAGATAAATCCTAAAGATATAAAAGGATATGCGTAGCTTACTTCTACAAATTTAAGTACATATAACCAAATCAATAAAGCTATTATTTGAAATAATATACCTGATACCAAATAACCATTTGTTATTACATTAAATAGAAAGGTTATAATATCTGAACTGTTTTCTGGAACAGATATTGTCTCAACTCCTTTTTTAAGTAATAATTGTGATGTTGATGAGAACAAGACACTGAGAATAATTACAATATTTATCATTTATATATAGAAGTCACAAAATCAAAGGCAGTTTCTATATCTTTCAAACTTGTTTCTGTTTGTCTCATTTCTATAGCAAGCCAATCAGAATAGTTGATTTGTTTTAGAGCCTTTGAGGCTTCTGTATGTTTCACTTCACCGCTACCTATCGGAGCTAAATCTTTTTCGCTAATATGAAAGTGACTGAAGTTACCAGCAGCGGCACATATTGCTTCATATACATTTTCTCCAGCTAATGTCATACCACCAGTATCTAAATGCAAACCTAATCCTTTATGTCCAACTTTTTTAACCAAATCTATTCCTTCAGTGCTGGTATTAATATAATCACAAGCGTAGTATGATGGATTGGGTTCAATACAAAACTGTACTTGATTTTCCAAAGCAATCTGGGCAATTTCTCTGAAAAATTTAATTGCTATCTGATCTGCTTCTTGTTTAGAAAGTTTTCCCTTTAAACGATTTTTAGGTGAGCCAAATACTAATTTTTTAGTAGATAAGCTACCAGCTATCTGAATAATTTTTGATAGATATTCAAAAATTTGTCTTCGTTCTTGATCATTAGCAAAAATATTGCCTGAAGGTCCACCAAACAATAATGCTTGCATAGAGGTTAAGACTACCCCTCTGTCTTGCCATTTTTTTAAATATTTACCCGGTTGTTCACTTATTTTAGCCGGCGCAATTTCCACTCCACTGATTCCATATTTTTTCATCAACTTGACAACTTGATCATCATCTTTTGGATCCCATGCTATATTTGATATGGAAAATTTCATCAACGCGCCTCAATAGTTGTACTAACATATTCATCAAGATGACTTAGCACTTGGTTCTTATTATATAAATATCCATTTTTGCCGCCCCAAGCATTTGCATGGATACTTCTAAAATCATACTGAACTAGTGGCTTCTTATCCAATTCATTTTTAAAATCTTTAAATAAGCAATGAGCAGCAACTTCTATAACACTAACCGGTTCAGTGGCTACGTTGAGTAGCTTGATATTAGTATTTAAAACTTTATCAATATCATCAGCTATATTTTCTAAGGAATAAAATTGAAAGCTATTTCTACTTTCAATTTGTTCAATATTGTTATTATTTAAAAAGTCATAAATAATATTTTTCTTTAAACCTTGACCAAATAAGCCCGGTAGCCTGACTATTTTAGTATCAAACAAATTTTGAACAAAAAATTCAAATTCTAAGCGGTGCTTACCGTATGCTTGGCATGTTTCTATTTCTATTTTTGTTTCTTCATTAACGCCAAATGGATTTGGGTAAACATCTACTGTAGAAATTAACAATACCTGATCAGCTTGAACCTTTTCCAAGCAACGCGCTAATTTATTTATTTGTGCTTTATCTTGTTCTGGCTCTTTATTAGCTAACCATTTAGCTGCTGGTAAGGCACTAATAAATAATAAGTCATAATGTTTTCCACATATATCATCAATATTTTTTGAATTGTAGAGATCATCAAATTGCTTTTGTCTCAGTAAATTACTGCCAACAAAACCAGTAAAACCAATTAATGCTGTTTTCATAATATTAAGGATTATAACGATTTAATATTGCTTTAAATAAGGTTTTTAAAATTAGTAAATTGCCTTTAAAGGGTGAAATTTTAGTTGGTATTTTACCAGTTTTAGGATAAGTACGAGTTACAGCAACTTCCTTAATTTTTAATCCTAATTGTGCAGCACGTATAGCCAAGTAGTAATGTAATTCATAAGCATTAAAAATATTTCTAAACGGTTGCATATCAGGATGTTCTATTAATTTACGACTATAGGCTCTGAAACCATTTGTAGTATCAGTATAAGGTACACGAGCCGCTAAACTAATTAATGGTGCATGTATAAGCTTTAGAGCAAGTAACCTAGAAAGTGGAGTATTAATCGCTTTACCTCCCGGAATAAAGCGTGAACCTTGCACATGATCATAACCTTGTTTTAATGCTTCTAAAAAAAATGGAATAGAACGCATATCATCTTTGCCATTGCCATCTACAACAATAACACCCTTATATTCTTTGTCTAAGGCATAAGCTAATGCCATTCTCATTTGGGCACTTAATTTGCCAGAGTCTGTTTTTGTTAATAAAGTAGTAACTTTTTGTTCTTTTAGAAAAGGTATTGCTAAGGAATTATCGCTACTTCCGCCATCCGCTATGATCACATCAACAAGCTGAGTGTAGGATGACATAACTTTTAATTGCTTTTGAATTTTTTCACCTTCATTGATTACAAATACACAAATGCAATAATCATTTTTTTTAGGGTAAAGTTCCTGTTTTTCATAACATGGGATTTCACGTTTATCCATTAACGAACCTCTATCTTTTGAATATCTATTTCTTTTGATTCTTCTACAACATTTATACGATTACTTGATATCATTACTGAACTATTGCGTTCTTCCTTTATATAATAAGGCGGTTTATCTTGAGTTCTTTCCAATAAACGCCCCACATACTCGCTCATAGCAGCAAGGACTAAAATTACACACATAAACAGTACAGATACCTGCATAGACAAAGTTGTCCAGCCTTCAGATACATCATTTTTAAATAAAAAAATAAATACTATATAGGCTATATATAATAAATTTATTGTTGCTAATCCAAGGCTAAATATACTGATAAATCTCAGTGGATGCGGTGAATTTTCTACAATAATATGCAATGCTTCATTGAAAGATGATCTAAAACTTTGTGAATTTGAATATTTTTCCCTAGCACTTCTTTTGTATTCAAAAATTTCACTTTTAAAACCTATAATGGAGCCGCAAAAACGATAATACCTATGTGCATCACTGAGTTGAGTTAGTGCATTAACTGCATATCGACTGAGACAACGAAGAGTTGTTAAATTTTTGGGAATATTTAATTTAATAACTTTCTCAACATACCACCTAAACAATTTACTAAGCAAGCGCGATATACCTTTCCTCTTTTGATAATCTATATCTACTCCATAGAGAATATCTACCCCTTCTATTGCTCTATTAACCATATCTGGAATTAAATTGGGATGATCTGTATTGGGATTCATAATTATTGTGTAATCACCAATAACACTGTCTAATCCGGCTGATATAGCAACATCTTCTCCAAAACTACGAGACAATCTAATCAAACGTAATGCCTTATATTGTTTTAATAGATTACTCACTATCGTAACTGTATTATCCGTTGACGCATCATCTACCAGTATCACTTCATAGTCATAATAGTGATTTTGTAGAATAGGGATTAAATCCTGAATAAAGGATTCAATAAAATTTTGACAATTATCTAAGGGTAGTATAATTGAAATAAATCTATCTAATTTATTCATTTAAATATTCCTAAATAACTTTTTGTACTTGTTCTCGAATGTCAATAATGTTATCAATCTTCCCACCCATAACAGAAAAAACCCCCGGGGCTTTTTCACTTTCTTTAAATAAAATAGGGCGACTATCATCTCCTTCACTTTGAGGCAACACAGTTTTAATTTCCCATAAAGACTCAATATAATTAGAATTCATCAGCAATGGTAAATAGCGTGCTGCGTCACGTATCATAGCAGTATATAAACTATCTGATTTATGTATATATTCTTTTTCCTCACGATCTACCCAATGATAATGTGGAGTATATCTAACATGAGAAAGTGAATGAAGCTTTCGGCTTGGAAAAGGCATACAAGAAAAAAAAGGTCCATCCATTACTGTAATCCCCACTTTTTTTAATGGATCAGGCACTTCAATTAATGCCATTTCAGTGTACTCATGTTTTAGTGGAATCATTTCTAATTTGGCATCCACTATAAGTCTATTTAAGTTTGAGTAAGTGCAATTAAATATCCTATCTACTGTTATGGTTTTTTGATTTTGCCCTTCTTGTATAACAACAACATCCTTTTCTATATGAATAACAGTCGAATTTAGTCGTATATCTATATCTGTCTTTGCTAACTTTGTGGCAATTATTTCTTTTAATATAACGGCATCAAAGGCATATTCTTTAACTTTAAAAACATCATTAATAAGATGTCTATTAAATAACTTTTTTATATCATCAGGGGCTTCGCTAACTGGTGCTCCAATACGTTGACAAAATTTATAAAATTGAACAGCAGACACCTTAGATTGATGTGCAATTGCATAATATTTATCAAAACTGTTATCTACACACTCAGGAAATTCTTTAACAAAATGAGTAAAATTTTGCCTTGAACGAAGTGCGGTTAAAAAACTTCGAGGATAATGGTAGCCTTGATGGATACGTGCTTGATTTATATAAGAGGCACGCTGCATAAAATCATTTTCTGATTCGACTAGAATTACTTGATGCCCATGCTTATTAAGTTCTAAAGCAACCAGACAACCATAAAATCCACCGCCTATTACTAAGTTTTTTGACATATCATTTATTATCAATTATCATCCAACAATTGTTTAATTATGCTAACATGTTCATTAATCATCCCATTCATTACTACATTATAGATAATAACATTCACCTAAACCATTAACCAAGTGTTATGAATTAGGTTATGCTAACCCCTAACTTGCTGTAGATAATTTATGACAATGATACCGATTAAAGAACAGTTTGTAGAAGCCGAAAATGCTTGGGATTTAGAACGCCTGTACACAGATTTAGCTGAGGCAAAAGGTAGAACTCTCAGTCCAACGGAGAAATTATACTTACGTGGCTTACTATCTGGTCATAGCCCCGCTGAAATCGCTGAAAAATGTCACAAAAGTGCTGGAGGAGTTAAAGTATATTTAAGTAGTACTGTCTATCAATATGTTAAGATGCTCGCAAACAAGGAAAATGAAAAGTTAGAAAACTGGACAAATATCCGTAAATGGCTTGAGGGAATCGGCTATAAGCGATCTAGTTTATATGGAAAAAATGTGTTTAATTTAACCTGCAATCACAGTACTCAGAGTACTCAATGTCAAAAAATTGATAATTGGAATGTTAATTCTCCCTCAACCAGAGAAATAGAAAGTAAACACGAACTGGAAAAAGCTAATTTAATGATTGAACAGCGAAACAAAGAAAATGAATTGTTAAGGCAACAGGTGAGTGATTTGAGAGAAATAATTGGCTTACTTAAAAAAGCCGAAAAACCAGAATGAATAATTTAAAATAAAGAACAATATGCTGGAGATCGGATTCAAGGCAAACGACAATATCAACAAGATATTCAAAAAACCTGTAGCAGCAAAAAAGATGGTGAAGAAATTACTAGATGCTGTAGAGAAAAAAAACAAACGCTATCAAGATAATGCTACGGCTTTAATTGTTACTATTCCTAAAAAACCTAATTTTTTTAGAAGGTTATTTAACTAATATGAGCATAGCTACTCTCACAAACACCGAACAGATGACTATTCCCAAAGATGTCCTTATTTTTTTGGGTATTAAAATCGGAGATAAGCTGGATTTTATGATTGAAAAAGATCATGTAATATTACGCCCAGCAGCGACAGTGGATGTTCGCGACTTAAAAGGGATACTAAAACGTGAAACCAACAAAATTGTTTCAATTGAAGAAATGAATGCAGCTATTGTTCGTGGTGCAACAGGAGAACCGGAATGATAGGATTAGATACCAACATATTGGTACGTTATCTGGTGCAAGATGATCCTATTCAATCTGCTCAAGTGAATCAATTCATTGAACAAACACTTATTGACAGAAAAAAATTATTTATTAACCATATAGTTTTATGTGAACTGGTTTGGGTTTTGACAAGAGCTTACGATTATCCCAAACTCAAAGTGGTTGAGGTGATAGAAAAAATTCTACTTGCTCATCAGTTTGAGATTGAAGATAAAAGCAGCGTTTGGGAAGCACTGAATGATTTTAAAACAAGCCGGGCAGATTTTGCTGATTGTCTGATTGGAGTGAAAAATAGCAATGCTGGCTGTGAAAAAACTTGGAGCTTTGATAAAGCCACCTATCAACTAGATAATTTCACTTAAAATGAATTCAATTTTTCTACATGGTATATTTTAAACCCTTATCAGAACCAGCTATTAATAAAGCTACTATCATTGATAAAATCACATAAATTATAAAAAAATATAACCCTATCTGTACTTCGGCATGAGTTGAATTATCTTGGTTGGTGGTAAAGTAGGTTAATAATAATGCTACTACAAATACATCTGCCATTGACCATTTGCCCAAGGGTTTAATAATTTCTATGCTTTTCGCGGCAAGTGGTTGAATAAAAGCAATGCCCATTAGAAGGGTTTTCAAGATCGGTATCACTACACTAAATATTATTAACGGTAATGCAACGAATAAATTGTCTGATTTCCATAATGATTCAATCGTTGAAATAATACCTTTTGATTGGAACATAAAAATAACTTTTCCAAATACTGGCACTTCCTGATAAGCAACCATCATTAAAATCGGTGCAAATAATCCCACTAGCAAAGCTATTAATGAAATCATTAGCATTGTCGGCAAAAAAACATTGGTTTTATAAGTAAATCCTAAAAACGCTAGCATTATTATAAAAAAACTGATAGTTGCTATAATGCTCAGTTGCTTATAATATTGCCTTTGCTTTAGAATCGCTTCTAATTGTTGTTTTTCCTCAGAATGCCCAGTATATTTTCCAAAAGAAATACCTTCAGTTATTTGCTTCAATACAGTTACGATTTTATCTTCTGCTTTTAAGCGATCTGTAAATTTCTGAGTTTGACGCTCATAATTGCAAGCGGCTGAATAAGCAACCCAACTAGTTAATATTAAAATACAAGTAAATGTTGCATATATAATATAAAATCTGGTTGACATATCAATCAAACATCATAGGTTCAATTGGCAATCCTTGACGCGCCCAACTTACAATTCCACCACTAAGATTATAAACATTATCATAACCCTGTTGCATCATATACATACATGCTTGACCAGATCTGGCTCCAGTACGACAATAAAATACTACTTGTTCATCTTTAGGTATTTCATTTGTACGAACAGGCAAGGTATTTAATGGCATTGCTTTGCCGGTATTAATAGATGCTTGTGCCATTTCTTGTGTAGTGCGTACATCAATTAGTAACGGTGGTTTTTCTGATTTTAATAAATCGGCTAATTCAGTAGAATTAATTTCTTTTACAAACATAATATTATTCTCTTTTGATTTAGATTTGTAATAAAATTGGGGTATCTTAAACGACACACAAGACTAAAAATGAAAATATTAGTAAGTAATGACGATGGTCATCAAGCCCAAGGCATATTATGTTTGGTAGAAACATTAGAAAAATTTGCTGATATCACAGTGGTTGCACCTGATCGCAATCGTAGTGGTGCTAGTAACTCTTTAACTTTGGAATATCCAATTCGCGCACAAACAGCAGCAAATGGCTTTATTTATGTTGACGGTACACCTACTGATTGTGTCCATTTAGCACTTACGGGTTTACTTGACAATTTGCCAGATATTGTAGTTTCAGGAATTAACGCAGGGGCAAATTTAGGAGATGATGTTATATATTCTGGTACAGTAGCAGCGGCTATGGAAGGTAGAAATTTAGGATTTCCAGCATTAGCAGTGTCTATGGCATCTCACCACCCTAAACATTATGACACTGGGGCTAAAGTAGTAGCAGATTTACTAAAACGTTTAAAAGTAGATAAACTGTCTTTACCAGTAAATACGATTTTAAATATCAATGTACCAGATTGCCCTTGGGAACAATTAGCAGGAACGCAAATAACCCGTTTAGGCAACCGCCATCAATCTGAACCAGCTGTGAAAAGTCAAGATCCACGGGGTCGCCCAGTGTATTGGATCGGACCAACAGGTTCTGAACAAGATGCCGGACCGGGTACGGATTTTTATGCGGTAAATCAAGGTTTTGTATCAATAACACCTTTGCATATAGATTTAACTAGTTATGCAGCTTTGGATGCTATGAAAACATGGTTGAATGATTAATTTAATGCCGCTAAATTACCTTTATTTTCTAGCCATGCTTTACGAGCAGGAGCTTTTTTCTTAGCTAATAACATATTCATTATTTGTTCTGTTTCTTCTTTTTCATCTAAACTTAGTTGAAGTAAGCGGCGAGTTTCCACTGACATCGTAGTTTCACGTAGTTGCAATGGGTTCATTTCTCCTAAGCCTTTGAAGCGTTGTATATTGACGGTACCACGCTTTTTTTCTGTCGCTATTTTGTTTAATATTGCTTGTTTTTCTTCTTCATTGAGAGCGTAATAAATATTATTGCCAATATCTATACGATATAATGGCGGAGTTGATATATAAACATGTCCATTTTCAACCAGTTTGGGAAAGTGTTTTACAAATAAGGCACATAATAAAGTAGCAATATGGGCACCATCTGAATCAGCGTCTGCTAGTATGCAAACTTTACCATAACGTAAATTTTCTATATCTTCGCTACCGGGATCAATGCCTAATGCTACTGCAATATCATGTACTTCTTGTGACGCAAGAACTTGATTTGTATCTACTTCCCATGTATTTAAAATTTTGCCGCGTAATGGCATTACGGCTTGAAAGCTACGATCACGGGCTTGTTTACATGAACCGCCAGCACTATCGCCTTCAACTAAAAATAATTCAGTTCTTTTAAAGTCTTGAAGACTACAGTCAGCTAATTTGCCCGGTAAAGCTGGTCCATTAGTAGCTTTTTTACGTACTACCTTCTTATCTGCACGCAGACGCTTTTGAGCATGGCTAATTACTAATTCAGCAATTTTTTCTCCAATTTCAATATGTTGATTCAGCCACAAACTAAAAGCATCGCGTACTACTCCTGATACAAAACTAGCACAAGTGCGTGAAGATAAACGTTCCTTAGTTTGTCCAGAAAATTGTGGTTCTTCTAATTTAACTGATAATAAATAGCTGCAACGTTCCCAAACATCTTCAGGTGCAAGCTTAACTCCACGCGGCAATAAGTTACGATAATCACAAAATTCTCGCATTGCTTCCAATAATCCGCCGCGTAAACCATTTACATGAGTTCCACCTTGAGAAGTAGGAATTAAATTAACATAACTTTCAGTTAATAAATTGCCTTCAGGAATCCACATTAAAGCATAATCAACAGCTTCAGTAGTGGCTTTAAACCTACCAATAAAAGGATCCTCTGGAAAACTTTCTATATCACCTAAAGTATCTAACAAATAAGTACTAAGTCCATCCTTATAATACCACTCCATTTTTTCGCCGCTATTTTCATCTTCAAAACTGATTTTTAAACCAGCACAAAGTACAGCTTTAGCGCGTAAAATATGAATTAAACGTGGTAGCGAAAATTTTGGAGAATCAAAATAGTCAGAATTAGGCCAAAAGCGTAGCGTGGTACCAGTATTACGTTTACCAACTTTACCAATGACTTCTAATTCAGAAGTTTTATCACCATCAGCAAAAGTCATTTGATACAACTGAGCATTGCGTTTAATGCTAACTTCTAACTTATTAGACAGCGCATTAACTACCGAAATTCCAACACCATGTAAACCGCCAGAAAATTGATAATTTTTATTAGAAAATTTACCACCAGCATGTAAGCGCGTCAAAATAACTTCCACGCCGCTAATACCCAAAGAAGGATGCTGATCCACGGGCATTCCGCGCCCATTATCACGTACACTTAAAGAACCATCAGCATGTAATACAACATCAATACGATTTGCATGACCAGCGATAGCTTCATCAACACTATTATCTATAACCTCTTGTGCCAAATGGTTAGGTCGAGTAGTATCAGTGTACATACCCGGACGTTTGCGTACTGGATCCAGCCCAGTTAAGACTTCAATATCGGCAGCATCATAAGTTTTAGTCATAATTATTTTCCCTATTAATTAACATACAGCTTGACAAACAATCAATTTGCCTTGACAGCTGACTTCAGTAAAATATCTTCTTAATATTGGTATATAGTCTAATATTTTCCAATTACGTTGCCAACATCCTTTTTTTGATACGCCGCTCTTCTGAGTGGTTATATTTGTCATAACTTTGAGATTGTGAGATATGATTAATTTATTTGATAACATCATAATATAAATCAAATGATAATTAATGAACGAATTGCAATTCAAAAGACTTTGACTAATTGAGAACATAATTAATAATAGCAACCAACAAGAGCCAAAAATGTAGGCTGGGTTAGATTTTTTTACGCAGTAAAAAAACGTAACCCAGCAAAGCGTGATAAATGCTGGGTTACGTTATTGAGCTACGCTCAAGAAGCTAACCCAGCCTACAATGATATAATTAAATCATGAAAATATTTGGCGACTGCAAGAACAGATCTGTTCCGGTGATGACTTTTTTTTTAGGAGATTTTTTTCCACACCAACCTATCAAACCCAACAGCAACCACACTAATTAATTGTAATTTAAAGACATTATCATATTTAGATTCCAATTCTGTTCGATAATCAAGCAATTGTTGTTTAGCCTGTTCTAATTTTTCCTGCACAGGTTCCAAGGCTTCCAATTTTGCCACAGTTAATTTCTTAACTTCTTCTCCGCTTAAACCAACTTCAGATAATTTCAAATATTTAAATTCCAGTAGAAAATTTTGCAAGCTGGTATGACGAAAATCTGGGCGAAGCAGTATTGTTAAATCAGTATAACGCCGTTTTACTGGCATTTCTGAATCCATCATATACCAGACATCATTAAAAAGTACTGTTAAAAAAGCCGTTTTAATAGTCAGTTCATTAGCATCTTTATAGTCACGATTATCAAATACCTTAAAATAACGCTGTGTCATAAAATCACAGATTGGTTGTAAATCGCTACTTTGGTAAAAATCCTTAGCCATTTGGCGGAGTGTTTCACGTTCTGTGTCTGATGGTAATAACATCTTAAACAGATGTTCAACATAAAGTTTTCTTACCACATTATTGGGTATTTTAAAACGTAATTCACGCAGTTCAGTTTTTCCATCCAAGGTTAAAATACCCAAATAATAAAGCAAAGAGATTATAAATTGATTGCTTTGATTGGTTTTTAACATTTCTTCAATACCAAAACGATTGGCAAGTAATGATAGAATCAAAGGCGGAGTTTTATTTAGTGCTTGCTTTAATATGCCTATTCCATTAGGCAAACGAGATAGATAAATGAGTTTGTTTAAATCCATTGTCAAATTTTCATCTAACATTTGACTAGGAAATTGGCAATTATGTTGTAAATATTTGAGACAATACAGTGCTAAAGTTGGATTATAAACCAATTCATTGCTCATATCGCTAAAACTATAACCATTATAAAAGGCTTGCATTATAAGAAGTGCATCTTTGACATCTTCTGGCTTAAGTCCACATTCTACAACGACTTTTTTCAAAACAGCTTCAAGTTCTGCTTGTTTAAATCCACATAAATCATTAAACTCTGGCTGAAAATAAATATTTTCGGCAACATTATAAGCTGTAGTCATATCACTCAACAAAATTGGAGACGCGCCAGTAATAAAAACTCGTTCCAAACCTAATCCACCACTGGCAGATTTAACTGTTCTGAACAGTGCTTTGACTAAACTTTCTGCGGATGTCAGTGTTTGATAGCGTTCTGGGTTGATTTCACCTCTTCCCATCATGACTTCATTGGCAAAATTATCATATTCGTCAATTAACAAGTAGAGGCGATAAGGAGTTTGTCGCACTGCACTTAACATGGAAAAAAACGAATCAATAGTATCTTCTTGATTAATTTGGATATATCCTTTAGGAAGCAAAGATTGATACTTGTCAGCAAAATCTTGAATACAGCGATTGATATAGTGATATAATCGCATTTCTATTTGTTGCGGTTCACCTTTTGGATTGACATTGGAAAAATCCCACTTCATCACTAAATATTGATTATGTAGAGGAGTAGGATTTTTACCAATCGCTAAATCACCAAACAATTTTTCAAATTCATCCGCTTTTGCTACATCGTAGTAATTCTCTAGCATTGACAAAAGTAAAGATTTACCAAATCGGCGTGGGCGTAGGAATAATAATTGATCACCAGCATCTTCAATCAGTCGAATGTGGTTGCTACGATCCACATAAAAATAATTGTTGGTGATAATTCTATAGAAATTGCTTATTCCATAAGGAAATTTTAACGGCATAAGGTGTTCTCTGTTGTTTTCAATGAAGCAGTTGGCTATAATGAATAGTTAGCTGGTAAAACTATTCATTATAGCCAACATAGCTATCTATCAGTACAATATATATTTCCAATTCAAATAATACATTGAATAATATTATGTCATTAAAAAAAATAATAGCAAATTTCTGCGTTTGAGATTGCTACTGCTTTTCAGCAAAGTTATGAGGAGGCTTTGGCTGGTATTAGTGCTGGCTTGAGTGGTAAGTCAAAATTAACTCAGTCTAAGTTGAGTCGTGAATTTTCTGCTCAGATTCAGTCTCATTATTTTAAATCTTTTGCCGCTCAACGCAATATTTGTTTAGATAATTTGCTATCGAATTTTGAGGTTTTATCTAAGCCAATTTTTCAGGATGATAATCAGAATCCTTTTTCTGTTAATAAGGATTTGGCAGTTTTAAATAATGAGTTATTTATTATGGCTGGTACAGTTTTGTCGTCAACTGGTAATACCACTGAAGCGGAAAAATTATTTGTACAAGCACGATATTTTAGTAAAAATGACGAAGAAAAAGCTTTAGCTTCATTTAATTTATTTTATTCGTTGTACTTAACGATACTTCTTACAACATTTAGTACAACGAATATTAGTTTTATATGGTGTAATTTAATGATTTCCTTAATATAACGTTGTTTTGACTCATCTTGCATTGCAATGGCTATTGAATAACTGATGTTACGCACTCCGATTCATGTCAATTTTATCATTTGCCCCTCAAAGGGGCAACTTATTAACTCATGTTACGCATTGTAGGTTGGGCTGACGAAAGGAAGCCCAACAATTTTCACAATTGTTCCATGACTCGTTGGGCTTCCTCTCGTCAGCCCAACCTACAGGATATATCACAGATAGAAGAGCTGTGCGTAACATCAGTTATTAATACATATCCTATGAAGCTTGACAAACAATCAATTTGCCTTGGCAGCTGACTTCAGTAAAATATCTTCTTAATATTGGTATATAGTCTAATATTTTCCAATTACGTTGCCAACATCCTTTTTTTGATATGCCGCTAACACCTGATTTATTACCTTCATAAACTGTAAAGTAGCAAGTTACTTGATAGCAACTACATAAAGCAATTAAATTACGCATTGCCTGCCCATCATCAATCACATTTAAGACATTATTACAAATAATAATGTCTGGATTACAAGCTAAGGCTTGAACGTTTTGTGCTTCTGAGCGGTTATATTTGTCATAAATATATAATTTCACTCCTAAACCAGTAGCATATATTTTATTAGAGTCATATTTACCACCTCCTATATCAAGAACAGTTAATCCTTTCAAATGTGGTAATAGTTTTTTTATTATTGGATTTATTTGATTCAGACTGGTTTTAGCACTGCTAATTTGTTGCATATTTTAGTTCCTAAAGGCTGTTACTTAATGTAAAGTCATCATATTTGTAGGGTGGGTAGAGCAAAGCGATACGAAGTCAGCGAAGCGAAACCCACCATTTTAGCTACTTTGGTGGGTTTCGCTTCGCTCTACCCACCCTACATTAAAGTCAATTAACTTCATACAAAGTAACACTATTCCTAAATGTAGTAATACTAACAAATTTAAATGTATTGTATCTTACAAAATAACCATATTTATTAAATAATAGTTTTATTTTTATATACTTAAACATTGGAGTTTTTTTTGCTAATAGCTGATATGTTTAGTATAGGAGATATAAATAATATGAAAATGGTAACGGCTATTATTAAGCCATTTAAACTTGATGATGTACGAGAAGCATTATCAGAAATTGATGTACAAGGTATTACTGTGACTGAAGTTAAAGGTTTTGGTCGTCAAAAGGGTCATACTGAAATCTATCGTGGTGCTGAGTATGTTGTAGATTTTTTACCAAAAGTCAAACTCGAAATTGCAATTAGTGCAGATATGCTTGACCAAGTAATTGAAGCTATTACTAAAGGTGCTAATACTAACAAAATCGGTGATGGAAAAATATTCGTATCAACAATTGAACAAGTAATTCGTATTCGTACAGGTGAAACTGGTAAGGAAGCATTATAATGAATTCAGGTGATACAGCTTGGATGCTGACTGCGACAGCATTAGTTTTATTCATGACAATCCCCGGTTTGTCTTTATTCTATGCCGGTATGGTAAGAAGTAAAAACGTCTTATCAGTATTAATGCAATGTTTTGCTATTACCGCGCTTATGACTATAATTTGGACATTATATGGTTATAGTTTAGCCTTTACTGATGGCGGTAGTATCAATGGTTTTATCGGTAGTTTAGATAAAGCATTTTTAGCAGGTGTTACAGTTGACAGTCTTCAAGGCACCATCCCTGAAACTGTGTTTATGACTTTTCAAATGACATTTGCAATTATTACACCCGCTTTAATAGTTGGCGCGTTTGCAGAACGTATGAAATTTTCAGCCATGTTAATCTTTATGGCTATTTGGGTATCAGTAGTTTATCTACCAATTTGTCACTGGGTTTGGGGCGGTGGTTGGCTTCATCAGTATGGAATTTTAGATTTTGCGGGCGGTACAGTTGTACATATTAATGCTGGTGTAGCAGGATTAGTTGCCGCTATCATGTTAGGAAAACGTAAAGGTTATCCACAAACACCAATGCCTCCACATAATTTAACATACACTATAATTGGTGCTGCAATGTTGTGGGTAGGTTGGTTTGGCTTTAATGCTGGCAGTCAATTAGCGGCTGATAATGTTGCAGGTATGGCAATGGCTGTAACTCAAATCGCCACTGCTGCTGCTGCTTTAGCTTGGATGTTCACTGAATGGGCATTACATGGCAAACCAAGCGTATTGGGTATAGCTTCTGGGGCAGTGGCTGGATTAGTAGCAATTACCCCTGCTGCTGGTGCGGTTGGTCCAATGGGTGCATTAGCTATTGGTGCAGCCGCTGGTGTAGGCTGTTTCTATACTGCAACTAGACTAAAACGCATATTTGGTTATGATGATTCTTTAGATGTATTTGGTGTTCATGCAGTTGGTGGTATTATTGGCGCAATTTTAACTGGTGTATTTGCTGCTACTGCTTTAGGCGGAGCTGGTTTTGGTGATGGTAATAGCAATATTGCAGAACAAGTTGCAGCTCAATTTATTGGCGTAATTGCAACCATTATATTTACTACTTTTATGACCATAATCATATTAAAAGTAATAGATATGATAATTGGCTTGCGTGTTGATGAAGAACAAGAAGCAGAAGGTTTGGATATTGCAGAACATGAAGAACGGGGTTATATTCTTTAGATAACAATATTGTTTGAACATGATTTTTTATAAATCATGTTCAAAACTGCTGTAATCTTGATTTTAAATAAAATGTAATAATTTTTACATGTGGCAAATTGAGACTTTTACGAAATTTTGTAGGTTGGGTTAGCTTTTTTTACGTAGTAAAAAAACGTAACCCAACAAGAATGTGGCATAAAATGTTGGGTTACGTTATCGCGCTATGCGCGATAAGCTAACCCAACCTACTTTACTGTTAGACATACCGCCGGGCGAACTTTTGTAGATGATAAATCGTCAAATGGAAAAGGTATTAAAACAACTTTGCCTTCAACCATTCTGATTCAGATATATCTATATTATCATCTTCTGTCGCCATTATAATAACGCGCACATGAGTAGAAGTAAGGGGAATTATGTCTTTCAGTAATAATTGATGTTCAGCATTAATAAAACCCGTTGTTTCAATTGTTTTTTTATTACTTGCATGTTTTATCTTTGTTGCAGATATTCAATGTAAAACTTAACCACAAAATTTACTTACTAAATATCAAAGTTTCAATATCTGTACTAATGCTATCGCCAGTGAACTGATCAAGAAGCCTACCACTAATTTCATATGATCCAATAGGCTCTGCACCTCTAAATATGTACTCAAAAACCTTTGTCTGAATATCATCTCCGGGCAATAAAGTAAGTCCAGTCAATGGTTTAATAAGAGATATTATAGAATTGTTAGGTAATTTCGCCCATATTTTTGCTGTAACTTTGCTAGGCTGACATGATGAATCTGAGCTAGCAGGAGCTTTTATATGACTATTAATAACGACTTTATCACCTGTTACACGATTATTGCTGTTGAGGATAATGTCAATGGATGGTTGGCAACCTTGGTAAAGTTGTTTGATTTCTGATTCGGAAAGGGCGCGGTTGTAGATGCGAAGCTCATCAAGCATATCATCACCTCTCAATGCTATAAGCATATCGCGTTCTACAGGCGAAACATATGTGAATTTATTTTGAATTATTGGCAAACCATTAACAAAAACATCAATATTTCCATTTTCATAAGTCAGTAAAATATGATGCCATTGTCTTTCATTCAGTTGATTCTCGCCATAATATAAGCTTATTCCTTTACCAGTATTATTAATATTATCAGATACATTAATTTCTGGATATTCATGTTGATGATAAGCCGAATGATTTCCACTGGATGTAGTAAAAATGAAACTGCGTTGATTTGGTTTTGTTGAGTGCCAAACCGATATGTTAGTATCACCATAAGTTTTATTATGATTAATAATAGCATTATTCCAGTAAGATATTGTAAAAAACTCTTGTTTAAATGGTTTTGAGACAGAAATTTGTTCTACATTGTAATTTTTTGTAGAAGTTATCCCCTGAGCAATTTTCCCATTTACATAATAAATGCTTGTATTTAAGTGAATCTGCGTATCATTCCCCGATTCATCCCTAGCATTCCCATCAAACGGATAATAAGCCACCAATCCATCATTCAAACCAGCCAAAACATTGCTGCTTAATGCAGCAAATAAGACCATAGCAGTTAAAAACTTTGATTTATTCATAAGTTTTCCTTTTAAAAAAAATTATATTTTATAATGATTCGAGTTATTGTCAAGCTTTTTCGTATTTATACATAAAAAATCATGTTAATCCTTTAATCCTTATAATCATGTTCAAAATTGCCTGTCTTGCTGCGCTTTATACTCCAATTAAGCCACATTCTTATACACAAATATCTAACTATTTGATTTTAAAGCCCTGAAGGGGCGATATAATATAGCCTAGGGCAACGCCCTAGGTCTTGATATTATTTTATGTAAGCCCTGAAGGGGCGTATTAAAAACATAATTGTTTCGCCCCTTCAGGGCTTACATATAATATACATAATACCTAGTTTCGAGGCAAATGTTTTTTTTCAAAAAACTTTTGCCTCGAAAGTTGCCCTAGGCTGTATTATACCGCCCCTTCAGGGCTTGTAAATCAAAGACTTAACTACTTGTGTATAAGGCTGTGAGTTAAGCTGGGCAATTCTTTATGATTACAATATCATTCAAACGCTCAACCAAATACAAAGGCAAAGAAATTAAATCATAAACAATTTCTTTACGCTGTTTACCAATATTAATAGTGGTTTTGATATGATTGGTTATTGGTAAACTAGCATCAAATCTAATCGCCACTGGTGCTTGTTTGGTTCCCATAAACTGATGTAAAGATTTTAAGCTACCAGTTGCTCCTGATTTAATTTCAATTGGAATAATATTCCCATCTAAAGCAATCACATAATCCACTTCTGCATTCGATGATCGCCCTTCACGTAACCAATAAGTTAATTCTCGATTTGGAGTTTCACTAAGTGATGCTTGTAAGTGTTGCCCAATAAATTGTTCGGCTATTGCTCCTTCATTGATCAGTTTCATGTCATCAACTTGTGAAATATTACGCCAGTTTAAGCCACAAATAGCATTCATCAATCCGACATCAAGAAATAGCAGCTTATAAACTTTTTCTTCAATATCTGCCTGTAATGGCAAACCACTGCAATGGCTATGAACAACCTTGCTGATAACTCGTGCCATTGTGAGTAATTCAAGATCTTTTTTGATGATAAAGCTTTGATCCAACCTTGAAATATTAGAATATTTAACCTTTATTCCAACATTACGAGCGGCAAAGTTAAATACATTAAGCATACGGTTTAAGTTTCTTGAACCAGCATATTTAGGAAAATCTTCACGATAGGTTTCGATAATTGAATTATGAACATCACTCACTTGGCGATAACTACGAGTATCCGCAAAAATAGCCACAGCCTCTGGCATACCACCTACAAAATAGTAACAACGTAATAATTGCAATAAACGTTGATGTATAATAACGCCAATTTCTTGACCGAACTCATAGTTTTTAATAAAGTTATATAACTTATTTTCACCTAAAGCAAGTATAAATTCTGTAAAAGTCATAGGTCCTATATGTAGATATTGAATTCTTCCTACAGGCATTGAAAAATTATGTTCGGATAAAGCAAATTCTAACAATGAACCTGCACTAATCACTGGAAGATCTGCTCGATCTTCATAAAAATAACGCAGGGCTGGAATGGCTTCAGGAACGGCTTGAATTTCATCAAGAAACAGAAGCATATCATTACTGATTTTACCCATACGCGGCAAAGCTTCAATCTGTTGAAGGATTTGTTCAGGTTCTTTGCTAAAAAAAACCTTAGAAAGTTCAGGATAACGCTCTAAATTAACATTGAACAAATTTTGCTGATGCTGTTCAGCAAATAATTCAACTAATGTAGATTTCCCGACTTGTCTAGCACCACGAATAATAAGTGGTTTTCGATTTTTGTTGTGTAACCACTTGTATAAAAATTCTAATTGTTGACGTTGCATTAAGATACCTGAATAAAACACACCCATAAAATCATACAGCAATTATTATTTTAGGGGTGTGTTTTCAGTGGGTCATACTGAAATCTACCGCGCTTATGACTGTAATTTGGACATTTCAAATGACATTCGCAATTATAACACCGGCTTTAATGGTAGGCGCGTTCGCAGAACGTATGAAATTTTCCGCCATGTTAATTTTTATGGCAATGGCATTAGATGTATTTGGAGTTCATGCAGTTGGTGGAATTATTGGTGCAATTTTAACAGGTGTATTTGCAGCAACTGTTTTAGGCGGAGCAGGTTTTGGTGATGGTAATAGTAATATTGCAGAACAAGTAACAGCTCAATTTATTGGCGTAATTGCCACCATAATATTTACTACAGTTATGACTTTTATAATACTAAAAGTAATAGATATAATGATTGGCTTGCGTGTTGATGAAGAACAAGAAACAGAAGGTTTGGATATTACACAACATGAAGAACGGGGTTATATTCTTTAGATAACAATATTGTTTGAACATGATTTTTTATAAATCATGTTCAAAATTGCTGTCTTAAATTATTTACTGAATATCAAAGTTTCAATATCTGTACTAATGCTATCGCCAGTGAACTGATCAAGAAGCCTACCACTAATTTCATATGATCCAATAGACTCAGCACCTCTAAATATGTACTCAAAAATCTTTGTTTGAATATCATTTCCGGGCAATAAAGTAAATCCTGTCGGTTTAATAAGAGATATTATAGAATTGTTAGGTAATTTAGCCCATATTTTTGCTGTAACTTTGCTAGACTGACATGATGAATCTAAGCTAGCAGGAGCTTTTATATGACTATTAATAACCACTTTATCACCTGTTACACGATTATTGCTGTTGAGGATAATGTCAATGGATGGTTGGCAACCTTGGTAAAGTTGTTTGATTTCGGATTCGGAGAGAGCGCGGTTGTAGATGCGGATGTCGTCAATTATGCCTTGGAAATATCTATTACCATAACCTTCATAGCCAATATACAGTTTTGGCATATCAGATAAGTCGCTATATGATGTTGATTTTTCACTTCCTTTTTGTCCATTTACATAAAATGTGATTTTGTTGGTGTTGTTATTTAAAACATCCATAATTACTACTATATGATACCATATATTGTTTTCAATTATGTGTGAATTTAAAAATGTTGCAAACTCATGTTGAGAGCCATGTGCAAGTTCAAGTCGTAACTTATTACCAATGCTATTAAACATCAATGTATATCCGAACCAATCATTTCCTACTAACCCTGCATATGGTTTATTAGTTTCCTTTTTTATCCAAGTTGTAATAGTTAGGCGATGATCAATATTTAAGCTATCACTATTTGCTACCAAAATATGATCGATTGCCGCTTAATGCAGCAGATAAGACTATAGCAGTTAAAAACTTTGATTTATTCATAAGTTTTCCTTTTAAAAAAATTTATATTTTATAATGATTCGAGTTATTGTCAAGCTTTTTGGTATTTATACATAAAAAATCATGTAAATCCTTTAATCCTTATAATCATGTTCAAAAAATTAGGTTTGTGATAATATCACCAATATATCACTGTAGATGCTTGGTTTGAAAAATCAGAATTTGAAATTCCTAAATTAGTCAAAAGAGTCTATATAAAAAATATTGATTAATATGTATTAATCATATATATTAATAATATTAAATTCCAATTTGATCCAGAAAAAGCATATGGTCTCTTTTGCAGATGCCGAAGCTGTTTTTTATGATTCTTTGGCGATACACCAAGAAGATCATTATTCGGAAGGTGAAGAAAGGTTTATAACTATAGGTATGGGAAGCACTAACAAACTGATTGTAGTTATTTATACATTTCGTGACGATGAAATCAGGGTAATTTATGCTCGTCATGCAACACGTCAAGAGAAAAGAGAATATGAAAGCGGAATATGATTTTTCACAAGCTAAGCGAGGTGCTTTAATTTCTTCCAAAGGCAAAACTCGTATTACAATTTATGTTGATAATGAAATTATTGAAGAATTTCGTTCAAGAGCAGAAGAAGCAGGAACAGGTTATCAAACAATTATGAATAATGCTCTAAAAGAATATCTAAATAAGAAGCTTGAAAAGCCAGTAACAGAATCTACCTTACGCCGCGTTCTTTATGAAGAATTTCCAAAAATCATACAATTGACAAAGTAATCTCAGGCGCATAGAACGCGCCTAATTGTCTAATTTGACACTGTAACAAAGGAACCAAAATGGCTACTCCACGACAAAATTTACATCACATTTATCAACAGGCTTTGCAGGCTGTTGCAGGAGATCGTGCTGTAGCTAAACACCTGCACAACAACAAACTAACGGGTTTGTGGTATCTGATAGCCATCGGTAAAGCTGCTGCTGCTATGACTCAAGGTGCATTAGCAGAATTGCAGCTTATACGTGGTTTAGTTATCAGTAAGCATCATCATATTGATGCTGCCTTGTATGAGGATACACGTTTAAATTGTATTGAATCCAATCATCCTGTGCCGGGAGATGCTAGCTTTGAAGCTGGTGAAGCATTAATTAATTTTATTAATCAGCTACCTGATGATGCTCAATGCTTATTTTTGATTTCAGGTGGCACATCAAGCTTAGTCGAAGTTCTTGCACCAAATTGTACAAAAAGCGATATGCAAGAACTTACAGAGCATTTACTTGCCAACGCTTATTCAATTCAGCAAATCAATGCAAAGCGGCAAAAATTATCACGCATCAAAGGTGGTGGTTTATGGCAATTTTTGCAACAACGTAAAGTTCACGCGCTGTTGATTTCAGATGTACCTAATGATGATCCGGCTATTATTGGTTCAGGATTATTGTTTCCAAGCGATACCGCAGCATTTTTCACTTGGCAAATTTGTGCATCTTCAACCATAGCTTGCCAAGCCGCAGCACAAGCCGCTAAAGAATTAGGTTATTCTGTATTTCTGCAAACCCAATTTCTTGAATGTGACGCTGTTGAAGCCGGCAATTTGATAGCCGATACTTTAAAACAAGCAGCACCCGGTATTTATATATGGGGTGCAGAAACTACGGTACAGTTACCAACAAATTCTGGCAAAGGTGGGCGTAATCAACATCTAGCCTTAGCCGCTGCAATCGCTATCGAAAATCAGCCACAGCTTTATATATTAGCCGCTGCAACTGATGGCACAGATGGTTTAACTGATGATGCCGGCGGATTAGTCGATGGGCAAACCGTAGCACGTGGGCGATTAAAAGGTTTTGATCCAACAGCAGAACTAGCCAACGCGAATTCCAATATATTTTTAGCTGCCAGTGGTGATTTACTGCATACTGGCGTGACTGGAACTAATGTTATGGATTTTATTATTGCTATTAAGTTATAATTTACCGTTTTCATGTAATAACAAGAGTAAAATATTATGAAAATGGTAACAGCTATTATTAAGCCATTTAAACTTGATGATGTACGAGAAGCACTATCTGAAATTGGTGTTCAAGGAATTACTGTCACAGAAGTCAAGGGATTTGGTCGTCAAAAAGGTCATACCGAATTATATCGCGGCGCAGAATATGTCGTCGATTTCCTACCTAAAGTCAAACTTGAAATTGCTGTCAGCAAGGATCTTGTAGATAAAGTTATTGATGCTATCACTAGTGGTGCTAATACCAATAAAATTGGTGATGGAAAAATATTTGTGTCTGAACTTGAACAAGTTGTGCGTATTCGTACTGGTGAAACTGGTAGAGACGCATTATGAATTCAGCAAATACCGCTTGGATACTGACAGCAACAGCATTAGTATTATTTATGACAATTCCGGGCTTGTCATTATTTTATGCCGGTATTGTTCGTAGTAAAAACGTATTATCAGTTTTAATGCAATGTTTTGCTATCACCTGTATGGTTTCTATTTTATGGTTGATATATGCTTATAGTCTTGCTTTTAGTGAAGGTAATGCTTTGGTTGGAGATTTAAGCAAAATGTTTATGGCTGACATGAGCGAAGACTCTTTGACTGGTGATATTCCAGAAAGCCTATTTGCAATGTTCCAATTAACTTTTGCTATTATTACTCCAGCACTTATAGTTGGTGCCTTTGCTGAACGTATGAAATTTTCTGCAATGTTAATATTTAGTGCTTTATGGCTTACTTTCGTTTACGCGCCAATTACTCATTGGGTATGGGGTGGCGGCTGGCTACAACAAATGGGTTTATTAGACTTTGCAGGTGGAACAGTAGTACATGTTACAGCTGGTGCAGCAGCTTTAGTCGCAGCTATGTTTATCGGTAAACGTCGAGGTTTTCCACAAACTCCAATGCCACCACACAATTTAACCATGACTGTAACAGGAGCAGGAATGTTATGGGTTGGATGGTTTGGTTTTAATGCTGGTAGTGCCTTAGCAGCAAATGGCGATGCTGCTATGGCGATGCTAGTAACACACATTTCAGCGGCAACAGGCGCGATGACATGGATGTTTTTAGAATGGATAAAATATGGCAAACCAAGTGTCTTAGGTATAGTAACAGGTATGGTAGCAGGTTTAGGTACCATAACTCCAGCATCAGGTTTTGTAGGACCAGCGGGCGCATTAATTATTGGTTTTTCGGCAGGAATATTATGCTTCGGAGCCACTAACTACCTCAAGCGCGTTCTAAAAATAGACGATTCATTAGATGTATTTCCAGTGCATGGAGTAGGTGGTATTTTAGGAACATTACTAGTTGGTATTTTTGCATCCAGTCAACTAGGAATATTTAGTGGTCAAGGTTTAGCAGAAGGAGTAACTATAAGTCAACAACTATGGGTTCAATTTATTGGAGTCAGTTCAACATTTATTTATACAGCTATAGTAACACTGATATTACTAAAAGTAATAGACATGGTAATAGGTGTACGTGTAAATGAAGACGAAGAAATAGAAGGCTTAGATGTTACACAACATGAAGAACGTGGTTATATAATATAATTGCACATAAAATCAATAAACCTCAAATTTTTTTTAAATACCATGAAACTAGGAATTGACAATTTTCTTGAAAATCAAGATATTCAAGCCTTACTTGAAGGTCATCGTGTTGCCTTGCTAGGACATTCTGCTTCTTTAACTAGTGAATGTCGCCATAGCCTTGACGCTTTAATGGAGTGTCCAAAAATTAATGTAGTCTCAGCCTTTGGTCCACAGCATGGAATGCGAGGGGATAAGCAAGATAATATGATAGAAACTGATGATTATATTGATCCAAAATATGGAATACCAATTTTCAGTTTATACGGCGAAGTTAGATATCCTACTACAGAAATGATGGATACATTCGATGTTATTCTTGTGGATCTTCAAGACATTGGCACCCGAATCTATACTTATGTAACAACGCTGTTTTATATGTTGGAAGCATGTGCTAAAAATGAAAAAACTATTTGGATTCTTGATCGTCCAAATCCAGCAGGACGACCGATTGAAGGCACTATTCTTGAAGAAGATTGGGAAAGTTTTGTAGGTGCAGCTCCGTTGATTATGAGGCATGGTCTAACTTTTGGGGAGCTTGCTAAATGGTTTGTTGACTGGAAAAAACTGGATTTAGAGTTTAAAGTTATAGCAATGACTGATTATAATCCAGACACTGGATGGCCAGCTTTTGAACTTTCATGGGTTAATCCAAGTCCGAATGCAGCGAGTCTCAATATGACTCGCTGCTTCCCCGGCACAGTGCTATTTGAAGCGACTACCTTATCAGAAGGGCGAGGCACAACAACTGCATTGGAAGTGATTGGCGCACCTGATATTGATTTTGATTTAATACTAAACCGAATGAATTCATTAGAATCTAAATGGTTAAAAGCTTGCATCATTAGACGCTGCTATTTTGAACCTACTTTTCACAAACATGTAGGTAAAATGTGTTCAGGAATACAAATCCATACTGATAATCCTTCATATAAACATCAACAATTCCAACCTTACCGACTAGCCGCGCTTCTACTAAAAGCTATTCGCTTAGAATATCCCGATTATGAAATTTGGCGTAAATTTGCTTATGAATATGAAACAGAAAAACTAGCGATTGATTTATTAACTGGAGGCACATTTTTGCGAGAATTCGTGGACGATCCCAATATTACTCCAGCGGAATTTGATCAGCGATTAAGAAAGGATGAACAACAATGGGCTAAAATTCGGCAAGCTTATTTGTTGTATTAATAAAGGTCAAATATTTGATTAATATTGTAGCTTGTAATCTCATTACTTGTTATTATATAGGCTGTACTTTCTTTTAATAATATATCGAGGTAGTAATTATGGGTTTGTTTGATAACATGAATAAAAATACTCAAACAGTTGGGTATAGTAATCAGGATGCTTTTGAAGAACAAGCATTGTCAAGTATAGAAGCTAATAAGTTAATTCGCAATACATATACATTATTGTCCATGACTTTATTTTTCACCGCAATCACTGCTGGTATTGCAATGGTGATGAAAATGCCACCATTAGGTTTGATAATTACCTTGGTTGGTTATTTTGGCTTACTGTTTTTAACTTCAAAATTACAAAATAGTATTTGGGGCTTAGCGTCAGTTTTTGCCTTGACTGGTTTTATGGGTTTAACCTTGGGACCAATTTTGAGCATGTATTTAACTAAGTTTAGTAATGGTTCTGAGTTAATTATGATGGCATTTGCTTCCACAGCAACTATATTTTTAGGCTTATCTGCTTATGCTTTAACTACTCGTAAGGATTTTAGTTTCTTAGGTGGATTCTTAGCTGTAGGTATTTTAGTTGCCTTTTTAGCAGGTATTGGTGCGATGGTATTTAATATACCAGCATTATCTTTAGCTGTATCAGGCGTATTTGTTCTATTAATGTCAGGTTTAATTTTATATCAAACTAGTGACATGGTAAATGGGCGTGAAACTAACTATATTATGGCAACAGTAACTTTATATGTAAGTATATTTAATTTATTTATAAGTTTACTGCAAATATTTGGTTTAATGGGTGAAGATTAAACACAATCCATAATAATGAAAAAAACAATAGTTTTTCTTGGGCTAATATTCTCTATATTAGCCTTTTTTTTGGGTTATGCACTCAATACTTCGCAATCCCCAAATACTACAAATACTACTAGTAAGCAAACATTTCATTGGAAACTAGTCACTACATGGCCGCCTAATTTCCCTATTTTTCAAACTGGAATAGAAAAATTTGCAAAAGATATAGAATTAATGAGTGATGGACACTTAAAAATACAAGTCTTTGCAGGTGGAGAATTAGTACCAGCTTTACAAACATTTGATGCAGTTTCTCAAGGAGCTATTCAAATGGGGCATGGTGCGAGCTATTATTGGGCAGGTAAAGTTCCAGCAGTTCAATTTATGAGTGCTGTACCATTTGGTATGACTGCTAAGGGTATGAACGCATGGTTATATTATGGCGATGGTTTAAAGCTATGGCGTGAAATGTATGAACCTTTTAATCTAATTCCGTTTCCAACTGGCAATTCAGGTGTACAAATGGGAGGCTGGTTTAAAAAGAAAATTGCAAGCGTAGCCGACTTAAAAGGATTAAAAATGCGTATTCCCGGTTTAGGTGGTAAAGTCTTAGCCAAGGCTGGTGGAACTCCGATTTTATTATCAGG
The DNA here is from genome assembly GCF_001723685.1 of Candidatus Marithrix sp. Canyon 246. Classification (GTDB taxonomy): domain Bacteria; phylum Pseudomonadota; class Gammaproteobacteria; order Beggiatoales; family Beggiatoaceae; genus Marithrix. The sequence continues at coordinate 88,904 of NZ_MCBX01000009.1, forward strand.
AGGAGAACTTTATACTGCTTTAGAACGTGGAATTATTGATGCTACAGAATGGGCTGGACCATATCATGATAAGCGTTTAGGCTTATATCGCGCTGCTAAATATTATTACTATCCCGGCTGGCATGAACCGGGTACGACTTTAGAATTAATTATTAATCGTACAGCTTGGAAAACTTTGCCAGAATATTTACAGAAAATAGTTGAAATAGCGGCTACTGCGCTAAATCAAAAAATGTTTGCAGAGTTTGAAGCTTTAAATATCAAAGCATTACGAGAATTACAAGAAAAATATCATGTTAAGGTATTAGAATTTCCCCCAGAAGTAATAAACAAACTGAAACAACTGACAGTTGAGACTTTAGATGAAGAAGCGGCTAAAAACGCAGACTTTAAAAAAGTCTATGAGGCATATAAGCAATTTCAAAATGATAATCGGGCTTGGAATGCTATCTCAGATGATGCTTATAGTAAGGCGTTGAATCTATCAAAATAAATTAAATATTTAACAGTTTATATGACCAATTCCTCACATCGGTGAGGAATGGCTCAGACTATTATACACATTTTTCAAATGGACTTATAATAGTCAATCTGTTTTCTATAAGTTGATTGTGTTGCATGTCTTCAGAATATACTATGTTGCATTCATTTTCTAATGCAGTAGAAACAATAATAGAGTCGTAGTAAGACAAATTATATTTTTCCCTAATATTAGAAGCATGTACAAAAATTGTTTGTGTTAATTCTGCAACAATGTGTTTTTTATATAAACTATCAACAACTTTTACAATTTCGTTTTCATTAAATTTAAACTTATATAAAAGATTCTTGCTTACTTCATTTACAACCTGCACACTAATACAACTAGGGTTTAAAACTATTTTTTTTGCAACTTGTTGTTTATCCTTATTCTTATCTGAAAAAGCATAAAGAAAAATATTTGAATCAATAAAAATTCTATCTTTCATTCGCTTCATCTCTTGAGAAAAAATTAACCTCAGCAGGTATATGTCTAGGATTACTTGTTAATTCTTCAATGAAATCAATTTCATGATGGTTTTTCATCTCAAATTGATTTATGACTTCTTTTCTTGAAAAAATTATTACCTCTATTTCATGGTTTATATATTCTGGAGGTATTGCAATTTGAAAAGTATTATTTTTCGGTCTTATTTTCTGGATTATCATTTTTAATACACTCACTTGTTAATTTAATTAATGTGTTATTATATCAAATTTTATGCAGTGGCAAGTCGTGAAATATTGTTCCTTTTTTCACAAACATCTTCAATTAAAACTTCAGTTTAACTTATAATCTCAAGCGCAGCCCTACTTGTCTCTTCATTTTCCACAATAATATTCTTAATACCTAATTGTTTAATATCTTCTTTTTCAGAGAAGCTATGAACTTTAACAATAATTTTATTACTATCTATATGTCTGGTAATAATATAACACACATAATATAACTTTTTAGGATTGTCAATTGCTACAATAACGCTTTTTGCCTCTTTTATATTAAGATGATTTAATATTGCTTTATTGGTAGCATTGCCAAAAATTACAGGTTCACCCTCATTATGCCCTATATGAAAATGATCAATATTATTTTCCACAGCTATATATAACTGGTTATTTTCCTTTAAAGTTTTCGCAATAGAATGACCAAATTCACCAAAGCCTAATATAACAGTATGATTTTTTGGTAAAACACTATCAACATTATGCTCAGGAGTTTTACAAAAACCGATGAATTTATCTGCTAAATCTGTTAGATGATTAAGAATAAATGGTGTGATTATCATTGATAGCACTATTACCATAATCATAACTTGCCCATAAGCTGGAACAATTAAATCATTATTACGGGCAAGCTCTAAGATTGCAAGCGAAAACTCACCAATTTGCACCAAACTCAATGCTGTTTTGAAACTCGTTTTTTTATTGTCATTTAAACGCACAATAGCAAAAATAATAATAAACTTTAAAATCATCACAGCAATTAACAGCAAAACAATAATATGCAAATAATCAAAAAGAATATCAAACTTAATTTGCATACCAACAGTGATAAAAAACACTCCCAACAGCAAATCCCTAAATGGCACCAACTCTTCCTCTGCTTGATGTTTGTATTTAGTTTCAGCAATTAACATCCCAGCAATAAAAGCCCCAAGTGAGTAAGAAAAACCAAGAGCATGTGCCAAATATGAGGCACCAATTGCTAGAAATAAAATGGTTCCTACAAATAAATCATCGGCTCTAGTTTCAACAACTTGAGTTAAAAATGGCTCTAATAAATATTTACCCATTAGCCATAATAATAACAATAATACAGTGGCACTAATTAGCATATTTACTAACACTACGCTGATTTCGTTATTATTATTACTCATAAAACTAATGATTAGCAAAATTGGAATAACTGCAATATCTTGCATAATCAAAATACCCAAACTACGTTTGCCATGACGCTTGTTTATTTCACCGGTTTCGTTAAAGGTTTTTAACACTATAGCAGTTGATGAGAGAGCAACCGCAAGTGAAATAATCAGCGATACCTTACTATTAATAGCAAAAATATAAGAAGCTATGAGATAAACAGCTAAAACAGTTAATAAAATTTGCAAAGAACCGGCTACAAAAACCTCATAACGCATTTTTTTCAGATGTTCAATAGAAAATTCCAAACCTATAGTAAACATCAAAAAAACCACGCCAAATTCTGCTATTTCTTTTAGACTGTGATTATTAACAGCATTATGTAAATCAAAACCATAAGCTATAATTGTACCTGTAAAAATATAACCAATAATTGTTGGTAGGTGAATTTTTTTTAATATAACATTAATAATTAATGTTATTAGCAATGTGGCGACTATTATATTAAGCATTGTGTTTATTTTTTTGTGTGATCTTGATTCATTTTATCATAAATCTAAAAGTAGTTTTATCATGTTATAATCATTTAATGATATTACAAGTAGCAGTTAATAAACCTCTATATACTCTCTTTGATTATTTACCACCAAAAGGTGTTGATATAAGTCAATTATCTCTCGGAATACGTGTGCGTGTGCCGTTTGGAAGATTAAAATTAGTCGGAATTTTGCTTGCTATTACTGATAGTTCTAATGTACCAACTAATAAATTAAAAGCCGCTGAGGAAATATTAGATACTACTCCTTTGTTATCTGAACAGAATCTGAAATTGTTACATTGGGTGGCTCATTATTATCATCATCCTATTGGTGAAGTGATTGCAGCGTCTTTGCCTTCTGCTTTGTTGAAAAAGGGTGTAGCTGCTGAGATTAAGAAGTTTCCTGAACGGAATTTAACTGAGAAAACTAATCCATTGCAATTAAATTCTGCGCAGGCAAAGGTTGTGGAACAAGTTAAAAATAACTTGGAACAGTTTTATCCTTGCTTATTAGATGGTGTTACTGGTAGCGGTAAAACTGAGGTTTATTTACAGATTATTCAAAAGGTGCTTGAGCAAGGTAAACAGGCTTTAGTTTTGGTACCAGAAATCAATCTAACTCCACAAATTATTCAACGTTTTGAACAGGCTTGTGCGGTACCGATTGCGGTATGGCATTCTAAATTAACTGCTAAACAGCGGCTGGATACTTGGTTATTGGCTCGTGAAGGTTTAGTCTCGATTATTATTGGAACACGTTCTGCTGTATGGATACCATTATCTAATATCGGTGTTTTTATTGTTGATGAAGAACATG
>NZ_MCBX01000010.1 GCF_001723685.1 Candidatus Marithrix sp. Canyon 246
TGACTAATAAAATATTGATATTTCTCATTATCTAATTTTTCTAAAATTACAAAGTTCCAATTTTCTCCTATGATAAAAGCCCCTTTTATTACTTTAAAATTATTAATTTCTATTGCTGAGATTAATTCTGCTAATAGTTGTGGTCTAGGGTCGTCATTTTTAATGGATTTTTTAAATTCTTGAATAAAAAAATAAGGTATTTTTGAATATTCTAAGCCTTTTGCTACTAAAAAATCTGTGGTACCTGTTAAGATAAATTTATCGGTTTTATAGGTGAGCTTTTCTTCATAAAAATCTCTTATTTCATGATCCACATCAGTAAATTTTACTCTATTTAAAATCGGAGCAATAAATTTTACTTTTAGTTCTTCTTCGTTATAGCTTTCTATTAAAAAGTAATTTTCCTTAATTAAATTATTAAAAAAATCTTGGTCATTTTGATTAAGTTCAATATCAGCCTTAAACCAATCAGAGAATATTTCAATAGAAATATTTCTTTTAATTTCTACAATAGATTCTAAATCTTTAAAACTAATGGTAGAAAAAGTATAAATTGGTACTTGTTCTTTTAGAGACATTTTTAAATAACCGTTTTAGTAGGGTTCTAGCATATCATAAAATATGTTTAGGTGTTGGACTTGTTTGTCTGATTCAGACAATTATTTTTTGGCAAATATGTTCAATTTCCGTCAAATAAGGGTGCATAGGCAAGCTAATAACTCTTTCAGCCACTTTCTCTGCCACTGAACAATCACTTTCTAATTTAGCAAATGCTTCTTGCTTATTTAGGGGAATGGGATAATGAACCGCTGTTGGAATGTCTTGTTGTTTTAATTTTTGTTGTAGTTGATCACGATTGTCAACTTGTATCGTATATTGGGCATAGACGCTGGTATTATGTAGTTCAATATATGGTGTGGTGACACAATCCTTTAATTTTTCAGTATATGTTTGTCCAATATGATTACGCGCTTGAACTTCTTGTGGGAAAATTTCTAGTTTTGCTAATAATATCGCGGCTTGTAAAGTGTCCATGCGTCCATTAATACCAATACGAGTATGATGATAACGTTTTTCTTGCCCATGTACTCGAATTTCGCGCATTATTTTGGCTAATTCATCATCATTGGTAAAACATGCCCCACCATCTCCATAACATCCCAAGGGTTTAGAAGGGAAAAAACTGGTACAGCCAATCGTCGATAAACTACAAGATTTTTGTCCTTTATAAGTGGCTCCAAAACTTTGAGCAGCGTCTTCAATAACCGGCAGATTATATTTATTAATAGCGTCAAAATCTGCACATTGTCCATACAAGGAAACTGGCATAATAGCTTTAGTTTTTGCTGTTATTGCGGCTTCAATATGTTTAGGATCAATATTATAAGTACGTGGATCAATATCTACAAAAACTGGTTTTGCTCCCAATAACATAATTGTTTCAGCAGTGGCAATGAAACTGAAAGGCGTAGTAATAATTTCATCATCTGGTTTTATGCCGAGTGCCATCATGGCTATAAGTAAGGCATCTGTGCCGCTGGAGACGCTTATGCAGTGTTTTACGCCTACATAGTTGGCTAGTTTTTGTTCCAGTTGGGCAATTTCTGGACCCATGATGTATTTGCCGTGATGCAGAACTTGGTGAATATTTTTTTCTAACTGGGGCAGGATTTGTTGCTGTTGTGCTTTTAAATCAATGAATTCTATTGTCATAGTACTACTCTCAGACCTGACAGGTTTTTAAAACCTGTCAGGTCTTTTGCCAAAATTTAATTTTCTACCCGAATATGAGTCACTTGCCCGTTTATAGCATCTAATTTTTCAATTGTTTCAATTGCTTTATTTAGGTTTTTCTCTACTACTTTATAGGTAAGTATTACTATTGTTACTTCTTCTGTTCCTTCTATCGGTTCTTTTTGAATAATTGCTTCAATATTTATGTTTTGTTCACTTAGTATTGAAGTAATATATGCTAAGACTCCTAATGTGTCATTCGCGGAAATCCTTAAATAATAACTAGTTTCTATTTCTTCTATTGCTACTATTGGTAAATCAGCTAGGGCTTGAAAGGCTAGGTGAGGTACGCGATTGCCGGGATCTGTTGTTAGTGTGCGGGTTACATCTACTAAGTCTGCTATTATCGCTGATCCTGTTGCTAATGCTCCTGCTCCAGCTCCATAGTATAGTGATTCTCCTAATGCGTCTGAATCTACTAATACGGCGTTCATTACTCCTTCTACATTGGCTATTAAACGTTTCTTTGCTACAAATGTTGGATGTACACGTAGTTCAATGCCTTTGTCTGTGCGTTTGGTAATGCCTAGATGTTTTATTTTATAGCCTAATTCATCTGCAAATTTTACATCTTCATTACTAATCTTGGTAATTCCTTCCATATACACTTTATCAAATTGTAATGGAATACCAAAGGCAATCGAGGCTAAAATTGTTAATTTGTGAGCAGCATCAACTCCTTCTATATCAAAAGTTGGATCTTTTTCAGCGTAACCTAAGTCTTGAGCTTCAGCTAATACTTCGCTAAAATCACTGCCTTTTTCACGCATTTCAGTTAAAATAAAGTTACTAGTACCATTAATAATACCAGCAATATATGCGATTTCATTAGCGGCTAAACCTTCGCGCAAGGCTTTAATGATTGGAATACCACCAGCAACTGCGGCTTCAAATGCAACCATAACTCCTTTTTCTTGCGCAGCGGCAAAAATTTCATTACCATGTTTGGCAATCAAGGCTTTATTTGCTGTTACTACATGTTTACCATTTTGAATCGCTTTGAGGATTATTTCTAGCGCGATGGTAGTGCCACCTATTAATTCAACTACAATATCTATATCAGGTTGATTGACTACATCAATCAATTGATCTGTTAATTTAATATTGTCTGTATCATAAGGATAAGCTTTATTTATTTCTTTTGCGCAAGCATGAGTAACTACAATACCTCGCCCTGCACGGCGAGCAATTTCATCAGCATTTTTCTGTAATGTGCTAACTGTGCCACCACCGACTGTACCTAATCCAAGTATTCCTACTTTCACTGGATTTAACATTGTTGTTTATTCTCCTATTTGTAATAATTTATCTTTCTTAAACATTTCTTTAATGTTACGTAATGCTTGACGAGTGCGATGAGGGTTTTCAATCAAAGCAAAACGTACATGATCATCACCATAACTACCAAAACCAATACCGGGTGATACTGCAATTTTAGCGTCATTTATTAGTTTTTTAGCAAATTCTAAAGAACCCATTGATTTATATTGGTCTGGAATTTCTGCCCATACAAACATTGTTGCTTTAGGTTTTTCTACTTGCCATCCTATAGCATTTAAGCCGTCGCATAATACATTACGACGTTCATAATACATATCGCATATTTCTTGAACACAAGTTTGATCATCTTCAAGTGCGCTAACACTTGCGACTTGAATCGGGGTAAATGTACCGTAGTCAAGATATGATTTGAGGCGAGTTAAAGCTCCAATCAGGGTTGGATTACCACACATAAACCCTACTCGCCAACCGGGCATATTATAACTTTTAGATAAGGAAAAAGATTCTACAGCAATATTCTTGGCACCGGGTATTTGTAAGATTGAAGGTGCCACATAACCATCAAACACAATATCTGCATAGGCTAAATCATGTATGACCCATATTTTATACTTTTTAGCAATATCAACTACTTGTGCAAAGAAGTCTAAATCAACGCATTGTGTGGTTGGGTTGCCGGGAAAGTTTAATAATAATATTTTTGGGGGAATTTTAGCAGTAGTAATTTTTTTAACTAATTCAGAGAAAAAATCAACGCCGGGCATTAAAGGTACATGATCAATTTCAGCACCTGCGATTATAAAACCATAAGGATGAATGGGATAAGCTGGATTTGGTACTAAGATTGTATCGCCTTTTTCAACGGTAGCTAAGGCTAAATGGGCTAAGCCTTCTTTAGAGCCAATGGTAACAATTGCTTCAGTTTCAGGATTTAAGGATACATTATAACGTTGTTGATACCAATTAGAGATGGCTTGACGTAAACGCGGTATGCCTTTTGAGGCTGAATAACCATGCGTATCTTTACGCTGCGCTGTTTCTACTAATTTGTCTATGATATGTTGAGGGGTAGCTTGATCGGGATTACCCATACCAAAGTCAATAATATCCTCACCTAGAGAACGTGCTTTTAATTTTAAATCGCCTACTATATTAAATATGTAAGGAGGTAGGAGCTTTATACGAGGGAAGTCATCTTTCAAGGTAAAATTCCTTATAAACACTAAATGATAATATGTATAGAAAAGTCGCAAATTATACGCCAAATTTTAATTAAATTATCAAACCAACAACAGCGGCGGTAAAGCAAGTAGCTAATACTCCTGCAAATACTGATTTTATGCCTAATGATATTATTTCACTTCTTTTTTCTGGTGCCATTGTTGTCATTCCTCCAACCATAATACCAAGGCTGCCTATATTTGCAAATCCACACATTGCATATATCATTATTATTTGGCTTTTTTCTTGTAGCGCGTCTTTTGGTAGATTTGATAAATCTATATATGCTATTAGTTCATTTAATATAATTTTGGTTCCCATTAATGATCCTGCTGTCATAATTTCTGCAACGGGAATTCCTATTAAAAAGGTGAGTGGTGCCATTATTATACCTAATATGTATTGTAAACTTAGTGGTTGTATAATTTGATTGATTAAGTTTACTAGGGCTATTAAGACTATGAGCATTGCTATAATATTTACTAGCAGTTTTACACCATCGCTGGTACCTTTGATAATTGCATCCATTGGGCTATCTGCGATTTTTGGAAATGTAATTTTCTTTTGTTTTTTGTCGCTGTTATGGGGGATCATGATCATAGATATGATTAAGGCTGATATTACGTTTAATACTGATGCGGTTAATATATGCCCCATTGCATCTGGTATTTTGGATCCTATAATTGTTGCGTATAAAACCATTATTGATCCAGCAATTGTTGACATGCCTGCTACCATGACGCTAAATAATTCTCCGCGTGTCATGTCTTTTATATATGGTTTGATTAATAGTGGTGCTTCTACCATTCCAACAAAGGCATTGGCGGCGGCACTAACTCCAGCGGCTCCTCTGATTTTTAGGGTTTTTTCTAGTAACAAGGAAAATATTTTTACAATGAAGGGCAATATACGATAATAATAAAGTAGATATGATATAACGCTCATTATTAAAATGATAGGCAGTGCTTTAAAAGCTAGGATAAACATTGAGTTTTCATTTTTAATTTCAAATGGAGTAGCACCGCCTCCAAGATAGCCAAATACAAAGCTAGTACCAGCAGTTGTTGCTGTTTCTAATACTAATACTAATTTATTCAGCATCATGAAAATATCTTTGAATATGGGTAGATTTAAAAACATTATCGTTAGTATTAAATGAATAGCAATTGCGATTAAAATAGATTTAAATACAATGGTTTTTTTTGCTTCACTGAAGAGATAGGCAATCAGTAAAATAGATAAGATTCCAAATATACTTTGTAGTATCATCATGTTAATATTCTTTAGAAGTTAGTAATAATGTATCATTATATATGATTAATTTAATTCTAGATGCAGCAACTGCAAAAGGTTATGAAACAGATTTTTACCTTTGGCTCATGACAAATGCTGAACTCTTGCGACGACAGCAGTTAAATAAAATTGATATTGAGAATATAATTGATGAGCTAGAAAGTATGGCAAAACGTGATAAACGGGAGTTATTGAGTCGTTTAAAAGTGTTACTTATGCACTTGTTAAAGTGGCAATTTCAAGCGGAAATACGTAGTAAAAGTTGGAAAATGACGATTAATGAGCAACGTGAACAAGTACATTTAATTTTAGTTGATAGCCCTAGTTTAAAGCATCAATTAACAGAAAAACTTGATGATGCTTACCGTTTGGCACTTAGAGCTGCTATAGCAGAAACTGATTTACCAAAAAATGTTTTTCCAAACAACAACCCATATTCTTTGGAACAAACATTAGATGATGATTTTTATCCTTAATTTAACATCAAGCCAACAACAGCGGCGGTAAAAGAAGTAGCTAATACTCCTGCAAATAATGATTTCATTCCTAATGATATTATTTCGCTTCTTTTTTCTGGTGCTATTGTTGTCATTCCTCCTACCATAATACCAAGACTGCCTATATTTGCAAATCCACACATTGCATATATCATAATTAATTGACTTTTTTCTTGTAGCGCGTCTGCTGGTAGATTTAATAAATCTATATATGCTATTAGTGAATTTAATATAACTTTGGTTCCCATTAATGATCCTGCTGTCATAACTTCTGAAATGGGAATTCCTATTAGGAAGGCTAGTGGTGCCATTATTACGCCTAAAATGCCTTGTAAACTGAGTGGCTGTATTATTTGATTTATTAGATTGACTAGGGCTATTAAGACTATAAGTATTGCTATAATATTTACTAGCAGTTTTATGCCATCACTGGTACCTTTGATAATTGCATCCATTGGGCTATCTGCCATTTTTGGAAAGGTAATTTTATTTTGTTGTTTGTCGCTGTTATGGGGGATCATGATCATAGATATGATTAAGGCTGATATTACGTTTAATACTGATGCGGTTAATATATGCCCCATTGCATCTGGTATTTTGGATCCTATAATTGTTGCGTATAAAACCATTATTGATCCAGCAATTGTTGACATGCCTGCTACCATGACGCTAAATAATTCTCCGCGTGTCATGTCTTTTATATATGGTTTGATTAATAGTGGTGCTTCTACCATTCCAACAAAGGCATTGGCGGCGGCACTAACTCCAGCGGCTCCTCTGATTTTTAGGGTTTTTTCTAGTAACAAGGAAAATATTTTTACAATGAAGGGCAATATACGATAATAATAAAGTAGATATGATATAACGCTCATTATTAAAATGATAGGCAGTGCTTTAAAAGCTAGGATAAACATTGAGTTTTCATTTTTAATTTCAAATGGAGTAGCACCGCCTCCAAGATAGCCAAATACAAAGCTAGTACCAGCAGTTGTTGCTGTTTCTAATGCTAATACTAATTTATTAAGCATCATGAACATATCTTTAAATATGGGTAGATTTAAAAACATGATAGCTAGTATTAAATGAATAGCAATTGCTATTAAAATAGATTTAAATACAATTGTTTTTTTTGCTTCACTGAAGAGATAGGCAATCAGTAGAATAGATAGAATTCCAAATATGCTTTGTAGTATTGTCATATTAGAAGTTACAGGGAAAAACGATAAAGTTCATAAAAATCATCCTTATATAAAGATTCGACTTTTTTATATTGTTGTTTGATGGCTATTTTATTAAAAATTGCAAAAGTTTCTGGATAATCATTGTTATATATATGGTATTTAATTAGACTTAATTCTTCTGATGTCATAGCTTTCCAATTATTCAAACAATATTTCCACCAACGATCAAGGTAATCGCTTTGAGTTTCATCTTCACAACGCACTAGATCATATATTAGTAAAGAGCCACCGGGTTTTAAGGCTATAGTTGCTTGTGCAAAAAAATTGTCTTTTTCTGTCAAAGTTAGATGATGTATGGAATAACCTGCGATGATAATATCAAATTTAGCTTGTTGAGTAGCTATAAAATCTATTAAATTTGTTTGAATAAATTGTTTATCACAATTGATAGTAGCAAAATTTTGTTGTGCTTCTTGTAAGGCAATTTCAGAAAGATCGATTCCATAGTAATTTGTTATGTGGCTATTTTTTAAGATTCGCGCTATATGATAAGCATCTCCACATCCTAAATCTAATAGATTTTGATGCTGATGTTGATTTAGGAAATATTGTAATTTTTGAAATATTTCTATATGAAACATGTAATTATGTTTAATTACTTTTTTATAGATATTCCATTGATTGAAAAATTCTTTTATTTGCTTTGACATATTATTGCAATTTTTATTATAAGTGAATAAAATCTATGATGTCTCATTATATACAATATATTATTAATTAGAGGGTCTAAATATGTTTATTATACGTATATTATTGTTTAATTTATTATTAATTGTAACTTCACCAATTGGTGCTGCTTGTAATGATTATCAATTACAAGTAAATCAGGCAATACGTGCTAATGATTTAACTAAATTAGAACGATTGTTACCAAGATTACGCTATTGCCCATCATCTTATAGAAATGCTGTGAAACGTAGTATGTCAAATATTGCAGCGGCAGAAAATTGGCTTAAACGCGCTAAAATTATGACTTGGGCTACTCAAGCTTTGTATGGTGATATTGCGATACGTCGTCAAGATTGGCAAAATGCCAATACATTTTATAATCAGGCATTGGATTTAATAAGTGATAAGCAGGCAACACCTCAAGCACCTGCAAAAGCTCAAATCGAAACAATTTATAAACAAGCAGAAGAAGCTCAAATGTTAGATGGTAACGTAAATACAATCAGTCGTTCAGGGCGAGGTACTGGTATGATGCGTGGCAAAATACGTGGTTTTATACCAATAAAACGAGCTATGCCTATACCATTTTACACAGGTAAATGGGGGTTAGATGAAAATGGTCCACGTTTCTATAATAATTACATTTCAAGACAACGCGCTACATTAGTCAAAATCGAGATAGTCAGCCTTTTGATGAAAAAGATGGTAAGGATGAATCTTTGTTGTTTTATGATTACAATCATAAACAAGGTTTTATTATAGATGATGAGCTTTATAGGGTTAATAAATTTCCTTATAATCTTCCGTCGCTAAAAGTAACATCTCCATTTGGAGGTGATAATTTAATAGCTATACTATGTCGCCAACCAGCATATGGTTTGCATCGTTTGTTAAAATCTAATAAGATTCCAACAATTAAACAAGTTATGGCGCGTTTAGAAGGTAATACTTGTCAAATTGGACAGTATGGGTTTTTTACTCAGGAGCAAGTTAATGCTCAAATTTTAATGAATAAGTAGTTAAAGAGGTAAAAATGGAAAGTATAAATAAACAAGTTTTACAACAGACTTTATCTATAAATGTAAAGATTCCTGAGACTATTGTTAATATCAATCATAAATATGTTCAAGAAGCTCTCGAGCAAATTGTGAATGAATTATTCAGAACCAATCCGGAGGCATTAAAGGCTAATTCTCCAGAAGAAATTCGTAAAAGATTGAATATTTCATCAATATATAAACCGAAAAATACTGGCAAATGGAAAAAATTTACCGAAGGTTTAAAACAACATGCTATGGGAAAAGAAGCTGGGGAAGTATTTGATAAGGGTAGAAAAGAATTTCATGATAATTTTATTATGACAAAACATGAATAAAAGATATTTATTGGATACAAATAGCCTTAGTTCCCTAACTAAAAGTCATGATACACACCATGATAAATTTATTTCAAAGGTGAATGCTCTGAATGATAATGTAGAGCTTTATGCTTCAATTATCAGTCTCTATGAAATGGAATATGGAGCCGCTCATGCTAAAATACCTGAATTAATTCAAGAAGCAAGAGAAGCTATACAATATATTAAAGATGCAGATAAAAATGAAAATAAAGAACAAAATATAATTAAACTTTATGCTTTAACAACACAAGGAGCAGAAATATTTGGAGAACTTAAGGAACAATTTCAGAAATATAAAGAACAAATAGGCGAGAATGAAACGGACATTTGAGTCGGCTTTGCCTTTTAATCCTTAGGGCGTAGGTGAATATTCCATGTTTTAGTTGTGGTAGTTCTTGGGCTAGCGTTTCACTGTCTGTTGCACTTATTACTGTTATTCGTGCATCGGCGGCATCTTTTAGTAGCCGTGACATAATCAGCGGCAGAATCCACGCCTTTATTTAATTGCCAACTCACCATTTTATCCCCATTAGGCGAAGCAGCATAATGTCCACTATTTGTCCAAGCTACCCATTCTCCATTACTTGCATGAAACAAGGTTAATAAATTTTCCTGTGTCTTGACATTCCAAAGCCGTACTGTTTGATCAGCACTACCAGAAAGCAAGAAACGTCCATCTGCCGAAACTGCCACTGCCCAAATAATGTCAGTATGCCCAATATAATCGCCAATTTTTGAGCCATCGCGTTTGTAAGAGGTGAGAACTCCGTTCATTCCACCGCTGATAATTATTTGTCCGTTGGGTGTGAAGGTATAGGAACGGTGTTAATAACCATCAGTATTACCACGTTGAATAGTGGCAACTATACTGTTTTGTTTGCTAATAGCAACAATGGCTGCATTATAGTTATAATCACCGCCTTTATAGTGATATAGATACCAATCTTGCCATTTATCTTTAGCGCGAATGTAATTCTTATAGGGTTGAATTTCTTTGGGTGTGCCTAGTGGATGATCTGAGCTAGGGAATCTGAGACGATATTCTATTAGACCGCGATTAATAGAAGGTTTTGCTGAAGGAGCTTGTGTTTTTCCCCAACCTATCTCTGTCCCATCTTCTGAAAAACCCACAGCCCAAATACTAGCATTAACACTCTGCCCGCTGGGATAAGAGAATACGTGAGAGTTAGATGTTGAACTCATTAGGACTAAAAGATAAGCTAGAAACTTTTGCGCTTTGATTAGCGAAGCTTTTAAGAAATTTCCCAGTTAGTCCATTCCATATAGCAATGTGATCTCTACTTCCAGAAGCTATATTACCATTTGTAGGAGATATTGCCACAGACCTAAACGCTTATCATTACTAGCAGTAACCACACGCTTAGAATCTGGAGTAAAAGCTAGATCATAAATAGCATCAGTATGTCCTTTTAGAATTATTGTGTCCTCGTAGCGTTCGCACTGTCTCTCCAGTTTCTAAGTCCCAGATTCGCACTAGTTTGTCATCTGCCGCCGAGACTAAATAACGTCCATCGGAGGTGAATCTGACATCATTAATCTTCGACTTATGCCCGCCAGTGTCGATTTGCAGGATGGGGGGTGCTCTGAAGCTTATTGTTTCAGTTTGTTCTGATGTTGGTGGTGGTTTATTTTCGGGTTCGTTGCATCCGGTTAGGGATAGTAGCTTTAAAAGCTTGAGTATCGGTATGACCATGAATTTGAATAGTTTTGCCATATAAACTTCTAAAAGCCAATGCGTGTGATTCAACTGATTCATAGCTTGCCGACGCTGTGGATCATACAAAGCCAACAAGCTATCCTTATCATCTTGACAAGCATGTAAATGAGCTTCTAAACTAAGCGCAAAGCGTCCTTGCTTATAATAAGTCTCGCCTAAACCATACCAAGCTTGAGGAAAATTAGGACGCTGTTGTATGGCTTGCTTATAATGAAAAATAGCCTGAGAATAAGAAGCTTCATCTTCCAACAAAGAAGCTAAATTATTATGCGCCTCTGGCATAGTTGGACATAATTGTAAAGCCTTTTGACGATAAATGCTACCAGCTTGACTATGTACATCATAAAACTGATAAACAAAATCAATAGCGGCATCACTACAGTCCGCCCAACTGTTATTAGAAAAGCTTAAAATTAGGATAATTGCAAAATGTTTTAATGAAATGGACATAACTTGCTAGCTCCTGTAACTAATAAAATTAATTTTAGCGTAATTTATAATTTAAATCAATACCTACAGCCTTAAAGTGATATGATAAGCCTATCTAAAAATAAGCATATAAAAGAGGTTATAGCTTATGGAAAGTACAGCACTTTTAAGTAAAAATAGTCACAATTTAAAGGCAAATCTAATCGAAATTCATTTGTCTCGCGATGAAGCTGGTTTATTAAATAATTCGCTCCATGAGATTTGCTATGGCTTGGGATTAAAACCGAAAGAATTTGAAAAGCTAATAGGTGCCAAACCAGAAACTGTAATTGAACTGTTAAACAAAATCAGCCGTGAAATTAATGCGGCTGTTGAAAGGATAGAAGATGAAACGGACTATCTATTAAAATCGCCCGCAAATGCTTTGCAATTAGAACATGCTAAGCAAGAATTTGAAGCTGGGCAAGGAATAATTGTTGATAACTTAGATGAATTGGATCAGTTACTTGAATGAGAAAACTACAGGTGATGCCTTCTGCTATTGAAGCTTTGAAATATTGGAAACAGACAGATCCAAAAAAGTATCAAAAAATTAAAAATATGTTGGCACAGATTTGTGCCACACCTAAAATGGGTATTGGCAAACCGGAACCTTTAAAACATAAATTGACTGGTCTGTGGTCACGACGTATTGACAAAGTCAATAGATTGGTTTACAACTTCGATGATGAATACGCCTATTTATGGCAAGCCCGTTACCATTATTCTGAAATACCAGAATTGTCATCAATAGATAAGACAGTAGAAATAAATTTAGGAAAAAATGGTTTTTCTGATGATGAAAATCATAAATAAAGAATTATAGGTAGGTTATCACCGACCCTACAAGTAATTAGTACAACGGATTTACGGAATAAACGGATTTTTTTTCTAGCTTATTACCAATAATCCGTTTATTATCACACCTAATTCATTCCTAGGGCGTTGCCCTAGGCTGGTATGTTATCCCCTGTTCAATGCGTAACATCAGTAAATTAAATTAAATTATGTAGATTCTGATGAACATATTATTACTAAACCAACATATGCTTTGCATTAATTGTTAGAATATAATTCTAAAATTCCAACAATTGCGCAGGAAAACATATATGAAAACTTTAATTATATTCAGCTTATTATTGACTATTTATAGTACCGCTTATTCTTATGGTTATTATGGTGGTGGTATGAATTCAATGCCTAAACCTTATCAATATCGAAATTATGACCAATATCAACAGGCGTTGCAAATTTGGCAGGATGTGGCTGTGAAACGGCAAAATCAGGTTTTTGTTGAACCTATGCCTATGCCTGATCAATATCGAAATTATGATCAATATCAACAGGCTTTACGATTGTGGCAACAGGTTTATGGGCGATAGCTTAGTTAGTAATCCCATTTTTATAGTCTGGCAGTTGTAGTAGTTGCAAAAATTTGTCTAAGCTTGATGTTGTGTCTATTGCTGAAATGTCATGCGCTGGGGTTACTGTTACTTGCCCTCCATTTCTTTTTACTATTTTCCATGTTTTGTCTGGAATGTTGTTTATTATGTATGGATGGTGGCTTGTTAGTATCACTTGTAAGTGTGATGTTTTGCTTAGTAGGAATTCTGTTAAACCGGGCATACAGTTAGTTCCTAAGCCGCTTTCTAGTTCGTCTATTATTATTACGCTATTTTTCGGTGCTAGCGAAATTTCTATTAGGTGTATGATAGTACGAAACATTCCTGATGACATTTCCCATTGGGCTATCCATTTGGGCGAGGTTTTTTCTTTGAGGTAAAATACATATTCATAAACCCCTCCAGTGTTTTTGCTAATTTCTATCTTTATGTCTTCTACTGAGCCAAAAATTGTTGTAAATAGGTTTTTTATTTTAGTAAATTCTTCTGAATAGCGTTGTTGTAAGCGGTAGGCTTTTACGATAGTTGGTAGTTTAGTGCTTTCCTCTTTAAATTGCTCTATAGGTTCTGATACTTCAGTTAGATTTGGCTCTTGTGGAGTTATACGTGTGCCAAAGTGTTTTTCTTGTAATATATCGCTGAATATAAATTTTTTAAATATTTGATGAATTGGCTTTATTAGTTCAATTTTAGATAATAGATTGATTGCACAATCTTTTTTTTCAAAAATTGGTATGTTGTTATTGTTGAGCTTAAATTCGGTTTCAGAGCGTTTTAAGAGTGTAGTAGTTTTATCTCCTTGTATAATAATTTCTTCTAAGGTGATTGTAGGTACTTTTTTTCCATAAATATATGGTATTTTAGATTTAATTAGTGTACTTTCAAATTTCCATTGATATTGTTCTCCATTAATGCTAAAACCAATTATCCAAGTTTCACCATTCAGTTTATAATCTCCACCAGTAGCTACACGAGATACGAATTCTAGCGCGTTGAGAATTTTGGTTTTGCCTACACCGGAAATACCTACCAATAAGTTAAAGTTATCTAAATCAACTTGTTTAAGGTACCAGTTTTCGGAGTGGTTAGAAAAGCTAAAATGAGTTATTGACATAATATTAATTAATATGTAGGTTGGGCTAACGAAAGAAAGCCCAACAATTTACAAATTATTCGTCGGTAACGCAGCCTTGTGAGGCATTTTTCACATTTTTTATGTATTTATATAATGTGCCTCGTGTGGCTTTGTAGGCTGGCATTGTCCATTGGACGCGACGTTCTGCCATTTGTTGTTCGGTTATGTTGACGCTTAGTTGTTTGCTTTCTGCGTCAATTGTTATTATATCTCCGTTTTTTACTAGGGCTATTGGTCCGCCTTCTTGCGCTTCTGGTACTATGTGTCCTACAATAAATCCATGTGAGCCGCCTGAGAAGCGTCCATCTGTAAGTAGGGCAACGTCGTTGGCTAGTCCAGCTCCTACTATTGCTGAGGTTGGTGTCAACATTTCTGGCATTCCGGGTCCACCTTTTGGCCCTTCGTAACGAATTACTACTACGTCTCCCTTGACTATTTTGTTTTTTTCTAATGCTTTTAGCATATCTTCTTCACAATCATATACTTTGGCTGGTCCAGTGAAGTTTAAGCCTTCTTTGCCGGTGATTTTTGCTACTGATCCTTGTGGTGCAAGGTTGCCTTTGAGAATTTGGATGTGTCCAGTTGCTTTTATCGGTTTTTCTAATGGTAGAATAACTTGTTGTTCTGGATTTAATCCGGGTAAATCGGCTAAGTTTTCTGTTATGGTTTTACCTGTAACGGTTAAGCAATCGCCATTTATTAGTCCTTGTTCTAACAGGTATTTCATTACTGCTGGTATGCCGCCAATGTTATGGATGTCTTCCATAACATATTTTCCACTTGGTTTTAAGTCTGCTATAAATGGTATGCGATCACTTACTTTTTGAAAGTCATCAATTGTTAGTTCGACATCAACTGATCTTGCCATTGCGATTAGGTGTAATACTGCATTGGTTGATCCGCCTAATGCCATTACTATTACTATAGCATTTTCAAAGGCGGCGCGAGTCATAATATCACGAGGTTTGATGTCTTGTTCTAATAAGTGACGAATTGCTGCGCCAGCTTTAAAGCATTCTTCTAATTTGCCGGGATCAACGGCTGGTGTTGATGAGCTGTAGGGTAAGCTCATTCCTAGTGCTTCAATTGCTGATGCCATTGTGTTGGCTGTGTACATGCCACCACAGGCTCCTGCGCCGGGGCATGAGTGTTTTACTATGTCTTGACGTTGTTCTTCATCTATGTTATCTGTAATATATTGTCCATAGGATTGAAATGCTGATACAATGTCTAGGGTATTATTGTTTTTGTCATGCCCCGGTTTGATGGTGCCGCCATAAATCATTAGCGATGGGCGATTTAGTCTGCCCATTGCTATGATGCAGCCGGGCATGTTTTTGTCGCAACCGGGTAGTGATATATTGGCATCATACCATTGGGCAGCCATTATGGTTTCAATAGAATCTGCGATTATATCGCGCGATTGTAATGAGTAACTCATGCCGCTGGTACCCATTGAAATTCCATCACTAACACCAATGGTATTAAATCGCATTCCTACCAAGTCAGCGGCAACAACGCCTTCTTTAACTTTGGCGGCTAAATCCATGAGGTGCATGTTACATGTATTACCTTCATACCAAACACTGCCAATTCCAATTTGGGGTTTTTTCATGTCATCTTCAGTTAAGCCGGTGCCGTAGAGCATGGCTTGAGATGCGCCTTGTGATTTAGTTTGAGTTATTTTGGAGCTGATTTTATTTAGTTTTGTTGCCATTTATATATTCCATAGTTATGATTGTTTTATTTTAACAAATGCCTTTAATTAAAGATATAGAGTATTGGTTAGCTTTGGCGCATGTTCCTTTGTTTCCTATTAATTTTAGACGCTTAATTGATTTTTATGGTCATCCGCGTGCAGTTTTTGAGGCTAAGCATTGGTTGCCTGATTGGAATGCGGTGGAACAGGATTTGTTATGGCTAGATCAAAAAAATAATCATGTTTTGACTTTGTTTGATGCGAATTATCCTTTTATGTTGGCTGAAATTTATGATCCTCCATTTTTGTTATTTGTGAAAGGAGATTGTGAGTTGTTGAATAGTGTTCAGTTGGCTATTGTTGGAACTCGGCGTGCTAGTGGCTTTGCTAGGCAGGTTTCTTGGCAATTTGCTAAGGCTTTATCTGAGTGTGGTTTTGTTATTTGTGGTGGTTTGAGTTTGGGTATTGAAATGGCTAGTCATCAAGGGGCTTTGGCTGGTTCGGGTAAATCTGTTGGAGTGGCTTTTGAGGGTTTGGAGTATGTCAAAAATACTAGTTTTAGTACTTTAGTTTCTGAGATTTCACCTTATAATAAAATGGCGATTACTGCTGAAACTTTTAAGCGTCGTAGTCGTATTATTAGTGGTTTGAGTGTGGGAGTTTTGGTTGTGGAGGCTCCTGAAAATAGTCACGCGCTGTATCCAGTGGATTTTGCGCTTGAACAGGGGCGTGAGGTATTTGCAATGCCGGGATCAGTTTATAATCCGTTGGTTAAGTCTTGTCATAAGTTAATTCAGGATGGGGCTAAATTGGTGGAAACTGTTCAGGATATTTTTGATGAATTGGAGATTTATAATGTTAGACAGACCTGACAGGTTTTTAAAACCTGTCAGGTCTAACTGACGAAAATAAGCCCAAGGAATCATGCTAACTATGGCTTTGATTGGCTTCCATGTATGATTTGTATGATTTTAATAATGAATTAATATTACTTTGATATTCCTTACCCTGAGCTTTAAACCAGTTAAGAACATCTGTATCAATATGTAAGCTAATCTGTGTTTTATTTGGAACTTGTTTTAGAGCTTTACGAACAATAGCGTTTGTAAATTTATCAGGAGATACTTCCGGAAGATCAGAGAAATCGATATCTTGATCTTTCATTGCATCTATTGATTTCCAATCAGTTTCTGATTTTTGAATAATAGTTTCTCTCTTCATACTTAGTTGCCTTACGAATTGAAATTATTCGTATATTGTTATCTCTTTCAGTGTGAACAGTTGCTACAACGCGACTTTGAAGCATACCCAAAGTAACAAACCTTTGTTCTCCGTAGCTAATTCTATCATCTTCAAAGCTTATGGTATAACCATCAAATATTTTTCGTCGATGTTGGAGTTTAGTTAAAATCAATCTCATAACTTGTACTTCTGCCACTGCCGGGGCGTTTTTTTAGAATTTTTTTGATTTCTAAATCGGCAAGATCACGGCTGGCGGTTACTTTGCTGCATTTGCTGATACTAGCATATTTGCGCGTTGTCATTCCGCCTTCAAATTTATTTCCATCATTCAATAGGCGATTTAGTACTTTATGTTGTCTAGTATTGAGTGGGGTGTCTTTATGTTTATTCCAAAACTGGGTTTTTTTAATAACTTGTTCTATGATCCAAGCTGAGTCATTCATTGCAGTAATGAGAGTTTGTAAAAAACCACTTTAACCAGCTAGTGATTTGCCCTTCAATTGCTGATGTTTCTATCGCATCATCAGCCAACACCGCAGCTTCAAGCCCACCAATTAAGCGCGATAAGTTTGTAAGCTCAGGCAACAATTGTTTTAAATCATAACTGAAATTAGCCCAATCAGGATGTTGCCAGATCCATTTTTGATATGTTTGCATGGTTTAATCATATCAAATTTGATGTGATTAGACTATTTATTCGCATCAGCTTGCATATTTAAACTGTCGGTGACTACTTTTAGTACAACGAATTAAGAATTAAACTAATTGAAATTCGTTTATTTCCTAATTCGTTGTACTATTAGCCTGTTGGACTTTACAGAGACTGATTAGCCGAAACTAATCAGAAAACTTTAAAATTTAAAAGCTAAAAAAATTAAAATGGTAAAAGTGATAAAGTTTAAAGGGTTACGAGCATGGAGACCCGGAAGCCCACGTCGTCGCTGCGGTACGTCGGCTTGCTCCTGCTGCGGTCAGCCGAGCGCATGTGCCACGCGACGCCGAGCCACGAGCCGCCGCGAAGGGACAAACTGTTTCCAGTTGTAACACATTGTTTTTCTTTACCATTATATTTATTTTCATATAATGAGCAAGTCCACTCATATACATTTCCTGAAGTGTCATATAAACCAAATTGATTAGCAGCATAACTTCCCACTGGAGAAGTTTTACCAAGATTAACGTTATAATTTGCTTTACTTTTATCAATCTCATTACCCCACCAATACTTAGTCTCCGTACCAGCCCTAGCCGCATATTCCCATTCAGCCTCAGTAGGCAGACGATATTGCTTACCAGTTTGATCACTAAGCCATGCTGCATAAGCTGTAGCATCATTCCAAGAAACCTTAATTACCGGACGATTACCACGCCCCCAGATTCTATCATCAGGTTTACTTCTACCAGTAGCATCAGCAAACTTATCATATTCAGCAAATGTCACTTCAAATTTCCCCATAGCAAACTGCCCCACAGAAACAGAATGCACTGGTTGTTCATCACTATCACCACCACCTTGAATATCACCCATTCTAAAACTACCAGCAGGAATCATAACCATTTCTGGACCAGAGCTACCATCTTTCAAAGTATCACGAAAGGTAGAGCCAGCAGTTGGAGTTTGAGCTTCTGGAATATAAGTACCAACCACACCAAAAACACTAACACCAGCCCGAATATTTTCTGGTTTTAAATTAGCATCACCATCAATAACTATTGACTCATAATAACCAGCACCACCAGCTTGTTGAGCAGCAGAAGGAGTATAATTTTTAGCACCATTATTAGGCATAGTACCTGTTTGTAAACCCCAACTATCAGTTAAGCCCCAATACTTTTTACCCGCAGGAACTTGATTTGGATTAACCCCATCTGCAACTTTAGCAGGGGCTTTATCCATTAACTCATTCAAACTACAAGCAATTTTACTACCAGGAGCAGAACTAGGATCACTAAAAACCCGCATCTCACCACTAACACCACTATCCAAACGTTGACAAATATCAGAAAGACTATACATAGCATTAGCAGCATCACCCGGTGGACCAGAAGGTCCAACAGAATATGCCGCTACAGGTAATAAATAAATTGTTAATAATGTTGATTTAATTTTCATTTTGTTTAATCCTTATATTGAAAATAATTCATGGTGGGTTTCTACCCACCCTACATGATTGATAATTCATGGTGGGTTTCCGCTTCGTTACTACCCACTCTACATAATTGATAATTCATGGTGGGTTTCCGCTTCGTTACTACCCACTCTACATGATTGATAATTCATGGTGGGTTTCCGCTTCGCTACTACCCACCCTACATGATTGATAATTCATGGTGGGTTTCCGCTTCGCTACTACCCACCCTACATAATAAATACACTTGGTCAAATAACGCTGGCTGGTTTGATTTTAATCCTAATAATGGCGGTGTTACAGTATTTCCAGATCATTTGGAAGGTTATGCTTGGTCAGATAACATTGGTTGGTTAAAATTAAGCGGCGAAAACTGGGGCGTGATTCATGATGGGCAAGGTAATTTATCAGGTTATGCTTGGAATCCAAATTTTGGTTGGATCATGTTTAAATCAGATCATTCTCAAGTAAAAATTAACCTAGAAACAGGTGATTTTAATGGTTATGCGTGGTCAGATTTAATAGGTTGGATAAGTTTTAATGGCAAATCTTATAAAGTTCAAGCTAACTTAGCACCACCATCAACCAGCTTGGGTACAGCGATTCTGATAGCAGGTAGTGGCGCACATAAACAAAATACCTTATTTAAATATAGTCAAGATTTAAATCTACAAATGTATAATACCCTACTTCAGCGTGGTTATACTGATGATGACATTATTTATTTCAATCCCTTCAAAGGTGGGCAAGATATTGATGGTGATGGTAAAGAAGAAGATAATATAGTAGATTATCAATTATTTGACCCTCTAAGCGAATTAGAAGCCGCATTTGATAGTATCAAATATTTGCAAGCTGGGCAACAATTTATCTTCTATTTTCATGGACATGCAAATCCAGAGCAGCTACAAATGAATTTAGAAAACTGGCTATCAGCCGAAGAATTAAAGCGTCTATTAGACAAAGTTCCAACAGCGGCTCAACAACTAATCATACTTGACAGCTGTTATTCAGGATCATTTTTAAATGAATTATCAGCGACAAACCGAATAATAGTAGCCAGTGCCGATGCCAAAACTCGTGCTTGGAATGCCAAATATGACAACTTTTCAGAACCCTTAATCAGCGAATTGCGACGTGGCAAAAGCATAAAGGATGCCTTCATAACTACCAAAGACTATATGCAAACGAAACCAACACTGTTTGGTAAACAAATTCCACAACTAGATGGAAGACTAGCAAAAAAATTTATACTAGGCAAAGAAGGAACACATGCAGCAGCCGCTCCCTACATGATTGACATTCATTCGCCACTAATCCTGACACCACAACAAAAAGAAGGATTTTTATGGGTAAAAACTTCCCCAAGCGGAGAAAATATACGTAAAGTAAGAGCAGTATTAATACCACCAAATATAAAAAGCACAGAATACCAAGGAGAAGCAACCAATTTCCAGCGACAAGAAACAATAATGACATACCAAGCAGAAAGAAATCGTTATGAAACAGTGTATTCAGGCTTCAACCGAACAGGCACTTGGCAAATAAGCTACCAAGCCCAAGGCATAGATGGAACATGGTCAGACAAATTAACAGGAGAAGTACAAGCCAGCGGCACATCAGCATTAACAGTAAGACTAAATCAAAGCAGCTACAAAATAGGCAACCGCTTTAGATTTATGCTAGATATAAACGAAGTTCCAAACACCCCCAGCCCATATGATCTATATGCAGCGATAATATTTCCAGCCGGCTACTTTGTAACAATAAGCTACCCACTAAACATAAACTTACCGGGAACAATTCAAACATACCATAAAAAGGTAAAAATCAACTCAACAAAAAGCTTCCCAATAATAGACATAAACCTCCCCCCCGGCTTAGCGACAGGCAAATATAACACCTGCGGAATAATAACCACACCAGAAACAGACCCTTGGAACAATGCCAACTGGCTAGCCCAAGATTGCAAAATCTTTGAATTGAAATAAAATGTTAAAAAGACCTGACAGGTTTTAAAAACCTGTCAGGTCTAACACCCTATTTTATGTTAGGAAACAAGATAATACATTAACGCGCTAAAAAATATTGCAACTGGTAAGGTAATTAGCCATGATAGGATTATGCTGCTAATTATTTTAGCATTGACATTGCCGCTAATCATTCCAATGCCAAATATTGAGCCTACAGATACGTGGGTGGTGGATACTGGTATTCCGAATTTGCTGGCAATTATTACTAAGAAGCTAGTCACTAGGTTGGCTGAGAAGCCTTGGCTATGATTTATCTCAGTAATTTTGTGGCTGATGGTTTCAGCTACCCGACGTGCATTTAATAATCCTCCAATTGCCATTCCTAGTGCAATTGCTACCATTGCAAAACGAATATCAAGGGCTTGTGCTGCTCCACTAGTTGTATGGGCTATATCATGTTATGGTTAGACAAACCACAGCGTCAATTATTAACTTTATATCATTCAGATTATCCGCCGCACGCGATATTATTTATACATGGTGATAGTACAGTATTACTATTACTAGTGGCTTGGCATTAGGCATTGATGGTGCAAGTTGTCAGCGGTTTAAGTTTAGCTACTTTAGTTATTGATTAAGCTGATTGCTGCTATTCTTTCCTGTCTTTTCAAGTTTTTTAGCTGTTAAGCCACTGAATAATCAATACTGGTACTGATATTGCGGTTATTTTAAACGATTGCCATTGATCATACGGTAAATGCAATCAAAAAAAACCGCACTGCCTAAAGAAGTGGCAGAGAATCTTTCTCAAATACAACATAGATAAAAAAAATGATTTTTCGTATAAAAAAAGAAGATTGGTATTTACTTATTATTTTTTCAATGATAGCAATTGCTATTTTTGTGAAATCATATTTTAACCCTGATGGATTTTTAACAATAGATTCAACAGGATATTTAGCATTATCACAAAATTTATTAGATGGAAATGGTTTTTTTGTATCTTTCTATGGACTAACGGGTAATGACAGAGAATTTTTTGCAATATGGCCCATTGGGTATTCATCTCTTATTTATCTTACAGCAAAATTAACTGGTCTTTCAGTTTTTTGGGCTTCAAAAGTCTTAAATATATTTCTCATAGGATTGATTTTAAGTGTTTTTAGAGTATTGTTTAAGCATAATGCTTATGTATATGGTTTCATATTTTTATTTGCATCTTCTATAGAAATATTTACCTATACTTGGAGTGAAACTGTTTTTATTTTTGGTCTAGTTTGGTTTGGTATTTCGATTTATATGTTTATGTTGGAGCCTAAAAAATTAGTTTTAATATATATTTCTTTATTTGTTTCATCTCTATTTTTATTTTTGTCAAGGTACATAGGGGCTTTTAGCTTTGGTTTGATTGGATTGCTTGGATTGTATTATGGATTTGTAAAAAAAGATAAATCTAAGTCAATTATTTTAATAACGATTGCTAGCTTTAATATAGTAATCATGTTTGGATACCTTTATCACAATTATCTTCAAACAGGTTTTCCTACAGGTATGCCAAGGATAGCTGCACCTGAGACAGATGGAGAATTATTTGTGATGTTGCTTAGGGCAATAATATCTGAAACTATAATTCCTATGAATAGCATCTCAAAAACAGCTATGCTAATTTTTTGGATGCAGTTTTCTGTACTGATCTATCTCATAGTCAAATATAGAACAAGTATTTTTAATGTACTAAAAAATAGTCAGAACAATAAAACTAGAAAATTAGTTTTAGTATTTATTTCAATCGGTTTAGTCTATTTGTTTTTTATAATACTGATGCGATGGCTAGTTCAATTTGATACTTATAGAGCTAGATTGCTTGCACCGGGAAGTTTTTTACTCTTCATCGCTTTTATTGTTTATATCGAAAAATTTACAACTGAAAAATTATTCAATGAGTTTAAAATTTTCTTACTATCGTTTGCGCTATTATCTTATTTTATAAATTTTCCGTATAGTGTATGGAAACAAGATAAACAAGCTATGTATAATGAAACTATACAAAATATAGAAAAAAAATATGCTGATGTAGATAAAAATAGTATTGTGGTTTTTGGGAATATACACTTGAAGTACCTCTATACTGATATACAAATAGGAAAACCATTTTATCTACCTTATTATACGAATAAAGAAAGCTGGTCTAATTTTATTAACAGGATTAATCCAAAACATAAAAAGGATGTTTATTTAGTGACATCAGAGTATAACAAGGTTAAACCTAAATATTATGATCAAACAATAGTAAATCTTGTAGAAAAATATAAACACTATCCTATAGTAAAATTGCCATGATCATAGTAGTTTGATTTTTGCAGAATATTTGCGCGTTGTCATTCCACCACCATCTTAGCGACAGGCAAATATAACACCTGCGGAATAATAACCACACCAGAAACAGATCCTTGGAACAATGCCAACTGGCTAGCCCAAGATTGCAAAATCTTTGAATTGAAATAAAATGTTAAAAAGACCTGACAGGTTTTAAAAACCTGTCAGGTCTAACACCCTATTTTATGTTAGGAAACAAGATAATACATTAACGCGCTAAAAAATATTGCAACTGGTAAGGTAATTAGCCATGATAGGATTATGCTGCTAATTACTTTAGCATTAGCATTGCCGCTAATCATTCCAATGCCAAATATTGAGCCTACAGATACGTGGGTGGTGGATACTGGTATTCCGAATTTGCTGGCAATTATTACTAAGAAGCTAGTCACTAGGTTGGCTGAGAAGCCTTGGCTATGATTTATTTCAGTAATTTTGTGGCTGATGGTTTCTGCTACGCGACGTGCATTTAATAATCCTCCAATTGCCATTCCTAGTGCAATTGCTACCATTGCAAAACGAATATCAAGGGCTTGTGCTGCTACTAGTAAGCCGGCTATTTTTGGGGTATCGTTTAAACCACGAGCAAATGATACTGCTGCTCCACTAGTTGTATGGGCTATATCTAATAGTTTGTTGTCTTTGCGGTTGCCTATTATCCAATATGCCGTTGCACCCAAGGCAAATGCTATAAATGGGCTAACTAATAGTGGTATAAAAAACACGGTTCCGAGTTGGTTAAAATTGACATCCCAGCCAACTGCCATCAACCCAGCTCCAAACAATCCACCGACTAAGCTGTGAGTGGTTGAAATTGGAAAACCTAATCTAGTGGCTAATAATACGGTACAAGCGGCACCAAAACTGACTGCCATTAAAAAATCAGTTGCTCCAGCAACATTTTGAGGAACTAAACCTTTGCCTGAAAAACTGCTTATTAACCCTTGAGCTAAAAATATTGCACTTATAGAACCAGCAAAAGTAGCAATAGTGGCAATTGTAATAGCGGTTTTATAGCTACAAGTTCCACTACCATAAAGTGTTGCTACGCCTTTGAAGTTATCATTGGCACCATTAACATATGCTAGAAATAATGTTGCAAAGAATAGTAGATAAATAAGCATTTTTCTCCTTTAAAAATCGGTATAATCAATTTATTATTTCAATAATCTCTGTTTTTCCATAAAAATATGATTCCCGACCCTACAGATATTTAACTCAGCGCAGTGGAGGTGCATAAATTAAGCCACCATCAGTCCACAAACGGTTTAAGCCCCGCGGTATGCCGATACCACCTGAGCCGAGGTTGCGCTCATATATCTCTCCATAATTGCCTACTGCCCGGACAGCCCGTGCAATCGCATCAGCTTCTAAGCCGAGTTTAGCTTGTCCAAAGGAACCTTCCACGCCTAAAAGCCGTCTCACCTGCGGATTGTCGCTGCTCATCATTGTGTCAATATTGGCTTGAGTGATGCCGAGTTCTTCAGCATTGATTAGACCAAATATGATGGTTCTGACAATTTTAAGCCACTGCTCGTCACCAAAAGAAACAGATAGAGCTAGGGGTTCTTTAGAAATGGTTTCATTTAGAAGAAGATGCGCGTCTGGTGTATTACTCCTAAAAATCGACAAGCTCACTTGTGAACGATCGCTGGTATAAGCCGTACATTGCCCCTGTTCATAAGCGGTGAATGTTTCAGTCTGGTCAGAAAAAACTACTGGCGTAAAGCTAATGCCACGCTGGGTGAATACTTCTTTAAGGTTAGCTATCGTAGTGGTACCCTTAGTCACACAAATAGTTGTTCCTTCTAGCTGTTCAAGAGTGGTAATACCACTGTTCTTTTTGACGACGAAACCCTGTCCGTCATAAAAGGTTATCCAAGTAAAATTACCCCAGTTGGCCCCACGGCTGCTGGTCCAAGTTGTGGTCGCAGTGAGTATGTCTACATTACCAGGTTTCAATGCGATGGATCTACTTTCAGGTATTATCATAACAGGCGAGACAACATTTGCGTTATTAAGCACAGCCGCTGCTACTGCCCGACAAAAGTCAACATCAAAACCCGCAATCTGACCATTTGCATTGAGGAAAACGAAACCGCCTTTAAGGGTACTCAACTCATTTCCCATACCGCATACCAAAGCTCTGCGTTTTTTAACGCGGTTTAATGTATTACCAGACGAGGGAATCGACTCTAGTGGGGTGAGTTTCTTGATCGTGAAATCAGAGGCAATGGTATCAGGCACCAATTGCATTTCGACTTCAAATGCACCCACTTTCTCGTCTTTTAGCATGATTTCAACAACTGGAAGATGTAGTTCTTGCGTTTCTACATCAAAAGTGGCTGACTGAGCATGAGCAGACAAATAAGATGCCATACCTACGGCGGTTAATAAGAGCCTTGTTTTGATTTGCATATTTTTACTTTACCTATTTGCTTCAAAGCAACCATTTTACATTCATTTAACTTATATTTGCAAAAATATAAGTGATGTTAAGATTAAAAAAAATTATTTGACAACAAGCGAATTATAGCTTATTTAATGAATCAGGACAAGCCTACATGGGTATTAAAATTGTAGAACAAGTTAAAACGCTGTCATTATATCATTTGTAACCGACTATTTAACTCACTGCTTGAGTTAATACAGAATCAAGAAATGTTGTTTTTAATCGAATAGCTAAAATAATTTCCTGATCTGGTTTTGTTCCCCAACCTGATCGATACATCATCCATAAAAAGTTAGTTTTTATCCAACTCATTCTAGTGTATTTAAAATCCCCACCAAAGTATCCATTTTCTAATGCATTGTGCCGATAGATGGTCGATATGCTTGATATACAATTATGGATTAAAAATGTATCTTATTGTAGTATAAAATATGTTATAAGTATGTCAAATAAATTTTGGGAACTTAAAGAGTGAATGAAACTGACGATATAATTGAAGAAGAATATTGGTTAGCCTTAATACGTGCGCCGGGTATTGGGGCAGCACGTTTTGCTGGTTTGCTCAAGCATTTTGAGCATCCACGTGCTGTATTTGAAGCAGAGAAATCCGAGTGGCAAGCATTAAAATTAAATGATAAATTAATTAGTTATCTCGAAGCTCCAAATTGGCAAGCCGTGGAAAAAGATATGTTATGGTTAGAAAAACCGCAGCGTCAATTATTAACTTTACATCATGCAGATTATCCGCCGCTATTACGTGAAATTAAGCATCCACCTTGTATATTATTTATACATGGTGATAGTACATTGTTATGTAGTAAGCAAGTGGCTATAGTTGGTACTCGTCATCCAAGTCAGGAAGGGCAACTTATAGCTAAAGATTTTGCTGAGCATTTATCTCATCAAGGTATTACTATTACTAGTGGCTTGGCATTAGGTATTGATGGTGCAAGTCATTGGGGTGCTTTGGCTGCTTCTGGTAAAACTATCGCTGTTGCTGGCACTGGTTTAGATCGAGTTTATCCTCCACAACATCGAGATTTGGCTTATAAAATTGTCGAAACTGGTGCATTAATTTCAGAATTACCAATCGGTACGCCTATACATCGTCAACATTTTCCTGTTAGAAATCGGATTGTCAGCGGTTTAAGTTTAGCTACTTTAGTTATTGAAGTACCCATCAAAAGTGGTGCTTTATATACAGTGGATCATGCCAAAAAGCAAGGGCGTGAAGTTTTTGTAGTACCCGGTTCTATACATAATAATTTAGTTAAAGGTTGTCATAAGCTAATAAAAGAAGGCGCAAAATTAGTTGATAAACCTGCTGATATTATAGAAGAATTATCAATTTCACCATCAAAGCCACTTGTATCTAAGCCTATTCAACCACACACTTCTAAGCCATCAACACCTAAACCAAAAATAACAAAGGTACCAGTTGACATTATTGATGATGATGATATACCTTTATCAAAATTTTTAAAATTGGGACCTATTTCGATAGATAGTTTAGTTGAACAAAGCGGCTTACCTGCTGGTGAAGTTTCGTCCATGTTATTAATGTTGGAATTAAATGGACAAGTTGTTATTCAAGCGGGTGGGCTTTACGCATTGAGCGAATAAGAGTAATTATATAGTGACGAATTTAGTAATTGTTGAATCCCCTGCGAAAGCAAAAACCATTAAAAAATATTTAGGTACTGATTTTGAAGTTTTAGCATCTTTTGGACATGTACGTCAATTGCCACGTAAAAATGGTGCAGTTAATACTGCTAATAATTTTGATATGGAATATCAATTAATTGAAAGAAATGCTAAACATGTTAATGCAATAGTAAAGGCAATGGAAAAGGCTGATACTTTATATTTGGCAACTGATCCAGATCGTGAAGGTGAGGCAATTTCTTGGCATTTATTAGAAATTTTACAGGATAAAAACTTATTAACTAATAAGCAAGTCTATCGCGTTGCATTTCATGAAATTACTAAGGAGGCAATTCAAGCCGCAATTGCTAATCCCGGTAAATTGTCTATGAATTTAGTCAATGCACAACGCGCACGATTAGCTTTGGATTATTTAGTAGGTTTTACTCTCTCACCACTGCTATGGAAAAAGATTCGTTCTGGGCTTTCTGCTGGTAGAGTGCAAAGCCCAGCTTTACGCTTAATTGTTGAACGTGAACAAGAAATCCAAGAATTTAAGCCGCGTGAATATTGGACCATAGAAGCTGATTGTAATAAAAATAAGCAAAAATTTTTAGCTAAACTGAATTTATTTGCAAACAAAAAAATCACTCAATTTAGTATCACTAATGAAACTAAAGCCAGTGACATCAAAAGCACATTAATTGATCAAACGAATGGTAAATTAGAAGTAACAAAAGTTAATAAAAGGCAACGTAAACGTCAAGCTTCAGCACCATTTACAACTTCAACTTTACAACAAGAAGCAGCTCGTAAATTAGGTTTTACCACTAAACGTACCATGCAAGTTGCTCAACAGTTATATGAAGGCATAGACATTGGTAATGGTTCAGAAGGTTTAATTAGTTATATGCGAACTGATTCTGTGAATTTAGCTAATGAAGCATTAGAAGAAATTCGTGAAGTTATTGTAGAACGTTATGGTAAGGATAATCTACCTAAACAGCCACGACAATATAAAACTAAAGCCAAAAATGCTCAAGAAGCACATGAAGCAATCCGCCCAACTGCTGCTAAACATTATCCTGAACAGATTAAACAGTTTTTAAAACCAGAGCAGTTAAAACTTTATGCTTTAATTTGGCGACGTACAATTGCTTGTCAAATGATTCATGCCACACTTGATACGGTAGCAGTTGATTTAAGTGCAGGTGAAGCTAATAATTTTAGAGCTAATGGTTCAACTTTAGTTAATCCCGGCTTTATGGCAGTTTATCAAGAAAGCATTGATGATGAAAAAAATGCTGATAACAATGATAAAATGTTACCACCATTAGTAGTAGGTGATACAATTTCTTTAAAAGAAATAACAACTAAACAACACTTTACTGAACCACCACCGCGTTTTACCGAAGCTAGTTTAGTTAAAAGTTTAGAAGAATTTGGAATTGGCAGACCATCTACTTATGCTAATATTATTTCTACTTTGCAGCAACGCGAGTATGTGGTATTAGAGAAAAAACGTTTTACACCCACAGATATAGGTGGAATTGTAACTAAGCTATTAACTACACATTTTAGCCGCTATGTAGATTATGACTTTACTGCGCAATTAGAAGATGATTTAGATGCAGTGTCTCGTGGTGAAAAGGATTGGATTCCGTTAATGGAACAATTTTGGAGTCAATTTAAACAATTAATTGATGAAAAAATGCACACAGTGGAGCGTAAAGATTTTACTCAAGAAGCGATAGATGAATCTTGCCCGAAATGTAAGAAACCATTAGTAAAACGTCTGGGTAAACGAGGTAAGTTTATTGGTTGTACTGCTTATCCAGATTGCGATTATACTCGTAGTCTTGATTCTGATGGAAATGATGGAGAACCAGCAGTTAGCAATGAACCTGAAATAGTCGAGGGGCGTAAATGTCCAAAATGTAAGTCTGCTTTACATATAAAACTATCTCGTACAGGTAGTAAATTTATTGGTTGTAGTAATTATCCAAAATGTAAACATCTTGAGCCGCTAGAAAAACCAGAAGATACTGGAATAAAATGCCCAAGTTGTAACAAGGCGACACTAGTTAAGAAAAAATCTCGTTATGGCAAATACTTTTATTCATGTTCAACCTATCCAAAATGCAAATATGCAATACCTAATGAGCCGATAAAAGAAAGTTGTCCAAAATGTGATTGGGCAATTTTAATGCTTAAAACGACTAAGCGGCGCGGTACAGAAAAACTTTGCCCACAGAAAGAATGTGACTTTGTTGAAGCAGTTACTAGTTAGTGATTAAACCTGACAGGTTTTTAAAACCTGTCAGGTTTGGCATACTATATGCCAAATAAGTTCTAAAAATTTTATTATCAATAAAAATATAACTATGTGGAATATGACTCAAAAGGTAAATAATTGGTTTATTGGTTTATTAGTTGGATTAATAATATTAATTATTACTTTAATAGGCTTGTTAGAACCTTTGGAACAGTTTGTTTATGATTGGAGTATCGAATTAATAAATCATAATCCGGGTGACAAAGTTGCTGTTATTACTATTGATGGTAAATCACCAGCCGATGTAGCCAGAGTCATTAATTTAGTTGCTCCACATAGTCAAGTTATCGCCACAACTCTTGATTTTAGCACATTACAAAAACCAGCTGGGCTGGTTTATATTGATGAATTAATGACATTTTATCAAAATTCTAAACCATTGAACCTCATTAATGAGCAATTAATAAGTCAATTATCAAAAGTTAGGGGTAAATATAATAGTGATAGGCGACGTATAAGGCAAATAATTAGTAAGATCGCTCAATTGCCAGAAGCTTTGACAAGCCTTGAAGATAGATTACAAGCCGCCAGTATTGATTTGAATGGCGATAAAAGATTAGCTAGCTCTTTTAAACAAACTAAAAATCTAGTTTTATCTATGGAATTTTCTTTAGGTAAATCTAATGTTAATTTACCTGACTATATAATAAAACATGCCATTAAATCAGTTAGAACCCCATTTGATAGATCATTTAAAGTAGAGCAACCACCTTCTATTAGCAACTATATTGCACCCTTAGAAATTTTAGCTGAAAATGTTTTAAGCATTGCTTATTTAAACCCAATTAATAATAATCCACATCAATTTCCATTAGTTTTAAAGCATCAAGATCATTATTTGCCTTCATTACCCTTAGTATTAGTCGCTAATAGTTTGAAATCTGCTATTAAAGTTCAGCTTGGTAAAGGCGTGCATTTAGGCAAATTACAGATTAATACTGATGCTAATTTATTTATGCGACCATTTTTTTATTCTAATTTAATGGTAGATTCTTATTCTGATTTATTATCTGGGCGTGTTGCCGCTGAAAAATATAAAGATAAAATCGTATTGTTAGGTGATAAAGCATCTGCATTAGTAATCGCAAATACAGTTGCTAGTATATTGAACCAAGATTTTTTTATAATTCCAAATTGGGCAATAGCATTACAAATAATCTTATTTTTATTGATACTAGCCTATGTTTGTTTGTTATTACCTAATATTTTTGTCAGCGGCGGAGCAGTCTTAATATTGTTTGTACTATATGTTGCATTATTACATCAAGGTTTGTTAGTGCAATTAATGCCATCTATATTATTAATCGTATGTACTTACTTAGTATTACAAATCAAAAACGCTATAGTTGTATATCAAAACGCTTTTCGTTTACATCCAGAAACAATTGAAGAAAATCGTTTATTAGGTTTAGCTTTTCAAGGGCAAGGCAATTTAGATTTAGCATTTGAAAAATTCAGTTTATGCCCAGCCGATGAAACAATAATGAGTTTATTATATAATTTAGGCTTAGATTATGAACGTAAGCGCAATTTAAAACGCGCTGCTGGAGTATATCGTTATATGATTCGCCAACACCCAAGATTCCGCGATGTAAAAAAACGCCTAGAACGATTACACGTTGTAAAAAAACCGCGATTATTAGATAGTAATTTTAATGAATTGCAATTAGATGATAATGGAGAAAAACCGGTTTTAGGGCGTTATCAAATCGAAAAACAATTAGGTAAAGGTGCTATGGGTGTTGTCTATCTGGGCACCGATACCAAATTAGACCGTTTAATGGCAATCAAAACCTTACCATTAGCACTAGAGTTTGAAGAAGAAGAATTACAAGAAGCCACAATACGCTTTTTTAGAGAAGCTTCAGCGGCAGGGCGTTTACAACATCCAAATATTGTTGCAATTTATGACGCTGGTGAAGAACAAGATTTTGCTTATATTGCTATGGAATTTTTTAAAGGTGGCAATTTAGTACCATTTACAGAAAAGGATAATTTATTAGCTATTGAAATTATTATAGATATAATGATTAGTGCTGCTGATGCATTACATTATGCTCATAGTAATGAAGTTATACATCGTGACATTAAACCAGCCAATATCATGTATAATCCTGCTACTGAAAAAATCAAACTCACTGATTTTGGTATTGCGCATATCACAGATTCCAATAAAACCAAAACCGGTGTAATCTTAGGCACTCCATCTTATATGTCGCCAGAGCAATTGGCAGGAAAACCCATAAATGGTAGTACAGATTTATTTTCTTTGGGCGTGACTTTATATCAATTATTGACTGGAGAATTACCATTTCAAGCAGATTCTATGGCAACATTAATGTTCAAAATTACCAATGAAGCCCATCCAGATATTTTGACTATAAGAAAGGATATACCGCTGTGCTTAAAAAAAGTAATTGATATAAGTCTGCATAAAACCGTTTCACGGCGTTACCAAACTGGTTCTGAGTTTGCCAATGCACTGCGTGATTGTGGTAAATTAGGAAAAATATGTTATTAGAAATCGTTAGTGCTACTGATACCGGATTAATTCGCAATAATAATGAGGATTATATTGCCAGTGATGCAGATTTAGGATTTGCAATTGTTGCTGATGGCATGGGCGGTTATCAAGCTGGTGAAGTTGCAAGTGCAATAGCAGTAACAACTGTGATTGCAGAATTAGAAATGTTACTAACAAAAAAAGCTAATTTGAAACGTCAGCCTAATCACCATTATCACACAACAACTGTGTGGCTAGAACAAGCTGTTATTAAAGCAAATCAAATTATATATGAAACTGCGATGCAAAAACAAATGTATCAAGGCATGGGTACAACCGTAGTTGCAGTATTATTTCATGATGATTTTCTCAGTATTGCACATGTAGGTGATTCACGTTTATATCGTTTACGAGCTAATAAATTTTGTCAAATTACAAAAGATCATTCAGTGCTACAAGAATTAATTGATTGTGGTTATTATTCGCGAGAACAAGCGCGTAAATCTCCAAATAAACATTTAGTAACCAAAGCATTAGGGATTGGGGAACAAGTAAGTGTAGAAATTCAAGAATGCAGTTTACTACATGAAGATATATATCTATTATGTTCTGATGGTTTAAGCGATATGCTGGATGATGATGAGATACATAAGCTGATCAAGAATGCCGAAACACTTGATCAAGCTGTAAAAGATTTGGTTAAAGCCGCTAATGATAAAGGCGGTAATGATAATATTTCTGTAGTTTTAGCTACTTTGTTAGAACCACAACGCAAGAGTAAATTAGCACAATGGTTGTTTCACTCTTCATAAATAATATCTGATCCTGCTGGTGGTGTAAAAATAAACAAACCTTGATCCATTCTTTTATTTTTCTTTACACGACGAAAAGAAATATAACTTTTCTGATCTAAATTATCTAATAATTCAAATCCTTTTAAACTATTATATTTATTAAATTTTATACGTATTTTCTTAAATGCTGCTTGTTTATCTTTAGGAGTCAATTCAAAAGCTTTTCTAGTATATGCTATTTGTCTGACTCTAAAATCCTTATTAACTTTACGATTACTACTTAGTAAAAATGCAGGGGTTTTACCTAATGCTTTATTCATATTTTTAACAGTAACTTGATCTAAGTCATTATCATATATCCACACCCTTTCTCCATCTGCAACAATTAATTGACTATAAGGCTTTTCATATACCCAACGAAATTTATTTGGACGTTGTACATACATCTTACCGCTTGATTTTTCTAATAATGTACCATTATCATTATAAATTCTTTGTTCAAAATTTGCTTGAAAAGTAGCTAAATTACCAAGGTAGCGGTTCAAGAAATCTTCGGCATGAAGCAAATTAGGAGCTAATACTAATATTAGTAATAAGGAATTTTTCATGGTTTCCATTTAATATTACAGCCTAGACTCGCTTTTTGATCTGAATCAACTGGCTTTCCTGCTAAAACTGCATCTAAAGCAGCGCGAATATCCTTAGCATTTACAGGCTCATTATTATGGGGTCTTGAGTCATCTAGTTGCCCGCGATAAATACATTTTAAATCTTTATCAAATATAAAGAAATCTGGTGTGCAAGCGGCTTGATAAGCTTTGGCTACGTCTTGAGTTTCATCAAATATATAAGGAAATGGATATGCTAATGTTTCTGAGGCTTCCTTCATTTTTTCTGGTGAGTCATCAGGATAATTGATAACATCATTAGAATTAATCGCCACAAAAGCAATACCTTTAGCTTGATAATCATTAGCTAGTTTAACTAATTGGTCTTGTACATGTATAACATACGGGCAATGATTACAAATAAACATTACAACTGTAGCAAGATCAGATTTGACATCTTGAAGTGCTACATGCTTTTCAGATTGTGGATTGTATAGATTAAAGTCAGGGGCGACGGTGCCGAGTGGCATCATATTGGATGGCGTTCTAGCCATAATTATTATTACTCCTATTATAATTTTAAGCAAAACCAGACAGGTTTTAAAAACCTGTCAGGTTTAATTTCGGCTTTTATTGATAACGACGGCTATTTTCTAGCATTTTTTTGTAAGCAACTTCATGCTTAAAGTATTTCTTGTTTCTCTTATAATAAGATAAAACTTTTTTAACATAGTTTCTTGTTTCTCTGTAAGGAGGAACTTTATAGCCATGACGTTTTACAGCAAATGGTCCAGCATTATAACCAGCAATTGCTAACTTTCTATTTTTATTAAAGAATTTTAGCAAATAACGTAAATAGCGAGCACCGCCATATAAATTCGCGACAGGATTATAACGATTTTTTACACCCATTTCTCTTGCAGTTCCAGGCATTAATTGTGTAAATCCTGCTGCACCTACATGAGATCTAGCTTTTGGATTATAATTTGATTCCGCGCGTACAATTGCATGTAAAAATGCTGGTTCAATACCTACACTTTTAGCAACTACACGTATCATTTTATTATAACGTTTATAACGTCCGCGTACTTTAGAAGAACGAATTAAGCTACTTAAACGAGGTTTACTAACATATCTAAACTTACCATTAGATTGAATTGCATGTTTGGAAGCTAAACCTACTGGTTTAATTGGCTTCTGGTAATTATATCTATTTCTAATTGAAGCTACATTTACTCGTCTATGTGGCTTCTTGTAACGATTTTGAGCAATGGTTTGAGTTTGAATTTGATTCCAATCCAAGGCAACCCATGCTGGTGTATCTTTATTCAGACTTGATGCAATTGTATCTAATTCATGAATATGAAAAGCTAAATTTTCAACTTTCTTTTGTTCAGAATTATTAGATACATTCAGATCATTACTCTTAGGCATATTTGAACAAGCCGAGATGCTCATTACCATTACAACTGAAAAAACTGCTTTCTTTGACATAATAATATGTCTCCTATTAAAATTTAAATGTTAATAAATATACTACTTCTCCTTTAAAGCAAACACCCATACAGAATATTATTATTAATCCTTACAAGGAATTATAAAAAATCCTACCTTATTTATAATATGGGAAATCCTTGTATGAAATATGGATTATAAAGATATTTGAATAATTATTCAACTATTTGTGTATTTGAATTTTTAGATACTTTCTCATATACTTGTACTTGTGGTTCTAATAATTCAAATCCGTTATGAATATTATGTCCCATTTTACCAGTAATAGATGCCACCCATTCAGTATATTCATCATTGGCTTCAATTAATTTATTCCAAACTCTTGGACGTACCTTTATTCTGACTACTTTTCCATCAACATTTATACAAAAACGTTGCCAACCTCTTTTTATGGTTTCTACCCAATTAGGTAATTCGGTTATTTTAATATTTAGTTCTAATTTACCTATTGTTTTAGCGATTCTAATAGTTGATGGTCGTGATAATAAAGGTTCTTGTGGTGTATCTACCACAGATTCTGGTTTAAATTCTTGCTTTTTCTTAAATCTAGTTTCTTGAAATTGTTGTTCTGTAGCTGCTACTGGTTGAAACAGAGCAGCTTTTTTTCTTGAGCCTATTCTTAATTTGTTAGTGGTTTTTGTTTTATCATCTTGAGGTTTATGTAATTTTTTTTTCAAACCCAAGGTTAATTTGGGTTGATTTCCTTCATTCATAGATCTTTCCTTTCAAAGTGCATGGTTTCTAAGTCTGCAAATACATAGGTTGGAGTTGCGCCAATTCCAGCTACTGTGCCGGGATTACAGACAATTGTAGTTTTGCCTTTGATATTTTTTATAGTGTCAATAGAAATAATATGGTTATGTCCGCAACAAACTAAATCATAATTGCCAGTTACCGCCATAGCTTTTGCATAATGTGGGTAATGGACTATAAAAATTCGTCGTTTCGCTAAAGTAAAGGCTGCATCTTGACCATAATACTTAATGAGATTATTTGATTTGTTCCCTAAACGAGATAAGTTATATAAATCTCCTGTATTATTGCCATGAATAGCATGTATAGGTAGATTCTGATCTTGTACTTTAGCAAGCGTACTCGGTGCAACAATATCTCCACAATGCAAAATTGCTTCCGCTCCTAATTTTTTAGCATCTTCTATTGCGGCAATTAATAATGGAGCATTATCATGGCTATCCGATAAAATACAAATTTTCATTATAAGTTAATTTTAAAATGTTTGATAATATAAATATAATTTTAGTTGGTACTACTCATCCCGGTAATATAGGCGCAGCCGCTAGGGCTATGAAAAATATGGGATTATCGCAACTGCGATTAGTCCAACCAAAAACTTTTCCTCATGCTAAAGCTATAGCACGTGCTAGTGGAGCCAATGCGGTGTTAGAAAACGCACAAGTTTTTGATACTTTTGAAGAAAGTTTAAAAGATTGTCAAGTAATTTTTGGTGCTAGCGCGAGATTACGTAGTTTAAGTTGGCCCACTTTCACTCCAAAGGAGTGTGCTAAACATGTATTGGATCATAGTGGGCAAATTGCAATTGTATTTGGACGAGAACATTCTGGTTTGACGAATGAAGAACTTGAACAGTGTCATTATTTAGTACACATTCCGACAAATCCTCAGTTTAGTTCTCTTAATATAGCAGCTGCGGTTCAGGTTATTACTTATGAGTTACGAGTTAATGGTATGGCTGAGTTAAGTCATAAGTTACCTTCACCAGTATCATCTGAGGTTATGAATAATTTTTATCAACATTTGGAGCAAACATTGGTTGATATAAAATATTTAGATCCGGATAATCCGAGGTTATTAATGCGACGTTTACATAGGTTGTTTAATCGTACAGAGTTGATGGATTCAGAAATTAACATTTTACGCGGCATTCTCACTGCTGCACAACGAGGTATTGAAAAATGATTAAAAAATATTTAATATTGGCATTATTTTTATTTATTAATAATGCAACTGCTAGTAATTTATTAGAGCAACGTTGGCAATTTGAAGAGGCAAAAAAAGCTTTGGATGGTGGAAATGTTGTTGCTTTTAATGCTTTGTCAGCGCAGTTAAAAGATTATTCGCTTGCTGATTATTTACGTTATTTTTATTTAAAGTCTTATGTTGATCAACAATATCCACAAACTATTAAGTTGTTTTTAAATAATAATCAAAATGCTCCGTTTGCTCGTTCTTTGAGGGTAATTTGGTTAAAATCTTTGGCTAAACAGGCTGATTGGGATAGTTTTCTTAATGTTTATACTCCCCAAAAAAATACTATTTTAAAATGTCATTTTTTAACTGCTTATATTAAGAAGTATTTTCGTTTAAATCAGGAGTTGTTAAATTCTGCTAAAGATCTGTGGTTGGTTGGCAAATCTCAACCTAATGCTTGCGATCAGGTATTTAATTATCTTTATACTAATAATATAATTAGTCCAGATTTACGTTTACAACGTAGTATTTTAGCTATTAAAAATGGTAATTCTGGTTTAGCTGGATATTTAGCTAAAGATTTACCTATTCAGGAACGAAGATGGATTTGGCGGTGGAAGGTGGTGTATCAGAATCCTGCTAAAGTTTTGCGTAATTTTCGGTATAAAAATACCAAATATGCACGTGAGTTATTGGTATATGGTTTACGCCGCTTAGCTGCTAAAGATGCTGAACTTGCTTATGAGTATTGGAAATCATATCAAAATTATTTGACGCTGAAGGAAAAAGATGAGTTGTTATCTTATATTGCTTTAAAAGCTGCTAGTCAGAAACATTTCAAAGCTGAGTTGTTGTTAGAGCAAGTTGATAATGAGTTAATGACTGAAAAGGTGATTTTGGCGCGTTTGCAAATTTATTTGCTTAAAAAAAATTGGCAAGCGATAGTCAAGCTGATTGAATCTTTGCCGGTTGCTAAGCATGAATATTGGTATGCGCGTGCTTTAGAAAAAGTAGGTAATCATCAAAAAGCAAAGCGAATATATAAAAAGCTGGCTAAAAATCGAGATTATTATGGCTTTTTAGCCGCTGATAGACTTGGTCAAGCTTATCAGTTTAATTCACAGCCGTTAAATATTAGTAAGAAAGTTCAAACTGAGTTATTAAATAAATATCGCGGTTTACAACGCGCTCGTGAATTATATTTTCTGAAATTTAATTATTTTGCTCGGCTTGAATGGAATAAGGTATTGGCAAAATTAACTACTGAAGAAATAAAAACAGCGGCAACTTTGGCTAATAGTTGGGGTTGGCATAATCGAGCTATTGTGACACTGGCTAAAGTTCAGTATTGGGATGATCTGGAAATACGCTTTCCTTTAGCTTTTTATGATGATGTTATTGGCAATGCTGAAATTCAGAATTTAGATTATTCATATGTTTATGGGGTGATTCGTCAAGAGAGT
The DNA here is from genome assembly GCF_001723685.1 of Candidatus Marithrix sp. Canyon 246. Taxonomy (GTDB): domain Bacteria; phylum Pseudomonadota; class Gammaproteobacteria; order Beggiatoales; family Beggiatoaceae; genus Marithrix. The sequence goes on from NZ_MCBX01000010.1 coordinate 38,823, forward strand.
ATTTTTCAAATAGATGCGCGTTCTCGTTCAGGGGCAAATGGATTAATGCAAGTAATGCCGGCAACAGCTAAATATATTATTAGACGACAAAAGTTTAATGATATTGATGATGTTTTATTGCCTGCTAATAATATTAAATTAGGCTCTGCTTATTTGCGAATGATGCTAAATATGTTTAATAACAATCACATATTAGCCACAGCGGCTTATAATGGTGGACCAACAAACGCGAAAAGATGGGCAAAAGCACATCCTTGCGTAGCTCCAGATATTTGGGTTGAATTAATTCCATTTAGCCAAACACGTAAATATGTGAAACGTGTTTTAAGTTATGCTGCTATGTTTGAATCTCGAATGGTGGATAAGGTTAAACCGATGAAGATGGATCCGATTTGTCATTATTGATATTGTCAAATCTGATGGGTTTTTTTAAGCCTGTCAGGTTTATATTTCTACATCCGCCTTTGAATTTTTCGTGATAATATTTTGCATATTTACCACGAATACTCTAAAGTTTCTTTTTTAATTTTTGCACTTCTGTGACATTCAAACCAGTTTTCAAAGCAATAGTTTCAATATCTAATATATCTAACAAACTTTTTGCAATTTCTAGCTTTTCTTCTTTTCTTCCAAGCCCATAACTAGATTCCCACATACTAGCTTGATAATGCAAATTTTCTTGATAAGCATCATAAGTTCTTTTATCTTCTGCATTTAGCTCTAATACATCAAGTGCTTTCTTTGCCTTTTTAATGCCTTTAGCTGTAAAAGAGTCTTTGATTTCAGCCGTTTTTAGAAAATAAATCCATTCATCTAAAGTATCTTTAGCAATTTTATTGAATTTATTGACTCTAATTACATAGTATTCCGGAAATACATTAAAAATTCTATTAAGATCATAATATTCTTTTTGATTTGTTTCTAGCTGCAATATTTTATTATCATGCACACCTTTAAAACTAGTTATTCCGCGATAGAAACACGATTATATTTTTCATTACTATGTTCCTTATTAGTTTCACTTTCTAATATTTGTATTATTTTTATATCATCTTTTAAGAGTTCACTTAAAAAACCTTCTAATATTTCAAAATTGGCTTTATTTGTTAATAATTTTTTAATAGCCCAGTCGAAACTTACTAATTCTCTTTCTGCCATAATTTTTTGTCTTTAAATTGTTGGGCTTCCTTTCGTCAGCCCAACCTACAAATAATTCCAAACCTCAATGCAAAACACCGGGCACAGATAATAAAAACACTGGAATTTTAGCATCAAAATGTTTTTGATCTTCAGCTATCATTTGATAGCTACCTTCCATAGTTCCAACTGGCGTTTTCAATACTGAACCACTGGTATATTGAAAGCTTTCACCGGGTTCTAAGTGTGGTTGTTCTCCAATTACTCCTGCACCACGTACTTCTTCAACCTTATTATCTCCATCAGTAATAATCCAATGTCGCGATAATAATTTTGCCGCCATTGTACCTGAATTGTATATAGTTATATGATAAGAAAAAGCATAGCGATCGTCTTTAGGAATGCTATGTTCTTCCATGTAAGTCGTTTTAACATCAATTTGTATATCGTAAGTATTCATAAAAATTTTTCTCCAATTTCACTACAAGCCCGCAATTCCAATAATCGCGCTTCTCCATCATAACTGATTTGCACTTCTACATCCGCCTTTGGTGTAAATGGTTTGCCCTTTTCTGACCATTCTATTAAGCAAATAGCTTGTTCATCCAAATAATCACGAATTCCTATATATTCTAATTCTTCAGGATCACCTAAACGATATAAGTCAAAATGGTAAATCATACGTTCAGCTACTGAATAATCTTCTACTAAGGTATAAGTTGGGCTTTTTACTTTGCCTGTATATCCTAAAGCTCGTAAAAACCCTCTGGTTAATGTAGTTTTACCTACACCTAAATCACCATTCAAATAGAAAATGCAGCCGCTATTACAAACACGCGCTAATCTGCCACCAAAATTTTCCATTTCTTCAGCACTGGAAATTATTTGCATAATATTGTATCCACTTAAATAAATCTGATGGCAACAAACCTCGTTCGCCATTTTCTTCAGCAGCACGATCTGCCGCTTGCGCATGAAGACATACTGCTAATTTAGCAGCTTCAAAATTAGAAAAACCTTGAGCTACTAAACCAACTATAATTCCTGTAAGAACATCACCCATTCCACCACAAGCCATACCGGGATTTCCAGCAGTACAAACACTAATTTCATCCTTATTTGCCACCAAAGTTCCAGCCCCTTTTAAAACACATACCCCAGCTAATTGCTCTGTTAAACGCCGTACCACTGTAAAACGATCTGTTACCATATTCTTTTTTAATAATCTAGCCGCTTCACCGGGATGTGGAGTGAAAATCGCATTGGCTAAATTCATTGGTTTTTGGGCTAATAAATTCAAGCCATCAGCATCAACAACTATTGGTTTTTCTATCGTTTTTAAGACATTTAATAAATTACGTCCCCAATCTGATTGACCTAATCCCGGACCAATAGCAATCGTATCTATTTGATCTAACAAAGATTCTAGTTCAGCCACAGTTTCTATACTATGACTCATAATTTCTGGGCGTGTAATACTTAATAAAGCCGCATGATTAGCGCGAGTAGCGACACTAACTTTACCAGCACCAACCCTTGCCGCTGCTTCTGCGGCTAAATGAGCGGCACCAATCATTCCATAATCACCACCAATTATCAGTACATGACCAAATTTACCTTTATGCGCAGTGCGAACACGTTTAGGATATAAACTAGCGTCATAAACAATACGATTAACGCTAGATTCTACCTTTTGATAAACCTCAGAAGGTACTTTTAAATCATCAAAATATATTTTGCCACAACAATCAGCAGCCAATCCAGTAAACAAACCTTGTTTAAAGCCAATAAAAGTCACACAAACATCAGCAGCTACCGCAACACCTAACGCATTACCAGTATCTGCATCAAGCCCAGATGGAATATCTATAGATAATACCGGGCAGGAACAATCATTAATACTATCAATAGCTTCACGCCATATTCCTGAAACTTGACGATCTAAACCAGTACCAAAAATAGCATCAACAATGACATCAGGATTTACAAGTGAATCTTGCACTTGCAAACCAACATTAATCATATATTGATAAGCAAGCAAAGCATCAGCTTTTAACTTATTGACATCACCTAATTGCAATACACTAACATCATAACCGGCTAAATGAGCTAATCGCGCTAACACATAACCATCACCAGCATTATTACCTATACCACAAACAACAGTAATACGACGCGCTTGCACCCAATGAGACTTTAAAACTTCAAACGCGGCACTACCAGCGCGTTCCATTAAACATAAGCCGGGAATATTATGATCTTCAATAGTAATACGATCAAGTTCTGCGACTTGAGCGGCAGTATATAAAACTTCTAAATGTTGCTTTTTCATGTTATTTTAATTGTCAGAAGAAAAATGAAAAACCACGTTTTAGTTCCATTTTTAGATGGTTTTAGCCGTGAAGAAACTGGTGAAAAAGGAATATTTAACGTTCAATTACAGGAAAAAATTAAAGATGCTTTTGAACTCATACCTTGGAATATAAATCTTAAAGCTATGTTTGAAGGAAAAGCTACATTTTATAAAGACGTTACGATGAAGCAGTGGAATGAATCCTATCCAATATTTCATATTAAAGACATGACTAAAGCTGATAGTTGTAATTAGAGTTTGTAGGTTGGGCTGACGAAAGAAAGCCCAACAATTCCAGATTCTAAAGTTTATCTTTTAATTTTTGTAGCTCTGTGACACTCAAACCAGTTTTCAAAGCAATGGTTTCAATATCTAACACATCTAACAAACTTTTTGCAATTTCTAGCTTTTCTTCTTCTCTGCCTTGCCTTTTTCCAACCCCATAACTAGATTCCCACATACTAGCTTGATAAGCATCATAAGTTCTTTTATCTTCTGCATTTAGTTCTAATACATCAAGTGCTTTCTTTGCCTTTTTAATGCCTTTAGCTGTAAAAGAGTCTTTGATTTCAGCCGTTTTTAAAAAATAAATCCATTCATCTAAAGTATCTTTAGCAAGAAGATTAAATCTATTGACTCTAATTAAATAATATTCAGGAAATACATTATAAATTCTATTAAGATCATAATATTCTTTTTGATTTCTTTCTAACTGCAATATTTTATTATCATGAATACCTTTAAAACTAGTTGTTCCACGATAAATATAATCTTCTCCTTCACCTATATCGAAATATAAAATACTAATAGAAATAACTTTAGGAATATTTCCATAAGCCTGCCCTTTATCTAAATGCTCTGCAATCACTTTACTCTAAGCCCATAATATTCGAGAAAAGAAATCTATTTCACGATCATATTGTATTTCAATAATAATAATACCATTTTTTTCGCTTTCTACTTTTAAATCAACACGATTATATTTTTCATTACTATGTTCCTTATTAGTTTCACTTTCTAAGATTTGTATTATTTTTATTTCATCTTTTAACAATTCACTTAAAAAACCTTCCAGTATGTCAAAATTGGCTTTATTTCTTAATAATTTTTTAATAGCCCAGTCGAAACTTACTAATTCTCTTTCTGCCATAATTTTTTGTCTTTAAATTGTTGGGCTTCCTTTCGTCAGCCCAACCTACATTCTTCAGTGCAAAACACCCGGCACAGATAATAAAAACACTGGAATTTTAGCATCAAAATGTTTTTGTCCATAGTTCCAACTGGCGTTTTCAATACTGAACCACTGGTATATTGAAAGCTTTCACCGGGTTCTAAGTGTGGTTGTTATCCAATTACTCCTGCACCACGTACTTCTCCATCATAACTGATTTGCACTTCTACATCCGGCTTTGGTATAAACGGTTTACCCTTTTCTGACCATTCTATTAAGCAAATAGCTTGTTGATCCAAATAATCACGAATTCCTATATATTCTAATTCTTCAGGATCACCTAAACGATATAAATCAAAATGGTAAACCATACGTTCAGCTACTAAATATATTTTGCCACAAACACCAGCATGTACCGCAACACTAACATCATAACCGGCTAAATGAGCCAATCGGGCTAACACATAACCATCACCAGTATAAAATTTTTAAATGTTGGTTTTTCATGTTATTAAATTGTCTGAATCAGGATTTACAGGATTTTAGAATTTACAGAAATGATTTATCATTGCCATGAATTATAAAGATTTAATTCTGTAAATTATGATTCAGACACACAATATTATAAATAATATAAATCTAACCATAAAAATAAAAAAAAACCAAAAAACCTTGACATTTTTCTCCATCAAGCATTCTATATTTTTTTCTATTGAAAACCCATTTTTTTTAACTCTTAAAGGAGAAACTTTATTGAAAAAATATACATTTATAAATGCTATGGTTTTATCTGCTGCATTAAGCGGCAATGTTTCGGCTGATTTAAATGATGGATTGGTGGCTTATTATCCGTTTAATGGTAATGCTGAGGATGAATCGGGGAATGGGAATCATGGAACTGTTAATGGCGCGACGCTGAGTGAGGATCGGTTTGGGAATCAGGAAAGTGCTTATAGTTTTGATGGAATAGATGATCTGAACCATTTTTAGGATCTATAGACGATCTCCGAATATACAACCGCGCCCTATCAGAATCAGAAATCCAACAACTTTATAAAGCTGAAGAAGAGGAACATGAAAAACCACCAATAGAAATTTCATCAAAAGTTAAAAGGAGTTTTAGTTCCATTTTTAGATGGTTTTAGCCGTGAAGAAACTGGTGAAAAAGGAATATTTAACGTTCAATTACAGGAAAAAATTAAAGATGCTTTTGAACTCATACCTTGGAATATAAATCTTAAAGGTATGTTTGAAGGAAAAGCTACATCTTATAAAGACGTTACGATGAAGCAGTGGAATGAATCCTATCCAATATTTCATATTAAAGATATGACTAAAGCTGATAGTTGTAATTAGCATTTGTAAGCCTTAAATGGTCGGTGATAACCGACCATTTAACTAAAACCCCACTTTCTATCAGAATAATATAAATTAATATTATGAAATTAAAGTTGGCAGATTTTTCTGGGTGCCTTAGTTACTATCTAAAAAAATATTGTCCAATTATTGAACAACATGGTTGTTCCTTTCTTTACCACCACGATGTCCAGCAGGTTTTTGATTCAATTCTTCCGTAGAAATGACACCATCTTGGTTAGTATCCATACGTGTAAACTTATCTACTAATGGAGCATTTTTTTCTAGGCTAGAAAGCATACCATCACCATCCAGATCAAGCCGTGAGAACATTCCTTCTGATCTGCCGCCATGTTTGTCAGCAGGTGGTTTACCAGCTTGAAATTCATCCAAACTCAGTGAACCGCTTCCATCTGTATCCAACTCAGCAAAACGTTTCGCGGCTCGCTCTTGATGTTCTAGTTCATGAGCAACTGTTATCTCTTCTTGTGTTAATAAACCATCAGTATTAGTATCAGCCGTTGTGAATTTTTGATCTAACACAGACTGAACTTCTTCGCCGGAAATTGAACCATCTTGATTTACATCAAATTGCTCCAGCAACCGGTTTGCCATATTGGGTTCAGCAATCGCGGTTCCCATGGTCAAACTTAAAACTACAGCACTTGATAACATTATTGTTTTCATCACAAAATCCTCTAATTTAATTTTCAATTTAAAGTATAGCAAGCAATTGTGGAGAAAATGTGGAGAAACTAAATTATCCTATAAATTTTTTATCTCATTCTTGTTAACCAGTGTCATAACTATTGTTTTAATGATTGTCATCATGAACTTTTATCTTCAGAAAAACTTCGTAGATTTTATGAACAAAATGGACATGAAAATACTCAATGAGCTTGATTATAGACTCAGTATAGAATATAAAACAGAGCAAAGCTGGGATAGATTAAGAAATAACCATTTTGTTTGGAGAGAATTGCTACATTCAATTCGTCACAAAAATAAAGATCATAGACCACCTCCACCTCCACCTCACGATTTTAGGCGAAAACCACCAAAAAGAGGTCCATTTCGGAAGTTTGCTCTGTTTGATGCACAAAAAAAAAGAGTTGTTGGTAATCCTGCTCCAATCAAACAGCATCAACTTCAAGCAATTATCGTCGAAGGAAAAATAACTGGATGGCTGGGAATGCACAAAAGAAAACATAGATCAAAACCTTGGGATATTGAGTTTTTAAAACAACAAACCGAGATATTCTATGTAATATCTGCAAGTATTGTCTTGATAACAACCTTGCTGGTATGGTGGTTATCAAGACAATTGTTAATTCCTATTCAACAACTAATTAAAGGTACACAAGCATTAACTTCCCGTCAATTTAAAACAAAAATTAAAATTAATTCCCATGATGAATTGGGACAATTAGCTGATGATTTTAATACAATGTCACAAACACTTGAAAAATTTGAAATAATGCGTCAACAATGGTTGACTGATATTTCACATGAACTAAGAACTCCTTTATCAATAATGCGTGGCGAAATTGAAGCAATGCAAGATGGTATTCGAGACTTCAATCATGAAGCTTTGAATCCACTACAAATTTTGCGAGAAAGCTTACAATTATATCATACTCAATTAGCACAACATAATATTTTAGTAGAAGAAAATTTGCAAGCAGATAGTATTTTACAAGCAAATGCAGATAAATTAAGGCAATTATATTCCAATATACTGGAAAATACATTACGATATGTAGATTCGCCCGGCAGCTTAAAAATTTTATCTGAACAGACAAAAACTCAGCTCTGCATCAACTTTATCGACTCAGGACCCGGGGTACCTAAAGAATCTATAGGACGCTTATTTGATCGACTTTATCGGGTAGAACAATCAAGAAATCGAGCCAAAGGTGGCAGCGGATTAGGTTTGGCTATTTGTAAAAATATCGTAGAAATACACGGTGGCAAAATTACAGCTACTAATGTATCATCAGGTGGACTTTGGATTAAAATCGTTTTTCCTTTAAAATAAAGACTATGAAAACTCAACATATTCTGATTGTAGAAGACGAAATCAAAATTGCTCAATTACTCCGTGATTATTTAGAAAAATCAAACTATACAGTTTCTTGTCTGAAACAAGGTGATAAAGTAGTGCCTTATGTCAAACAAACAGCACCGACATTAATCTTATTAGATATTATGCTACCAGAAATGGACGGAATAGCTGTTTGTAGTGAAATCAGGAAATTTTCAAATGTGCCTATAATCATGATCACGGCAAAAGTAGAAGAACTTGATCGACTATTGGGCTTAGAATTGGGAGCTGATGATTATATATGCAAACCCTTTAGCCCAAGAGAAGTGGTAGCACGTGTCAAAGCAGTGTTGCGAAGAATGCCTCCTAATCCTGTAGAACAAGAGAAAAAATTGCTGGTTGGAACCATTAGGCTAGATGAAAAAACCCATGAAGTGCATATTGCAGATCAGAAATTAAAATTTACACCTAGTGAATTTACCTTATTAAAATTCCTATTAGCGCGTCCGAACACCGTCTTATCCCGTCAAAAATTATTAAATATGATGCGAGATTCTGACTTTGAGGGCTATGAGCGTACCATTGATTCACATATCAAAAATCTGCGTAAAAAAATAGCAACTCAACTACCCAATAAAGAAGTTATCAGCACTATTTATGGTATTGGGTATAAATTGAATTATCCTTGGTAAGATTTGGTTGCATAGTCGGTGACAACCGACCATGTAATTAAAACCCCACTTTCTCTCAGCATAATATAAATTAATATGTTAATATAAATACTTCTAAGTTATTAATGGAGCAAACAAATGAACCAATTAAAAAAGTTTATAACTATAGTCTTAAGTTTATGGCTATTCCTGTACTCATATACAACTATGGCAAAACTGAGTAATGATTGTTTATACCGTGTCAGCAAAGTTCAAACTAATGATACATTAACAGTTCGCGTGGGTCCCGGTGCTAAATATAAAAAGGTTGGTTCTATTCCATCAAATGGAAATCATATTGAAATTGTTGGTTATGAAATTAAAGTTGGCAGATTTTTCTGGGTGCCTATTGAATATGATGGCATCAGAGGCTGGGTTAATAGTTACTATCTAAAAAAAGATTGTCCAATTATTGAACAATATGGTTGTTCCTTTCAAGTTGTCAATGTTGATTCCAATGACACATTATCAGTCAGAAATGGACCGGGAATTAGCTATAAAAAGATTTATAGACTCAGTTCAAACGCTACAGGCATAGAAGTAACTGGCAGATCAAAAAAAGTTGGCAGATCCCGTTGGTTTCCAATTAAATATAAATATGTTAAAGGCTGGGTAAATCGTCGTTATATCCAAGAACAAGATTGTTTGTAGTATAATATACAATTTGTTTTGAGGATAAATTAATGAATGCTGAAGCGGATCGTCATATTAGCCAATTAACTCGTAACACAATGGCTTTAGTTCTAGCTGGTGGGCGTGGCACACGTTTGAAAGATTTAACTCAGTGGCGAGCAAAACCAGCAGTACCTTTTGGTGGTAAATTTCGTATTATTGACTTTCCTTTATCCAATTGCATTAACTCTGGCATACGCAAAATATCAATAGTCACACAATATAAATCACATTCTTTGATTCGCCATATTCAAAGAGCTTGGAATTTTTCTCGCGGGATTTTATTTGGTGAATTTATTGAATTAATGCCAGCATCACAACAAAGTGAAAATTGGTATTCAGGAACAGCCGACGCTGTATATCAAAATCTCAATATAATTCGTGCTCATAAACCAGAATATATCCTAATTTTAGCTGGTGATCATATATATAAAATGGATTATGGTCCAATGATAGCAGCACATGTTGATAACAACGCTGATATGACCGTAGGTTGTTTAGAAGTTCCATTAGATATGGCAACCAGTTTTGGTGTAATGAGTATTGATGACAAAGATCAAGTTATACGTTTTGCAGAAAAACCTAGTCAACCAGAACCAACACCTAATGATCCAAGTCAAGCATTAGCATCAATGGGTATTTACGTTTTTAAAGCAGATTTTTTATATGATCAACTTAATATAGATGCAGAATCCACGCAGTCTAGCCATGACTTTGGTAAAGATATAATTCCATCTATTATCGATCAACATCAAGTATTTGCCTACCGTTTTCGCGACGTTCAAAAAGGAGAACAAGCTTATTGGCGTGATGTTGGTACATTGCAAGCATTTTGGGAAGCCAATATAGACTTAGTTTCTGTAAGCCCACAACTAAATGTTTATGACGAAGAATGGCCTATTTGGACTAATCAACTACAATTACCACCTGCAAAATTTATATTTGATGATGAAGAGAGACGAGGTATGGCTGTTGATTCTATCGTATCAGGAGGATGTATAATTTCAGGTGCTAAAGTCAAAAAATCCTTACTATTTTCTAATGTTAAAATAAATTCTTATTCATCTGTAACAGATAGCGTAATATTACCAAATGTAGAAATTGGTCGTAATTGCAAAATCAAAAAAGCTGTAATTGATAGAGGTAGTATCATTCCTCCTAATACCGTCATAGGAGAAAACTTAGAAGAAGACGCTAAACGTTTTTATGTTAATGAATCTGGAATTGTATTAGTTACACCAGACATGTTAGGGCAAAGATAAGGCTACTTGGTTCGGTGGGTTTCGCTGTCGTCGCTCTACCCACCCTACATTAAAATTCATTAACATCACATGTAGGGTGGGTAGAGCGACAGCGAAACCCACCGAACTAAACGTTTTTATGTTAATGAATCTGGAATTGTATTAGTTACTCCAGATATGTTAGGGCAAAGATAAGGCTACTTGGTTCGCCGAACTATTCTTTCAATAAAATTGTAGCCAATCCCAACAGAGTTCCAAATCCAATAACATCAGTAATAGTAGTTAAAGTAACACTAGCCGCAAGAGCTGGATCTATAGATAAACGTTTCAACAATACTGGAATTAATACCCCTGCAAAAGCTGCTACAAATAAATTAATAATTAACGCCGTTCCAATAATCAAACCCAATATAACATTATTAAACCAAATTATAGCTATAACAGCCACCACAATCGCCCAAATAATTCCATTTAATATAGCTACTGCTAATTCCTTTTTTAATAACCAAGGAATATTAGTATTACTAATTTGATTTAATGCCATACCACGAATCACAATCGTTAAAGTTTGACTGCCAGCAATACCACCCATACTAGCAACTATTGGCAATAAAACTGCTAAAGCTACCATTTGTTCTAAAGTTGCCTCAAATAAACCAATTACATAAGCGGCTAAAAAAGCTGTTATTAAATTCACACCTAACCATATCGCTCTATTACGAGTCGTCTTCAAGATTGGAGCAAACATATCATCCTCTTCATCTAAACCAGCACGCCCCATTAAATGATGATCAGCTTCAGCCCGTATTACATCTACTACATCATCAATCGTAATACGCCCAAGCAAAATACCCTGCTTATCAACTACAGGTGCAGACAATAAATCACGTTGTTCAAATAATAAAGCTACCTTATTATCTGATAAATCAGCTGCAATAGCCTCTATATTAGTGGACATAATTTGCTCAACTAAATATTTAGGGCTACTAGTTAATAAATCGGTTATAAATAATACCCCACTATAATGATTATTACTATCAACCACCATTAATAAATCAGTTCTATCAGGTAATTTATCAAAGCGGCGTAAATAACGTAGCACCATTTTTATAGTCATTTGAGTACGTACAATTAAAATATCGGTATTCATTAAACCACCGGCGGAGTTTTCAGGATAAAATAATACCTGTCTCAAGCGGCGATAATGTTCCAAATCTACTTCTTGTAAACAAGCTTCAACAACTTCATCCGGCAAATTTTGTAACATATCCACCGCATCATCAGTATCCATACTCTCAATTGCCCTTGCTAAAGTAGCAGCAGACATATCTTGTATTAATTCAAGCTGTACAGTATCATTCAAATAAGGCAATACTGCTTCTTGATCAACTAGTTTCCATAACTCAGCGCGTTGTTTACAAGGCAATGATTCTAAAGAATCAGCGATTTCAGACGGATGAAGTTCTGTGACTTGTTGTTCAATTTCGGTTGATAAACCCTTATCAACAGCATCATGTAAAGAATTTAAAGAATCATTAGTAGGCATAATTTTCTATACTATATTAAAATAAGACATTTAATAGAGATTATTATGATACTAGGATTAGGCATAGACATAGTTGACCAAATACGTATTCGTAAAGGCATAGAAAAACATGGTGAAAACTTCACCAACCGCCTATTCACTTCAAAAGAAATCACATATTGCCAAAAATATCGCGATCCAACAGAACGTTATGCAGGTAAATTTGCAGTTAAAGAAGCCTTTATGAAAGCAATAGGAACAGGATTAAGTCAACAAGTAACCTTTAAAGATATAGAAGTACTTAATAAAGACACTGGCGCACCCTATATAATTACACATGGCAAAACACAACAAATAGTCAAACAATTAACAGTCACCAAAGTGCATGTAAGCCTATCACATATTACAGAGATTGCAGCAGCAATAGTCATTTTAGAGAATTAACAATGAAAGTTCACCTAACAACATCTAATAGCACATACCAAATAAAAAACATTGATACAAACAGCGTCACAATTAATGACAAAAAATATTCAAATAGCATAATTATAATGCCAGAATATCTAACAGACTGGCAACCAACAAATGTTGACGACTTAAAAATAGCCCATTTTGAAACACTAGCTAAACTAGAAGTAGATATAATTATATTAGGAACAGGGCAAACAATACATTTCCCCAGCGCAGAATTACTAAGCCCTTTAATAGAAAAAAGTATTGGAATAGAAATTATGGATACAGCAGCCGCTTGTCGCACCTATACAATATTAATATCAGAAGGTAGAAAAGTCGCAGCGGGATTATTAATATGAATACTGCTGAATTAATTAAAATAATTAATGCCGGTGAAAATAGCCAAGTACAGTTTAAACAACAACTTAAAGCAAAACAAGCAGATGATATTGTTGCTGAATTAGTTGCTATGTCTAATTTTCAAGGCGGCAAAATTCTGATTGGTATTGAAGATAAAACCGGTAATATTATAGGACAAGATTTTGAATCCATAGAAAAAGCTAATAATTATCTATTCAATTGGGCAGCAAATAATATAAAACCCTCTATTAATATATTTACTGATACCGTCTCTATTGAGAATAAATTAATTTTAATTGTAACAATTCCCGCTGGAATTGAAAAACCATATTGTGATAAAAATATGGTCTATTGGATGAAATCAGCCGCTAACAAAAGACGTGTATCACCTGAAGAATTAAAACGTTTATATCAAAACGCTGGTAAATTATATGCTGAAAGGCAACCAATTGCAGACACTACTATTAATGATGTTGATCTAATCATATTTAGAGATTTCTTTCAAAAAAGATACAAAGAAGATTTTGAAACTGAAGAAATATCACGTTTAATGACAAATCTCAGACTTATGAAAGATGATAAACTAACTATAGCAGGAACCTTACTATTTGGCAGAAATGTAGAAATTTTATTGCCTGAACTTTATATTTCAATGGTTTCATTTTGGGATAATGAATTTATTACTAACGATTATAGAGATAGTGAAAATTTTACCGGTAATTTATTACAACAATATAAAAACACTCTTAGTTTTATAACTAGCATACTAAGAAAACATCAAGGCAATCAAAGTTTTAATAGCTTAGGAATACCAGAAATACCAAAAATTGTTTTTGAAGAACTACTAATTAATGCCTTAGTACATAGAGATTATTTTATTCATGACTCAATAAAATTATTTATATTTCCAAATAGAATTGAAATAAAAAGCCCGGGTAAATTACCAAACAGTCTTTCTGTTGAAGATATTAAACAAGGTATTCAACGCCGTTCCAGAAATATTGTTTTAACATCCTTTGTCAGTGATGTCTTACCATACAGAGGAATTGGTAGTGGTATTTTAAAATCACTTAAAGCATATCCTAATATAGAATTTGAAAATAATACCACCGCAGAATATTTTAAAGTTACAATTTATAGACCTAAAATTGATTAATAGTAAGGGTATTTAAGTGTTACATTATTTACAGATTGAAAATTTTGTCATTGTTGAACAATTGAAATTACAATTTAATAACGGATTGACAATCATCAGTGGCGAAACTGGAGCAGGTAAATCAATTGTTATTGACGCACTCAGTTTAGTGCTTGGAGAAAGAGCTTATAGTAATATGGTACGGCAAGGTTGTGAAACTGCACAAGTTAATGCCGTTTTTCATCTGCCATTAGCAGCGCAACAATGGTTAGAGCAACAAAATTTATCTCACGGAGAAGAATGTTTTGTACGACGAGTTGTCAATCATAACGGGCGTTCAAGAGCTTATATTAATGACCAACCAGTATCTATACAAACAGCGCGTAAATTAGGAGAATATTTAGTAGATATTCATGGTCAACATGTTCATCAATCCTTACTGAAGCCCGACATACAACGTGAATTAGTTGACGAACTAATGGACGATAAAACAATTTTACAACAAGTTAAAAATACTTATCAAGCTTGGAATAAACTAAAAACAGAATTAAAACATTTAGGTGGAGAAGATCGTGACGCAAAAATAAGCTTATTACGTTATCAAGTTCAAGAATTTGAAAACTTTGAAGTTACAACTCAAGCACTAGAAAAACTTGAAACAGAATTTCGTCGTTTAGTTAATGCACAAAAATTATTAGAAAATAGTCAAGACGCGCTAACATTACTTGATAATGACGAAGCAGGAGGATTAAATAAAGCCTTTAATTTATTAGAAGAAATGCAAGATGCAGATTCACAACTAACTAATATTGCTGCATTTTTAGAAAATGCAATCATTCACACTCAAGAAGCGATAGGTGAATTACGTACATATATACATAACTTAGATTTAGATGCAGAACGCTTACAAGATGTACAACAACAAATTAACCAACTACAAGACTTAGCACGCAAACACCGAGTTAGCTATGCAGAGTTGCCAAAATATGTAGAACAACTAAATAAACAACTAAATGAATTAGAAAATTATGAACAACGCGTTGTGAATTTAGAAGCTAAAATTGCAGAAAGCTTAGAAACCTATAAACAAATAAGCCAAATTTTA
This sequence comes from Candidatus Marithrix sp. Canyon 246, assembly GCF_001723685.1. Taxonomy (GTDB): domain Bacteria; phylum Pseudomonadota; class Gammaproteobacteria; order Beggiatoales; family Beggiatoaceae; genus Marithrix. Next base: position 54,085 of record NZ_MCBX01000010.1, read on the forward strand.
CATAAACAACGAATAAAAACCGCAAACACATTATCAGAACAAATAACGAAAGAAATACAACAACTAGGAATGCCCGGCGGCAAATTAACGATCAAAGTAAAAACAGACCAACAAGCAGCACCATCTCCAACAGGCAGCGACAAAATAGAATTTTTAGTAAGCACCAACCCCGGCAATCCACCGAAACCACTACAACAAGTAGCATCAGGCGGCGAACTATCAAGAATAAGCTTAGCAATACAAGTAATTACCACAGAAAGCCGTGGAGTACCAATACTAGTATTTGACGAAGTTGACGTAGGAATAGGCGGTGGAGTTGCAGAAATAGTAGGGCAACTACTAAACAAACTAGGGCAACAACGCCAAGTATTATGTATTACCCACTTAGCACAAGTAGCAAGTCAAGGGCATCATCACTTACAAGTAAGCAAAAAAGTCTTACAACAAACCACATATGCAACTATAAAACAACTAGACTACCAACAACGCATTGAAGAAATAGCCCGAATGTTAGGAGGAATAGAAATCACCTCCCAAACCTTAGCACATGCACAAGAAATGTTAGAGCATGCTAGAGTGCAGTGAATTTTTAACAATGAAAAAATAATAATTATTATGCACCCAGCAATAGAACTATTTCGTGGCATAGCGGCATTGATGGTATTAACATACCACTATGCTTTTTTCTTGATGCCAGAATCAAAGACTCTAAATTTTTTAGGAACAGGTGTAGATTTATTTTTTGTAATTAGTGGATTTGTATTTGCGCCTATAATTTATTCTGGTAAGATAGCTATCAAACCTTACTTAATAAGGAGATTTTTTAGAATATATCCATTATATTTCTTTTCACTGTTATTATATTACGGATTTGCACCAGACGATCCACAAAAATTTGCATTTTTTATTGATCATTTATTTTTTCTGCAAACTACAAGCTCCATTCAAGAAGCAATGTTTTTTAATGGTGTAACATGGACTATTCCTATAGAAATAGAATTCTATTTATTAGTACCGTTTTTAGCATTTTTGACAGTGAGAAATATAAATACTATTTATATAGTACTGATATTAGCAATTGTATTAAAAACAATCCTAATTATGACTTCAACAGAAGTTTCAAATCCTAATCTATCAACAATTTTAAGCTTTCATTTACCCGGTTTTCTCATTGAATTTATGATTGGAGTTTTATTATTTAGTATTTATGATAAATATAAGCATCAAAAAATACCTAAAATAATTTATATTATAATAATTACATTTACTATCATTAGTTTATATTTTTTAATATTAGTACTTGATTTATACGGAGAAGGTAGTAAATTGTTGTTAACATCATATTTTCGTTTATGGTGTGCTATTAGTTATGCTATTCTGTTATTTCCATTTCTAATATATCTAAAGAAAGTTAATTCCTTTTTTTATTCTATATGTTTATTTATGGGAAATATAAGTTATGGAGTTTATTTATTTCATCTGTTACTTCCAAAAGTTTTAAATCACTTAAATTATAATTTAACTGGTTTTATAGGATATTTAACCTGTTTAATACTAACAGTTATTTTAGCCTTAATGACTTATTATTTAATTGAAAATCCTGCTCGTATCTTTGGTCGTAAATTATCTACTAAATTTTTATATTAATTTTATTACAATATGCCTTTCAGTCAAAGTTCCCAAATTTCAACCATAGTGCAATACATAGAACAACTCAATCCAGCATCCTTACTTGATGTAGGAGTTGGTATGGGGCAATATGGTTTTTTAGCACGTATTAATCTTGAAAATATCAATCTATTTGAAGTCAATGGTAGTGAAGGAAAACAACGCCCAAAAGCAGAATGGAGTGTGCGTATTGATGGCATTGAAGCATGTGATGTTTACCTTACGCCAGTTCACGACTACTGTTATCACAACATAATGATTGGTAATGCTTTAACAATATTACCTACTTTAGCTGATAATAGTTATGAACTAGTTTTAGCTATAGATATACTAGAACATTTTACCAAAACAGATGGATTAGAGTTTCTAGCACAACTAAAAAGAATTGCTAACAAAGCTGTTTTAATAAGCACCCCAAAAGAATTTATTCCACAACAAGTAGAAGCTAATCCTTACGAAAATCATCGTTCTTTTTGGCAAAAGAATGAATTAATAGAAAACGGTTTTTCGCAAATATTAGATAATGATATTAGTTGGGTTGCAATATCTAAGTTTTAAAGACAGAATGTAACCAACGTAGTGGCATAGTTAAACGCCATGAACGACTATTATATACTCTGGATAATTCAGCAGTTTGTCGCGTATTTCCAAATACGCTAAACTGATTTTGTAATTCCAAGCCATTAAGCATATAATAGCCCTCAACCGCTATTACAGTGGCTGGCAAAGTATAACTACGATAAGTATTTAATCCTAACACATGGCGACTATAATCTTGGAGGGCTAATTGAGAAACAAAACAATTCATTGCTTCTTTCTTGCGTTCCAACATATTAGTTATATCTAACAAAATATTAGGATGTAAAGGCACACCTATTTCATACATGCTCAAATTCACGTTTTCACCACAGCGGCGCACTGCTTCTACTGCACTAATAGCTAAAGCATAATGATCAGGGTGAATTTCCATCACAGATGGTGCATATACCAACGTTATTTGTTTTTCTTTAATATAATTAACTAACCGCTCAATCAAATTATCATTACATTCCAAAGTACGATCAGTAATACCCCAAAATTCTGGTGTACCATAGCCTAAAACTTGTGCCGCTGTACAACTTTCTTGTTGACGAGTCTCTATATATTTTATCTTACTATCAGTATTAGGATGTATAGTAGCCGCGCTGCCATCAGTGATAATTACAACTTGCACAGAATCATTCTGTGACACATGTTGCATTATAGCACCCGCACAACCAAAGACTTCATCATCTGGATGCGGAGCCAAAACTAAAACATTGCCCTTTGGTAAAGCAATTGTTGCTGTATAAGGGATAAATGAAGCTTCTTTCATTTGTTAATCCTACAAAAAATCAGTATCACCACTCATTAACCACCAATGCCCCTCAATTGCTTCTGGTGGCACTGCTTGACTCCAGATCGTATGAGGAATTATGATTTCTAAATCATGTTCTTCAACCTCTTGCTGAGGAAATGCTTTAGTAAAATTGGCTGTTATCCACACAATAACTGCTTTCATACCCCAAACACCTGCCATACGTCTAATTTGTTTAATAGTTTCTGGAAGATATTTTAAATCACCAATAAAATCCATAATTCTACAAGTTTCATTTTCTCGACGGATTACTATAACTGCTAGTGCTTGATTAGTAAAACGTCTGCTTATCAACAGAACCTCATATTGTTTATGTGGATGCAAAAAATAACGATGTTCTACATAATCCCAATCACGCACTCCGACTAACGCATCTTGCAAACTATCAGCCATATGATTCCATAATTTATTGATAATTTGTTTATTTTTTTGCTTATGCTTATGCTGTGGCTGTAAATGCCGAATACGTGTCCATAAATGAGATTTAGCAGCACTTGATTGCCAACGCAATTCTATCATCTTTCCCACAGGCGCATACAAACCTAAACGTTCTGCAATCTTCATAGCACGTTTATTAGGAAAACCGTAACCTAACCAAAACCGCGCACCATAGCCAACATAAGATTCTGGAAAAGTCGCTGCTGTTAAAAAAAAGGCACCACGCCGTGTTAACCTACCACGTTCTTTAGTAGATACCATCACATCAGCAATTTGTATTATTAACTTCAAACTTCCAAAATAATGGAGTTTACGTATTATTGCGCCATAGTGAGCAACCATTTTACCATCATCACGCCAAGCTACAGTTCCTAAACCACGCCCATTTCCATATTTCCATTCCCAAAGAACATCGCTCATTTTTTCGGGAGCAAAAACCTCATTAAATAATTCTCTTATAGCAGCTTTATCATTTTCTGTTACTGTAGTTATGCTCCAACGTGAAGATTTCATATTTGCACCCATTCACGTGGCAAACTCACAACACCAAGTTCTAAACTTTCTTGATGCACATCCAATTTAGTAGGATGATTAACTTCATCATAAATATGGATCGCATTTTCACACATTAAATAAACAGTAATCCAATATTCTCCTTTTAATAAGGCTAATTTTGAAAAAGTAAGCCTAACTTTGGCATTGCCTTGAGCATCACGTTTAATAATTAAACCATCATTTTTAGTGCCAGCACTAGTAATATGTCTTCCATCTGCACTAGATATTATTAATCCAAGGCTAGGTATTGGCAATTTTGGATCTGATGAATATCCAATAGTTAAATTTAATTCGCTTTTCAGACTGAAAACATCTATGCGATCTCTTGTAACACCATCAACACTGATCGTTATATTGGTTATTTGTGCAGTACCATCTGCTACTAATGTCTCTTTTTTGGAATTTGGTGCATCTCCTTGAGCCATAAATTGATTATACGCACTCACCACCGCACTTGGCGCACCATCCAGTTTCAGATGCCCTTTATCTAACCAAATCACACGATCACATATAGATTCAACCTGATACAGCGAATGCGAACAAAATAAAATAGTCTTTTTAGCTTGTTTAAATTGCATTATACGATCAAAAGATTTACGCGCAAATGCACCATCTCCAACTGATAAAGCCTCATCAATAATCAATATATCAGGATCAACACTAGTTGCCACCGCAAAAGCTAAACGCATAAACATACCAGAAGAATAAGTCTTAACCGGCTGCTCCATGAAATCTTCAATGTCAGCAAAAGCAACTATATCATCATATATAGCATCAATTTCACTCGATGACAAACCCATCATAGAACTATTTAAATAAACATTTTCGCGCCCAGTCATTTCAGGATGAAAACCGCCACCTAATTCTAATAAAGCCGCAACACGCCCTTTAACTTCACACAAATCCCCATCTGGTTGTAAAGTACCAGCAAGGATTTTCAATAAAGTACTTTTACCAGCCCCATTATTGCCAATAATACCCACAACTTGACTTTCTGAAACACTTAAATTCATGGGATGTAAAGCGGCAAAGGCTTGATGACGAGGGCGGCGGGTTAAAATTTCTAGCAACCTATCAATGCCGTGTGCATAATGAGTGTAGGTTTTACTTACATTTTGTAGATTAATTACTTGCATTGTTTATATTTCAAAGTTTTCATTCCAATAGAAAAACATGCTTGAGGATAATCTCCTATCTCAATTTTGCGAATATGATCATTTAAGGGTTTTTCTGGATAATGAATCGTTAATTTATCGGAACTATTTTGTGCCAAATCATAAATTTGATGATATACAATTTGAAAATTCCTATGATTTGTATAGGTTTGTTGTGCGCCCCATAATACTGGCATTAATAATATGACAAATAAAGAAGTTCTTCCCCACATAATTAACATCAACAAACTTAAAACCATTGGCACTAAATAAAGTCGCCCAACAAAATTCAGATGACTCATTAAGACATCATTTTGATAACTAAACATACCTAAATACATTATAGCTGATAACATCATCAATACAATCAATGCAGCTTTATTAATGAAACCTTTTAAAGCTAATAAAGAAACAAGCAACCATATAAAACCTAACAAACTCATACCATCACGTTTCATGGTTTGCCACCAGAAACTTTCAAAATAAGCTTGTAATGTTGGCAACAATTGTATTGTGGAAAAACCATGAATATCTTGTTCTGAGCCTAAAGGAATATAAGATAAACGTAAATACCAATAAATACCAGCTATTGTAACAATAATTAAGCACATCCTTGTGAATTGACGGAAATCTAGCTTAGTATTTAATACTAAAATAAATAAAAATGGTATTAATAACACACTTATTTCTTTACAAAAAAAAGATAAGCTTAATACTAAAGCAGCGATGATATATTGTTGTAATGAAATCAAAAAAATTCCAAGACTAATAAAAAATACTGTACTAACATCAAACATATTAGCAAACCAACTAGCACTAATAATAGCGGCACTAGAATATAAAAAGAAAATACTAAAAATCAGTTTTTGATAGTTTTTAATACCCCATTTATGTAATGCAGCCAATAGAAATAATAAGCTAGCTAACAACAACAATACATTTGTCCATCTTAATACCTTCCATGCTAACTCATAATTATTAATAGGCTCAATGATTAGTATAGCTAAAGAAATAGGCAAAGGACGATAAATATTTCCTAAGTCACTGCTAGTCCAAATAAATTTTATTTTTTCAAACAGAGTTTGCGGAGTAGAATAAAAGTATAATAAAAAATTAGTTTCATCCCATACATCTGCAATCATTAATTTATAATTAAGATAAATCCATAAAATAATGATTAGACTTAATAATATTGGGAATATTCTATTGAATGAAAGTTGATATTGCATTTTTTAAGCTGGGCAACCATAAAAGATTGCCCCTACATTTTACGCTACCTTATACTCTTCCATTTCATGGAAATTTAAATAACGATAATCCGATTCCGGCGTTATAGCCGCAACATTTTCCATATATTCATTTATGCTAGGTATTTTTCCAAGTTTACTAGCTACTGCCGCTAATTCGGCTGAAGCTAGATATACATTCGCATCTTTACCTAAGCGGTTAGGGAAGTTACGAGTTGATGTTGATATTACTGTTGCTCCATCTTTTACTCGTGCTTGATTGCCCATACAGAGTGAGCAGCCCGGCATTTCTGTACGCGCTCCCGCTTGCCCAAATGTTGAATATACCCCTTCTTCTATTAATTGCTTTTCATCCATACGTGTCGGTGGAGCTATCCAAAGAGTAGTTGGTACATTACCTGCCGCTTGTAATACCTTGCTAGCAGCGCGATAATGCCCTATATTTGTCATACAAGAACCGATAAATACTTCATCAATACTTGTTCCTGCCACTTCTGATAATGGCTTAACATCATCGGGATCATTTGGGCAAGCTAGTATCGGTTCTTTGATTTCATTTAGGTTTATTTCTATTATTGCTGCATATTCAGCATCAGCGTCTGGTTCTAATAATTCTGGATTTTCTAGCCATTTTTGCATAGCTTCGATACGACGCTCTAATGTACGTTCATCTCCATAGCCATTCGCTATCATCCAAGTTAATAAGGTGATATTGGAGTTTAGATATTCTATTATTGGCTCTTTATTTAAGCGCACAGTGCAACCATTCGCTGAGCGTTCGGCTGAGGCATCGGCTAACTCAAAAGCTTGTTCAACTTTTAAATCTGCTAAACCTTCAATTTCTAATACTCGCCCTGAGAAGATATTTTTCTTACCCTGTTTAGCTACTGTTAATAAACCTTGTTGAATTGCTACATAAGGAATTGCATTTACCAAATCGCGTAAAGTAATACCAGCTTGCATTTCACCAGTAAAACGAACCAGCACCGATTCTGGCATATCTAAAGGCATTACACCTAATGCCGCTGCAAATGCTACTAAACCACTACCCGCAGGAAAACTAATTCCTAATGGAAACCGCGTATGTGAATCGCCACCAGTTCCAACCGTATCTGGTAAAATCATACGATTTAACCATGAATGAATAATACCATCACCCGGGCGTAACGAAACACCACCACGTGTACGAATAAAATCTGGTAAATTGTGTTGCAATGTTATATCAACAGGTTTTGGATAAGCCGCTGTATGACAAAAACTTTGCATTACCAAATCAGCAGAAAAGCCCAAACACGCCAACTCTTTTAACTCATCACGTGTCATTGCACCAGTCGTATCTTGTGAACCTACAGTAGTTATTTTAGGTTCACAATAACTACCCGGGCGTACACCATCAACGCCACAAGCCTTACCAACAATTTTTTGAGCTAAAGTAAAACCCTTATCACTCTCTGTAGCCGCTGACGGGCGAATAAACACATTGTTTGAAGAACTACTAGCCTTATCAGTTAAACTACGCCCAATTATTAAAGGAATACGCCCACCAGCTCGAATTTCATCAGGCATAGTAATTGGGCGCAAATCAAAACTACTAACTTGTTCACCATTGTCATTAACTATACGCCCCTCATAAGGATAAATAGTGATAACATCGCCAGTATTTAACTTAGAAACATCACACTCTATCGGCAAAGCCCCAGAATCTTCAGCAGTATTAAAGAAAATTGGCGCAATATTACCACCTAAAATTACCCCACCTTGACGCTTATTTGGAATATAAGGAATATCATTACCCAGATGCCATAATACTGAATTTATTGCAGATTTACGTGAAGATCCAGTACCAACCACATCACCAACATAAGCTAAAGGATGCCCCTTTTGCTTCAAACTAGCAATAGTGTCTAAAGCATCAGGCATTTTACTAACCAACATCGCCTTAGCATGTAAAGGAATATCAGGGCGACTCCAAGCCTCAGACGCTGGAGACAAATCATCAGTATTAGTCTCACCCGGCACCTTAAAAACCGTAACCGTAATACACTCAGCCAAAGCAGGCTTACTAGTAAACCACTCTGCCTCAGCCCAAGAATTCAATACCTTTTGCGCCCATTCATTAGTTGATGCTTTTGCTACTACATCATGATAAGCATCAAACATCAACAAAGTATGCGACAAAGCCTTCGCGGCAATTTCTGCCAAATTCGCATCATCAAGCAAATCAATCAGCGGCTCAATATTATAACCACCCAACATAGTACCCAATAATTCAGTAGCATATGCAGGTAAAATTAAAGCCGAACTAGTTTTATTTTTAGCAACATCAGCCAAAAACCCAGCCTTAACATAAGCCGCCTGATCAACACCCGGAGGAACTCTATGGATTAATAAATCCAGCAACTCCTGAGTAGGTGAAGTTTTTAATGATTCAATTAATGCCGCTACTTGCTCAGCATCCAAAGCTAATGGAGGTAAACCCAGATTAGCGCGTTCTTCTACGTGTTGTTTATATTTATTTAGCATTAGTTATTTAACTGGTATTAACCTATCCCCAAATGGTGTATGTACAACTCTCATACCCGGAGGTACGTCTTCTTCTTTTATTACTTTTCTCTTAAACTTACTTTTTTTCGGTTTTTCTGTTTCTGTAGTTGCCGCCGCTGTTTGAGGCTGAGATGTTGACGCAGCTACAATCTTATCTCGTTCTAAGCTTAGTAAGGCAGTTCTGCCTTCGTCTTGTTGGTTACAGATTACTCCTTTTTTTGGATTTGATTTGCGACATGGCGCATCTTCTGGATATTCTATCACTATTTCACGTGGTTCAACTTGTAGTAGGTAGTATCCTTCATAGCCTTTGATTTCAGTCACAACATTATCTTCAAAATATAGAACAAATTGTTTGTTATTAGGTGCCTTTAATACTACCGCTCTTCTACTACCAATACGACTAGTTCCTTGTAATACAAAATCTCTTTGTCTTTTTAGTCGTCGTTTTTTGACACGCTTTTTAACAGCTTTACGAGCTTTTTTAATATAATTATATGAAGCTGAACCCGTAGTACCTTTAGCCAACTTTTTCAGTTCTGATTTTTTCAGTGCGGTTGGTAGTATTTTTGATTCAATTGGAAAAACTTGTTTGAATGGATTAGCTAATTTTTTTGATGACCTTAATTTTTTTATTAGATCTTCCAGTTTTTTATGGGGGATGTATTTTGGTCTTGATTTAGTAGTTCTTTTAGAGCTACTTGGTCTTACATTTGTTGTTGGTTTACTTATTGTTGGTTTTGAATACCTTCTACTTTCTGATTTGGCTTTACCACGATCAGGATTAAATAAATCAAAACCATAAGTTATATTGCTGGTTAATGTAAATATTAACCCTAAAATTATTTGTAATTTCATATAAATTATAAGATTTTATCATGCCTCATAAAAAAAGGCGATATCCCTTTTCAGGAATACCGCCCTTTCTACTACTTAGGCTATTACAACATACCTACTATTTTTGTGTCATTTCTATAGCTGGTAAGTTGAAGAAAATGCTTCCATCTTCTATTTCATAAGCTAAGAAGGCAAAGTATGTACCTTTGAAGTCTTTGAGATTTAAATTTTTGGCTAGTTCAATCTCAAGTGTACCTAAATCAGTTGTTTCTTTGTAAGCAACTCTCTTAGCAAGATCGGCAGCAACATCACCAGTTAATTCCCAATCTACAAATGTTTTATCTTCTTTATAGAACCACCAGAATAGTTGAGTTGCATTAGGTTGATAACCAGCTACTACATAGTATTTACCTGCTTTACCTTCATGCTTAGGATCAACTTTGATCTGAACATTGACAGTAATTGCTTTGTCTGCTGGAACTTCTGAAGTATAAGTAGTACCACCATCTGTACTTACTCCACCAGAGAATTTAGCTTCGACTGTTACTGGTTTTCCGTCTTTGTCAATACCAGTAGCTGCTCCATCTTTACCGCCAGCTGTTGGTAAATTTTCAAAAGGATTAACTACTGTTGTAACAGTTACAGTAACTGTAGCTTCTTTACCATCAGCATCTTTAATTGTTACATCTGCTGTACCTTTTTTAACACCTTTGATAATTATTGTCTTATCTTTTAGTGTTGCAGTTGCTACTGTTTCATCTGATGATGTTACTGTAAAGTCTGCTTTACCGCCGGTAATTTTAACTTCAACAGTTTTGTCAATTGCAACTTCAGCAGTTGCTGGAACTGATAGTTCTGCCGCTGCTGTTACTTCAATTGCTACTGTCTTAGTTTGTGCTGTGGCACTGCCATCAGATACTTCTACTGAAGTTTTACCTGCTTTAACACCAGTTATAGTAACTGTACCATCTTTAATGGTTGCTGTTGCAATTGTAGCATCCGCTACTGCACCAACCTTCGCTGTACCTAAACCACCTGAAGCAGTAACTTCTACTGTATCACCAGCACCAACTTTTACTGTTAATGGATCAACCTTGAACTCAGGAATATCACCAATAATACCTACTAACAATTTACTTTCTTCAGTTACACCAGCACCATCTATTCCTGCTGCATCACCATCAAAAAGTTTAACTTCGATTAAACCATCTGCTCTTCCATCTGGAATATTAATCTTCAATTCCGCAAATGATATTACTGTTGCACCAGTTGAAGCTGTACTAGGTACTTGAATTACTACAGTATCATTAACAGTTATGGTAGTAGCTAGACTAAGTCTCCATCCAGTAGAATTAATATCTTTAACAAGTTTAGTACCACTTTCTCCAGATTTCAATTCAGTGGAAATTGTTGGAAGAGCTGCTGTCCAAACTAAGCCTTCAGGTAATTGAATTCTAAATTTACCATCTTTAGATAAAGAACCAGCGAAAGCTTCATTTATAGTTATAGTTGCAATTTCTTTGGCAGAAACACCAGCTTTCAACTGAGGTACATCACCTACAGCAACACTTGTACCTGTAGCTGCTTTTGCTACTAATACTTTACCTTCAGTTGCACCAGCAGTACCACCAATTGTTACTTCAATATCACCCGGTTTGAAATCAGACTTAATATTTATGTAACCTGTACAAGTAATTTTACCAGCTGTACTTGTAGAAACTGTAGTTACAGGGAAAGTAGCTACTTTATCACCATCAGTGAAATCATCAATAGGACCAATTGTAATACTACTTCCAGTACACGTTGGTGCAGATGTGGTATTTGTCCAAGTAACACCATCAGGTAAAGTTAAAGTAATTGTTTTGTTATTGCCTTTAAGAGCAGCCGGAACAACTTCAGTTAAGGTAAATTCAGCAATTTCTACATTAGAACTACCTACACCAACAGTTTTAATATCTGAATTAGCTTCATTTGTAGTTCCACCTTTTATGATTTTACCAATAACTAGCTCAGTTGCTGCAATATCACCACCATTGACTGTACCAGTAAGAACCGCCTTAATATCACCTTCTGGTGCATCTTCAGCAATATTTACTATTATACCGCTTTTGATAATTAAGACACCGCCTTTGCTATTTGCAGATGTTAAATCTGTTCCACCATCTGTAATAGGAATGGTCAGTGTATTATCACTATTTGGATCTGCAACAGTACCTAATGTAATATACTTAGAATCTAAGTTTGCGACTCCAGTTGAAACGAACTTAACACCGGTTGGTAAAGTTAACACTAATTTATCATCTGCAGTGAAGTCGTTTCCAAAGTTTTCCACTACCATAATAGAATTCAGTTGGGCATTCAACTTACCTATTGGTAGTTCAGGTACTGAAGTTGCTGCTGCTTTCTCAGCATCAAAGGCAGCTGTTGATTTATCAACTACTATAGCCTTAATACCACTCTCTTCCACTGTTCCGACTACTAGTGTTTCACTTTTAGATTCGCCATTAGAAAGTTTAACTGTTATATCAGCTTTAACATCACCATTACTAACACTATCAGGTGCTTTAATTTTCGCTTCTATAGAAATTTTACTAGATGTTACATCTTTAATTGTTACTGTGTTAGCATCAGGAGTATTCACAGTAGCATTAGTATCCGTTATACTTGGAGTACCATCAAATGTCCAACCTGAAGGTAAAGTGACAGTAATTGCATCAGTAACAGATTGATTTTGATCATCAAGCGTATCAATAGCACCTACTGCATTTTCTGCGATTAAAATGTCAAGAAGATCTACAGCTAAGCCAGCTTTAAAGGAAGGAATAGTTCCACTAGTGTTTTCTATTGTTACACTAGGATCTACAATTGTAGCTATTTTTAGAGCAGGGAATTCAGCACCAGTTGCCGTACTACTACTATCTTTACTTATCTTTATCTCAGCACCAACAGAACTGCTAGAAGTCTTAATTGTAATACCTGAAAGGGTAATACTTCCTAATGAAGTCCCTGTGTTGGCTGTAACATCTATTTTTAATTTACCATCAATAACATTGGCAGACGCGCCAATATTATTACCTGTTGCTGTTCCTGTTACAAATTCTGCACTATTATCTAGTACAAGAACAATAGTTCCTGCACCAACAGCTCCAGCAACATTTTCAGTCAATAATAATTTTTGACCTGTTAATGAAGCACTATCCTTCACTAATACATCAACACCAGCAGTAATTGCCGTCTGAGATACCAAATCCGCTTGCGCTATCAGCGGCACGGCACTCAGTGCGGCGGACAAACCTACCGAAATGAGCGTTTTCTTTATATTCATAAATTTTTCTCCTGAAAAATTATTCATTAGACTAATTAACTACACTCCATATAAGAATATTGCAAATCAATCCATTTTGCAATAGATTATTTAAAATCTCAAATAATCTTTATGTACTAAGTTTTGCATAAGCTGCAAATAATATCAAGACATAGTTTAAAATTTTTTTCAGTTTAGACATAATATGTTATTCTATAAGGCATAATGATCATAATAAATTTTCTTAAACGATACATATTTGCTACTAAACTTGGCTTATTAGAACCTTTACAAGCCATCTATCGACATCGTTACCTCTTAAACCTATTAATTAAGCGCGATATTACTACACGAACTACAGGAACTATACTAGGTTATCTTTGGCTAATCCTTCAACCTGCCTTACAAATACTTGGGTTTTGGTTCCTACTAGGCATGGTACTAAAAATTAAACTACCTAATGGAGTAGCCTTCGTAGATTATTTCCTAATAGGAATGCTCCCTTGGCTATTTATATCAGAAATACTATCGCGTAGCCTAAATATTCTCCCAGAATTTGGAGGCTTATACAAAAAATCAGTATTTCCAATAGAAATACTACCAATACTACCAATAATCCTAGCCGCCGTTTTATATATGCTAGTTATGATAGTAACAGTAATTTTTTTAGAAGATATGACCGCAATACCAATAGCAATAATAAGCATATTACTAATAGCCATATGGCTAATTCCACTAGCCTACCTACTATCAATAATAGGTTTATTCCTAAAAGATATAAGTCAATTCTTTCCATTTATGATAACCATAACCCTATATCTAACCCCAATACTATACATGCCAACCCAAATGCCAGAAACAATGCAATGGGCACTAATAATAAACCCAATAGCAGACATAATGGCACTAATACACGCAGCAATCCAAGGACTACCGTGGGACTGGGGCAACATACTCCGACCACTAATAATATGGATATTATTAATAGGCCCAGCATGGATACTATTTAAAAGAGCACAACCACATATTCGAGAAATAGTATAAAGTTTGACAGACCTGACATCCCGAGGATGTCAGGTCTTTTATTGACAAAAAATTATGAAAATAACAAACATCCTAAAAAAAACCTACATCCAAATACTAGCACTACTAATAGCAACCCTAGCCACATATATTCATACATTAGATGTGCCATTCTACCTAGATGACTTCTCATCAATCCAAGAAAACCCAATAATATACCATTGGCAAGGAACCATCTTTGAAATCTGGAATACATACAAACTAAGAGTAGTAGGCTACCTAAGTTTTGCCCTAAACTACCAATTCCACCAATTCCAAGTACAAGGCTATCACCTAATAAATATTTTTATTCATCTCCTAACAGGTATAGCCATATTTGCATTAGTACGTGGTTTAATAGCAACACCAGCACTAAAAAATAACCAAACAACAACATGGCTACCCATAATAGTCGCATTAATATTCCTCTTAAATCCTCTACAAATACAAGCAGTAACATACATAGTACAAAGGATAGCATCATTAGCCGCATTCTTCTACATAGCCGCAATGGCATCATACATCCAAGCGCGACTAAACCCCAAACCATTACCAACAATAATTTGGACACTAACATCTATAGCATTCGCCATACTAGCCCTCCTAACCAAACAAAACACCGTAACCTTACCAATAGCATTACTATTACTAGAACTAATATTCTTCCCCGGACATATACGCCGCTTCATACTAACCATAATAAGCTCGCTAATAGCATTATTTATTATATGGTATATAATAGCAACAATATTTAACCTAGATCCACTCTCATTAAAATCCCTAGAAGTACTAAGCCGAGAAACCACAAACATCTCACGTTACGCCTACTTTGCAACCCAAACCAAAGTCCTATGGACCTATATAAGCCTATTCTTTTGGCCAATAAGCTCACATATAGACTACGCTTACCCAATCAGCCAAGGATTTTTTACAGGAACTGAACACTACAACTGGCTAGCAAGAATAATGCACAGCCAAGAATTTTGGGCATTAATAGGACATATAAGCTTACTAATCATAGCCGCCTACAACCTACGTAAACGACCACTAATAGCATTTGGAATATTCTTTTACTACCTAGCCCACGGTATAGAATCCAGTTTCATCCCCATCAAAGACGTAATATTTGAACATAGAACCTACCTACCAAACTTAGGCTTAGCAAGTTTATGTGCCTATATCCTAGTTGTAAAAATACCACAATATTCACGTATAATTCCAATAATAACAATAACCATAATACTAATACTAGGAACAGCAACATGGCAACGTAACCAAATGTGGCGTGAACCAGTAGCACTATGGCAACACAACGTAGAACAATCACCAAAAAAGAAACGAGCATGGAATATACTAGGCAAACACCTAGTTCAACAAGGAAAACAACAACAACGACAAGGCAAGATCAAACAAAGTAAAATCAGCTTTCACAAAGCAATCAAAGCCCTACAAAGATCAATACACAAACAAATAGGAACATCAATATCAATAACCCCAGAAACAGCACTAAATCTAATAGTGGCTTACAAAAGCCTACGCCAATACAATAACGCCCTAATGTGGGTAAACAACTCCCTAAGCCAGCGGCACAAACTAGGAAAACTAAATCATGCGAAATTTTTAGTAAACAAAGGCAACATCTACTTTGAACTAGGGCGTGAAAACCACAAAAAAGCCAAGCACCAAAAAGCCAAACAACTGTACCTAACCGCCAAAAAAGCCTACGAACAAGCCCTAAAAATAGACAAAAATAACCTAAAAGCCCAAATCAACTTAGGAAACATATTCGTAGTAACAGGGCAAAGACAAAAAGCCATACCAATATACAAACAAGTACTAAAAATAAACCCTAGCAATGCTAGGGTTAGAAACTATTTAAAAATGTTACAAAACTAATTAAGGCTTATATTCAGGACAACCACGCCCACCGCATATTTCCAATGCAGGGAAAGCATGTTTGTTCTGAGCATCATCAATTGCTTCTACTAAAAATTCACTAGCTAAATTTACATTTCCAAACAAATCACGCAATGATCCAGCTGGAAAAGCTCCTCTAGGAAATGTATATTCAGCACTATACATAATATCACCATTACCAATATCACCTTCTCTATTCATAGCAATCTTAAAACCACTACCATTTTTCAATGTAACATTTTGAAGACCAGTTCTACCGGGTCGTACAATTGCTTTGATTTTAAAAGAATCATCACCATAATCTAACAACATTGGATCTAATCCGGACATTAATACTTGGGGTCTAAAACGACGAATGCCTTTAGTTTTATAAGGGTGAACTTCAGTTAGCGCGTGAATCATAACATGAGGATGATTACCCATATTTAAATTTGGAAAAGAATGAACTTCTTGAGATTCATCCACAACCGTAATATTATATTCACCAACTCCACTACCAAAGAAATTTGCTAATGGTTCACCTTTATGTTCAAAAGCATATGTTCTATCCATAACTAAGCTTAAAGAATAAATCTTATCACCATTACTTAATTGACCCTCTAAATTCATTTTATTAGATAAGAGCTTAAAAGCTTCTTCATTCTTTTTGACAGATACAGATCGAATTGGAGCAGAACCTTCTCGTACTACAGCCATAATTTTATAACTCATTTCTCTTTGAGCAAAATCAATTAACATAGGATCAAAACCACCCATAATGACTTGACTAGCTTTTTTTACTGGCACAGCAGGGCAACTAGGATTACTCGGATTAGGGCATGGGCAAATTGGATTAGTATCATCAGGACAAATTGGCTGAACTGTGACAGTAATAGAATCTGCTGCTTGTTTACCATCAGTGTCTGTTGCTACAGCTTTTAGAATATTTTGTCCAACCACTAAATCAACATTTCCAGTAAAATTACCAGCAGTTAAATTCACACGAGCAGAAGCTCTTCCAGTAGTTACATTAGTTACTGTAACATTATCAATAGAGACAATTTTAGCAGCACGAAATAGCGGGGCTAAATGTACAGGATCTGTAGCCCGATAAAACTTACCACCACCTACTTGTGCAGCTTGCTGTAAAGCAGCTAAATCAGAAGGATTAGTTCCATTACTAGGAAATAAACCTATAAAAGACACAGCTTGATTTTGACTAAATGCCGCAGCGGCTGCCTGTTTTACCGGTTCAGGACCACTATTATTTCCACCATCAGTAAACACTAAAATCGCTTTAGAAGCATTTGCACGTCCCTTACTAGCTAACTCATTACTAGCTAATTGAATGCCACTATCAATAGCAGTACCACCTCCCGGTGTTTGATTATTCTGTATTGCACCATTGATAGCTGGACGCGCTGTATTTACTTGTTGTAAAGACACTGCCACAGAAGCACTGCCCGTAAAAAATATTATCCCAACATGTACATCTGCATTGGGACCAAAACTGGTCATCAACTGTTGTATAGCACTAAAACGTTCACGAGTAGGATCAGTAGTACCTAAACTACCTGAATCATCTAATACTAAGACTAAATCAATACCTTGACCGGGAGTTCCCACTGCACTCGCAATTCCTGTAACAACGGTATTATCACTTTGAATCACAGCACCATTTGCTGGGCTATTAATTTTGACACTGACAGCTTCACTAACAAAAGAAAAGCTCATTAGTAAACTAATACTACATAATTGTAACAATATTTTTTTCATAAAAAATCCTTAATGTATATATAAACTCTTTCTTGCAAGAATATATTTATCTCTATATAAACTAAATAATTGCAAGGCCATATTTGGTTTGCGACTACCTGCGGGTAAAATCATTTTAAAACGCCAACTTTGATTACTGTTAGCAAGCAACTTAATAGCCTTTTTTACAAAAAAACCTGAATACTTTTTATCGGTAGTCACAGATTCAGGTTTATCTAAAACAGTGATAGTCACTGCATTAAAATCAATACGACCATTAAGCACTAAAATCAGCAAACGTAATTCGCCAGTATAATTTTCATCAACTAAATTTGTCAGTTGTAAATCAATAATCGTCTCGGCACCTGCTTTATTATTCCAAACAGTTTCACTAGACAATTTTATTTTTACTTTAGACTGAGTCTGATTATCAAATCCTATACACCACACCGGATTTAATATAAAAATGAAATATATTAATATTCCACTGAAAATTTTATTTTTCATATTAATTGCAATTTTTCTCCTTATAGACAATAGTTTTTAATATAAAGTAAAGTGATTTTACGAAAAAGTACTTGCAATAAGTAAAACTTACTATTATAATATACTTTTTTCAATATGTTGTCAATTACTTTTTACACAAATTCTAGGAGAATTTTGATATGACTCTAAAACAACACTTAAAATACTTGTGTTTCTCAAGTATTATGACTCTATTGTCAGTGGGTAGTTTATCCGCTGATGAAACCTTAAAGGCGAAATTTACAGTAGATCCTAAAGAAGGTACAACACCACTTGAAGTACAATTAGACGCTAGTGATTCTACAGGTGATATTGAAGAGTATAATTGGTCTTCTGCTGACAAAGAAGAAACAGGTAAGAACTCAACAATGACTTTTGAAACTGTTGGTGAATATGAAATACAATTAGTAGTTATTGATGCTGAAGGAAATGCAGATACAGCTACTGATACTGTAATGGTATTGAAAAAAAATACACCACCAGTAGCTGACTTTAGTTATACAGTCACACCAGAAAAAGGTCCAGTACCTTTCATTGTAAGCCTAGATGCTAGCAATTCTATTGATGAAGATGGTGAAATTAGTAGTTATGAATGGAAATCATCAGATGGTCAAGAAACATCAGGCAAACAAGCTGAATTGACTTTTCCACAACAAGGTGAATATACAATCAGTTTAACAGTTACAGATGATCAAGACGCTACTGCTGAAAGCACAAAAATTCTAAACTTAGAAAGTTGGATACCTGAATTTATATATAATTCAACAGCTCGCGCTTATCCTCAAGTTATTGCTGCTGGTGTTTCACCTAGTGTAATAGATGCTTTTGATGATAGCGAATTTGATGTAGTTGCAATAGTTAGACCCGGTGTTTTGCCTACTAAGACAGTTTCATTTGAACAAGTACAAAAAACACAGTCACTATTTGGTGGTTTGAAACAAGCAATGACACTAGCTGGAGTATTAGCTAATGGTGATGAAATATATAAATTTACCTATACATTTGAACGTGGTCAATTCAAAGATTTTGTATTAAAAACAACATGGGGTTCTAAAGTAGGTCAATTTAACATTGTAGCTAAGGATCGCGCCCAAAATAAATCTCATACTTACCCATATTTAATGGTTGGTAACTATCCAATACAGAAAGCTAAAACCCAAGCAGAAAAACCTGTAAAGTACAATAAAACTAAACGTTTTGGACCACAGATGATAATGGCTGGTTATAGCCCTGCTAAGCTAGATTATAGTGATGAAGAATTTGATATTATCGCAGTAGTGAGAGCTGGAGAATTGCCTATCAAACAAGTTAAATTAAAAAATAATTCAGGGGCATTTGATTCTAAGATGGAGCAAGCTGGGGAACTAAGTAATGGTGATAAAATCTATAAGGCAACTTTTACTTATCCAAGGGGTGCATTAGGTAGAAATGAACCTATTGATTACAAAGACTTATGGGGTCCATATGCTAGTCAATTTGGTATTGAAGTAATTGATCAAGCTGAACAGCGTAGTCATAAATTCCCTAATGTGGAATTTGGTAACTTTCCTGAGATGCAATAATTGTTATGTATAAAATATATATACTTTTATCATTAATTTTTGTAATTATACAGTCTGCTTGGGCTGTTGATTATAACGCTACCGCTCGCGCCTATCCACAAGTCATAGCTGCTGGTATATCACCAACGAAATTAGACTTGACAGATAGTCAATATGACGTTGTTGCATTGATTAGACCCGGTGTTTCAGCAATACGCCATGTATCATTTAATGATACTGATGGATTCTTGTCAATGAAAATGACTCCTGCTGGAGTATTAACTAATGGTGATGAGATTTATAAATTAACATTTGCTTATGATCGTGGTAGTAAAAGCGATGAAACATTTTCAACTCAATGGGGATCAAAACCCGGGCAATTTAACATTGTTGCAATTGATGAAATGCAAAATTATTCGCATACATATCCTTATTTAATGGTTGGTAACTTTCCTGCTTTAGATAATACAACTCAATCTTCTCAACCTCTAAATTATGACACTAGAGCTAGATTTGCGCCACAAGTAATCATGGGTGGTTATACTCCAGCTATTTTAGACTATGGTGATGATGAGTTTGATATAATTGCCATTATTAGACAAGGTAAATTAGACATTAAACAAGTTACCATAAAGCAAAATGATACATTAGGCTTTAAACAACTTATGAACTTAGCTGGTGAATTAGATAATGGAGATAAAATCTATAAGTTCAGTTTTACCTATCCAAGAGGAGGCTTAGGCGCACCGGGAGATGGAACTATAAGTTATAAAGACCTTTGGGGTCCTGAAGCTATACAATTTGGTATTCAAGTAATTGATAAAGGTGAAATTCGTAGTCATCAATTTCCTGATATTCAATTTGGAAATTATCCAGAACTGAAAAATTAATTTTAGGGGCTGATTTCAGCCCCAAAGGATATTTAAAAATGAAACTATTTAGACAACTAATATTTTTCTTATATTTTATACCTAGTGGGGTATTTGCATCAGTATGGTATATTGATACAAATACTTCAAGTTCAGGTGATGGTACATCTTGGGCTAATGCTTTTAAAACTATTCAAGAAGGCGTAGATGCTGCTACTGATAATGATGAAATTTGGTTGAAACAAGGAACTTACTCCTTATCATCACGAATTAAAATCAATAAAGCAGTAGCAATATATGGTGGTTTCTCAGGTTTAGAAACTGATAAAAATCAGAGAGATTGGTATTCTAATACTACAACAGTTAGTGGCGGTAATAATGATATAGTATTTTATATTTCTGCTAATGCTAGCATAGACGGTTTAACTATTAGCAATGGAAAAACTACAAATCATGGTGGTGCAATTTATAATGATAATGCTTCTCCAAATATAAGTCATTGTAAATTGTTAAATAACACCAGTAGTAGTAATGGTGGAGCAATTTATAATAAAAATTCAAATTCTACAATTAGTAATTGTACTTTTAGTAATAATTCTAGTGGTGGAGGAATTTATAATAAAGCATCTTCTCCAAACATTACTAATTGTAGCTTTGCAAATAATAGTGCTGGAATTTATAATGATTCACAATCTTCACCAAATATCACTAATACGATTATTTGGAATAATAGCACATCCATTATTAATGAAACTGGAGCAACACCAGTAGTTAGTTATTCTAATATTCAAAATGGTGGTTATACAGAAAATGGTAATATGGATATTGATCCATTATTTAATAGCGATTTACAATTACAAACTGGCTCTCCAGTAATTAATCAAGCTAATAACGTTCCATCTACAGATATTGATGGCAATCCTAGACGAAAGAATGAAGGTGATATTGGTGCTTATGAATATTATGAATCTGGTGTGTTGCGTTTTAGTAAGCCTAACCCTAATAGCTTTAATGAATCTTATGATAGTCCAATTACAATTGCAGTTCAGCGTCTAGGTGGTAATAGTGGTGAAATATCTGTAGAGTATGCTAGTAAGAATGGTTCAGCCGGAAACAAGGATTATACTCCTGTATCAGGTACTTTAACTTGGCTTGATGGAGATAATAGTTCCAAAGCCTTTACAGTACAAATCAATGAAGATGAACTAAGTGAAGGCAATGAAAGTTTTAGCTTAATTTTAAAAAATGCTACTGGTAGTGCAGTAGCAGCTTCATCACCAATTTTGTTGCAAATTATAGATAATGATCTGCAAGCAAAATTTACCATGATTCCTCAAAATGATGCTGCACCTTTAACAGTTAAGTTAGATGCAAGTCAATCTATAGCAGGAAACAATCCAATTGTAGATTATGAATGGTCTGTAAATGATGGAACTTCATTGTTTGGTAATCCAAGTTCTTATACATTTAAAGAACATGGAACTTATAAAGTTAAACTAAGCGTTAAGAATAATAATGGTGCCACTTCTGAATTAACAAAAACACTAAAAGTTAACGCTCGCCCTATAGTTAAAATCAAAGTAGATCCTCCTAAAGAAACATGGCTAGGATTCCCTCAGAATGTGCAATTAGATGGAAGTCAATCTAATGATCCTGATGGTTCAATTGTTACATATGAATGGTTAGTAAATGGAAATTCTATAAGTGGTCAAAAAGCTAATGCTACTGTTAATAGTATTAATGATGTTATAAAATTAACAGTGACAGATAATGATGGTGTAAAAGCAAGTGTCAACTATACTACACTACCTACTGCATGTATTAAAAAAGTAACACCGATAAGAGGTAAACCACCATTAAAGGTAAGCTTAGATGGTAGTTGTTCAACTGATAATGATGGTCGTGTTGTTAAATATGATTGGTATGCTTCTAATGGTCAAACTGTTTCTAGTTCTAGCTCATATACTAATATGACATTTAAAAAATCAGGAACTTATAAGATCAGTTTAGAAGTAACTGATAATGATGATGCAAAAAGTAATAATAAGACTAAAGAAATAGAAGTTTTAGTTGGTAATCCTTATACTATTACAATTAAGAAACAAGGAACTGGTAATGGTATTATTACTGATAAAGAATTAGAAAATGATCAGAAATTACCTACAGATATAGGCATTAATTGTGGTGATGATTGTTCAGAAGTCTATATTAAAGCTATGAAAATAAGCTTATTTGCGAAAGCAGATGTAGGTTCTATATTTAAAGGTTGGGAAGCTACAAATTGTCATAGTCTTGGTAGTTGCAGATTTAAAATAACTCAAGACGAAACAATAACAGCTAAATTTGATACTTGTGAATATACTGTCGAACAAAACAATAATCCACATTCCTATGAAGAGAAAGGTTATAGTTTAAAAGTTACAACTAGCAAGGATTGTGAATGGGATGCTATAAATGATGAAGGTAATAAATGGGTAGATATTAGATCTACTCCTAAGCATTCTACTGGCGGTATAATCAACTATTGGGTAGAAACTAATTCTGGTGAAGTTGGTCGTAAAGCCGTTTTGATGATTGCTGGTAAAGAAGTTCCTGTGGAACAACTTGGACATTATAAGGTAGAAGAATTTAATCTATCTGATTCAAAAGGAAATGTTCCATTAATAGTAACTTTAAGAGCTAAGGCAGCCAAGGATCCTTTTGGTAATCCACTTTCAAATAGTAACTATAAATGGAAAAGCTCTGATGGACAAACAGCAGAAGGACAAGAGGCAAATATAACATTCAAGAAATGTAGTGATAAACCATATACAATTACATTAAGTATTGAACAGAATGGAAAAGTATATGGTTCTTTTAAAAAAGATATTGAAGTAAATTGCCTTCCAACAGCCGAATTTAGCTATCGTATAATGTTTGGTCAACCAATAACTGTTAAACTTGATGCTAGTGAATCTGGAGATGAAGATGGTGATATTAGAGAATATGAATGGTATGTAGATAATAGTAAAGAAACATTAGGAGAAAACGCCAATCTGTCTTTAACAGAAGGTACTCATAAGATTGAACTTAAAGTAACTGATAATCGAGATCAAACTCACATATTATCTCAACAAATTGAAATTGTAGCACCTTATAATGATACAGCTCGTGTTAGCCCACAAGTGATTGCAGCAGGTATAAGCCCTAGTCAAATAAATTTAGATACAGATGATAGATATGATATTGTAGCTATAGTAAGACCGGGGGTTAATCCTATACATACTGTTAGATTTCAGGATGCGGATATGAGTAGTAATGATAATATCAATCTAGCGGATATTGGTATCAAAATGTCACGAGCAGGAATATTGCCTAATGGGGATGAAGTTTATAAAGTATCCTATGCTTATGATCGCAATATTGGTAATACAACAATCTCAACTACATGGGGTTCAAAACCGGGACAATTTAATATTGAGGCAATTGATAATCTTCAACAACATTCTCATATATATCCATATTTAATGGTTGGTAACTATCCTTCTCAAACTGTAAATAAGCAATCTGCTAGTTCTATAAAGTATGATAATACGCGACGTAATGATCCGCAAGTTATTATGGCTGGTTATTCCCCTGCCAAATTGGATTTTGGTGATACTGAATTTGACGTAATAGCGATTGTTAGACAGGGAAAACTACCTATAAAAAGAGTAATTGCTAAATCAAATGCTACAGGTGAAAATGTTTTTCATAAAATAATGCTCTATATTGGAGAATTAGATAATGGAGATCAAGTCTATAAGATTCCTCTTACTTACCCTAGAGGTGCATTAGGAGCTGGTACTACTATCTCTTATAAAGATCTTTTTGGACCAGCTTCAACACAATTTGGTATTGAAGCTGTTGATGAAAATGAACAAGGTAGTCATCAATTTCCTGACATTAAGTTTGGTAACTATCCAGAATATCATAAATAAGCTAAATTGATTTACTTGCAATCTGCTTGTTTATTGTTTCCTATCCATTTTTTGCTGAGTTGCAATATTAAATCTGGATGATCTTTTGAAATGTCATTTAAATTATTTGCAACGCTTCTACGAACATATTCACTTGGATCTTGTTTTAGTTGTTCCAGAATTGGAATAATTGGGCTAGGATCTTTTTTGAAATTGACTAAAGCCATAGCCCAAGGCAAACGAGGGCGACAACTCTCACTGGCTAAGCGTCTGATATGATGATTCTTATCTTCTGCCCATTTTGCCATTTGTTGCATCATTCGCTGTTCGTCTTGAACAATAAAAGGGCGAACTGCAAACTCTGAACTTGAATATTTAGTAAAATGTGCTAATGCAGGTAAAGAATTTTGCCAATCATGCAATCCATATAATTCAACAAAATATGGAAACAACATATATTCAAAACCATTGAATTTAGTAGCAACTGGCTTTAAAATGTCTAAAGCAGATTGATAATCTGGTGGTAAATATTGATGAAGACATTCAGTAATATGCCGCATTCTTTGCTTTAATTCTTTTGATTCCCAATCTGTATCAAAAATAGCGCGGCTAAAAGTTTGCTGATCAAACTCTTTATAAATTGTTGTTATGTATAATGATAGTTTTGTAATTAAAACTTCATTATACAAGTTTTTTAGTGGTTCATTCATAATTAAGCCGCAAGCTACAAACCTGACAGGTTTTAAAAACCTGTCAGGTTTTTTTTAGTTATTTATAAATCTCACTACCCTGCTGTTTAAATTCAGCCGCTTTTTCTTTCATACCTTCTTCTACTGCAATTGTCACGTCTCCAATGCCTTGTTTCTGTGCATATTCACGTACATCTTGCGTGATCTTCATAGAACAAAAATGGGGACCACACATGGAGCAGAAATGTGAGGTTTTTGCTGCCTCTTTTGGTAAAGTTTCATCATGAAATTCAATCGCTCGCATTGGATCTAAGCTTAGATTAAATTGGTCATGCCATCTAAATTCAAAGCGAGCTTTGGATATTGCATCATCTCTGATTTGTGCGTTGGGATGCCCTTTGGCTAAGTCGGCTGCATGAGCCGCTATTTTATATGCAATAATTCCTTCACGTACATCATGCTTATTTGGCAAACCTAAATGTTCTTTAGGAGTTACATAACATAGCATCGCACAACCATACCAGCCAATCATAGCCGCACCAATTCCTGATGATATATGATCATAACCCGGTGAAATATCAGTTATTAACGGTCCTAATGTATAAAATGGAGCCTCATCACAAAGTTCTAATTGCTTATCCATGTTTTCTTTTATCAAGTGCATTGGCACATGACCCGGACCCTCAATCATGGTTTGCACATCATGTTTCCATGCAATCTTTGTCAATTCACCTAATGTTTCTAATTCAGCAAATTGAGCCGCATCATTAGCATCTGCAATACAACCCGGGCGTAATCCGTCGCCTAATGAAAAAGAAACATCATAAATTTTCATTATTTCACAAATATCTTCAAAATGAGTATATAAGAAACTTTCTGTATGATGGGATAAACACCATTTTGCCATAATTGAACCGCCTCGTGATACTATACCTGTTACTCGTTTGGCAGTTAATGGAATATGAGCTAAACGTATGCCAGCATGAATTGTGAAATAATCCACACCTTGTTCAGCTTGTTCAATCAAAGTCTCACGGAAAATTTCCCATGTCAAATCTTCGGCTTTGCCATTAACTTTTTCTAGGGCTTGATAAATAGGAACTGTGCCAATCGGTACTGGTGAATTGCGTATAATCCACTCACGAGTTTCATGAATATTTTTACCAGTGGATAAATCCATGACGGTATCACCGCCCCAACGAATTGACCATACCATTTTTTCAACTTCTTCTGCAATTGAAGATGTTGTGGCAGAATTACCAATATTGGCATTGATTTTCACCAAGAAATTACGCCCTATTATCATGGGTTCTAATTCTGGGTGATTAATATTAGCAGGAATAATTGCACGCCCCGCAGCTATTTCATCACGGACAAATTCAGGGGTCATATCTTCACGAATGGCAATAAATTCCATTTCATCAGTGATAATTCCACGACGCGCATAGTGTAATTGTGTAAACTTAGCAGACTTCTTACGTGTATGTGGTAAGCCTTTATGTAAATCAATTTCAATATTAGGATCAGTATATGGACCAGATGTATCATATACTGTTACTGCTGGATTATCACCATCTAAGGTAATTTCTCGTTTAGGAACACCATTAATATACAGCTTTTTAGAATTAGGAAAAGGCTGCATAATGGTAGGGTCTAAATCTTCTAGTTTCGCGCTCATATATATTTATAGAAAAAATTATATAATATATAGCCACTGTATAAATAAATCCACTAATATAGGAATAAATAATGCCCAATTTTAATCTTGAACAAGCCCGTTTTAATATGATTGAGCAACAAATTCGCCCTTGGAATATGTTTGATCAAAGGGTTTTAGATTTAATGGCAGAAGTGCCTAGAGAACAATTTGTGTCAGAAAAGTATCATGATTTAGCATTTGCTGATACTGAAATTCCATTAGCAAATGCTCAAGTTATGATGTCGCCTAAAGTTGAGGCGCGAATATTACAAGCCTTAATGATTCATCCAACTGACCATGTGTTAGAAATTGGAACTGGTAGTGGTTATTTAACTGCCTTATTAGCAAAATCGGCGAGACAGGTTGATAGTGTAGATATTTTTGAAGATTTCGTAGAATCAGCACAAGAAAAATTAAATAGTTTGAATATTAATAATGTTGATTTAAGCGTAGGTGATGCAGTCAACGGTTGGTATATTGATAATCGTTATGATGTCATAATACTAACTGGTTCAGTGCCAATTTTACATCCAAATTTTCAAGAACAATTGAAAGAAGGAGGGGCTTTATTTGCGATTGTAGGAGAACAACCAGTGATGCAAGCACAAGTAATTAATCGTATAACTGAAGACAAGATAGAAACTCAAACTCTATTTGAAACATCTATTACACCTTTATTAGGCGCACCTGAACCAGCGCGTTTTGTATTGTAAGAAATGTGATCTAAATTTGATGTAAAATCATATTTGTAGGGTGGGTAAATTAACATTTTAAAGTGAGAATATAAATGAGTTCAGAAACGCTGATTTCAGTGAAAAATTTGTCGCGTTATTATGGCGATTTTGGTGCGGTTCAAAATATTAGTTTTGATATTAAACGTGGAGAAATATTAGGGTTTTTAGGTCCTAATGGGGCTGGTAAAAGTACAACTATGCAAATGATTACTGGTACTTTGGCTCCAACAACTGGGCAAATTTCTGTAGGTGGTTATGATTTATTAGATCATCCATTGAAGGCAAAAGCTGCTCTTGGCTATTTGCCAGAACAACCGCCTTTATATCGAGATATGGTAGTAGAAGAATATTTACAATTCTGCGCCAAATTACACCATGTACCACGTCTAAAAGTCAAAGATGCAGTTGATCGTGCGATTGAGCAATGTGGATTAAATACCGTAAATAAGCGTTTAATTGGTAATTTGTCTAAAGGTTATCAACAGCGCGTTGGTATTGCTCAAGCAATTATTCATACGCCATCAATCGTAATTTTAGATGAACCAACAGTGGGTTTGGATCCTATTCAAATTCGTGAAATTAGAGAATTAATACGCGGTTTGGGTGAGGAACATAGTGTCATACTATCTACTCATATTTTACCAGAAGTACAAGCTGTATGTAATAATGTGCAAATTATTAATAATGGTGAACTAATCTTAACTGATACCATTGATGGTTTGTTTACACAAATGCAGAATAATCATCTAAAAATCGGCTTACGTCGTCCACCTGAAATTGAAATATTAAAACAAATTGAAGGAGTTGAAGGAGTTGAACTAAAGGATGAAAATAATTTTTATATTCAATATAGCAATGATAATAATCCTGCTGAAAGACTAGCTGAAAAAGCTGTAGCTGCTAATTGGGGATTATATGAATTGACTCCAGAACAACGTTCATTAGAACAAATTTTTGTGGATTTAACAACTGAGTTATAATATGTTTACTATTGCGAAACGAGAATTTAAAAGTTTATTTTTATCACCACTGGCTTGGGCAATACTGGGAGTAATGCAAATCATTTTTGGATGGTCATTTGCAATACTAGTATATTTATTTATACGACCAGATGTGCAAGCGAATTTAGCAAATGATCCCAGTGCGCCCGGTTTAACTTCTATGATAGTTGGTTCCTTATTTGATTGGATTGCGATTGTATTATTGTTAATAACTCCTTTCTTGACAATGCGCTTAATAAGCGAAGAACGACGTAATAAAACCTTAGCTTTATTAATATCAGCCCCAGTATCGATGACAAGTATTGTGTTAGGCAAATTTTTAGGCTTAATGGGCTTTTTTATGATTGTGTTGCTGATGTTAGCATTAATGCCATTATCTCTGATGTTTGGTGGCGACATTGATTTTGGACAATTGGGTGCAGCATTCTTAGGATTGATTTTATGGCTAGGAGCATTGACAGCATTAGGCTTATATATTTCCAGCCTAACTGCCTATCCAACAGTGGCTGCAATTACTACATTTGGTGTGTTTTTATTATTATGGATGGTAGGTTGGGCACAAGATGTAGCGGTATTACAATACTTATCATTTACCGATCATTACCAATCATTATTAAAAGGCTTAATAAATAGTACTGATATAGTTTATTATCTATTGTTTATAGTGCTATTTTTAAGTTTGAGTATTTATCGTTTGGATGCTGAACGTTTGTAAACTTATGTAATTAAAATACTCACAATTGTTTTAGACAATAAAAAACCCGCTTAAACGGAGCGGGGTTTTTTAAGATTTATTTATTGCTGCCATTTTTGATGTTCTGTTTTTAGTTATCCAATTGGCTTGAATCAATCCTATTGCTTTTGCTTGCTCTTATTTTTGTCATTCTTGTTTATCTATTTTAAATACCTTTATTTTAAATTAATTAGTCGTTCACCGGTTCCGCTTACAAAGAAAATTTTGCCACCAGCTTCTTTGGGGTAATTTGGTGCTTCAATATATTCTAAATCGGAAAGTTTTAATGAAGTATCCTGAAATAAATCACTCATATTTATGGAGATATTTCCCCCGTTACATTCTGCCCATTCTCTTTGCCATAAATAAGAGGCAACTTTTGAAGCAGATGCAATTTGTTGTTTTACTTTTTTAGGTAATAAGATTGTTTTCTTCATATACAAACTCCATGTTTTCCAATTTAAAGATATTCACAATCGGTTCTTCCCAGCCTAATACTCTCTTCAACTGCCTGACCACAGGCGCTATATGAGTGCGATCCCTTGACGGAGCTGATTACCCAACAATGATCGTAATTTCCTATCTTATCAACTCCCGTCTCATGCAATGTATTTAAAACAACCTCTTTCTGCTCTGGCAAGCAGAAAATCTCAAGTTTGTACATACGCTTCTTCTTTCCAATTTCATAGTTAAACTAATGGCAGTAGTTCATATCTTAATATAATTTCTCAATTGTTGCAACAATTCTGGGAAACGTGCTTGCACATCTGGCGAAGTAATCAACGCCATATCCGCATACTCAAATCCGGGAGAAACGGCTTCACTGATTATGCCAAAT
This sequence comes from Candidatus Marithrix sp. Canyon 246, assembly GCF_001723685.1. GTDB lineage: Bacteria > Pseudomonadota > Gammaproteobacteria > Beggiatoales > Beggiatoaceae > Marithrix. Next base: position 84,508 of record NZ_MCBX01000010.1, read on the forward strand.
TCGCCCGTCTCCAAAATAGCGGTTTTCCAACAACCAGCCTTCACCAACAATTGTAATTGTTCGCCGGCTGCGGGATTGTTGCCAAGCCTTACTCGTTGTATATGCCCATCAGGATGCACAATCAAATAAGTCAGTGATGAACCGGCATGAAAATAGTGGATAATGTCAGCAGAATTGACATTCAAATAATCAGTCGGGCTATCATCAGTCAGCATATAAAAAATAGAAGTCATCAAATAGCGTGGGGTTTTTGCGTAAGGAATGGCTTCATGCGTATAATCAGATTGATAGGTGCGTCGGAAATAACCGCCTTCTACATGCGGTTTTAATTGTAATTGCTTTATCCATTGAGTTTTGTTCATATTTACCAAGATTTTATACTTAAAATTGAATCGCCGCCTAAACTGAAAAAGTTGTCATGAATACTGATTTCCTTTTGGTTTAAGATGTTTTTCCAAATCGTGGCGAGTTGGCTTTCTACCTCGTTGCGCGGCGTTTCAAATTGATTGTGAAAGTTAATGCTAGGTTCTGGTAGGGCTTGACGGTCAATTTTGCCATTGACAGTTAAGGGCAGTTTGTCCAACACAGTAAAACTGGTGGGCTGCATGTAATCGGGCAATGTCCCCAGTTTTGTAGATGCGCTCCCGTTTGCCGAATAGTTGGACTTCAATGAATTTTTCGGCGGTGAGTTCGGGGCGGTTGAGGTAGCCGCGAGCCAAACCCGCTCCAGCAATGCACAGTTGACCATCGATGCCAACTGGTTGGGGTTGGTAAAATTGATCTAACACCCATAATTGTATGTTATTCAATGCTTTCCCAATGGGAACGGCCCGTTCTAAGTGTTCTGATAACAGCGTTGATTCAAAATAGCTGCTATCAATGGTAGCTTCGCTAACACCATAGGAACTGATTAACCGAGTGTGGTTGGCACAACAGTCTTTCAGTGTATAATATTCATGCAAATACCAGAGTTCAGAACCTATAATTACAAGAGATAAATGGAGTTTTTGGCCAGTTTGGTGCAAGTATGTCTGCAATGGACGGATGACGGAAGGGACATAACACCAGTTTGGCTCCGCTGCATAAAGCACGCACCCAATCTCCTGTGAATACATCAAAAGAGAAACTAGCCATTTGCAAGTGTGCATGAAGTTGATTTAGATAATAAGCAGAAGCCCCAACTCTGATAAATATTAATCAGACTACTGTGTTCAATTTCGACACCTTTGGGCTGTCCAGTCGATCCAGAAGTATAAATCACATATGCCAAATCGTTGGACTGGATGGGTAAACTTGGGTTATGTTGGGCTTGGGAAGCAAAATGGGTTTCATCTAAATAAACCACGGCTGATTCTGTTTTAGGCAGTTGCGCTTGTAATTGACTTTGCGTCAATAACACCGGCGCTGCACTGTCATTCAGCATATAAGCAATACGTTCGGTGGGATAGTTGATATCTATTGGTACATAAGCACCACCGGCTTTGAGAATACCAAGTAAACCAATTAGCATGTCCAAAGAACGTTCAACACAGATGGCTATCAGTGGGTTGTGTGTGTCTTTAAATGCTGAGAGTGATAGTAGTTTGTGGGCAAGTTGGTTAGCTTTGGCGTTGAGTTGCCGATAAGTCAGCGACTGGTTTTCAAATACGACAGCAATGTTATCCGGCGTTTTGGCAAGCTGCTGCTCAAACAATGCAACAATAGTCAGATTTTTCGGATAATCCATTTGGGTTTGATTCCACGTTTGAAGTTGTTGTATTTCTGAAGCAGTGAGGATGGGAAGGGCTGCAATTGATGAACTGTCAGTTAGTATCGCTTGCAAAATTGTCATTAAACGATTGTGTAATGCTTGAATTTATGCTTGGGTGAAATAAGCGTAATATTGTGATATTGTGATATGCAATCGTCAGCGGTTTTCACTAAATCATAACGAAACAGCGGTTTACCATGCAATTTAAATGGTTGGTCAAACCGATTTCGCATCCAGTCTAGCGCGGAATCATCCTTCCCGGAAAAATCCTGCACTGGCACAGAAACCGATAAGTTCATAAAAGTTTGCAAAGGCAATCCATAGTCATCTGTTGTATCCGTTAAAATCGTGCGTAGGGATGATGTCAGAGGGTAGTGGGTTTGTTTTACTTGGGTGTTCATAATCAGTCGGAGCGTCATCATTTGTTGGAGTGCAACGCAAAGCGTTGGCTACGCTTTGCATAAGTTTGCTTTTATAATGGCATTGACCCTACGCTTGCTCCTTACTAAAAAATCAAGGACTTACATAGCTTTCCTGATTTTTTAGTATCTATACCTGCGTTGCGGTCTATCATTTCTTGGTTTTGCTTGATTTACCTTGATATTTCTCCCTTTAAGAGAACTCCCATTTAGAGAGTTTATCGCTTTTTGACCCTCTGCTTGGTTTGGCATTTCAAGAAATCCAAAGTCTCTCGATTGTCCTGATTTTTTATAAGTAATTACGCTTGCTATCGATACTTCACCATACTCAGCAAATAGCTTTTTTAACTCTGAGTCAGTCATGCTATGCGGCAAATTACCTACATAAATATTCATTCCGTATGCGGCTGGTAAAATACATAACAAGGAGCATAAGCTCAAAATGTAAAAAATAGTTTTTCTCATATTTTCTCTACCTATATGTTTTTCAAAAAAATTAACGACGGTTGATTTACAGCAAGACTCAAAGCATAGCATGTATGAGCGGTTTTTACCCATCGCCAACATGTTTTGTTTTGAGCCAAAGTTATTAACTTTGGTTATAAGTTAGGGCTTAATTGAAAAAATCAAGCTTTGTGCTGGTAATAATTGAGATCAGAGCATAAGTAGAGTGGGTAGAGGGTTGATATTTCATATAAAAAATATAAATCATTAAATAGCGTGGAATTTTTGCGTCAGGAATGGCTAATCAGATTGATAGTGCATTGGAAATAACCGCCTTCTACATGCGGTTTGTGTGTAATTGCTTTATCCATTGAGTTTTGTTTAAAATTGAATCGCCGCCTAAACTGAAAAAGTTGTCATGAATACTGATTTCCTTTTGGTTTAAGATGTTTTTCCAAATAGTGGCGAGTTGGCTTTCTACCTTGTTGCGCGGCGTTTCAAATTGATTGTGAAAGTTAATGCTAGGTTCTGGTAGGGCTTGACGGTCAATTTTGCCATTGACAGTTAAGGTAGATAAATTGATCCTATTCATTAAGTACAACCGATTTTTTTATTCAAAAGGGAAAGATATAAATACTGTTGGATTAACTTCCCAGCCATAATTTTTACCAAAAAAGTTTTTTGATATTTCTATTTCAGTACCAATCTCAACATTTGATAATGGTAAACGTAGCTGTGGTTCTGTTAAGAACACATGCTTTTCATCATCTTTCCAGTAATCGAGAAAACCATTAAAGGAAAAATTCCAATTTCCTAAGCTAAAAGGTTGACCCCAAGCAAAGGTTACTTGATAAGAAGTATCTTGTGTGTCTTCTTCACGTATTAAAAAATGTATGTTAGAAAATCCAAAATTAGGTTGTCCAGCAAAATCTATGCTCATTCCATAGAGCCAAACCCGATTAATGAATCCGCGATCACTATCATTGTATTGAATTGTTGCGTAAGTATCACCAAGATATTTTCCCGGCAAAATTTTGCTACCAAAAATTTTATCTAAGCTAAAATGTGGTGCATATTCAAAATATAATGTGTCAGCTTCAGCTTTAAAATCCGGTTTACCTTCAATATCAAGAAAGAAAAAATTATCTCCATATTTCCATTTTGAAAAATGTTCAAAAGTTCCAGTTAATATATCACTTTCTAATGGTTTACGATCAAAATCCGCATGAAGCTGGAATTATGTTTTAGAAAAATAAGACTCTTCTTTTGCAGCTACTGGTATTGTAGTTGTATTTTGACACAATTTTTTTAATTTAATTTTCTCTATTTATCATTAATATTTTTATAGACTTGTCAAAATTTTTCTTATAAAAACAATATTACATGATTTTTAGACAACTCTTATGTATATCAACAATACGCTTACCATAGGTAGGTATTGGAAGCATTGTTGAAATTTATTAAGGTGAATTATCTAAGTTCTTTAGACTTAATTTCACCACCTTCATAGCACCAAATCTCAATGGGGGCGATAACATCTCCATGTTCATCAAAATCAACAGTTCCCGATGCCCCTTGATAATTGATAGTAAGCCCACTATTTAGCGTTTTCATGCCTTGTCTTAATCCTTCTATCCCGGCTACAACTTCTTGTCCTTTTGGATCATTAATATGACGTAAGTAGTCGCGGATAGTGATAGCCGTTGGTGCTTTACCAGTGGCGGCTTGAGCAGCATAAGCTGCAAGTCCAGCACTAATTACTGCATCGTAAGTATTAGACATAAAAGGTTTTTGAGATATATTACCACCATATTCAGCTATGTAGCCTTTTTCAAATTTCTTCCATGATGTTGTATTCTTATCTACGCCCGGTGCTGTACCACACATGCCTTCTAATGCCGTAGCCCCAACAATTTGAATGAGTTTTTCTGATTTACTACCATCTACAAAGAGAAAGTTATTGAAAAGCTTATTCTCAATAGCGAGTGGTATGTAGCCATTTGATTGATCTGAGATGCTCATAACCACCAGACCTTCTGCCCCTGCTGTTTTAGCCTTTTGCAGTGCTGCAAGATAAAGGTCTTTGTTTGTATCAAAATCTTTACTCGCTGTTTCTGGATGTGATACCTCAGCACTTATTGTGCCACCCAAAGCATTAAAATTATCCTTGAATACGTCCAGCAGACCTTTGCCGTAAACGTTATCAATATAAAGTACAGACAAGTTTCTGTAGCCTTTTTCATAAGCAAAGTTTGCTAATACAACCCCTTGTAAGGCATCTGAAGGCACAGTGCGAAACAGAAAATCTTTGCCTTCATCAACAGCCAGTGTAGTGATTTTAGGCGAACTAGAAAGATAAGAAATTAGTGGAATTTTCTTGACTATAGATATATTTTCAGCAACAGCAATCGTTGTGCTACTACTCGCAGCACCAATAATCACTTGAGTTTGAGCGTCTTCAATCAGTTCGCGGGCTGCCACTCCACAGGGTAACCTGCTTTGGCTAAATGCTTAGTAGCTAGCAATGCTGAGTTATGAACAGTTGTTCCAAAGTCGGACAACGCGCCAGTAAATGGGAAAATACCTCCCATCTTAACTTATCCGGTCTTAACTGATATAGGATTTATTCGTTGCTCAATCTTTCGTGTCACTGGCGAGTTATTTCTAAATTCTTCCACAACCCGATCCACCAGCAGTATGTCAGTCTTGCGGCAATTACCACGTTGACAGGCTTCTTTCAACATGGTGTAATTATCACCTCCGCCTGCCAAGAAGGCTTGAGTAGCTATTTTATAGTTGTTATCCATTTCAACCGCTGTACCATCTATAGTAAGCTTGGTGACTACCCCACCTTCAAGCAACGCATCCGAACACGGTTGCTGGTCACAATAATTAACTTGCATCCCGGCAATGCTTGGAAATGCACCAGTTAACTCACCACCAGCGTGAGTTAAACCATTATCTAAGGCGGCCACTAACTCACGGCCAGTCACATCCAAAATCACCACTTTATCACCGAAAGGTAGTAGCGTCAACAACTCACCCATAGTCACCTCACCTGCACCGATATTGCCACGTAGGCCACCAGTATTCATCAAGCTAGCAACCACGCCATCACTTTTCCCTGCTTCTAACATCACATCGCTAACAAGATTAGCAAGTACGCTTTCTTGGTAACGTATAATTTCTTCGTTCCCATCAAAAAACATCCCGGCAATACCTACTACTTCAAAAAAGCTCTTGGGTATCAAAGTGGCTTCAGTGAGCGTAAATTGCAATGGATCGGTATTTGGCATCATTTCCAAAACCGTTTTATAATGTTTTGAACCTTCCTCATTGCTGGTCTCCAAAATAGGAATACGCAGAATATTATTCTCTATCCCAAATGTGGCTGAAACAGGGCTGGTTCTGGAGGATTTTTTGGCATCTTTAAGAACAAATACCATAGGGTTCTTGGTTTCTCTCAACCAATTCATGTTTATATCGAAGGCACCTGCTCGTGTATCAGCAAGCTGTACACCAACGATTAGTATATCCAATTTGCCGCTTGCCCAAGAAAAAGAAGGATAGTCCACTTGAGCTGGGACATAATTAGCCAAGCCTAGTAGGCTCAAGCCAATTGGGATTATGTGCTTTTTTTCATTATTTAATACTTCCAAAAAATTAAATGTTGATCATACTGGATGACCGAGATAATGGAAAATACATTCGCCATTTGTTGGTATTATAATGCCTAATATTTGCTGTTGTCAAACGCAAATAATAATAAAAAGTGTTGTACAGGATATTATCAATGCTAATGAGAGATGCTGTTTGTGCAGTTGCTTATCTTTTTTCAATCCTAACAAGCTTATCTTCTGTTGCTGTTAAAGCTTCGATTATTTCAGCTTCTGCTGTGATTAAAAAAATTTGTTATTTTATTAAGATCGCGATAAATCCTTGTGGTAGATTTACCGCACCTGCTAATTTATCATAATTACCCTGAATCAGCTGTTTATTTATAATCATATCTAAATATAGACTGAGTTTAGCCAATTTTTCAATGCTCTTACTGATAAAGTCGCACCACTAATTCCATCAATATGAGAAAAATTGTTTAATGAATTACCTTTAAACTGATTAGTAAAAAAAGGATAACATACTTCCCAGCCGCGAGTTTCGCGAAAAATTAATACCTTAAAGCGTTCAATTCGCCCTTTATTAATCACAATTCCAGTAGTTATCGGTTTCTTTTTACCAATTTCCTCTAAAATCCAAACGTCGCACACGAGTTAGCCAAATCATACGAACTTTAGATGGCTGATAATTAAAGACTTAATTTAAAAAAGCACTAGGTTGCTGATATACGCCTTTAGCTATAACAGCTTGAACAGCAGCAACTACTCCAAAAGACATAGTAAATAAGCTTATTTTAGCTAAGTTTTTATATTGCAAATCAAAAAAATATTATTCAGATATTTGCCTAACAACATTTTCATAGAGAATATGACCTTTTATGAAGAGATAGGTGTTTTCTGGCGTAATGCCTAATAAGTAGGTACGCAAAAGTTTATTAACAAAAATAAGTACAACTAATTACGTGGATAAACTAATAAAGTTTAATTTAAATAATTTGTTTATCCACGTAATTCGCTGTACTTAATATTATGTAAATATGTTAAAATTTTAATTGAAACAACAACAAATCATTTTGAATGACGCAAGAAATAAAAAATGGATCAGACATACACA
>NZ_MCBX01000011.1 GCF_001723685.1 Candidatus Marithrix sp. Canyon 246
ATTTATTAATCATCAAGGCAGTTTCGTTGGTGATAGGTTCTTGACAATATTCAGCATATTTATAGACTGCTTCTAAAGCATCATCTTCAGCAAGATAGGGAGACATGTACATACGTTTAAGTCGTCCAGCTTCCAAATATTTGCCAATGATTTGAATTAACCAACCGACATAAGAGCCGGTTACTAACATCGGAGCAAGTTTTGACTCTGATAATGAATGAAAACTTCCTGCCAAGGTTTCATCTGGTTTGCCTTCGCACTTTTCATCGCGGTAAATATACTGAGTAATATTCTGAAATTCATCCAATATCACTAAAAAGCGTATGTCAAATAGAGCTGCAAAGCGATGATGGGCAGTAGTCGCTGTTTTCCACATAGCATCATGGAATCCTCTCTCTTTATTTTTGAGAATCGAATCCACATCGCCAACCAATCGTTGGTTTGAGTGAGTTAATCCATATTCCCTGATTTCTTCCAAAGTTAATGGTTGCCTAATTAATTTTTCATCCCTTTCCAGAAAAGAAATATACTGTGAGGCAAAAGAACAATAGTAATCAATAGCAAAATCAGGATACCAAGCTTTGCTTTCCGCAATATCAAAAAAAAATGGTATTACTCCCCGCTTAGGATCACTCCAAAGTTGATTAAATATGCGTTGTATAAATACTGTTTTACCGCTTTTACGACGCGCTAGGATAACCTTAGATTTAGACATTCTATTGGGTATCAGAGATAACCATTTGTTAATTAATTTAAATTCTGATTCACGGCCTACTAGTAAATCAGGATTGCCGATTTTTTCTGCTAAGGGATATTGCATTTTTTTGTGCCTTGAGGTAAAGAATTTTTAATATTATATCATGGCAAAAGGAGAAAGTACAACTAATGACAGGGAATTTATATTTTTTGAACTGTGATTTTCTGGGCGGAACAATCTTATAATCCTCAAGTGGCTAGCACACTAATAGCTTTGGAACACTATGTGCATAAAGCTTGGAGTTCAACAAGCCAACTGTCCATCCATTCACAAAGGCATATTATGAATAAAAAACTTATCTTAGCATCCAGTTTGCTATCTTTAACAATAGCAAATGTCTGGGCAGGAGAACCTTGCAATCCTCAAGTGGCTGGTACTTTAACTGCTTGGGCAAACTGTGTGAGTCAACAACTTCAAGTTCTTACCCAAGAAAACCAAGCCCTCAAAACTCAACTTAATCAATTGTCTCAAAGACTTCCTATGGAGTTATTTCATGATAGTTTAGGCAAATATGGTGATGGACCAAAAATGGTCAATTTACCGGGTGGCACTTTTCGTATGGGAGATATTAATGGTAAAGGGCATAAAGATGAATTGCCAATACATGAAGTTAAAGTTAATAGCTTTGCCATCAGTCGCTATGAAATCACTGTTGATGAATATCAACGTTTTGCGAAAGATTTGCCGGTTAATAAGAATCGAGGCGATTATCCTGTGACTAATGTATCTTGGAAAGATGCCACTGCTTTTGCAGCATGGTTGAGTAAAAAAACTGGCAAATTCTACCGTTTACCCACTGAAGCTGAATGGGAATATGCAGCTCGTGCTGGGACAGATAGCCTATATGGCTTGGTAAACAACATTAACCAGACTTTAGCTAATTACCGTGACAAAAATGAAGCATGGGATAAAAAAAAGAGTCAAGCTGTAGGTTCATATATCCATAACATGTTTCTGGTTTATGACATGGTGGGTAATGTCCTAGAATGGACATGTTCAAAATATGAATCTCGCTATCAGGGAGCAGAACAAAAATGCTTAAAGGGTGGCAAAAGCAGTCAAGTTGTACTTCGCGGAGGCTCTTTTATTCATAATGATATTAGAATTGCTAGACGCTATCGGGCTTGGTCTTCTATTGGTTCTGATACTAATATTGGCTTTCGTGTGGTGCGAGTTAGTCAGTAATAATTTTTTATTAACTTATAGGTATAAATTATGTTTAAAAAACAACAATTCACATTAACTGCGACACTATTGGCAGTATTTTTATCACCACAGATATATGCAATCGAAGATTGTGGTACTTCTGTCACTGAATGTAAAATGTGGCAGACAATTAACGCACAACAAAAACTTATCCAAACTTTAACAGAACAACTTAAAAAGCTAACAAAGTTGACTCATAAGATTCATGTTTCAAATGATGGCAATGTTGGTATTGGTACGACAAATCCAAAGGCGAAATTGGATGTGAATGGAGATGCGAATACTTATTACCCTGTTGCTATTTATACTGTTAGTGGTGGGCGTGTGCTAAATATGCAAATTTGGCGTACTTATTATTGGACAGCACCTGATACGTGGAATACCAAGGCTCACAAAGGTGCTTTGATGGTAGAGCTTGAAATGTTTGGGCATAGTTGGGGAGGAAATGGGAATATGTATCGCATTAAAAATTTTTTCCAACAATATTCACAAGTTATCTCAAAGATCGAACGTCCGGGAGCACCCGGGTATTGGACAATTGTATGGCTGAGAGGCGGGGGAGCAAAATATGTTATAGAAGGTGACTTTGATAATGTACAAAACCCGAAGGTTTACTATAAATCTACCATTATTTATGATCACAAAAATGATGCTTGGGATGTAACAGTTGCTCCAACAACTCAGGTAGAACAAACTTTTGTTAATTATTCGCATAATTTTGCTGGCAATGTTGGTATTGGTACGCAAAATCCAAAGGAAAAGCTTCATGTAAAAGGTACTGTTAAGGCTGATACTTTTGAAGGCAACGTTAAAAGGTTTAAACACTATGGTACAACTCTTGAGCGAGATACTACTGACAAAACCTTTGTCAAAAGCAATTGTCCAATTGGAACACTAACTGCTGCTAAACAAAGCGTTCAAGCAGCCATTTGTGCTTGTGTTGATGCTACACAAGGCAAGGGATGGTATTGTTTTAATTAGCTAACTGATATTACGCTATTTTAGCCCTGAAGGGGCGATATACGTTATCCTAGGGCAACGCCCTAGGATAACGTATATTATATAACCCAGCCCTGAAGGGGCGACATAATATTTCTTATTTCGCCCCTTCAGGGCTAACATATAACATACATCAGACCTAGGGCGTTGCCCTAGGCTATATTATATCGCCCCTTCAGGGCTTTAACATCAAATAGTACTTATTGCGGTAGCCTTTATCTTAACTTAAAAGCTTGAACTTTAAAAGAATCGAGTTTAAATGGTTGTTTAAAGATTACTACTTCTCCTTTTAATTTTTCTAAAGCTTGTTTTAAGTCAACTAATTGTTGTTCTAAATTAGATGATTTATTTTGGTTTTGAAGTACTTGAGTCTTCAGAATAACTATTTCTTGCCTCTGTTTTTGAGTCAAATATGTCACGTGACGCAATTTATCATTCAGAACTTTAATTTCCAAATCATGTTTGCGAGCCAAAGTTGTCAATTGACCTGATTGTTTTGCAATTTCTTTCACCAACTTGTCTGCTAATTGGATCTTGAGTTTAACTAATTTATTGTTCAGAATAACAATTTCTTGGTTCTGTGTTTTAGTCAAAGTTGTCAATTTATCAGTCAGAGCTTTAATTTCCAAGTTATGTTTGCTAGCCTCAACCAGTTTGGTGATGATGTTAGCATGATCAATCCCTTTTTGATCAAGACATAAAATAATGTCCTCTAGTGATCGTGTTCCATTAAAACAATCGGTTTCCGCAGCTGCGACATAAGGAAATGTCATAGCCAGAAACGATAGTATCAGAATATTAGTGTTTTTTAATTTCAGTTAATTTATCACCCTTTTTGGTTTAGCTTTAGTCTTTTACAGGGGCACAATAGTAGAATAATGGTGGAGGCATCAAAGACGTTAGTTGTGCTACCATTCTTTTACATTTAGGAATTTTGCGGTATAATGTATTTGTAAACTTAGGATATAATTCTGTCAAACAACTATCTGCTTCTTTTGAAATTGTCTCCCATTGCTGATATAGAGAAGCTGTTTTGCATGTTTTGGCAGTTACCTTCTTATCAAGAGCAAATTTAGTTTGCTTATTGTCACTCAAACATACTAGGTCCTTATATAGATCTTCCGCTTTTATTGGTTCATCTTTTAAATGATTTTTGAATTGAATATTTTTCCATTTTTCATCTCTACTTAAGATACGCTCCAATTTACTTTGGCAGTTCATTGTTGCAAACTGGTAAGCTTGAAGGGAGCGATATTTATTTTTTAGCATAGAAATAAATTCTCCGTTTTCGGCTACTATCCACTTGCGTTTCAGTGATTCATATTTTTTCTGATCTTGCGATGATCCTGCTTGTTTTAAGATCAAGGGTTTTAGTTCTCGCTGAAATGATAAATTATCCATCCAAGGAATGATTTCAAGTGAGCTTATTCTACCAGTGTGAATGCCACTCATGCTTTTTGAGGCATTATTAATAACTTTTTTAAAGTCTTCCAGACTGGTTGGTGATAGATTTACTACATGTTCTTTAGCTAATCCTGTTCCTATAATCTTTATATAAAGTCGCTTGTTTTTAAAGAAATTTTTACTTTCTGATTCGCCTTTGGCTTTCATGCTTGCCGATCCAACAAATCGTGAACGGATTGAAGCTTCAAGGTGATATTTAAAGCTTTCTTCAGTAACTGTTTCAGTGGATTCTAAAGTCAACCAAGCATAAAGACGCGAGTAGCGATTAATTGTACGTATATAATAAGTTCCGCAAGCATCGAAAAAACCTATAACATCTTCTGATTGGATCAAATCTTTTGCCTGTGAGCTTAAAACAGATTTTGCTTCGTTTAAGGAGGCATAATAACTATTCAAACGAATCACCACAAACATATTCACTCTATTGAGTTTGGATTTCGATTTTTTAGCTTTTCCAACAGAAGCTTTTACCTTACCAGAAGCGTAAAAACTCTTAAAACCATAACTAAAGCCATATTCACTTTTGCTTTTAGATTCGCTTTTACTTTCAGATTCATTGGAATAGAAAGTATAATCATAATCATAAGATGGAATGGTTGTTTCAACATTGTCGAAACATAAAGATTTATAATCTTCAGTAGTTAATGAAAAACCGCCACCTAGAACTGGGGTTCGCCTCAGATCATTTAATAATTCTCCATCAATCACGATAGTTTCCGCCAATACCGAAATTGGTACTAGCAATATTACAGCATAGATGCTTCGTATAAATTTTATATTCATAATAATTTCCATTCTAAAGTTTATGGTGCTGCTTCTCCGAAATTAACCAATTTACCACGAACTAGTAATAAATAAGCTTCATAGGGAATCTTTGTTTGAGCATTTTGTTTTCCTTCTGGAAATGATAAACTGCCCATATAAAACATTTTCTTGTTAGGCCATTGAAACCAATAGTTACCGTCTGCTATGATCTTGTCATATTTTGAACTACGGTTCGCTAGCAAATATAAAGTTTCAGCTTTTGGTAATCGCCAATCTGAATATCCACATTTTTTTTGTTTATTAGCTTTTTTGACAAATTCTGATTTGTCTTTGAACCATTTAGTTGCTATTCCTTGATTTAGCCATGTTAATTTTGTTTGTGTATCCTCAAAACAATTACTGTCTTCAAGTTTTTTAAATGAAAATGGTGATTCGCCCGATACTAAGATTAGTCGTTGCTTTTTATTCTTAGATTGATGATTATCAATTCCATAACGAAAATTTACTGTCCAAACTTTATCTAATTGATTCAGAACTTTGGTGCTTGACCAATAATCCTTGTTATCGAAATAGATGTTTGGAAAAAATTCTTTTTCTATCGCAGGTTTATCAGTTGAGCGTTCTGCAAGCCAATATAATTCCTCAATAGTTGGCAAACGCCAATTTGTTAATTCGCATAAATTAGTTTGTTCTGCTGTTTCCTGAACCTCATCGAATTTGAAACTTGATGAAAAGCTTTTCCAAATTAATCCAGTTTTTCTATCATAGACACAATCATCAATTTTTGCGAATCGACTGTTATCACCTTGTAACCACAGATAGTGTCGCACTAAATCGCTTGGATTATTAATTACACGGATGTCTGCTTCTGTATTGACAACTACTGGTTCTTTAGCTTGATAAAGCTTCACTCCGGTATTATTTGCGATAATACGAGTCTTAATGCCTTTTTTATAGCCAATTTTTTGATCCCAAGCATAAAAGCTAGTATCTTTTTCTGAAATCACTCCATAATCAAATCCTTCAATTGTCGCTCCTTGCAATCTAAGTTCACCAGCTTTGACATGAATACCAATTCCATTGTTACCACTTAAAGTAATTCCTTTAAGGTATAATTTTTTGTTTGCACTTAAAGTAATAGCCGTTTGATTGTTTGTAAGTGTATTGAATTTAATATTTGCTGGACCCTCTAAATACACAGTTTTAACTGGTAAATCATCAGAAAAATTTAACGCATTTTCAGAAACCCTATCATTGAGATTGGTAATATGTACAAGCTTAGCCGAACCACATTTGCTCTTTATATTATTAATTAGTTGATCAAGTGGTAGATCTGTCATATCAATTTGGCAAACTGGAACAGCTTCCGTAATTTTGCATTCACTGTAAAGCCGTTTGTGCTTTAACCAGTCAGGATTTATAGTATTACACCAGCCATAATCATTATTCTCTATTAATTTATAATGAGTTGGCTTGGTAAAGCTAAATTTATCTAAGGCAAATACATAATGTAATTTATCATTAATTCCATGATTAATCGAATTTAATGTTTTAACCAAAGTGCGATAGGAACGGAATTTAAAATAAATACTGGATACATTAATGTATTTGGTATTTGCAGACTTGCGCCCAAAGTATTCAAACAACTCAGCGTTACAATTATCAAAATTCCAGCGATGGCTGGTTGATAATTCGATAACTTCCTTTTGTTGTAACTCTTCAAAAGTTAAATTCTTTTGCAAACGTTTGTTAAACAGATTCACAAATTTTTCTTGTTTTTCAGACTGGCTCATAATAGGGCAAGCTACTACATTTAACCATAATGATGGTAATAAAAATATTGTTATTATTAAATAACGTATCATAATTAATTGATCCTTTTGCTTTATTTAGTTGTTTCAACAGGTATGTATTCAATCCGTGTAATCTCATATCCAAATGGATACTCTAAACGAGAATGTCCCAATAATTCAAAGTCTGCCTTTACTGTGTAGCTTATTTGAATTGGTAATCTTCGTATTGGTATATTTAACCAATAATTTGATTTATTTACAGAATAATTGGTTATACCTTTTTTCTCTTCGATAAATTCTAATAGCTGGGAAGCACTAATAATTTGTTTATTACATTGTAGATTGTTATTACATTCATGAATTTCCAATTTTGTTATTTGACGTTCCAAACCTAAGCGTCTAAAAAATAAACGCAACGCTGCTATTTTTGATGATTTTAGATCTTTTATACAAACACGTTCTATTGTTTCTTGTTCTTCATTTTGACAAAAATCTTGGGCACCAATTTGTAACACTTTCTGATAACCAACATTCGGTGTATGCGAAGTTTCCCAAGCTTGTTTTAATTTGACTGTGATATATGGTTGTTCAATTTTATTGACGCGAACTCGATATTTTTGACCTTCATAATTGATTTTATCCAAATAAACCAAAGAAAATACTTTTGTGTTTTCTGCTTTTTTTAATTGCGTTAGATGAGCATGGGAAAATCCACCTAATTTGTCTTCTTTCGAGGTAATTTTGGTGCCGTTAATAATTACATAATATTGATTTTTATTTTCATTATGGCTTGTTCGTCCTTTATAGACAAAGCCCCATAGCAACTTACTACTATCGCTTGAAAAAAGCAAATCACTACCTGATGACATGCCCTCATATTTAGATAAACCTGCATAGCGGTCATAAATATAATAAGCTTTTTTATCATCATAACTTGATTTATAACTAATTCCCCATGAATGTCCATCTGGTGTGATATATGGTCCTTGTATATCTTTGAATGGTCCTAAAGTTCGGAAATGATTTTTATGTTTATACATTACCAAATATTGTTTTTTGTTTGTATCTATGCCTACGTAGCCCCAAAATTGCTTAGGATCATTACTAATCGTTAATTGTTCAATTGAATCAAAATCACATTCTACTTCTTGACAGGCATTAGCTGTAAAAGAAGGATAAATGTCGATTTTCCAATTTTGTTGCATAGATTCTCGATAAGAAAAAGCGAAAAAATTTCCATTAGGTGCAAAGCTTAGGGATTCAATATTTGTATGAGTTGGGGTTTGCTGAGAGAGCCAGTTTTTGGTATTGATAAATATACTATTCTTATATTCTGAATTATTATATATATAGCCCCAAGCTTTAGATTGGTGTGGACTATGTGCAAATTCAACAATTTCAAATCCATCATTAAATAGCTGCAATGTTTGTTCTTCGTTATCAATTTTAATAAAAATTTGTTCTTTGTAGCCGTTTAAATATATTATCGCCCAAGCACGACGATCAGTGTTTCTCCAACTTCCTAAATAATAAATATTATTTATCGTCTGATATGGTCCTTTAGCGGGATTATTGCCTTTTTCTTGAACATAACATTTATCATCACTAGTACAGGCAGCTAATAACCAATGACTACCATCTGGTGAATATAGCATTTTAGGCAATTTAGAATTGTCAGTTGTAGGAATGAAAGCATGAATTGATTGATTATTTTCATCAATAATATATTGTGTAATTCCCCGTGAGTAAAATTGTTTTTTATCAGAATCTTTTTTGGTGGCGATAAAAGAAAAATTATCAATAGCAGAAAATTTCAGTTTTTCACAGTATTTAAAGGGTCCAAATTTTTCTAAGTTGATCATAATGTAACATTCATTATTCTTTTGATAGATTAAGCCCCAGCGTTTACCATGCGGTGATAATATTGGTCCTTCTAGTTTTTCGTTTTCACCAATTATAAATTCTTCTTTAAGTAAGCGAAAATTTCCTTCAATATAAATCCCAACACGCCAAATTTCTTTCTTATGCTTGATTGTAGCTTGCTTAAATTTTAAACCCCAAGCTGAACCATCTTCAGATAAGGATAATTTTGCTTGTTCAAGCTCACCTAGTTCGCTTTTATCAAAGATAAATTCTAGCATATTGTTCATGGTAATGCCGGCTTGAATCTTTAGCGGAATAATTGCTATTAATAGTAAAATACTTAATTTTATTAGTTTTTGTTGCATAAGTTGTTACTCGTATTTCGACACCGCAGCGCGGTGTTAAAAGGGTAAAAGAAGAACAAAAGGCTAATTTGTCGGCACAGCGCGAACTACACGGAAGCCGGCGCTGTGTATGGGGAGGGTTAGGTAGCCGTAGCTGCGCCTGCTAGTAGTAATATCCCACCGGTTGCCGTTCAACGAGCCACCACGGAACACTAGTTTTTGATTAGTATTTTTTTTACTAAAACACACTTTTTCTTTACCATTATATTTATCTGTAAGTTCTGAACATGCCCGTTCCCATACATTACCTGAAGTATCATATAAACCAAATTTATTAGCAGCAAAAGAACCTACATCTGAAGTATATTCAAAACTATCTCCACAATAAGAACTATGACACACGCCGTTATTTTTACCAATTTCATTACCCCACCAATACTTAGTTTCCGTACCAGCCCTAGCAGCATATTCCCACTCAGCTTCTGTAGGCAAACTATATTGTTTACCGGTTTGATTACTAAGCCATTCTGTATAAGCAGTAGCGTCATTCCAAGTTACACAAACCAGTGGATGATTATCATTTTGAGAAAACTTAGTATTACGCCAATTTGCACCTTTTACATCTTTCCAAGATTTATCATATATCTTACAACGACCTTGTTTTTCAGCATCAGTCTTATAATTTTCAGCATTAACAAACTTCCTAAATTCACCAACAGTTACCTCATATTTTCCCATAGCAAACTGCTTCACATAAACTTCATGCACTGGCTGTTCATCACTACCACCATCACCTTGAATATCACCCATCATAAAAGAACCAGCAGGAATCATAACCATTTCTGGACTAAAATCGCCATTTTTTAACTTATCGCGAAAGAATTTAGGCACAAATATGTTTTCTTTAACTTTGGCTAATTCAGATTTTAATTGTTGAATTTCGTTGTTTAGACATGAAATAATTTCATATAAGCTTTTATTCTTGTCTTGAAGACAATTTGTTTCTGCGGCTAGGGGTGTTGCTAGTGATAGTAGGTATATTGTGTATTTTAATTTCATTTAGTCCTGTACATTGCGAGGCTAAAGCCTCACTTCCTGTAGATTATTATGGTTCAGTACTTATCAAAATATCACAGCGTGGTGTTTTTTTAAAGAGTAAACTATATAAAGTTTAAGGAATTACTAGCCTAACCAGCCGGAAACCAAAACTCTCGTAGCGGTGAGTAGGTGTTAATCCTAGACGGTTAGCCGAGCGTACATACCCCGGTCCGTAGTTCCAAGAACCACCCCGCAGAACAACGCTGCGTGCATTTATAATACATTGTTTTTCTTTACCATTATATTTTTCTTGATATTTAGAACATGTCCATTCCCATAAATTTCCTGCGGTATCATATAAACCAAAGGGATTGGCAGAAAATGAACCTACTGGTGATGTATATTTAAAATTATCACCACAATTTCTACACACGCCGTTATTTTTATCAATATCATTACCCCACCAATACTTAGTCGAAGTACCAGCTCTAACTGCATATTCCCATTCAGCCTCAGTAGGCAAACGATAAGTATAATCAGTTTGATTGCTAAGCCATTTAGCATAAGCAGAAACATTAATCACCGGACGATTACCACGCCCCCAGCCTTGATCACTAGGTTTACTTCTACCAGTAGCTTCAGCAAATTTATCATATTCAGCAAAGGTGACTTCAAATTTTCCCATAGCAAACTGCTCCACAGAAACCGAATGTTCAGCCATTCTAAAAGAACCAGCAGTAATCCTAACCATTTCTGGACCTAAACTACCATCTTTTAACCTATCACGAAATTTAGGCGGAAATATGTTTTCTTTAACTTTGGCTAATTCAGATTTTAATTGTTGATTTTCGTTGTTTAGGCATGAAATAATTTCATATAGGCTTTGGTTGTTGTCTTGAAGACAATTTGTTTCTGCGGCTAGGGGTGTTGCTAGTGATAGTAGGATTATTGTGTATTTTAATTTCATTTTTTTTATTCCTTCATTTCCAAAAACTCTTTTAAAAATTGTTAGCTAACAACGCTGGTGTTGACAAATCAGCAATATGTTTAAGTTCAGTGAATATTAATCAATATTTATGCCATCACAACTATGGTAGATAAAATAGTTGATTTTCCTGTCTGAAAGCTTTAGAATTTTCAATTCCTCTTTGATTTAGGCATGAAATCATTTCATATCAATTACAAATCTTGTAACATAATAAATATTATTTGTATGTTACAATGTTTTGTTATAGCAAATTGATAGTGATACTGGAGGATAAATAATGACTCAACTTTTTGGACAAGCCATAGCGAAAGTATCCGAACTTACATCCGCTGAACAAAATGCCATAGCCACTATGATATTGGATGAGCTGGCTGATGAGGAAAAATGGAAGCTTTCTTTTGCACAATCACAGGATCAACTCGCAAAACTGGCAGATAAAGTGCGTGAAGACATCAAAATGGGTAGAGTGAAGAAAATGGGATTTGATGAACTATGAAATCTTATTTGACTGAAGATTTTATCACCTGTTTTGGCAAGTTACCTGATACAATCAAACAACGGGCAAGAAAGAATTACAAACTTTGGAAAAAAGATAACTCTCACCCAAGCCTTCGTTTCAAACGAGTTCATACAAAAGAAGCAATCTATTCTGTACGTGTGGGAACATGGCGAGCATTAGGCTTGATGGGCGACAATGTTATCACTTGGTTTTGGATTGGTACACATGCTGACTATGACAAGCTTTTGTCACAATTGTAAACATATCATAGTCTTGCATACAATCTGTTTCTTCGGATAATTTTTTATCTGTTTTAAATATTTCAGTACTTAAGCAAGTTTCATCAGCGTTTTTAATTTGTTTTAATGATTGTAGTAATTTTAAGCAATTATAGCTTAGGGAATGTAAACACTCTCGTAGAGAAGCATTATTATGTATTTTAATCAATTCTAAAAGCCGGGATCTATTGCACAATCGCAGTTTTTTATTTTCTCTTTGTTCATGTTCTCTATAAAACTTATTCAGTTCGCATTTTGATTTATTATCTGTACAATAAATAGCTACCGCTGGAAAATGTGATTTCCACAGTACTTGATGTACTTGTTTGATTTTTCCTCCTTTCGGTTGATAAATGCGTAATAGAGCTTGGCTAATCCAAGCTTTTATTATTTTTTTGTTATTTGGAGCTTGCACTTTACCATTGCCCCAAGTTTCCATATAAAGTTTGATTGGAATCTTGCCAATATTTGTTTGTTCCAGTGTATCAAACAAATTTGTCGATAACAGTTTTCGCAATTTTTCTGCCTGTTCGATTGTTTCTGGATGATAACTGATCAATAAACGCATAGAACTTTCCATGATCGAAGATTCAATATAATAAGTTCCGCATTCGCGATAAAATTGCAACATATTACCAGCATTTAGCCATCCTTGAGCATCCGCAGATAATTGTAACAATGGACCATATAAGCGTTTTTCCTTTTCTACCTTGATCGTTAGCACTAAAGAATAATCATCAGTATTCGATTTAACAGCAATTCGTGCGCGTTCAATAAAACTTAAATCATCATGATGCGCCTTATTTTTCAGATAAGTCAACCTAAAACTCAATGCTTTTTGTCTGATTTTTATCGCCTCATCAGGAATGATTAAACATGGTGAGGCTAAAACATCATTAACAATCATTAGTCCCAAACATAGCAATATTTTCATTTTGTAGCACCACAACTAAGCTTTTTAAAATTAACCGGTTCAAGGGGACAATAGCTATCAATAAAAGCAAAGGCAAAATAAGATGGCCAATTTTGAATTAAGGTTTCTGTATCTACACAATCTATAAATTGATGATATGCTTGTTTAGCTTCGCTCAATTTTAGGTTGCGAAAGCAGCCATCGGCATATTGTAATAGTCGTTGATAACGATTTTGAATTTTTTTCAGTTTTGATAGTGTAAGATTTTTGCGAAAGGTTTTTAGATCAATTGTCCGTTGTCGATCAGTCGGTGAGTTATGATTTCTAAAAGCTAAACTTTTAGGTACACAGTCTAATAACTTTATGGGTATATTAAATTCATCTGATAAATAATGTGCTTGTTCTTGAGTCAGATAATCATAAGTCAATTTTCTATGACATGATTTAGCTTGAGCATATTTTTCTTGTAAACGATCAATTTCACTAGATACTTGTGACATAAATTCTAAATTAGCAGTGAAATTTTTCCATTCTCTAAATTTAAATTCAGGTAAATGAATTCTAAAAGCAGTAAAATCACTCCAAGCCATTAATTCTAAATAATTTAGAAATCCAGCCTCTTGTTCTTGCATCAATTCCACTGCTTTTGCCATCGCGGTTTTAAAACTTTCCAAGGAAGTAGGAAAATATTCCGCAGTAAGGGCACCCCAATTACCAAGCCCTTGAGCTTGTATTTGTATTCGCAATTGGCGATTTTTCATTTTACTTTTATTAATTTTGCTAAAGCCTTGTAAATAATTTAGTAATTGTTTGTGAAATTCGGTGTCAGAATTCTTATCTATTTCCTTATAACTGAGTAATGCTAAAAACAATGAAGTTTTGCCCACCGAACGTACAAAATGGCTACCACAAAGACTCATAAATGTAGCAATACCTCCTTTATCTTGGGCTTTGCTGAGTAAAGCTAAAATATCAGGATTAAGTTTTAACTTAGCTTCATCTAATCGAGAACCGTAACTATTCACCTTAACATAAGCCATAATATGCCGTTGCTTTTCTGTAAATTTAGCATTTTTCCGAATAAAATCTCGAAGGTAACGCCCATCAATAGAAGAATCAGTAATCACATATTCTTGTTTAGTTTGATCAATATCAACAAAGCGATATTCATAATCAAAACTTGGCTGAATGATTGGAGTCTTTCCCTGTTTAAATTCAAAACAATTAGCTTTAACCACGTTACCAGCAAGCGAAAAACCATTACCCAAAGCGATAGCTCGCCCTTGCAATTGATCCAAACTCATATTTAACAAGCTTGTAGCCCATAAGCTTGCTGGCAAATAAAATAATATAATAAATATGCTTTGATAGATTTTATTGTTCATAAATTTGTGGGGGGCAATAATCCAACAATGTTTGTGGCATAATTTGAACCAGATCCTTTATCATATCGGCACAATAGTTAATTTTACGATATGATTTTATAGTAATTTATGATTCAAGATCAGCTAAGCATTCATCAGCTCTTTGAGTAAATTTTTGCCACTTATCATAAAGTGGCTGAGGTTTTAATTTTTTAGACAATTCTTCGCCAGTAATCGTTTGTTTTGCGCGATGGTTACGAAATTTAATCTGTTTCCAATTCTTGTGTCGCGAAATCTGCCGATTAAATTTGAGTTGACAATTGAGACTCATAAAGTATTGTTCTTGTAGTTCTCGATAGTTATTTTTAAGCAGTGCGATAAATTCGCTATTTTCAGCAACAATCCATTTACGCGAAAAACGATTTTTACTAGTGTCGTTTTCGACTAAAGGAAGAAGATAAAATTGGAAATTTAAATTATCCATCCAAGGAATTATTTCCAGAGCTTCGACGCGCCCAGTATGAATACCAGCCATAGCTTGCGTAGAATTTTGCAGAATTTTTTTAAAGCTGTCTAAATCAGTAGGCGCAAGACTAACCATATGTTGTTTTCCCAAACCAAAACCTGCTAATCTAATATAGAGGGCTTTGTTTTCAAAAAAACTTTCAGTTTTGCTGTTTTGAATGCTTTGAAAAAGTCGTTCTAAGTGATATTGAAAATCTTTAACAGTAGTTTTTTTTATCAACCAAGCTGAAAAGAGCATAAAGAGTAGAATAGCGACTTATGGTTTTAATATAATAAGTGCCACAAGCATCAAAAAAACCAGTAATATCTTGCTTTTCCAACAATGCCCTAGCGGCTTCACTTAATTGACTTTGGCTTTCATTTAAAGCAGCATAATAACTTTTAAGTTGTATTCGCGCCAAGATACGTAAACTATCTCCAGTTTCTACTGATTGATCAAGAAACCAATAGCTTAAACGTGCAGAACTGTCAGGCTTATGCTGACGATAAAATTGTTCACGCCAATTTGCTTCAATGGATTGAAAGTCATAATATAAATCATACGACGGTTTTGAAACTTCAATTTTTTCAAAACAAACCGACTTATAATCTTCAGTAGTAAGCGAAAAACCACCCCCAACAACAGGAGTGCGACGTAAATCATTCAAAAAGTCGCCACTTATAACGGTGGTTTCTGATTGAGCAGACAAAGATATTAGGCATAAAATAAGAATACCAAAAAGTTGTAATTTCATAGTTATCAGACTTGTGTTATAAATAATTTTTTATTAATTTGCGCTGTAAATGATTCAGGTAATTTAGCTGTTATCGGTAAATACAAATGCTGTTGCTTAGCAAACTTTTTACATTTTACCGCATCTTTTTCTGTCATAATAACAGGTAAATCATCATCAAATAGAATATCATTTTCTGTATAAATATGATGATCTCTAAATTTATGACAATCTAATATTAATCCATATTGACGCAGCAATTGAAAAAACCCAGCAGGATTACCGATAGCTGCAATTGCATGTACTTTTTGATTAGCTAAAGCTGTTACAATCTGATCATCACTGACACGCCGCAATTCTTGAATTTCATATTCAAGTTCTATTCCTTTATGAATAATCCAATCAACTGCTTTTAAACGAGACAATGGTTCACGTAAAGGTCCAGCCGGTAAACAAAGCCCATTACCATAACGACGCTTAGCATCAACCACAGCAATTTCTATATCGCGTTTTAAAGCATAATGTTGCAAACCATCATCGCTAATAATCAGATTACAATTATACTTGTCTAATAAATATTCAACTGCTAAACTACGTTTAGGAGCAACTGCCACTGGACAGCCACTGTTGCGTGCAATTAATACAGGTTCATCACCTACAAGCAGCGGATCACTATCAGGAAAAACCGCTTGCGGCCATGATTTACTGCTTCCACCATAACCTCTACTAATTATACCTACATTAAATCCTTGTTTTTTCAAAAACTTGGCTAGCCATATTACTAATGGTGTTTTTCCTGTACCGCCTACTGTAATATTACCGACTACAATAATAGGTACAGGAAATTTTTTACTGCTGATCCATTGACGCTTATAAGCTTGTTGGCGTATTTTTACAACTAAACAATACAAGCCAGCCAAAGGTAGTAAAGCCAAACTGAAAAAATTTTTGTTACTATACCATAATCTTTCTAAGTTCATTTTAAATCCTGTTATGTTTGTTTGCTACTTTATTGGTATTAGCTTATGTTTAATAAATTTTCTGATGTTAATATTGCAATATGGGGCATTAATTGGAATTCAAGCAATAACTAAAAATGATATAATCATTGAATTTAAGCTAGTTAATTTCAGGAGTAAATACATGAGTAGAAAGCTAATAAGCTTTGATTGGGCAATAAAAAAACTATTAAGAAGCAAAGCGAATTTCGGTATTTTGGAAGGATTTCTTAGTGAATTACTCAAATTTGACATCAAGATATTAGAGATATTAGAAAGCGAAAGTAATCCAGATTATTTGTATGATAAATTCAATCGTGTTGATTTAAAAGTAAAAGATCAACAAGCTAATATTATTATCATTGAAGTGCAGTATAGTTATGAATCAGATTATTTACAAAGAATACTTTTTGGTGTTTCAAAAACGATAACTGAACATTTAAAAGAAGGCGATCCTTATGAAGCAATTACCAAAGTAATTTCAGTAAATCTTCTCTACTTTAATTTAGGAATTGGCAAGGATTATATTTATAAAGGCAGTACTGATTTTATAGGTATTCATAATAATGATCAACTGAAATTAAGTAAAAAACAGAAACAAAAATTTGAACAAAAGACAATTGCTGAATTATATCCTGAATATTATCTTATAAATATAAATCGTTTTAATGATGTTGCAAAAGATACTTTGGATGAATGGATATTCTTTTTAAAAAATGAAGAAATAAAGGAAGATTTTAGTGCTAAAGGATTACTGGAAGCCAAAGAAAAATTAGACTTAATGAAATTACCAGCAGAACAGCGTAAAGCTTACGAAGCTTACCAAGATGATTTACATTATCAAGCTAGCATGTTTGAATCTAGTTATGGTGAAGGTTACTTGGATGGTGTAGATAAAGGGATAGAAAAAGGAATCAAAACAGGAATCGAAAAAGGAATCGATAAAGGAAAACTTGAAAACATACGTCAAACAGTATTACGTATGCATAAAAAAGGATTAGATATTGAAATGATTGCTGAATTTGCTGGGATAACACAGAATTATGTTAAAAATATTTTGAAGTAATTTTACGTGTTTTATCATCGCAACCTTATGTCCAAACTTTAAGATAAATTGTAAAATGTAGGTTGGGCTGACGATAGGAAACCCAACCTACAGAAATTTTAGAATAACTGTGCGTAAATCAGTTACATTATTAAAAATTAGCTACTTAGTTGATGAATTGTTTGAAATTGGAGTGAATAGTTCTAAATCTATTATTTTTAATCCATCACCTACTACAAATGCTCTTTTCCCATCTTGGGATAATGTTATTCTTTCTTCAGGTAACATTCCTCTCCATTTGCGATATAAGCCTTTGTTTCATCATTGGATAAAACTACTTCTACCATGCCACTAATAACATCCGTATAATTTCCAATAGAAGAGGTTGCGATATAATCCCCATAACCAAAATCCCCTTGATAAATATCCGAAACAATTTGTTCCAACTTATCAGTAGAAAATTCGGAACTATTTATATCATTTAAATTAGTTTGATAATCAAACACCAACAAATCATCAACATTAACATTGCCATCCCCACTAATATCACTACTAAGAATAGTCTTAGCCACTTCATTCAAAGATTCCTTTATTATCAGTTTCTTTACCAGTGAAATCATCTATAAAAGGAACCAAAATACCAAAATATTTTGTCATAAAATTTTATAATGTTAATATTGAAAAAAATTTTCATTGAGTTTTAGACCTGACAGGTTTTTAAAACCTGTCAGGTCTGAGGTCTGAATTCTAATTCCTTAGCTTTCTTGCTTAG
Organism: Candidatus Marithrix sp. Canyon 246; assembly: GCF_001723685.1. GTDB lineage: Bacteria > Pseudomonadota > Gammaproteobacteria > Beggiatoales > Beggiatoaceae > Marithrix. The sequence goes on from NZ_MCBX01000011.1 coordinate 18,325, forward strand.
CTTCAAAACTTAAACGTACAAATCCTAAATCCCTAGCCGCTTCCATTGCTTTCATAACAGCATGATGTGGTGCATTTTTATCAGCACTTATTAATAATTTAGGATTTTTTTCATTAGCCGCAACATCTTTTAAAGCGCGTTTTAAGGTATCTAATTGAGTATTAATTAAGCTATGTTTTCTATCATTAATTGCAAATTCTCCATTTGCATCAATAATAATTCTAATTAACTTTTGTTGATGATTTATCTTCTCTCCACTCGCCACAGGTAAATTAATTTTCAACTGTGACTCTTTATCAAAAGTAGTTGTCATCATGAAAAAAATTAGCAATAAAAATACAGTATCAATTAAAGGGGTTAAAGTCACACCAAAATTATCATGCTTTTTATTCCGAGAAAAATTCATGAGCGGCGTTCAGCGTCTAATAATTCTATTAATCTAACTGCTTCTTGTTCCATAGATAATGTCAAATGATCAACTTTCGCACGAAAATAACGATAAAATATAAAAGCAGGAATCGCAACAATTAAACCAGCAGCAGTTGTAATTAAAGCCTCAGAAATACCAGTTGACAACACAAGGGGATTACCCAAGCCAACTTCTCCAATCGCCGTAAACATTTTAATCATGCCTGAAATTGTACCTAACAAACCTAATAAAGGTGCGATTTCAGCAATGGTACCTAAAATATTTAAATGCTTTTCAAGCTTAGGAACTACTTGACGACCAGCATCTTCCATACTAGATTTCATCTTAGAACGAGTTCTATGTACTAAACCAGAAGCTAAAATATATCCTAAAAGTGAATGCTTACGTAAAAAAACCAGACGCTGATTATCTAACTTACCTTCATCCATCCATTTCCAAACTTGAGCAACCAAAGTTTTAGGAATAATAACATCTTTTCTTAAAGCCCAAAAACGTTCACCTATAATTGCCATTACTATTATAGAACATAGGATAATTGGCCATATCACTATCCCACCAGAACTAATAATTTCAAACACTTACAAATCCTTTCATTATGTTAAAATTTAAATTTTACCATTTAAAAGGAATAAACGTGCAAAAAGTGATGGGTATCGTCAATGTAACTCCCGATTCATTTTCAGATGGCGGACTTTTTTTATCTCAAAATAATGCCTTTAAACAAGCAAAACAATTAATTGCAGAAGGTGCAGATATTATTGATATTGGCGGCGAATCGACACGCCCCGGTGCTGAGCCAGTATCTGTACAAGAAGAATTAGATCGAGTCATTCCACTAGTAGAAAAAATTCGCGCTGAATTCTCAGTTTCAATTTCAGTCGATACTAGTAAATCACTTGTAATGCGCGAGGCTATTGCGGCTGGTGTTGACATTATTAACGACGTAATGGCATTAACTGGAGAAGATAGTATAGCCGCTGTTGCAGCTTCAGATACTGTCAAAGTATGCTTGATGCACATGCAAGGTGAACCAAGAACTATGCAAAAAAATCCAAAATATGATAATGTCATTGAAGACATAAAAGCGTTTTTGCTAATGCGAACTCAAGCATGTATAAATGCTGGTATAACCTCAAATCGAATTATCATTGATCCCGGATTTGGTTTTGGCAAAACCGTGGTGCATAATTTGCTTTTAATGAAAAATTTACAGGTGTTTTCTCAACTGGGTTATCCAGTCTTGGTAGGTATTTCACGCAAGTCATTTATTGGCAATATACTAAATAAGCAAGTGACCGAACGTTTATATGGCAGTTTAGCCTTAGCGGTTTTAGCTATCAGTAAGGGTGCGAGTATTATTCGTACTCATGATGTTGCTGCAACAGTAGATGCACTAAAAATGACAGATGCTGTCTTAAATTAGACTAACCCAAGAATTCAACCTTTTTCCATATTATAATAATCATTAAGGAATTTTTCATGAAACGCAAATTTTTTGGCACTGATGGTATTAGAGGCGAAGTAGGCACTGGAGTCATTACTCCAGAATTTGTTTTAAAATTAGGCTGGGCAGTTGGACGAGTTTTAAGAAATGGTGCTGATGCCAACAAAGTTTTAATAGGTAAAGATACTCGTATTTCTGGTTATATGTTTGAATCAGCTTTACAAGCTGGTTTATCAGCAGCAGGTATGGAAACTCGTTTATTAGGTCCAATGCCTACACCTGCAATTGCTTATTTAACTCGTACATTTCATGCAGTTGCAGGAATTGTGATTAGTGCTTCACATAACCCTTATCAAGATAATGGAATTAAATTCTTTTCTAGTACAGGCAAAAAATTACCAGATGATGTAGAACTGGCAATTGAAGCTGAAATGGATAAACCTATGCAAGTCGTAGGTTCTGATAGACTAGGTAAAGTAAAACGTATAGAAGATGCCGCTGGTCGTTATATTGAATATTGTAAGAGTACTATTCCGTTTAATATTAGTTTAAAAGGCTTAAAAATTGTAGTTGATTGCGCTCATGGTGCAACTTATTATACAGCTCCAAAAGTATTTCATGAATTAGGTGCCGCTATAGAAACTATTGGTGCTCAACCAAATGGTATTAATATTAATGCCGGTTATGGTTCCACTCAACCTCAAGCCTTGCAAACAGCGGTGGTATATCAAAATGCGGATTTAGGAATTGCATTAGATGGTGATGGTGATCGCGTTTTAATGGTAGATGCCCAAGGAAATTTACTAGATGGTGATGATTTATTATATATAATTGCTCAGGCGCGTCATAAAGCAGGTACTTTACGTGGTCCGGTTGTTGGTACGGTTATGAGCAATTTAGGATTAGAGCAAGCCCTTGAAAAACTAGGTATTTCTTTTGCTAGAGCCAAAGTTGGAGATCGCCATGTTTTAGAAATGTTACAAGAAAAAGGTGGAAATATAGGTGGAGAATCATCTGGTCATATTCTGTGTTTAGATCGTACTACTACTGGTGATGGTACTATCATAGCTTTACAAATATTAGCGATTATCCAAGAAACAGGTTTACCTTTACATATATTAAAAAGTGGAATGACAAAATGTCCACAACGTATGATTAATGTAAAAATTAAACCGGGAATGGATGTAACCTCATTACCATCAATAAAAAATGCAGTAGCAGAAGCTGAACAAGAATTAAGTAGTGATGGTAGAGTTTTATTACGCCCCAGCGGCACAGAACCCTTAGTTAGGGTTATGGTTGAAGGCGTGAATAGACAAAAAGTTGATACTATAGTGCATCAATTAGCAGATGTAGTTAAAAATGAAGTTGCTGCTATTGGCAATTAACACGCAACTTAGCTGCTGCTTGATTGGCTAGTTTTAACACTTTGTTATGAAGACTTTGATTATGATTCAGAGTCTTTTCAATGCCTTTTAAGATCCAACTCGGTAAATCTGGGCTTTGAAAATTACTGATATTGGGTTGGAAATCTATAAATTTTAAATCACAAATTTCTTCACCAGTTTTAGTTAAAACTGGATTTACCATCATAGTAGTGTGCAAAATTTGCCCTCCTCCATTCATGATTAAATTCGCTGATACTGGATGTTTTGGCAGACTAATCTTATCTTCTCCTAAAATACTATGTATATCCTGTGGATTTACCTTCAAACGAATATCAGATGATATTTCAACAGTTTCTACTAAACCAAAAGTTTTTCTCAATAAATTATTTGATGATGATGTGCGTAAGTCACATGTTAAGACTTGATTTTTAATCACTGGTTTGCCATCAGGAGAATTAGCGCATATAATATCTTTAGAAAACGCGCTTGAAGAAATTAACAAAATTGAGTAAATTAGTAAATGATTCTTATTCATATTAAATATCCAAGGTTAAAATGAGCTTATTAACGATAATTTTATATTTACTGGTAGTTGTATTTTATAATTATAAATCTATTATACTAATTCTAGGTGGATTTGCAATCAGCTTACATGCTATCTTGTTATATCAAAATATAGTAACACCTGTAGGCTTAAATTTTGGTTTTTTTAACGCTGCATCCATGATGATTTGGATGATTGCAGCATTATTATTAATAACCGCTATAAAGCAAAGAGTAAAAAATTTAATTCTAGTAATATTTCCAATAGCAGCAATAATTATTGGTGTAGAAAGTTATTTTCATACTGAAGATATTTTGGCTGCCGATTTGGGAGTTAGTTTCCATATTTTATCTTCTATTATTGCTTATAGTTTATTGAATATTTCGGCATTACAAGCAATATTTTTAGCTTTTCAAGATTATCAATTACACCATAAACATCCAATATCAGTAATAAAAGCTTTACCACCATTACAAGTAATGGAAAAATTATTATATCAAATAATTGCCTTAGGTTTTATATGGTTAAGTTTAAGTTTGATCACAGGTGTTGTTTTTATAGAAAACTTATTTGCACAACATTTATTGCATAAAACAGTGTTATCTGTGATAGCTTGGAGCGTATTTGCCATATTACTTTGGGGACATTTCAGTTATGGTTGGCGCGGAAAAACCACTATAAGATGGACTTTAACTGGATTTGCAGTATTGATGCTCGGTTATTTTGGCTCTAAATTAGTATTAGAATTGATTTTACATCGTTAGATCGGTGACGTTTAGCTGAAAATTTGACAATTAAATTTTAATTTAAAATCCCCGAAAGGGGATTTACAATGATTATTAAATTGGCATCGCTATTGCTATATACTAGGTACCATGATGATAACTACTCCTACCTAGTTTGCAATGATGGTTAGGTGCAGTGAATGCTGGTCACATTCGACTGTACCACCAATTTTTCCTTTCAGACTGTTCTAATTATGATAGTATTTCATAATGAATGACAACAACTTCTATCTCAAAAAAATTCTTCAAGCCCGTGTTTATGATGTCGCTGAAAAGACGCGATTAGATAAGGCTAATACTCTTTCAAAAAAATTTAATAATCATATTTGGATTAAAAGAGAAGATATGCAATCAGTCTTTTCTTTTAAAATACGTGGTGCGTATAATAAGATTAGTTCTTTGTCAGCAGAAATAGCTGCTAAAGGTGTTGTAGCTGCTTCTGCTGGTAATCATGCTCAGGGTGTCGCATTATCAGCAGCTAAATTAAATATACCAGCTATAATCGTGATGCCTAAAACCACGCCTGATATTAAAGTCGCCGCTGTACGTAGTTATGGTGCTGAGGTAGTCTTGCATGGCACTACTTATGATGATGCTAGTAAGTATGCTAAACAATTAGTTATAGAAAAACAATTAGCTTATATACATCCATATGATGATGCCGACGTGATTGCAGGGCAAGGCACTGTGGGTATGGAAATCTTGCAGCAACACAATAAGCCTTTGGAAGCTATTTTTATTCCTGTTGGTGGCGGAGGTTTAATTGCTGGTATCGCCGCTTATGTGAAATATTTACGACCAGAAATTAAAATCATTGGAGTAGAACCTGATGATGCGCCTTGTTTATATGAAGCTCTAGCGGCTAATGAGCGTGTGATTTTGGATCAAGTAGGTATTTTTGCAGATGGTGTAGCAGTACGGCAAGTCGGAGAATTACCTTTTGAAATTGCACGTAATTATGTTGATGAAGTATTGTTAGTTAGTGCTGATGAAATCTGTGCCGCTATTAAGGATATTTTTGATGAAACACGTAGTATTGTGGAACCAGCAGGAGGTTTAGCTTTAGCTGGTTTGAAGCAATATATTGAGCGAGAACAATGTGAGGATAAACATTTAGTCACTATTGCTAGCGGCGCAAATATGAATTTTGACCGTTTAGGTTATGTAGCTGAACGCACTGAGATTGGTGAACGACGTGAGGCTTTAATGGCAGTTACAATTCCTGAAGAACCGGGTAGTTTCCGTAAATTCTGTCATGCAATTGGACAGCGTGTAATAACAGAATTTAATTATCGTTATGCCGATGATCACAAAGCTCATGTATTTGTTGGTGTACGTTTAGCGGCAGGAATTGAAGAAAAAGAAAAATTAATTAATAGTTTAGAAGAAAAAAACTATTCAATCTTAGATATGACAGACAATGAAATAGCAAAATCTCATATCCGTCATATGGTAGGTGGGCATCCTCCACATTTATTAAATGAACGCCTATATAGATTTGAATTCCCAGAAAGACCGGGAGGATTATTACATTTTCTAACTCGTCTGGGAGAACGTTGGAATATTAGCTTATTCCATTATCGTAATCATGGAGCCGCTTATGGACGAGTATTGGTAGGAATTCAAGTAGCTGATGAACAATTGACAGAATTCCAAGAGTTTTTGGATAATTTAAATTATACCTGCTGGAAAGAAGTTGATAATCCTGCTTATCAGTTGTTTTTGAAGTATTAATTCATATGTTAAAACCAAATAAACCAAAAGCAATAATGCTTGCTAAGCGTCAATTACCTGAGTTTGTATATGATGCAGTAAATTTGGAGGGAATTCATTTTACTCTACCATAAATTATGACTTTATTAGATGGAGTTACAGTTGGTGGACATAAAATTAGTGATCAACAAATTGCATTAAATCAAGCTGATACATGGCGAACATTATTTAAATTAATAGAACATAATAAATTTGAAATCACTGTTGAAACAGTATGCGCTCTTCATTTCATAGCTGCCAAAGAGGAAGCTTTGGAATGGGGTAAATTCCGTTCAGAAGCAGATTTGTTACCAGAATTGTTTGAGAAAATGCTAGATGATGCTGCTAAAATAGAAGATATTTATGATCGAGCCATTCATTTTTTTCTTACAATGGCTCGATGTCAATTTTTTTATGATGTCAATAAGCGCATGGGGCGTTTTATCATGAATGGGCTTTTATTAAGCTTTGGCTATCCTGCTATTAATCTTCCTGCTAGAAGACAATTAGAATTTAATCAATTGATGCTAAGTTTTTATCAAACAGGTGATCAGAAAGCAATGAATAGCTTTTTACGTTCCTGCTTAGATGAAAGAATCATTAAAATTATGAATGAATAACATGAAATACAATTTTGAAGATTACAATGAATACCACGTATTAAAGATACCATCTCTTTTAATAGTTTTAAATATCTATTTATTAAAATATTTTGTCATTTTTCTATTGCCAATGATTTCAGCTATTCCGTTTTTTAAAACATTGGCGCATGATCAATTCCATATCGCTTTATTAACTTGTAGTCTGCCAGCAGTATTTGTTCTCATTAGCATGATCAGACGTGTTCCAAGCACCAAATCAGTTTTATTAATTTGGTTCTGGAAAAATGCTAACAACTTGTTATTATTTAGTTTGATCTCGGAATTAGTCTTATTAAGCTTATTTCTCTGGTTTGAAATACAACAATTAAATGGAATTAATTTAATGTTTATTTATCTTGATGTAATTTTTATAGTTTATCTGATCAGATCAAAGCGGATTATTGATGTTTTTGCAGAATTTCCTCATAAATAAAACTATGATCGTGGGTAAATATCGCCAATTAATTTACCTTCTTGCAAAATTAGAGTACGATGCCCCATCGCTTTAATTAATCCTAGTGCATGTGAGGCAACTAATACTGTTACGCCTACTTGATTGAATTCTTGGTATAAATTCATAATTTCTTTGGCTAAACCGGGATCAAGATTACCTGTTGGCTCATCTGCTAATAAAATCGGTGGCTTATTCACAACTGCGCGAGCTATACCAACTCGCTGTTGTTGCCCGCTTGATAAGGTTATTGGATAGCTTTTTTCTTTATTCAATAATCCTACTTTATCTAAGGCAGCTCGCACTCTACGACGAATATCTTGTGGTTTAAAATTGGAAACTATTAATGGTAAAGCAACATTATCAAATACAGTTCGATCAAACAGTAAACGATGATCTTGATAAGTAAAACCAATTTTACGTCTTAAATAAGGAATACGATGTGCAGCTAAGCGGCTTAGATTTTGCCCACCTACTAAAATTTGCCCTCCAGTATTGCGTTCAATTAGCGCGATTAAACGCAATAAAGTAGTTTTACCAGCTCCAGAATGACCAGTTACAAACGCCATTTCGCCTTTCTTTAAATGGAATTGCACATTTTTAAGTGCTTGAGTTCCATTAGGATAACGTTTACTGACATTAGTAAAAACTATCATTCTTTACTTAATAAGGCATCCACAAAATTAGCAGCTTCAAATTGTCTTAAATCGTCAACTTTTTCACCGATACCGATAAAACGAATTGGTATTGCGCTTTGTTTTGCCATCGCAAATACAATACCGCCTTTGGCTGTGCCGTCTAATTTTGTTAGCGTCAAACCTGTAACTCCAACAGCTTGAGTAAATTCTTTTACTTGTACAAGCGCATTTTGACCAATGCCTGCATCAATTGCTAACATAACTTCATGAGGAGCCTCGGAATCAAATTTTTGAATTACGCGCTTAACTTTTTTCAATTCTTCCATTAAATTAGATTGAGTATGCAAACGCCCTGCGGTATCAGCAATTAATACATTAATACCACGCGCAGTTGCGGCTTGTAAAGCGTCATAAATAACCGAGGCAGAATCAGCGCGATCATGTTGAGCTATTACTGGCACATTATTACGCTCACCCCAAACTTTTAGTTGATCAACAGCGGCAGCTCTAAAAGTATCACCAGCAGCTAACATTACAGAACGCCCTTGGGCTTGAAAACGTTTAGCTAATTTACCAATTGTTGTGGTTTTACCAGCTCCATTAATACCTACCATTAAAATAACAAATGGTTTTTGCTGATTTTCAGGTATAATTAATGGTTTTTCAACTGGTTGTAAAATAGCCTGCATATTCTCATGTAAAACCTGAAATAAGGCATTAGGATCAGTGAGCTGTTTGCGTTCAACTTTTTCAGTTAAATCATTTATAAGCACATTAGTTGCATCCACTCCAACATCAGAAGTCAAAAGTAGAGTTTCAATTTCTTCAAGCAAATCATCATCAATAGACTTTTTACCTAATAATATATTGGCTAAGCCTAGAGTGAAATTTTCACGAGTTCGATTTAATCCCTTTTTCAGACGAGAAAATAAACCTTTTTGTTCTGTCGGTTGTTCAGTTGTTTTTTTCTTGAATCCAAACATTAGTGTTTTTGTAGTTAATCTAAAAAACATTCATTATAACATTGAATAGTCTATCAGATATTTTTTGATTCTATATAAAAAAGCATCTCTAGTTAAACCTAATAATCGCGCCGCTTGAGTGCGGTTGCCATAGGTTTTTTCTAGTGCTTGTTTTATCATTTGAATTTCAAAGTTTTTTAAATTTATCCCTGTTTCTGGTAAGATAAAATCATTAGTTTCAAATTGTTTGTCTTGAAATTCTTTGGGTAAGTGCTGAGATGTAATGGTTTTGCCGCTGAATAAAATTAGCATTCGTTCACAAAAATTACGTAGTTCTCTAATATTGCCTGCCCATTTATATTGACGCAAATATTTTATTGTTTGTTTTGGATAGGTGGGTGCGGCTAAGTTATGATGTTGCGCTAGTTGTTTTGTAAATTTGTGTAGCAACATTTCTAAATCATCTATACGTTTACGTAATGGTGGTAGCTCTAAAGGTACAATATTTAAACGATAATATAAGTCTTGTCGAAATTTTCCTTGTTGTACTTGAGTATATAAATCACGGTTTGTAGCTGCTAAAATACGAGTATTAATCTTTTCTATTTGAGTTTTGCCAATTACTTGACATTCTCCGCTTTCTAAAAAGCGTAATAATTTTGCTTGAATATTTAGCGGTAATTCTCCGATTTCATCTAAAAATAATGTGCCACCATTAGCGGCTTGTATGCGCCCTTGTTGATTAGTAATAGCTCCAGTAAAAGCACCTTTACGATGCCCAAATAGTTCTGATTCTGCTAAATTTTCAGGTAAAGCGGCACAATTAATGGCAATAAATGGTTTATCAGCTCGGCTACTATGTTGATGAATAGCTTGTGCTAATAATTCTTTACCGGTGCCGCTTTCTCCTAAAAGAAGTAGTGTCACATCTGTGATTGCAGCGATACGAGCTGCACGAATTACTGTGCAAAATTCTCCTGAATTGCCTAATAATTGTTTATCAAAAAAGTCTGACATTCTGTACCTTGATTTTTTGGATTTTCTTGATTAGCTTGATTATTTAATAATTTGTAAATTCTAATTCAGACAATTTTAGCATGATTTTTTTAATAAAAAGGTGACAGTAATCAAGAAAATCAAGAAAATCAAGAAAAATCAAGGTACAGACAATTAGTAGCTTGATTTTTTCTCGTTATTTCACACACTATTATGTGAAATAACATATTTACAAACATATAAATAAATTATAAACTAATATAGTTGCTTAATATATATAGTTATTTTATATTTTTAAATACTGGTACAAGCTATGCTAAATAGACTTGTTTTAGAAAATTTTGATAAATAATGACTGTAAGGCATTTTGTTTTTTTCACTGTATTAGCAACTATTCCCTATCATTTGCAAGCTAATGAACCTTATTCGCCAATAAATACTTATTACAATATGAAAATGAAGGGTTCTAAATCTACTTCACGTTTCAAACAAGGAGAATCTATACGCGGTAAAATTAATCCTATTTATAATAGCAATAGCAAACAACTATTAAGTGATATTACGCTTGGTAATACACAAGGTTTTGTGCGCGGCATTATTAAACATTTAAATGTTGATAATTATAAAGATGGTGATGGCAATCAAATCAATTCTGCTTTTACTCATCAAACTGGTAGCTTAATTTTTGGCTATACTCCTACTAAGAAAACTCGTTTTGAACTAAGCCTTGAAGCGGCTGAGACTGATGATGCTGCTTTATATGCTCATGCCTGTATGGATTTACCTCAAAATGATAAAAATAGTATTCGTTTTAAATTTCAAAATGAATTCGGTACTAAAGCCATGTTCTATTATTCTGAAGTTGATAGAGTCATGGATAATTATTCTTTGCGCTCATTAATTAGCCCTATGAAAATGGTAATGCGTGGGCATTTTAATATGCAAGGTGGGCGTATTACTCAGGATTGGTTGACTACTAATAATATTAAATGGACTTTAGGAATTGATCATAAATCTTATAATAAAGATACCAATCGTTTTGCTGGTTCTCCTAATGTCGCAATTCCCACTAAATTGCAATCAATTATGTTGCCAGATATTGATTTGCAACAGACTATGTTGTTTGGTGAAATGTTGATGCCATCTCTAAAAGCGGCTTTACGTTATCGTCATGTATCAACTCAGGCTAATCGAGCTGCTCAGACTGCTATGGGAGGTATCACACCAAATGATTTATATCTAAAATATTATGGTACCACAGCGCAATATAATGAAGAAAATCATATAGATGGATTGATTAATTATAAATATAAATTAAAAAATGGTTTTGTATTTATCAATCTAAGTCGCGCTGTACGTACAGCTACAGCAATGGAACGTTTTATCGCAGTTCGTGGCATCAATCCGATTAGAAATGGAATTGGAAATCCAAATTTAAACCCTGAACAAACTCATCAAGTAAAATTGGGAATTTCTTGGAAATCTAAAGGCTGGCAACAAAAGGCATCAATATTTTATAATGATGCAACTGATTACATATTAAGAGATCGCGCCCATGCTATTGATAATAGCAATATATATCGTAATATAGATGCGCGATTGTATGGTTTTGAATGGAAAAGCAATCTAAAATGGAATCATACTTGGTCTAATTATTTGAATTTAGCTTATATTCACGCGACTAATGTTACTGATGATCGCCCAATTGCTCAAACACCACCTTTAATGGGCAGCTTGGGATTGCATTATAAATATAGTAAAAACTGGTATATAGCTAGTGAATTAGAATTTGCGACTAAACAAACTAGAGTGGATAACAATATAAATACCGGTAGTGGTTTAGATATTGAACAAACATCTGGTTTTAATATTTTAAATATATTTAGTGGCATAAATATAAGCAAACAAATGAATCTACAATTAGGCATAAATAACCTATTTGATAAAACTTATGCCTACCATGTCAATCCTGCTAATATAGTTTATTTTAATCCTGAAGCTATTCAAGTAGTTAATGAACCCGGTAGAATCTTTTGGTTTAATTTAACAACAACTTTTTAAAAATTATGATTACAGAAATTACTTTATTTTCAGCATTTATAGCCGGATTATTAGGTTCCGGGCATTGTATTGGAATGTGTGGCGGTATTGTTGGCGCCTTGACTATGAGTTTGCCAGACAATATACGTCAATCTCATCGCAAGTTAACTCCTTATATATTTACTTATAATTTTGGACGTATTGCTAGTTATACTTTAGCAGGAGTATTAATGGGCTTTTTAGGAGCGCAATTTGCTGGAGTATTACCATTAGATAATCCACGTGTAGTGGCAATGTGGGTTTCAAGTATCTTTATGATATTGCTTGGATTGTATATAGGAGGATGGTGGAAAGTATTAACTTATTTAGAAAAAGCTGGTCAAAAATTATGGCGAAAAATTGAACCTTTAGGGCGACGCTTATTGCCAGTAAAATCACCATTACAAGCATTAGGATTAGGATTATTATGGGGTTGGCTACCTTGTGGCTTAGTTTATAGTATCTTAGCATTTTCACTAACATCAGGCAGTGCTTTACAAGGTGGATTATTAATGCTAGCTTTTGGACTAGGAACATTACCAATGTTATTTGCAATGGGAGCAACAGCCCAATGGCTAACGCGATTTGCTCAAAAACTAATAGTGCGCAGAATCGCAGGAACCATGCTGATTTTATTTGGACTGTTTATTTTATTTGCACCACATCATAATTAAACCATTATAATAATAAACTAATTATTTTAATTATGGTTTAAATAAATTATGAATATGAAGTTAATAACAATATTTTATGTATGTTTTATCTTGTTTGTAATCGCTTTAGCTAATCAAGGCGAATTAGGTATTTTAGCAGTCATAGTATATGAAGTGCCATACACAGATAAACTAGGGCATTTTATTTTAATGGGCTTGCTAGCATTTTTTCTTAATCTCAGTTTAAAATGTTCAACAATTAGTATTTTGAATTCAACTTTCCTCAAAGGCAGTATAATAATTTTGATTTTGGTGACTTTAGAAGAAATTTCTCAATTATTAGTAGAGACTAGAACCTTTGATTTAATGGATTTATTTGCTGATTATCTTGGAATATTTGTATTTGGACGCTTGGCTTTGTATTTTAATGCTCGATTTGCTTAAAACCTAGATATTGGCCTAAAGACCTGACAGGTTTTAAAAACCTGTCAGGTCTGAATATAATTTAGCATCCACAATTCTACCATCAGGATATTCATGTTCATAAGTAGGAAATGTTTTAGGTTCAATTCCTCGGTTATTCCTACGAAGTTCAAAGATGCGTTTGATTCGCTCATAAAAAATCTGACTTTCTGGAGAAAATTCCTCTGGTTTTGTCATTTTATAGTGAGGAAGATTTGTCAATGCTTCTTCATCTTTATCAGATACCTCAGTTGATTTTTCAGAATTATCTTGAATATCAATAAATTCAGTTGCTTTTTTAGCTTGCATTTGAATATAAAGATAAATGATTGCAATTAAAGTGAAAATATATAAGACATAAGCCCAAACAGGTGGAGAAAGATCATTTGGATCTATATTAGGAATATAATGGATAGCAATGAATTTCCATAAAGGTGTGGCATAAAATTATTTACTCTTTTAAACTTAAAATAAACATAGAAAAAAAGCATTCCTAATAGCAAAACAATGAATGAAAATATAGAGAAAGCTAACCAGTACATGATTTTACCTATAATTGTAATTTGTTAATATAGTGAGTTATATATTGTATTATCAGTATAATTAGTCACCTTTAGGTGACTTTAGCTTTGAGCCTTGGAATTTATTCCTAGACGGTGTTTGGTCATGTAAAAAACTATTTATTCAATCATTTACAAATAACGAAATAATAGACTTGTCCCTAAATAATTAAACAGGCTTAAAACTGTTGTACTACAGAGCAGTTTTATTTTGGCAAAGGTATTACTTATTAAGGGATATGTCTAATATAATTAATTTATCCACATAAACGCAGTAACGGAGCGGAGCTAATTCACTATACTTATGATTAATTCGCTAACTTATGTTAAGCCCCAAGCTTTTGTAATAATTCAAACACTGCCTCGGGATAAATATAAATGCCCCAAAGGCAAGTAACTCTAGTTGTAATATGTTCATATTGATGATATTATCATATAATGCATTGACTAGCATTTAATAGACGCTCTTTTACACGTTGCCTATCATTTTCGACTTCATTAAAGCGACGCTCAAAACTATCAATTCTTTCGATTCTTGGTAAAGGAGCTTCTTCTAAAGCTTTTAAACTACTAGACCATCCTAATTGTTGTAATGATAAATTAATTTGATCAGTTAATAACTTAATTATTTTTAACAAAAATATTAGTTCTATCAAGTGCGGGTGGTGGGTCAAAAATATAATTTGGGAATAGAGGATTATCACAAATAAAGTAGCAGTACCCTTTCACTTTGGATCACTCCATTTTTAATTATATTTTTTAGTTCCTGAAAAACTTTTAATTAACGCTTCTTGAACCACTCTATAATCTTGAAATGTAGTCATCCAAATTGACCAAAATCCATGTGCTAAAGCTAAATCCATAATAATCTCAATATCACAACTACACTTTTGATATTTGTTTAAATATCTATTTGCAATTTCCCATACTTTCTTTCTATCTTCCCATCTTTTGTCTTTAAAAGAGTACTTTGAATTTCCAGGAACTCTATCCAATCCAACTAAATCCAAAAGTTTTTGAGCTTTTTCTTTAAGTGGACTTTTTAGAATAGGATTGAGAATAACAAGACCACCCTCTAAATAAGAAAAGACCGAAAATGTATTATTAATATGTGGTAAAAGGCTATCATCTACCGATTTGGTTCCTTTTATTGAATTACAATTTTTACAAGCCAACAGAAAATTATTCCATAAATATTTTTGTTTTGGATGAGTATGTTTATCATTAATATGCTCAACATCCAATGCAGAACTATATCCTTGTCGTTCACAATAACTACAAAAATCACCAATAGCTAAAATTAAATCATCTTTAGCATCTCCATACGGATTATATCTATTTTTATTTCCTTTAAATAGAGATTTATCTACAGGTCTCATTTATCCAAGTTCCGTTTTTCGTTCTGCTTTCATGAGTGCTACAAAAACCGGATCACTATTAAACTCTAATTCCAATTTATCTAACTCTTCTTTAATTTTATTGGTTGTGTAATCATTTTTTGATGTTTTCCCTTCTTGTATCAAAGCAAAATAATCAGAGGCAACTTTTTGCATCTTCAAAAATTTTCTACTTCGTTGAACAGATTCTAAATTCATCTCCTCCTCAGCTATATCAGGGATACTTTTAGTAAATGGATTATCTACAACATCATCACCATCCAATTTTATAAGTTCTTCTGCTCTCAATGATTGTATAATAAATGGAGAGTGCGTTGTTGCAATAAATTGTATCTTGGGAAAAGTATTTTTCAAATCAGAGATAATATTTTTTTGCCATTTTGGATGAAGATGCATATCTATCTCATCAATAAGTACCACCCCTTCGGTCTCTTTGATGGCATTTCCTCCCAAATGGGGATTTAATTTTATAGCTCTATATGCAATATCAGCTGTCAATCTAACAACACTCTGATACCCAGCACTCATCATAGAAAAAGAGACCCAACTTCCATTTTCCAGTTGACCAAGCATATCATCCATCTCCCAAGAAAAA
The DNA here is from genome assembly GCF_001723685.1 of Candidatus Marithrix sp. Canyon 246. Classification (GTDB taxonomy): domain Bacteria; phylum Pseudomonadota; class Gammaproteobacteria; order Beggiatoales; family Beggiatoaceae; genus Marithrix. The sequence continues at coordinate 34,102 of NZ_MCBX01000011.1, forward strand.
TGAATCTTTTTCCAATCTTTTACCATGCTTGTAATGGAGTTAGTAAAGGCATGATATAAAGTTTTATCCTTTCCAAACTTCAACACAGAATCTTCATAAGACTTAAACCATTCCAAAAATTGCCCTTTAAGCGTTCTTGAATCCAACGCACCATAATATCCATCAAGCCTTGAGCCTTGTTTTTGATAAGTTACTTTGTTTTGATGTCTATCATTAACTCTTTCAGTACCATAATAGGCTATTAATGGTAGTTTTACATTATCTCCATTCCTAACTTGATTAGCTAACTCTTTAGCTTTATTAATCATCTCTTTAGCAGATTTATAATTTGTGGCTCCACCAAGATCTTTATCTGTACTCCTATGCCATTTATAGTTTATGTTATCTAAAGTCTGTTGTATATCTATTCTAAATGGTAATTGAATTTCAATATTATCAGGAGATATAATTTCTCTTCTTTTTTCTTCATATCTAAGAGGTATTGATTCTTCCCTCTTTAAACCCATAAGCACTGTTCCCAAAGAGTAAGATAAAGCTTCTAATATAGTTGTTTTACCTGTTGCATTGTTACCAATAATAACATTCATTTGAGGATTGAATGAAAACTCTTCATCTGCAAACAGTTTGAAATTTCTAATCTTTATATATTCTATCTTCATGATTTTAAAATAGCCCGTAGGGTGTATAAGCGAAGGTTTTCCGTGGGAAAACGACATCAAAAAATTATTCTAATCGGTGTATTAGGCTTTGCTTATACACCCTACACTGGCTATAGCTGTATAATTAAGCTAATAATAGCGAGGATCATCGTTTTTTGTATATTTTTAAAACTTTTAACACTTACGAAAAATAATTAATAACTTTATTTAAACACATTGAAAATAAACGTGATTCATCTTCAAATACAATAATACTATTACGTTCAAACAAATTGTTAGCTTTTCGTTTTGAAGTAGTAAGAGTTAGATATTTACTTCCATTAACTGCTAATTTAATATCAAAAAAATATGTCCCTTCATTTACTGATATTGTTTCATAAAATGGTTCTTTGATGTCTTTTTGCAAAGATAGCAAAGCCTTGCTTAAATTTTCAGTAAGTTCATGAAATTTTTCTTCAAAAATTTCTATTTGACGATTTCCTCTTTTACCCGATTCAGTTATTATCAAGCATTTTTTCCCTAAAATTGTATTCACATCAAATAAATATGAACGACTACCTAATATAACTGTTTCTGAAAATGAATTCCCATTATTATTCATATTGTTATCAATATCACGGATTCCATGAAGCTTTGCATGACATTTACCACATACAACCAAAAGATTATCAATATGATCATTTTGATACTTTTTAGGATATTTTACATGATGAACAGCTTTATATGTTGCACCACACAACTCACATTTATAATCGGCTCGTGCTAAAGCTAATTTTTTTAAACTGTCCCATTTTTCGGAATTCAGATAATCTGAATAAAGTTCTTTATAGAATTCTGATAGTTTTTGAACCAATTTTTGTTTATAAAACCATAAAACAGCTAAACCAACAATAAAAATAATGATTTCAATTGAAATAATTATAAAATGAATTTCTAACATTTCGTAGCTCCAAATATTGTTCATAATCTATGTTCCACCAAACAATCCCCCGGCACTGCCCGTTGTGCCAATTCTATCAAATGCGGATGATGAGTCAAAAATATAATTTGTCTATTTTTACTTAGTTCTCCTAATATTGATAGTGTCGCTTGTGAGCGTTCGTCATCGAAGTTTATTAGGATGTCATCTAATATTAATGGTAATCTTGGTTGGGTGTAGCGTTCTATGCTGGCTAGTCTTAGGGATAGGTATAGTTGATCGCGTGTGCCATCGCTCATCGCGTTGGTTGTTAAACCCATATTGTCTTCGCGTATTCCCATTAATATTGGTTGATCGGTGTTGCTGCTATAGTCTGTTTTTATTCCTGCAAATTGATTTAGGGTTAATTTTTGAAAGATTTCGCTGGCGCGTTTGATCACAGGGCCTTGATTTTGTTCACGATAACGTTCAATTGATTTTCTGAGGATTGATGCTGCTAGGTGAATTTGAATATAACGTTCACTTAAATTTTGCATTTCTGCTAGGGCTAATTGGGCTTCGTCAGCAGCTTGAGCAGCGGCTGCATTACCGTCCATTTGTTTTAATAGAGTACGTAATTCTCCAATGGTTTGGTCGATTTTGGAACGTTGTTGTTCTAATTGTTGAATTTGTTCTATCGTTGTTTCTATTTGTACCGCTAATTGTTCAATGTCTATTTCTGCCGCTGCCTCTTCTAAATCAGATAATGACAATCCTTCTCCTTGTTTTAATAATTGTTGTTCTACTGTTATCAATTCTGCTTGTAAAGCTTTTTTATGTAATGAATCTTGTTCGGCTTGTTCTAAATCGGCTAGGTTTTCACAATGTGCTTGTTCTAATAGGGCTTGTAAGCGAGCTTGAGATGCTTCAATTTCTTGTTTGGCATTTATATAATGTTGTTGTTCTTTATCTAAACTGTGTTGCAATTGTTCTAAACGCGCTAAATCTTGTTCAGTTTGGCTCAGGCGATTAGATAATTCTGGAACTATTTGTTCTAGCGGCTCATTAATTAATTCTGTTGCCAGTGTTTCTGCGATTGCTTTCACATCAGCCTTAAATATTTTAGCGTCTTTTTCCATTAATTTAACTCGACGCTTGAGACTATTGGCTTTGTCAATCTTATTTAATATTTGATCTAAAGTATCAAGTACATCACGAGCAGTTTCTGTTGCTGTTTTAGCGGGTAAATTTAAAGGAGCTAGTGCTTGTTTCCATTGCTGTTGCCATTTTTTTAAAGCCGCATCAGCTTGTATTTTTGCAAGTTCAGTATTAGCTTTATCTTTATTTAAATTATTGATTTCTAATTCTAACTTATCAAATTTACGCTGTAACTTAGTAATCAAAGCGACACTATTATGAGCTTGTTCCACTATATTGGCTAATTCGGTAAAAATCTCTCCTTTAACAAAAGCTTTTAAAGGTAATAGTGCATCAGTTAATTCTTCGGATAACTCTTTAACTAATTCTCGCCCTACTTGTAATTTTTGACGACGCTCTCTTAATGAACAACTTTGTTTACGTAAATCTAAGCATTCATTTAACCAACCTCGCATTTCAGCAGGTGCCCAAGGTTTTATCCCTGTAGGCTTCCAACTATTTTCCCATTCATTTTGTAAATTAGCTAATACTGTTTCTAATTGATGCCACTTTTTAGTTTGTTGTTCCTGCTCATGACTCGCACTCTGTTGTTCTGCTAATAACATTGAATATTCTGCAACACGACTAGCTTCACGACGCAGGCGATCAGAAAGTTCATCCGCATGATACATGGCTTCTTCAAATGTTTTATATGCGTCTTGTTGTTTAAAAGGAGAAACTTGTTCTAATAGTGACAGTGTGGAAGCCTTTTTAGATTTTACAACAATTTGTTGCCAATATTGTTGCCTAAGTTTTCTAACATCTTCTAAAGTTTTTTCAGTAGGAATTTCGCCTGCCCAAGATAAGGCATTAATTTTTTGACTAGAATTTTCAGCCCGTTGTCTAGCATTTAATAGACGTTCTTTTACACGTTGCCTATCATTTTCTACTTCATTAAAGCGACGCTCAAAACTATCAATTCTTTCGATTCTTGGCAAAGGAGCTTCTTCTAAAGCTTTTAAACTACTAGACCAACCTAATTGTTGTAATGATAAATTTATTTGGTCAGTTAATAACTTAATTTCAGTTTCATCTTTAGCCAAAGATTCTTCTAAATCACTATATTTACATGCTCGTGCTAAACCAGCTTGTAACAAGGTTAAATCAGGTGGATCAGGTAAAATATCTAATGCTTGGTTTTGCTGAATTAATTGTTGTTCAATTGCTTCTAAACGTAGAATCAGACTATTTTGTTTTTCGCGTAAAGTAGGATAGCTATTCGCTAGATTTTTAATCTCCTTAGCTTGCAAATTAGTAAGGGTATAGTTTGATACATCTGACAAAGTAGTGTTTGGATAAATACGCTGCAATAACAGCTTAGCCTCCTTTTCCACGGTACGCATTTCAGTACGAACCCCGGGTAAATCACGAGCGGCTTTTTGATGACTACCTAAACGCCCTCGCAAATCATTAATAGTAGGCTTTTGAGCTAATAAGGCTTTAGAAATTTGAACTTGTGAAATTTGTTGCTCTAAATCGGCAATAGTTTGTTCAGCCTGTTCAGCTTTAGTTTCAGCAGTACGTAAATCCAGATTATCTTGAAAACGTTTAGAACTAACATCTTCAGGCAATAAAATCACCTTAGCCAGTTTGGCTAATTCAGTTTTAACTTCTTGATGCCTATGTAAAAATGCGCGAGTACGTTGAATAAGTTCTAAACGATTTTTATCAACACGTAAATTTTGTAAATTTTCAGTAAGTGTTTTATGTTGTTGTTGTGCATCATCTAAATTTTGCGCGTGTTCACTCCACTTTTGTGCGGATAAAGAAGCTTCTTCAATACGTTGACAAGCTTCTTTATAAGTTTTAATAGTTTGGTTTAAGAGCGGTTTAGAACCACGAGCTTTAAATAACTCATCTTTTTCTTTATCTAACTGAGTTAAAACCTCATGAACATTGACGCTACCACTACCGGCTTCAAATAAACTTTCACCGACATCACCACCACCTTGCAACAAATTATCTCCACCTTGGCGCAAACAATCATGATCAAAACAAAACAAGGCGATAAACTGAGCCTCATCCATATCACCACCAAGATAATCCAACAAATACTTCTCATTCAAAGGCTTATTATCAACATCAAGTAAAGTATTTTTACGCCCTTTACGCCGATAAAATAACAACTCACCCAAACCATCATTTACGACATTAGCTCCAATACGTAATTGATTATTAGCATGAAGATGAGCATCAGAAGTACGTTCAGGAATCCCAAAAAACAAATTAATCAAAGCACGACGTAGCGTACTTTTACCGGCTTCATTTGCACCATAAATAAGATGAAACCCCGGTTGCTTAGCAGAAAAATCTAAAATTTTATTTGTAAATGCCCCAAAGGCAAGTAACTCTAGTTGTAATATGTTCATATTGTTCATTTTATCATATTATGATAAAATTATAACCTAATTAACATATAAGCATTAAAAAATAATTATGAATACATTACAACAAACAGCAATTGCTACAATTTCAAAGCTACCTCATACAGCAAATTTTGATCATATTATCGCTGCATTATACGAAATCCGAATCAAAACCGAAAACTATAAACTAACTAAAATACAACCAGATGAAGTTAAAAAAATTTCATGTTTGGAATTGGCGCGATCTCATAATTTAGTTGGGTGTATAAAAAATGCACCAGCAGACCTTTCTATTAATAAAGGTTACATGGAAGGATATGGTTTATGAAACAAGTGATAGTTGATACAGGTCCTTTGGTTGCACTCCTAAGTGAAAAAGATGTTCATCATGATTGGGTGACTAAGAAAATGGCTAATATTCACACGCCTTTATTAACTTGTGAAGCAGTTATTTCTGAAACTTGTTTTTTATTAAAGCGACATTCCCATGAAAAAGCAGATGTGGTTCTTGAACTGATAGATATGAATTTTATGAAAGTTCCATTTTTTTTAGGTGATAACGAAAGGAAAGATATTAGGCGTTTAATGGTTAAATATGCAAATGTTCCAATGTCTTTTGCAGATGCTTGTTTGGTAAAAATGAGTGAGCAATATTCTAAAAGCCTTGTTTTAACTTTGGATAGTGATTTTTTGATTTATCGCCGATATGGTAATCAATCTATATCAACTATTATGCCTTATGATTAAATTTACACAGTTCTGCTAATACAAAAATAAATTCCAACACCGTGGTTTTACCGCTACCATTTGCACCACCTAATACAATGACTGATTGTGATTTTCCATTATCGGTAAAATCTATTTTTACGTCTTTTAAGGTACCGCAATTTTTTACTGTGATATTGTAATATATAAATATATATTACGCATTTTTACAAAAAAAAAGGATTGTCCCTACAGTTTATAACAAAAAATGAATATATAGCCAATACATAATTTTTTTCCTATAATTGTAATTTGTTAAAACTTCAATGTAAATAAAGTTCTGTCTAGGTTGGGCTGACGAGAGGAAGCCCAACCTACAGAATATATCAATTTTAGAAGAGCTGTACATAACATCAGTTAATTAACTAATTCCCAATAAGTCAATAAAGTCTTTTGCAATTTACTATCATTATCATCACTGACCATAAAAAAGTAATTGTCTTTATGGTGGGTTAAGCCTTCAAAATTATCGATTTCCCAACCTTTAAAGTTATTAAATACCGCAATCTGTTTAAATTCACTATCATCTCCCTTTGAGCAGCTACACGTAGAAAGCCATACGCGCCTTACACTAATAATGAGAGGCTTTAAAATCGAACTAAAAGCGCGTTCTAAAATTAGAATCGAACCATCTTTTAAAGTTTCTAATGCTACTATCGCACTGTTTGGAGCTGGATAAGCTGGAATTGTCCATTTCCGCTTGGTTTTCAATGAGTAAATTGTATGTTTATTGCCGGTATTTTTTAATGGATATTCTGGTGCGGTTAAAATACCTAAGCGTGGATGTATTGTCACTGCTTCTAATGCTTTGTTTTTGCTATGGTAGTTTTTAATCTTAGCTAATTTTTTTGGTAAACGATATTTAGAGATTAATCTACCTTTTGGAGTAAATTTAGCAATCTTAGGCTTGCGTTCAAAGGATATTATTAGTTGACCATTCAAAATTGCTAATCCTTCAGAATCTCTGGATTTTAATCTTTTGCCATTTTTCTTTGTTAATTTATACGCTGATAATAGGCGAATTCCAACTAGTGTATTATTTACAATTTGTGGCTTTAAATGATATAAATCAGCATTATCTGAGATAGCATATAAAATCTTTTCATCCTTATCCCATGCTAAACCTGATAATTCACTGATTTTAGGTATAGTCAGTTCCAAAGTACCCCTTAAACGAATATTCATATACTGTTCACCAGATTTATATTTGTTTGAAAAAGCAATTGGGTGACTCAATGAAGATGCAACACAAGATACAGTTGCTATAATTAGTAATATTGTAATGATAACGTTTTTAAAATTCATATTTATAGGATGATTTATGGAAGTTTCCCATCGTATCATAATTTCTGATATTGACAATACTTTATTAGGTGACACTAAAGCACTTGGTGAATTTATCAATTATCTAAAAAAAAATCGTGATTCTATCAAATTTGGCATAGCTACAGGGCGACATTTAGAAAGCGCGATAGCTGTGTTAGAACAATGGCAAGTGCCAACACCTGATTTTTTTATCACTGCTGTAGGTAGTCAAATTCACAATGCCACTAAAGAAGCAGATGAAAATTGGTTAAAACATATTGATTACTGTTGGAAACCTGACGAAATACGAGATTATTTATCACAATTTAAAGGTTTAAGTTTACAGCCAGATATTAATCAAGGTGAATTTAAAATCAGTTATTTTGCAGATCAAAATTTTGAGAAATTAGAACTACCATATGCCGCTAATGTTATTTATTCACATGGTGAATTTTTAGATATATTGCCAGTTAGAGCATCTAAAGGTTTAGCAGTTTCTTACCTTGCTAAAAGTCTGAGTTTGCCGATGACACAAGTTATGGTAGCTGGTGATTCTGGTAATGACGCAGAAATGTTGACCAATGATGGGCTTGGAATTGTAGTGGGTAATTATAGTAACGAGTTAGAAAACTTGAAAAATAAAAAGGGTATTTATTTTGCTCAAAATAATTATGCCGCTGGTATTTTAGAAGGGATTAAACATTTTGATTGGTAAGTCAATTTTGGCACAGATTTTTCTTAATTTGTGATTAAGTTTTGATTAAGTTAGGAAAATAAAATGATAGTAGTAAATAACAACAATAATAAAGAACAACAACAAGCCTTATCTTTTATCTTTAGATCCTTTACTTCTGAAAGTAAAAAATTTTTTCTACGCTCAGATATTAGTTATCAATTTGAGCAATTTTGTGAACAATACGATTGCACAAAGCCGGTTGCCAACTTTATTGCTGGAATTCAAGAAGCAGTAGTGGTTGAACCGTGGGTTTATTTATTAATAAGAGTCGGTGCTGGGCGGTGGGAATATTACCGTTATCATACTGAAACCATAGAAGCAGAAACAATTGATGCCAGTAAATTTCTACAAATAAAAGAACGCATGGTAAATCCTGCTTTGCAAGATGATGATTGGGTTTTAGAAGTCGATTTCGCACCATGTCAACGTGACATTCCTAAGTTAAAAGAGCAACATTCTATTGGGCGGGGTGTCGAATTTTTGAATAGACATTTATCAAACCGTCTATTTACTGACGCTAAGCAAAGTGAAATTTTATTGTTTGATTTTTTGCATCAGCATCAATATGAAGGGCAAACCTTAATGCTTAATAATCGCATTAAAGAAGCCAGTCAACTTATAATTGCTTTACGTGAAGCTGAAGATTATTTATCATCACAAGCAGCCGATGCAAGTTGGCAAGATATTGCTGATAAAATGCAAGAAATGGGTTTTGAACCGGGCTGGGGGCGCACCGTTGAACGAGTAAATGACACCATCAATTTATTAATTGACATTTTAGAAGCACCTGATGCAAATAATTTAGAACAATTTTTAGCTCGTATTCCAATGAATTTTAAATTGGCGATTATTTCGCCACATGGTTTCTTTGGACAAGCTAATGTCTTTGGTTTGCCTGATACAGGTGGACAAGTTGTTTATATTTTAGACCAAGTCAAAGCTCTTGAAATAGAAATGTCAGAGCGTCTTTATGAGCAAGGGCTTGATATTGAACCTAAAATTATCGTAATTACTCGTTTAATTCCTGAAGCTGGTAAAACCACTTGCAATCAAAAAGTAGAACCAATTATTGGAACTAAAAATGCCAAAATTTTACGAGTACCATTCCGCGATGCACAAGGTAAAGTAATACCTTATTGGATTTCACGTTTTTGGATTTGGCCATACTTAGAATCTTTTGCCGTCGAAGTAGAAAAAGAATTAGTGGCTGAATTACATGGCTCACCAGATTTTATAATTGGTAATTATTCTGATGGTAATTTAGTTGCCAGTTTACTGTCTCAAAAATTAGGTGTGACACAATGCACAATTGCTCACGCTTTAGAAAAAGCTAAATATTTATATTCTGATTTATATTGGAAAGCTAACGAAGAACAATATCATTTTTCAACACAATTCACCGCTGATTTACTTGCTATGAATTCTGCTGATTTTATTATTAGTAGTAGTTATCAAGAAATTGCTGGTAATGGTAATAGCATTGGTCAATATGAAAGTCATAGTTCATTTACAATGCCCGGACTTTATCGCGTTACTAATGGAATAGATGTTTATGATCCTAAATTTAATATAGTTTCACCGGGTGCTGATGAAAGCATTTATTTTGCTTCTAAAGAAACAGAACGCCGTTTGCCAGAATTGCATCCTGAAATTGAAACTATTATTTATGGTAAACCTTCTGATGAAAGTCGCGGTGAATTTGCCAATCCAGATAAACCGATTATTTTTACAATGGCGCGTTTGGATCGAATCAAGAACTTAACAGGTTTAGTAGAATGGTATGCTCGTAGCCCAGAATTACAAGCAAAAGCTAATCTGTTAGTAATTGCCGGACATATTCATTCAGAATCTACTGATGACGAAGAACGTGAACAAATTGCTAAAATGCACGAGTTAATGTCACAGTACGGTTTAGATGATAAAGTACGTTGGGTAGGTAAACATTTAGACAAACCAGTTGTTGGAGAATTATACAGATATATAGCTGATAAAAAAGGAATTTTTGTTCAACCAGCAGTATTTGAAGCTTTTGGTTTAACAGTAATTGAAGCAATGGCATCAGGTTTACCAACCTTTGCAACATGTTACGGTGGACCATTAGAAATTATTGAAGATGGTATTTCAGGTTTTCATATTAAACCAGATTATGCTGAAGAAACAACAACTAAACTTATAGAATTCTTTGATCGTTGCAAGAATGAACCTGATTATTGGGAAACAATTTCAGACGGCGGAATAGAACGTGTACAAACCAGTTATAATTGGCGTTTATATGCAAAACGCTTAATAACTTTATCACGAGTATATGGCTTTTGGAAATATGCAACCAATTTAGAATCCGCATCTAAACGACGCTATTTAGAAATGTTCTATGGATTAATGTATCGTCCATTGGCGGCAAAAGTGCAGGATAGATAATCTAGGGTGGTAAGTCAAGAACCACAAACAGAGCAACTAGGATCCTTATGTAATTTAAGTTTACGCCACTGCATTTTGTCTGCATCTAGCAGCAATAAGTAGCCAAATTCTCCAAGATTTAAAATTACTTTTATCACCTCTAGTGCTTGAATACTGCCTATTATTCCAACTAGGGGTGCTATAATGCCGCTTTCTATACAAGCTTTATTCACCATAAAACGTGTAGCGAAATTATCGCTACAATCTACATTAAAATGTTCTAAACTCAGTTTTTGATTAATAGTAGTAATTTTTACATTAGGATTCAGTCTCTCTAATTTTTTTTTGGCTGAAATTACTTCTATCCTATACATTCTCCAAGGTTTGGAAAATCGTAAAGCAATTCATATGCTTTTTGCCAAGAAAAACACTTATTTTGGGACACTTAGAAACTGATGATAAGAGCAGCTGTACAAGGTCTAATTGAAGAATTAGGATTGATGAAGTGTGTGTTTACATTGGATGCCATGCATTGTCAAAAAAAACCATTGAAGTTGTAAAAAATACTGGTAACAATTTGATCAACCAAGTCTTTTGGAAGGTATTACATGATATTGAAAATTATAACCAATTCTCTAAGCCTATTTGTCGCTGCCCGTCACATTTACATTTGCAAATAATTAGTTTATTCCGTAAATCCGTTGTACTACTACTAAAATAATATCCCTCTTGTAATCCCTATTTATATAGCTTATAATACATATGTTATATTATATTTTCTTATATGAGGAATTCCAAAATGAAAAAAGTAATAATATTTTTAATGTTATTATTTGCAAGTAGGCAAGTATTAGCAGCTGACATGTATATTAACCCAGCGACTACATACCTTGAGGCAGATAAAAAGACAATGTTAGAAGTAATAGGTGGAACAGAACCATTTAAATGGACTTGGCAAGATAAAGATGGTCTGTTACATGACACTAACTTTGCTAGCGAAGGCAAACGAAGAGTATATTTTTCTGCCCCTAGCGATTCTGGAATATATCAAATATTTGTTAAAGATGCTACTGATATTACAGCAGAATCTTTAATTTTTATCAATACTTCAATAACACTTACAAACATTGAAGGAAAAAATACAGTATATATCAGACCAGAAGAAAGTTTTAATCTAGTTACTGCTGGTGGCAGACCACCTTATACATTAATACAAGAAGCTGGAACTTGTGATAATCAGGGAAATACATTTGTATGTAAATCACCTAATATTATTGGATATTATGATATAACTGTGCGTGACAGTATTGGAAATACAAGCCAAGTTAAAGTTTATATGGTTTCAGAACTAAAAGTAACACCTTATGTACAATATATGGAAAGAGAAGGAAAAGCCATATATGAAGTAAAAGGTGGTATTTCTCCTTATACAGCATCCCCAGAAAAGGGAACTATCAATGCTCGCAGTGAAACTGGTATATTCACTTTTAATAGTAGCCAGATGAATTCAGATGAGGATGTAAGTATTAGATTCCGTGATGATGCAGGACAAACAATTGAAGCTCACGCATGGATACAGATACAGCTTAATGTATCGCAGAAGACTCTGTATGCTGACATCAATTCAACAGCAAAGTTTAAAGTTTCTGGAGGAACCGGTGGCTACACAGCAGTAACAGATGGTGGTATTGTAACAATAGATGATAGAACCGGCATAGGTACATGGCAGGCACCAAGAAAATTTGGTAACTATGAAATAAAAATTTCAGACTCTAGCGGAAATTCAAAAGTTTTAATTGGTAAAGTTGAACCAATTAACCCTGTTATTTCTCCTTCATCAGCTAAAATGAAAGTGGGTGAAACTCGAAAATTTATGGTTACTGCTGGAGTACCACCATATGAATGGGGGTGTGAAGCTTGTCTTGTTGAACCTCAAAATGAGAACAAAAGCGTTAGTGAAATGACAGTTCCTGAAACAGCTGGTACTTATAATTTGTATGTTGAGGATGGTGCAGGTAATAAAACTGAAATTAATATCACTGTCTCACCATAAGGAGAACCATAACATGAAAATTATCAAACCCATTTTATTATTCATAAGCTTAATTATACCCATAGCTTCATCAGCTATCACAATAGAACCAGCTAATATAATCGTCAAATCTGGAGAATCAGTAACTCTTACAGTTAATGGTGCCGATTCAGGAACCTATAAATGGCGAATTCCAGCAGGTCATTTAAGTTCTGTTTTTGGAAAACCCTTATCATTGAATGCTCAAGCTTATACAGAAAAATCGGTGCAATATCATGTTCCTAAAAAAGCAGGTAACTATCAAGTTGAAGTTAGTGTCAATGGCAGTAAAGCGATTGCTAATATAACGGTTTATTTGGATTTAATAGTTTCCCCAACTAAACTACAAATAAAAGCTGGTGAAACTGCATCTTTACAAGCCTATGGAGGAATACCACCATTTAAATGGTCTGCTGAACAAGGAAATATTAACCCAGAAAATACTGCTAAAGTTACTTATCAGGCTCCTTCAGATATTAATAATACTACACTTCAAGTTCAAGATGCAGTAGGTAATGTAATTATTGTAGCTATTAGAATAATTACACCACTATCAGTAAATCCAGAAAGTTTAAGTCTTCAACCGAAAACCAGTAAACTGCTAAAATTATCTGGAGGTTTACCGCCATTTACAAGTATCGTTAATACTGGTAGTGGTAAACTAGAACAAGACGATACAAATTTACTCTTTACTGCTCCTCCAGTATATGGAACATCCATAATTGAAATTACAGACGCTGCTCAACAAAAACTAACTGTACCAATAACAACATTAGGTCCATTTACCGCCAGCCCTTCTCGTATCTCCATAGATAAGCAACAAAATGCAATATTTCAAATCTGGGGAGGCGAAGCTCCTTATCAAGTTGCAGCAAGACTAGGTAGTGCAAGTTGTGATCAAACTGGTGCTTGCACTTATACAGCCCCAGCACAATATGGACCAGACATAATAGAAGTGCAAGATAAGACAGAAAAGAAGCTAGTAATATTTATTACAGTAGAAGGCGGAACTCCTACTATTTTACCTACTAATCCTAGATTAAATCCCGGAGAAACTGGAATATTTACAGTAGAAGGCGGTTGCATATCTTACCAAACGAAAAACTATCCTTATCAATGGGCATGGGAAGCAGATATTATAACTTCCTTATCAGAAAACGGTCAAATGATTCAAGTACCAGCTCCAAAACCAGAAGGATTCTATAAACTCAGCGTACAAGATGCTTGTGAAGTAAAACAAGAAGTTATGGTAAATGTAACAGCGGCAGAAGAACCCTTACCAGTAGCAACTTTTACTATTAAACCTAATGACACACTAGATGTAAACCAAACAATCTTCTTTGACGCTAAAACTGATAAAGATCCAGAAGGTAAAAAATATACTTATGATTGGAATTTTGGAGATAATGTCAGCGACAAAGGTTTTCGTGCTTCTCATACCTATAAAACTTCTGGTAGTTTTAACGTAAAATTAACTGTAACAGACAAAAAAGGCCGACCAACTGAAGCAGTCAGAACTGTAAGAGTATTACCCCAAGTAGCAAAAATGCGTACAGTGCCAGCTCAAGCCGCATTATACCCAAAAGAAAATTTAGAAATAAAAATAGCAGGAGGCATACCGCCTTACACTATAACCGCTGAAAGAGGAAGGCTTACACAAACAACTGGTGAAACAACTACTTACATAGCACCAAATATTACTGGACCTGATCTAATAATTGCAACAGATCAAAATGGCAAAGTCGCAAAAGTAATAATTGAAATCTTACGTGAAATACAAGTAACACCAATTAGACCACTAATTTATCCCGGCGTAAAACAAAGATTTAACGTCATTGGCGGCAAGGGACCATATACATGGTCAACAACAGTAGGTGAAATAGAAATAGTTGATAATATAGAACAATCTGAAATTAATGTTGTAGTGCCTGATGCTTCTATAGTACCAAGAATAAGTGTCACTGATGTTAATAATAAATCATTTAATGTATTTCCGAGGATTTCCACCAAAATAAGAATATCTCCTCAAACAATAGCATTAAAACCCAATAAACTACATAATTTCACTGCAATTAATGGAGTTGGCAGAATAACATGGCATAGCAACGGCGGAGATTTAAGTCGATTTGAAGGCAACTCCACCAACTACCTAGCTCCACATGTTGCAGGTACTTACAAAGTACTAGCCACAGATGCTAAAGGCGACTCAGCTCAAGCAATGGTTTACGTAAACTTATTGCCAGTAATAACACCAGCAATGTCAATCTTACAAACAGGAGAAGAAACGACATTTAGAGTATTAAGAGGCACAGCACCTTATACATGGACGGTAACTGGAGCAGGAAAAATTATATCAACAAATCAAAATGGTGATTTAGCAACATTTCGCGCTCCAACAACAGCAGGGCGTGCAACAATTCTAGCAACAGACAGTGAAGGCAAAATAGTTCAAGCCATAGTGAGCATTCAATTACCAAACAGCTTTGCCATCTCACCTACAGAAATACATTTGGAACCAGAAAAAACTACCACTTTACAAGCAAGAGGAGCAGATACAGTAAAATGGTCAAGCCAACTTGGACAACTAAGCTCCTTAGAAGGCAAAAGAGTAACTTACATCGCCCCAAAAACCAATAGCGTAGATATAATAACAGCGACCAATGACAAAGGAGAATCATCCAACGCGATTATATTTATAGGTGGCAGAGTAACAGGAAATGGAAATTTTTATGCTCACGTTGATGGCAGCGTAGAAAATCCTAATATAATTGGAGTATGGAATATTAGCAACCCAGAAGATAAACCACAAACAAAAACCCTATACGTAGCAATAAACATGGAACAAAAAGGTTTACAGATAGTAACCCCAACAGAATGGCAAATATTTAATGGAACAGATATTCCAAGCTACCAACAAAACATCAAAGCCAACGCGACAAAATTCAACATAATGAAAAACCGAGATGTAACATCATTACCAGCACTTCAAATACTATTAGGTTACGGAGTAGGAGAAAATCCAGTTCAAAATATGTTAGAAAATAATAAATTTGGGGTAATTTATCCATAATTTGATAATCAATGAGTGCCAAAGATATAATTCATGAGGCAGTGAAAACTGCCTTAATTACATAAAATACCATTAATTATTGTCGATTTAGAAGAACAGGAGATAAATCAATGGATAACTTATCCCAATATCGTTCATTAATCATGGATATTTTACAAAAACATGCTATATAATTTTTGAAGTATTTGCAAGCTTACCAGATGCAGTTAATACTCCAGAAATAAAATTAGAATTTAAATAATTTGGACAACATTATGAATTCATGGACAAAATTGCAAACAGCTTCAAATTTGAAGGAGCAAAAGTAACCACTATTGACGGCTTACGAGCAGACTTTGAAGATGCTTGGGGATTAGTACGCCCATCTAATACTACACCATGCTTAGTATTTCGCTTTGAAGCCGATAATGAAGCTGCACTAAGCAGAATACAAAAACAGTTTAGTGGGCAATTATTGGCTATAGATGGTAATTTAGAATTGCCGTTTTAATTTAAGACACTGTTGGTCGGTGATAACCGACCATTTACCTAGGCAAATTTCTTACTTTTACATCTGGCAAAGCTTGTTTCTTAGTGTTGCAAACCAAAACTTTATAGGTTAGCCATGTCAGTTTTTTCTTGAATTTATTTGTATTTATGGAAGCCATAAATTTTTGTGTCATTGATGGATTATTAGGTAAATCTAGTTCTAACCATAAAACCACTTTTATTTGTTTTTTTTGATGACAGAGCAACTTTGCATAAAGATCCCAATTTTCAGGTGTGTTTGATGTACGATAACTGCCAATTATACAGGCTATAGAATCTCGTACTTTTTGAGCTAATTCTATAGCTAATTTGCCTTTTAAAAGTCTATCCTTATTTTCAATAAAAGATCGACGAAAATCTTTGACTTCAATAAAATATAATGTTTGATTATTAAATATAGCTAAAAAATCAACTGCCTTTGTCTTATTAATTTTACTGATCTTATTTCGATAATCAGGATGTTCATCAAGTTTCAAAACACGCCATTTGTCACCAAATTCAAATAGTAAATCACCTTCTTCAATGCGTGTCATTGCTGCTATCCTCGTTAGAAAATAGTTCCACTTCACGATCATAATAATCAGCAAATTCTTCTAAAATAGGATTATGTGAAATATCAGCTAAACTATCTCCTTCTTGAGTCATTACACTTGAATCATGATTAGGTTTATGTAAGGAAAAAAATTTAACTTTAGTTGGATTTTCAGAAGGATATTCGGCTAATAAAGAGAGTTCGTGGCTCAGTAGATAATCATGAGTAGCAATAAAAATTTGCATTCCAGAATCAGCGAGTGCTTGTAATACTTTTGCCACTTTTACAATCAATTTTGGATTTAGATTTGCTTCTGGTTCATCCCAAAATAAAATACTATTTGTAGTTAAAGAACCATTGCGTAATAAATAAAATAAAGTGCCTAATTTACGGTAGCCATCAGCAACTAGATTTACATCTAACTTATTACCATTTAAATTAAAATAAAAATGTTCTGATTCTTTAACAACCACATCTTGTTCTTGAGATTTAGAATCTGTGATTATTTCTTGTAAATGCTTGAGTATTGGCTCAACAGATTGATAATCTGCATGAGTATTTCTTAAAGTAGCTGCATTTAAAGCTAATGCTAAGTCATAACAAGTGCTGTCGTAAGGGATTTCTTTTCTTTCATAAGTAGCAAAAAAGTGATCATAAATTGAAAGCATTTCAACGGTAGGTAGATAGACAAAATTTACAGTTTCAGAATTATTGATATTAACTTCTATATCTATTTCGCTTTTATAGTCTATTGTAGAGTCAGGATTTATGATACCATCAGAAATACCAAGACTAAATTCTAGTCTTCCGTTCTTGTGAGAAAAAAAAGTAGTTGCCTTTCTAGTATTATTATTATTTCTAATTAATTCATTAGAGTTATGAATATTAAATAACTTTTCTAAATCATTGCTTAGCATATTTGCAGTTTTTAGACTATTTAATACTGCATAAATAGCTTTCATTGCATGAGTTTTCCCAGTACCATTTGTACCAATCAATACATTAATTCCATCACAAAAATTAAATTTGGCTTGTTCAAATGCAGTAAAGTTTTTTAGGGATAAATTTTTTATTTTCATCTTTTAATATTATTTTCAAGAACCACAAACACCACAACTAGGATCCTTATGTAATTTAAGTTTACGCCACTGCATTTTGTGTGCATCTAGCAGCAATAGATAACCAAATTCTCCAAGATTTAAAATTACTTTTATCACCTCTAGTGCTTGAATACTTCCTATTATTCCAACTAGGGGTGCTATAATGCCGCTTTCACTACAAGTTTCTGCCTGTTCTTCTATATTGTCATATAAGCATTGATAGCATGGTCCATTTTTGTTATTAAATACTGCTACTTGCCCTCCCCAACGTAATGCCGCACCTGATACTAATGGTATGTCTTTCTCTATACAAACTTTATTCACCATAAAACGTGTAGCGAAATTATCGCTACAATCTACTACTACATCTACATTAAAATGTTCTAAACTCAGTTTTTGATTAATAGTAGTAATTTTTACATTAGGATTCAGTCTCTCTAATTTTTTTTTGGCTGAAATTACTTTGTCTTGCCCCAATTGGGTAGTATCATGTACAATTTGTCGTTGTAAGTTTGATAACTCGACTTGATCAAAATCAACTAATATCAAGTTACCAACACCAGCCGCCGCTAAATACATCGCGACTGGTGAACCTAAACCACCTACACCAACAATCAATACTTTTGAATCAAGCACCTAAACTAATTCCAACATTTTTTGCAGTTTCTACCCAATCATGATCTAATGGAATTATCTTGCGTTTACCAATTACTTCTTCTAATGGCACTGCTTCAACCTTGGTTCCTCTTATAGCCATCATTACACCATAATTTTCATTATTGATCATTTCAACACAAGCCGTGCCTAGTTGAGTTGCTAATAAACGATCTACTGCTGAAGGAGTTCCTCCTCTTTGTATATGCCCTAAAATATTATTTTTTATTTTCAACTGCAATAATTATATCATCATTAATATTTGCTGTTCTTTTTAAAATTATTTCCAAATAATCACTACCAATTTTTCGTCTTAAATTTTCTATATTATTTATTAATTCTTTATAATTATATTTGGATAAAACTAGTTTTCTTAATGTATATTTAGGTAGTGTTTTGTATCGCTTTATATCTTTTAATAGTGTATCAATAAACGATATAAGTGTTTTATTTAATTCTTCTTTATTTTGTTTCAGTAAATATTTTAAACTATTTATTGCTTTTTTCTCTAATGCAATTTCAGAACTTCCAGATTTATATTGAGGTTTATATTGCTTCACTTTTTCATAAGCTTTCCAAAATTGTTTACTCAATGGAAGTCTTTTTTGTTCATAAGAACATTTTACTAAATCAAATAATTCTTGGAATGTTTTTTCTGAAATTTTATTAGTTTCAGAATTGACAATTACAGAAAATAAAGCCATTCCCTTTTTTCTTAATACAACTGTATTATTTTCTCCAAATGCTTTGCTTGTTTTGGTTCGGTTTGGTAATTCTGTTATTCTTTCTACAACTTCTGGATGTTCTGCTTTAATTCTATTAAATTCATTTCTGACAATCGTTACTATATTCAAATCTTCGTTTTCATCCGAACTTGAATTGATTTTTTTGAATAAACCGCTTGCAGTAGGTTCTTCATCGGGATCAAATATTTTTGCATCTTCGCCTAGTGCATTATGAATTAAAAACATTTTTTGTGCTGCAATTTCTCTGATTTTTACTTGATTTGCACCTTGTTCGGTAGGAAAAAAGTTATGAATATACAGTTCATTAAATACTTTTGTTCCAATACGGTTTATACGACCAACCCGTTGAATTACTCTGGTAGGATTCCAAGGAATATCATAATTAATGATTAAACCAGCTCGGTTTAAGTTCACGCCTTCCGAAAGTTTATCGCTTGTAATCAAAACATCATAAGCGTCCATTTGTTGTTTGTATTTTGCATTGAAATTTGCATCTAATTCAACAGCAAATTTTTTGCTAATGTTGCCATCGCAAAATAGAACTCTAGCTGACAATTCTTTATCGAAATAATCTTTTAAATGACGAACAGTATCGGTATATTCAGTAAATAAAATGATTTTTCTTTTGGGATTATTTTCTTTACTTAAAACCTTTTTGACATTTTTTAAGACTGCTTTTCGTTTGGGATCATCATTAACCAAATTTAGTGTTTCAATTTGCCTCTTAATTTCCTCAAACAGAGCAATATCATTATCTATGTCTTTTAAAAAATGTTCTTTAAATGCAAATTTGTCTATTTCGTATATTGTTGTGTGTTTCGACGAGGTTTTAGCTTCGGCATTTTTTTTAAATTCTTCTAATGCTTCTTCAATAGCTTCCAGTGTAAAATCATCTTCATTGTAGATTGAGTCTATAACTTTACGGTCTAAAACATATTTACCTGAAATTTCAATAAAAGATTTAACCATTTTATGCGTTCGTAAAAAGCGTTCAATACTTTTATTAAATGCACCAAAAGAACTTTCAAATCGTTTTACTAACAATCTACGCATAAAATCGAATAAGTTGCGCTGTTGTTGATAGGTTCTGTTTTCTTGTTCGTCTTTTTTCTGTTTTATTTTGGCTTCATATTCAAAAGGTTTGTAAATAGCTCCTTTGAATTGTCCTTCTTCACTAAAATAATCTTTGATTATTCTGTCATAAAACGCCGATTGCTCTTTACTCAAATCATAGAATAATTCTATTGGGTCATTTACTTCTGAAAGGTTTTGTATTTCTTGTTTATATTCAAAATCACTTTTTAGATCTAATCGGTTTCGTCTGATAATAACCGGTGTAATAACATTTCTTATATCATTTGCTATTAAAGCTACATTGTCTTTTACAATAGAAATATCTATTGGTAGCTTAAGACCCAACATTTTAGTGTATAATTTTTCAGATTTTTGTTGTTTATCAGATTTGTGCGAGTTATAATTTTTTAGAATAAAAGCAAGGTTTTGAAATCTAAAATTATATGAATTAAATCTTCCTTCTAAATCTGGTTCAATGGTAATACTTGATTGTCCGGGAACCAGAAATAATTTCAGCAGTGAAAATATATCGGATGGCGAATTATTAAAAGGTGTGGCTGTTAATAAAATTACTTGTTTAGCTCTACAAATATCTGTTAATGCTTCATAGGCGGAAGTGTCTTGATTTCTGAATTTGTGCGCTTCATCTACAATTACCACTTGGTATTCCAAATTATTTTTACGGATTGATTCGGCTACTGCTTCAATGTTGCCTGAACTTTCAATATCCCAATCGTATAATTTGAATTTATTCCAATATTCCCACCAACCAGAATTTTCTTTTTTATCACCGATTAATCCGGGAGGGCAAAGAATTAATCCCCTTTTGCCTAATTGGTTTGCAATGAGTGAGGCGATAACTGATTTACCAAGACCAACCACATCAGCAATAATAACACCATTGTAAGTTTCAATTATGTTTAAGGCTTGATTAACTGCATCTAATTGATAGGTATATTTTTCAAAACAATTTGGTTCCAGAAGACGATCAATAAATGAATTTATTTTTTTATGTTCTTGTAAATCAATATATGTTTTTAAAATATAAGCATAAGCTTCGTAAGGTGTTATTAAGGAAGATTGGGTTTTATTTTTTAAGAAATCTATTATTAGTTTTTTACCGTTTTCGGCTTCGGTTATTGGTATAGCAGATTCCCAAAGTTGGTCAAAATAATTTTCTGCTGTGTCAAAACCGTAATCTCTAATTTCAACATTAAATTCTTCTTGTTTGTGCAAACCTGCTTTGGTTAGATTACTGCTACCAGTGATAATTTGCCCTTTGAGATTAAATAGATTTGGCTGTAATTTGAAGATATAAACTTTTGCGTGATTGGGGTTTAGTGTTTTTTTTATGATCAAACGATCTTCTTGGAGAAGCTTGATAAAAAATTCTATCTGTTTATAAAAATCTTCATTATCCATTTCAGAATTGTTGATAGCATAGCCGAGAGATTTTATAAATTGTGTAAAATGTTCTTGGTTGCTTAAATTATTTTTTTTATTTTCGACTTCAATAATATCTGATAGATATTTATCTATTTGTAAACCAACCAATATTTTTAATATGACATTGCTGTTTTCTTCAAGGCTGTTATAAATTTCCTGCCAACCTGAAAAATAAAAGAAACCCACCAAAAATTTTAGCTCATAGCTACCGCTTATCAGTTTTTGCAAGCGTTCTTTTAATGTGATAGTTTCTTGTGAGTTTGTTATGAAGTTGTTCATTAATTATTACTCTGCAACTAAACCTGACAGGTTTTAAAAACCTGTCAGGTTTAAAAAATTGACAATGTACTAGTTTCAATACTTAACAGTAGTTGAAAGCTCACTAAACACTTTTGGATGGCGCAAACAAACTTTAATTAACTTATCCATTGCAATGCTTTGAGAAACTTCCGCTCTTTCATATTTAGAAAAAGCATTTTTACCACCACCAAATATAATAGATGCTTGCTCTTGGGTTAAACCAAGTTTTACTCTAGCTTCATAAATTTCAGAAGAAGTAAGTAAGCCATCCGCAACTTTTTTTGCATCTCGAACTCTAGCATCATTATTCAAAATTTGCGGCTTGGAAATAAATTCCCGCCCACATTTGCAACAAATAGAAAACTCAACAGAAATATTGAGATCCTTACCTTTATAAGTAATCAACTCTTGTTCTTCTTTGTGTTCTATATTTGTAGATTTACAATATTTACATTTACTCATAAATTTCTCCCCAACTAGAATTGAGGCAAATGAAAAGAAGCTAAATCAATAACCAAACAATCATCAATTAAACAAAACTTCACATAAAGCTCATCAACTTTGTCATCATCAGCCTTAATGTATGAGCATATATATTCATCATCAGGTGGACACTTGTCATAGTGATGAGTTTTTCGGTATTCATTAGGTGTAAGTTTTGATAAACAATCAGCAATATCTTTAAGCTCATATCCTAGATTTGCTATATCTCGGAAAACTTTACGACCTCGATACTCTATGTTAAGTTGTTGAGCCGCAGCTTTTACATCTTTCAGTTTGTACTCAGCCATGCTCACTCCATATAACCATAATGGTTAGTCTAACTAATATTAGCATAAACTGAAAAGCAAAGCTTGATTTTACTTATTTTTACCGCTTCTTGGCTCATTATTTTTTATTGCCGTTAATAATTTGAACTACTTTTATGGTTCTGCGATGCAATAAAGATGAAATATAATTTCATCTTTATTGCAAAAATTGTAAAAATTTTTAATATACTCAGTTTTTGGTTCGTCAGTTTGGTGTGCTTCAAAAGGCTCGATTACTTCAGTTATTCTATCAGTTATATAACAATTGGCTTTTTTCATTTCCTCTTCAAAGTATAAATCGTAAACCAAACCGTCTATTACCGATTCAAACTTATCAGCTTCATTTTCTAAACCGTTTTCTTTGGCAAAAATAATTAAATCAACTAATTCTTCAAAGACTTTTTGTTTAGATAAAGGGATTTTAGGAATAGGTAGGTTCACAAAAAACACCTTTCTTAATTCCCTTGTACCTCCTTGTAACTCTGCAAAATCACGCTTTATAATATAATGATTTAATTTAGAATTAAGATAAGAAATAAATGGCAAATACTTTGTCATATTTGGATAAACAATCTTCTCTAACTGTAAAATTTGACTTGCCTGCTGTTATTGCTTCACAAGCAAGCTTAAACTTCAACAATATAAGTCAAGAAGTAAAAAAAATGTTTGCGTTATTTTTATATGAACATAAACAAATATCATTAAGTAAAGCTTGCGAATTAGGTGAATTTAGTCAATGGTAATTTTTTGATATGAATAAACAATTAGGTATTTCAATACCTTTTTCAAAGGAACAATAGAAACAAGATATGGATAGATTATCTGATGTCTAAACTTGTTATCGCAGATTCATCATGCTTAATTGCTTTAAGTAAAATTGGTCAATTAGATATTTTATGCAAGTTATTTGAACATATCATAATTCCAGATGCGGTTTATTATGAAGTCTAATTATTCGTTGTACTACTATTATTATTACAATCCACAAACACCACAACTAGGATCCTTATGTAATTTAAGTTTACGCCACTGCATTTTGTGTGCATCTAGCAGCAATAGATAACCAAATTCTCCAAGATTTAAAATTACTTTTATCACCTCTAGTGCTTGAATACTTCCTATTATTCCAACTAGGGGTGCTATAATGCCGCTTTCACTACAAGTTTCTGCCTGTTCTTCTATATTGTCATATAAGCATTGATAGCATGGTCCATTTTTATTATTAAATACTGCTACTTGCCCTCCCCAACGTAATGCCGCACCTGATACTAATGGTATGCCTTTCTCTATACAAACTTTATTCACCATAAAACGTGTAGCGAAATTATCGCTACAATCTACTACTACATCTACATTAAAATGTTCTAAACTCAGTTTTTGATTAATAGTCGTAATTTTTACATTAGGATTCAGTCTCTCTAATTTTTTTTTGGCTGAAATTACTTTGTCTTGCCCCAATTGGGTAGTATCATGTACAATTTGTCGTTGTAAGTTTGATAACTCGACTTGATCAAAATCAACCAATATCAAGTTACCAACACCAGCCGCTGCTAAATACATCGCTACTGGTGAACCTAAACCACCTACACCAACAATCAATACTTTTGAATCAAGCACCTAAACTAATTCCAACATTTTTTGCAGTTTCTACCCAATCATGATCTAATGGAATTATCTTGCGTTTACCAATTACTTCTTCTAATGGCACTGCTTCAACCTTGGTTCCTCTTATAGCCATCATTACACCATAAGTTTCACTATTGATCATTTCAGCACAAGCCGTGCCTAGTTGAGTTGCTAATAAACGATCTACTGCTGAAGGAGTTCCTCCTCTTTGTAGATGCCCTAAAATAGTAACTCGTGATTCTAAACCAGTTAGTTCTTCTAATTGTTCAGATATTTCTAAAGTATGATCTTTATCATCATCAAGTTCTTGTAATTTGGCTTTTGCCTCTTTTTTGTCTTCCTTATTAACTGCTTGCATTTTCATTTGCATTGCTTCTTCCATTATCATAGCCTTTTCCTTTGAAATAGCTCCCTCAGCAACCGCAACAATACTAAAATTTTTACCTTGACGACTGCGTTGACGAATAGCCGCTGCAACAGCATTAATATCATATGGAATTTCTGGAATCAAAATCACATTGGCACCGCCAGCAATTCCTGAACCTAATGCTAACCAACCAGTATTATGCCCCATGATACCAACTACAATAATACGATGATGACTATGTGCGGTGCTATGTAAACGATCTATCGCCTCGGTGGCAATGCCCAAGGCTGTATCATAACCAAAAGTAGTATCAGTCATCGCAATATCATTATCAATTGTTTTGGGTAATGTAATGATATTTAAACCTTTTTGTGCTAAACGATAAGCATTTTTTTGAGTACCACCACCGCCTAAACAAACCAATACATCCAAGTGATTTTTATGATAGGTTTCAACAATCGCATCTGTCATATCTAATACTTGATTTCCAATAGACATACGATGCGGTTTATCACGACTAGTACCTAAAAAAGTACCACCTAAAGTTAATAATCCAGATAAAGCTGCTTCATCTAAACGCACGCTTCGATTTTCGACTAAGCCACGAAAGCCATCTCGAAAACCTATCATTTGCATTGCTCCAAAACGCCCTAATGCCGTTTTACCAACTGCTCGAATCGCAGCATTAAGCCCGGGGCTATCACCACCTGCTGTTAATATTCCTATTGATTTTGCCATAAATTATTCCTTTACACTTTTGCATTTGATGTTGCAATTAATTTATTTTCTAAACGTTCCAAAGCTCTTTTTTCGCGTTCCAAGCCACCTTCTGCTTTTACCACGCGATTTCTCATATTAGAAGCCTCAGCTCTAATTGTTGTTAATTCTTGTTCAAGCCGTTTTATGATGTCTTTATAACCCTTTTCTTGAATTTCTAAACGCGCGGTTAAATTAGATACTTTCTTTTCTTGATCTAATTTACCTTTATTCTCAACTGCAATGCTAGATTTTTGATTTAATTGCTCAGCTTTTAAGGCTTTAATTTCATTCTCATATTTCTTATTGCCTTGTTTCATCTCCTCAACTAAAGCTTCAGCAACAGCAGCTTTTCTCTGTTCCAGTTTTAATTGTTTCCAAGTTTCATCTAATTCTTTTTTAACAGTAATGATATTTTTGTCTAAACGTTCATTATTATGTGAACTAACTGCCAACCGTTCATTGCTTTTAGTTAATTTAGTACGTACTTGCTCAAGATCATCCTCAACAATTTGTACACGTTTTTGCAAATTTTCTCCATGTTGACGTGCCGCTCCAAGTTGTTCTGTCAGGTGTTTTATTTCTTGTTCTTGTGTAACTAGTTTCTCTTGTAAGCCATGAATTTTATTTTCAAGGTTTTTTACTTCATTTTTGTCACGTTTTAGATCCACTCCTAATGATGTATTTTCTCTCTTTATAGTCTCAAGAACTTTTTTAGTAGCAGCAATTTGCTTATTCATGTCTGTAACTTTATCTAAAGCTTCTTGACGTTTTTGTAAGACTTCAGATTCTAATTTCTTATAGCGTTCTTTAACCGCTTTAATTTCATCTTGTGCAACATTTTGGGATGTTTGCCACAGAATTTGTAAAGACTCTGTAGCCATCTTTTGCAGTTGGTCAGGCACAACTTCAGGATTTTCTTCAATTTGAGATAAGTTAATTTGTAGAGACATATTTTTTAGTACCCTGTATGATTCTTGCTTTAAATCTTAATTTGGACATAAAAATGATAAAGAATAATATATTAATAAGTATATTAGTCTGTCTGAGTTTTTCAGTATGGGCTAATACTCCCCCTTCTTTAGAAATTTGGAAAGATTGGGTATTACATGAGACTGAAAATTATAATTGTACTATTAATTATAACCAATCCTCTAAGCCGATTTGTAATTGGCCATCACGTTTACATTTGCAAATAAATAGCACAGAAGCTGAATTTAGTCAACAATGGCAACTAGATAATGCTGGTTGGATTGTATTGCCGGGTAATAATAAACATTGGCCTACAAAAGTTCAAATCAATAGTAAAGATGCTATCGTTGCTGATCGTAAGGGTCAAGCTAGCGTCTTTGTTGCTAAAGGTGTATTTACTATCACTGGTAAATTTAATTGGATTCAGCCTCCTGAATATTTGCAAATTCCTGTCAATACAGGTTTAATAAATTTATCTATTAATAATCAATCTGTTAGTTTGCCCCTACTTGATAATAAGGGTAGGTTATGGCTTAATAAGCATAATAAAACCACTGATAACAGTTCACAGCAAAATCGTCTTGATATGCGCGTTTATCGTCGTATAATAGACGATATTCCTTTACAAGTCATCACTCAAATTGAATTAGATGTTGCTGGGCGGCATCGTGAGATTATACTAGATTCTGTGCTACTTGATAAGCACAAAGCGATGTCTTTAAATAGTTCCTTACCGGCTCGCTTAGAAACTGATGGTAATTTACGTGTACAAGTTCGCCCGGGTTCATGGACTTTAACTTTAAATTCACGTCAATTGGGTGTTACTAATACTTTGACAGCTCCAAATAAGCAAGAAATTTGGGTTTTTGAAGCTCGCAATGATTTACGCTTAGTTGAAATACGCGGCGTTACAGCTATTGATCCTCAACAAACCGCTTTACCTCCAGCATGGCGCAATTTTCCAGCATATCTTATGCAAAGTGGCAAAACTTTAGAAATCGTAGAAAAGCGACGCGGTGATCCAGAACCAGCACCTGATCAATTAAGATTAAAACGCGACTTTTGGTTAGATTTTGATGGTCAAGGTTATAGTGTTCAAGATCATATCAGCGGCACTATGCGACAAGGTTGGCGGTTAGAAGTTCTTGAACCGGCAATATTGGGGCGGGTTGCAGTTAATGGTCAAGATCAATTTATCACGCGCTTAACAGGAACTGGTGTCGAAGTACGACGTGGGCAAATAGATTTGGTTGGTGATAGTCGCCTAGAAAATGAGTTGAATGAATTACCAGCCGTGGGTTGGGCGCATGATTTTCAAAAAGTCAGTGCCAATTTACATTTACCACCGGGTTGGAGTTTGTTTAATGCTAGTGGTGTGGATAATGTTCCTAATACATGGTTAAAAAAATGGACTTTATTGGATTTATTTATTGTACTTATAATAGCAGCCGCTATTGGTAAGTTATGGCGTTGGTGGTGGGGTTTGTTAGCATTGGCTACTATGATATTAATTTATCATGAAACAAAAGCTCCTCAATTTGTTTGGTTAAATATTATAGCCGCTGTGGCTTTATTAAAGGTATTACCTACACTTGGTTGGTTTACTAGTTTGGTGCGTTTTTATCGTAATATGAGCATTATTGCCTTACTAATAATAGTATTACCATTTATGATGCAACAAGTGCGACAAAGTATATATCCTCAACTTGAGCGTCCAAATGCTCAATTAGAATATTCTAGTAGTTATAGTAGTCCAATAATAAATCAAAGTTATGATTATGAACGTAAAAAAGCACCAAGCAAAAAAATATTACAAATTGATCCTAATGCTCAAGTTCAAACAGGGCCCGGATTACCACAATGGGAATGGCGTACTATTAGTATGGATTGGAGTGGACCGGTGCAACAAGATCAATCAATTAAATTATGGTTAATATCACCTACAATGAATAGTTATTTAAGTATTATACGTGTTATATTATTAGCTATTTTTACAACATTTTTGCTATTTGTGGCTTTTAAAACACGTTTACCATCTGTAAAGCCTAATGGTGCTATTGTTAGTTTAATATTATTTATGGGCTTATTATCTTATTTGCCTATAAATACTTATGCTAATGACAGTTTTCCACCGCAATCAATGTTAAATGAGTTCAAACAACGCCTGTTAGAACCAGCAAAGTGTCTGCCTTATTGCGCTAATAGTCCACGTATGTTGTTAGAAATTAAGGATAATATCTTAACTGCTCGTATGGAAATACATAGTGAAACCGAGGTTGCAATACCATTACCCGGTTCAGCTAAGCAATGGCTAGCTCAACAAGTTTTATTAAATGGTGAACCTGCACAAGCTTTATTAAGAAAACATAATGGACAATTATGGTTAAAAGTCACAAAGGGTATTCATCAAGTACAATTTACTGGTGTTTTACCAAATCGTAATAGCGTCCAATTAGCATTACCATTAAAACCACATTTTGTAGAGGTGACTGAAGCTAGCGGTTGGCGCGTAGAAGGTGTGCATGAAAATGGTATTGCTGATCAACAGTTACAATTTAGCCGCGAAGATGATAAAAAACTAGTTGAATTAGAAATGGGTGAATTACCTCCATTCGTTCAGGTAGAACGGACTTTGTTGTTAGGTTTGGATTGGCAAATTGAAACTCGTGTGATTCGTAAAACTCCATTAGGCAGCGCGATTATATTAGAGGTTCCTTTATTAAAAGGAGAATCGGTAACTAGTGATAAAATTCGGGTAGAAAAATCTAAGGCTCTGATTAATTTGTCTCCATTTCAATCAGAAATACGTTGGCTATCTGTGTTTGATAAACAAGAAACAGTGACACTAACTGCACCAGAGGATCCTAATAGTTATGAAGTCTGGCGATTAGATGCGAGTGCAATTTGGCATGTTGATATAAAAGGCATAGCTGTTATACATCATCAAAACGATAGTGGACGTTGGCTACCACAATGGCAAGCATGGCCGGGAGAAAGTGTTAGTTTACATATCACTAGACCCAGCGGCGTTACTGGACAAGTTATAACTATTGATCGTAGCAAATTAATAATTAGCCCCGGACAACGCACTACAGACTACCAGTTAATATTAAGCTTACGTAGTAGTCGTGGAATGCAACATAAAATCACTTTACCGGAACAGGCGCAATTACAATCAGTAAAAATTAATCAAAAAACTCAAGCGATACGCCAAGAAGGACGTATTGTCACTTTGCCGATAACTCCGGGCAAGCAACACGTTGAATTAAGATTTCAACAAGCTATTGGTATTACAAATAAATTTAAAACTCCAAATGTTGATTTAGGTATAGAAAGCGTTAATACTAATATAGTATTGAAAATGCCACAAGATCGTTGGATACTATTTGTAGGCGGCAAACCAATAGGACCAGCTATAATGATTTGGGGATTAATTATAGTGATTGTGATCTTATCAATCGGCTTGGGACAAATAAAATTAACTCCATTAAAAACTCACCAATGGCTACTATTAGGAATAGTATTAAGTCAAGTACCGGTAGCAGTTATGTTAATAGTAATATGCTGGTTACTAGCATTAGGTTGGCGAGCCAAATTATCCCCTGAAACACCAGCTCTTAAATTTGACGCTATTCAAATAGCTTTGGTAATATTAACCATGATAGCTTTATCTATCCTACTAGTTGCTATTAAACAAGGTTTATTGGGACATCCGAACATGCACATAGCAGGCAATGGTTCAAGTGCTTACAGTCTAAATTGGTACCAAGATCGCACCAGCGGCAGTTTACCACAAGTATGGGTATATTCATGGTCAATGTGGTTCTATCGAATAGCGATGCTATTATGGGCATTATGGCTATCATTTGCATTATTACGCTGGCTACGTTGGGGTTGGGAAAGCTTTAGTGCTAATGGGCTTTGGAAGAGTTTGAGGAAGGAATAACTCGAAAGACCTGACAGGTCTGAGAGATTTTATTTTTCTAAAATATGATAAAATCTCTACTACAATTTAATGTAAAATTATCTCAATGAATAAAAAATTATTTGACATATTAGTATGCCCAGTAACAAAAGGGCCTTTGATTTATGATAAAAATAATAAGGAATTAATATCCAAAAGTTCACGTTTAGCTTATCCTATTGAAAATGATATTCCAGTCATGTTACCAGAAAAAGCACGTAAACTTAGTTTAGAAGAAGTTGAAAAATGAAAGTAAATATTTATAAATTAAACAGCATGTCACAAGCTGAAGTGGCTCAATTATTAAGACGTTCTGAAATTGATATTGAAAGTCTTCATGAAACCGTCAGACCAATTATCCAAGATGTCAAAGAAAAAGGTGATGCGGCAATAATTGAATATAATGCTAAATTTGATAAAGCTTCAATGACGGCTTCTCAATTAAAAGCTACTGAGGAAGAATTTGCCAAAGCTAGAGAAACTCTTGATCCATCAGTAAAAGAAGTAATTGAAATTTCAGCTAAAAATATCAGAAAATACCACGAAGCGCAAATGCCTGAAGAAATGTGGTTTACTCAAATAGACAATGGTATTTTGGCTGGTGAAAAAATCACTCCAATTACCTCAGCCGGGCTATATGTGCCACGTGGTAAAGGCGCATTTCCATCAGTGATGCTAATGTTAGGAATTCCAGCAACAATTGCTAAGGTGCCTGAACTTATTATCTGTACACCACCTACTGCTGATGGTGGTGCTGATGACGCTACTCTTTTTTCTGCTGAAGTCTGTGGCATCAAAAATGTTTATAAAGTAGGAGGTGCCCAAGCAATAGCTGCAATGGCTTATGGAACCGACACTATACCAAAAGTAAACAAAACACTAGGACCGGGAAGTAGTTATGTCTCCGCAGCAAAACGTTTACTTTATGGAAATATAGATGTAGGAACTCCAGCCGGTCCAAGCGAGTCAATTATTTTATGCGATGAAACAGTTGATCCAGCAATAGCGGCTTTAGATTTATTAATAGAAGCAGAACATGGTCCAGATTCTTGCGCCTTACTAGTAACACATTCCAAAGAACTAGCGGCACAAGTAGAAGCCTTATTACCAGACTTAATAAACGATTTACCCGAAGAACGGCAAAATTTTTGCAATACTGTATTATCAAATTATGGCGGCATAGTATTAACTGACGATTTAGAAGCATCAGTTCAGTTTGTGAACGATTTTGCACCAGAACATTTGGAAGTATTAGTTGAAGCACCTATGTCTATATTAAGTAAAATTGTAAATGCTGGAGAAATTTTACTTG
The DNA here is from genome assembly GCF_001723685.1 of Candidatus Marithrix sp. Canyon 246. Lineage (GTDB taxonomy): Bacteria > Pseudomonadota > Gammaproteobacteria > Beggiatoales > Beggiatoaceae > Marithrix. The sequence continues at coordinate 65,752 of NZ_MCBX01000011.1, forward strand.
GTCAATATAGCCCTATAACTATAGGTAATTTTGCTTTAGGAGTAAATGCAATTTTACCAACCGGCGGCTTTGCTAAAACATTTTCTTGTGTAACAGTTTTTGATTTCCTAAAACGTACATCTATAGGTTATGTAGATAAAGAAGGATATGATAGAATCAAAGACGTAGCACAAAAATTTGCCGAATATGAAGGCTTTGCCTCTCATGCAAATGCAATAGCAAAACGTAAACTTTAAAAAACTTTAGCTAAATGGTGGGTTTAGCTTCGCTGACTTCGTATCGCTTTCGCTCTACCCACCATTTCAAAAACCCAACAGGATAAAATCATGAAATTTCTAACTGTTTGTTTAGCTCTTCTAGCTTTATCAGCTTGTCAAGATGACAAAATCATCAAAATTAAATTTTCCCATATTGTTGCAGATAATACTCCAAAAGGTATCGGTGCCAAACGTTTTAAACAGCTAGTTGAGGAGCGTTTAAAAGGTAAAGTTGTTGTCGAAATTTATCCTAATGCTCAATTATATGATGATAATAAAGTCATGGAAGCTCTGTTATTAGGAGATGTACAATTAGCGGCTCCTTCATTAGCGAAATTTAAAAAATACACTAAAAAATTACAAGTTTTCGATTTACCTTTTCTATTTAAGGATATCCATGCAGTTGATAGGTTTCAAGCTGGAGAAGTTGGACAAAAATTACTCACTTCAATGGATAAATATGGTTATTTAGGTTTGACTTATTGGCATAATGGTATGAAGCAATTATCTGCGAATACAGCATTACGAATTCCAACTGATGCTAAAGGTTTAAAATTTCGGATTCAACAATCAGATGTAATACAAGCTCAATTTCAGGCTGTTGGTGCAAGCCCACAAAAATTAGCCTATACTGAAGTATATAATGCTTTACAAACTGGCGTTGTAGATGGTCAAGAAAATACTTGGTCAAATATTCGTTCCAAAAAATTCTATGAAGTACAAAAGTATTTTTCTGAAACTAATCATGGAATTATAGATTATTTAATTGTTACTAATGCTAAATTTTGGCGTGGTTTACCTGCTGATATACGCATCGAATTAGAAAAAATTCTTGTCGAAGTTGGAAAAGAAGTTAATCAATTAGCTCAAGAAATTGCGAAAAAAGATCGTCAAACTGTCATTGATTCTGGTAGAACCAAGGTTCTACAATTAACAGCAGATGAATTAGCACAATGGCGCACAGCAATGCAACCTGTATGGAAACAATTTGAAGATGACATTGGTAAAGAAGTAATTGAAGCAGCTAACAAAGACAATGTATCAAGATAAATTAAAACAATTTAAAAACCTTGAAAATTTAGCTGGTAAAGCTTGGGAACATGCTGTAGCAATAGACGTATTAGCAACAACGGATATTAAAGATTGCTCAATAGAATGTTTTCATTACCAGCAAATGATGGAATTGTTTTTTAAGCATATATTAGAAACCAAAAGTCAATTTGGTGCATATAGTAAAAGTCATAAATTGCAAAAACTATTAGAAGAAGTGATTGCAAATACACAGTTTAGAACAGATAAAAGCAAATATTTTATGGCACTACAGGTTATTACTGTTTGTGCTGATTTTTTAATTGACTGTGAAGGATATAAACAAAGTGTAATAATCTGCGATCAATTATTAGAAGAATTGATTAAATTTGAAGAAGGAAGATAGTACAACTTGTGTTTGTCGATTGGAAAATCCATTATAACACATAAACCTCCCTGATTAGAAATATTATTTAGTTGAATTTCAAGACAATGTAATTGTGCTACTTGCTGTACTATTGATAAGCCTAAACCACTACCCGGTATATTATGACATTCGCCACGATAAAAACGTTCAAATACTTGTTTTTGTAGTGTTAATGGAATTCCCGGTCCAGTATCTTTTATCATTAGGGTTAATTTATCAGCTTTGATATTTGATAAGGAAACAGTCACTTCTCCAGCTCTTGGTGTATAGCGAATGGCGTTATGTACTAAATTACATAACATAATAGATATGCTAGTGTGATGGGCTGATATTATATAAGATGTGGCAGTATTTTCTAAACCTAAATCAATATCTTTTTCTACTGCTGGTGGTGTCAATTCGCTAATTATATCTTTAATTACTATCAATATATCAAGCGATGTGGTAACTAAAGTTTGAGTGGCATCTAAACGAGCTAAATTTAATAGTTGAGTTACTAAGTGAGTCGCGCGATCTACTCCTATAAGGATTTGTTGTAAAGCTAGTTCGCGTTGTTGAGTATCAATAGCGCGTTGTGCCACTTGTGCTTGTATTTTTAAACCAGCTAATGGTGTGCGTAATTCATGAGCAGCATCGGCTGTAAAACGGCGTTCATTTTCAAATGCCTTGTTTAATCGAGTAAATAGTTCATTGATTGCTTTAGTTAATACTCTTACTTCAATTGGTATTTTCTTTAAGTCTAATGTTTGAAGTTGATTAGGAGTACGAGCTGCAATTTCATTTGCAACTGCTTGTAAAGGTTTTAAACTATGACTAATACTGATCCAAATTAAAACAGCTAACAATGGTAATGTTATTAGTAAAATCAACAAAGTGCTAAACATGATCTTACTGATTAATTCATCACGAATATTGTAACGTTCAGCAGTTTGTACGATAAATTCATCAGCTTTTCTGGTAAATACGCGCCATAAATAGCCATCTTCTGCCCAATAATTACTAAATGATGGTAATTGTGGAAATAATGGTGTGCCAGCGGAACGAATTAAAATATGCCCATCACTACTACGCACTAAAAATGCTAACTTATGCTCATATTGATGAGCAAATAGCGGTTGTTCAACAACTATCTTTTGTTTCTCACCAGTTATATACTGTTCTTCAATTTCATGTTGAATCAGCCCGAGTAAGATTTGTGCGCTTTGAGCTAAATTAGCATCAAATAATTCTTCTACTTCATATTGTGTATGAATATATATACGCCAACTAACTACACTCCATACGCCACATATGGCTAATATTAGTAAGATTAACAAACGTCTTTTAATTGAATTCTTCATTTTTTGACATAGATTTTGATTAAAGTATATAATAAACATGTCCCTAAATAAGAAACTTGATCAAAAATAATTTTATGTAGGGTGCATAAGCGATAGCGTCATGCACCGATTTGCACCGATTTGCAGCGATGGTGTATGACGCTATCGCTTATACACCCTACAATATATTAAAATTTTTTGTTATGGCTTATTAAGGGACAAGTCTAATAAATTAAATAAAATGGATGGAAACCACATATTTGTGGATCAGCAATGGAAATTAAATATAGATAAATAGCTACACTAAAATGAATATAATATATATATTATTTATATGAAAAACTTGAATTTTTTGCATGGTATTGATGATGATTTAAAACAATCATTAATAAAACATTTACGCGATCTTTGGACACATACTTCAACTGCAATTGAAGGTAATACATTATCTTTAGGTGAGACTGCTTTTGTTATTGAAGAAGGTTTAACTGTTTCAGGAAAATCTCTAAAAGATCATGAAGAAGTTGTTGGATATGCAATTGCTATTGAGCTAATTTTTAGTTATATTACTCGTAATAGCCAATTCACAAAAGAAGATTTATTTGCTTTACATAAAGCAGTTCAAACAGAACGAGTATATGATATTTATAAACCTGTTGGAAACTGGAAACGTGAAGCTAATGGAACTAATGTTATAACAGACAATCAAGAACAGATATTTTTAGAATATGCTGCACCAAATGCTGTTCCAGCATTGATGGATAATTGGTTTGACATTCTTAATAGTTTTTTAAAAGAAAAATTAACTATGGATCACGCACTTAGTGCATATGTTTACATTCATGTATCCTTTGTTAGAATTCATCCATTTTTTGATGCTAATGGACGTATTGCAAGATTAGTTGCCAACCTTCCAATTATAAAATCTGGTTTGCCCCCAATTATAATACCAACAGAAAAACGCAGAGAATATATACGATTATTATCAAAATATGAGTTAGCAGTTGGCGAACCGATGGTTGGGGAACCACTATTGCCAAACAGAGAACTTTTAGTTAATTTCATTAATTTCTGTAGAGATTCATGGAAGCAATCATTAGAACTAGTTGAAGCTGCTAGGAATACACAATTGATCAGAAATCAGCAAAGCTAACAAACCTTTGTACCCGACATTTTTACATTATCGGGGTTTAACGGCGTAGGGATTGCCGCCGAGGGCATTGGAGATATCGGCGATTGCCTTCTGTGCACGCACGCTATTACCGGCTTCGTCCAGCGGCGGAGAAATCACGGCAATGCCGAATTTGCCGGGTGAAACAGCAATTAAGCCACCACCCACACCACTCTTCGCCGGCAGACCAGTCTGGTAAAGCCACTTACCGCTATCGTCATAAAGTCCAGCCGTGGCCATCACTGCAAGAATTTCGGGTACGTGTTTTGTGCTGATCACTTGTTTGCCAGTCAGCGGATTTTTGCCACCATTGGCGAGGGTAGCTGCCATCGCAGCGAGGTCCTGAGTGTTGACTCCAACAGAACACTGCTTCGTATAAATGTCAGTGGCTTGCAGGGGATCGCCTTTGATATGCCCATATGCGAACATCAACATCGCCAACGCTTGGTTGCGTTGGTTAGTAGCAGCTTCTGACTTGTAGATATCTTCGAGCACTGTCAGCTTGCGGCCAGCGAAGTCACCATAGTAGGTGAGAATCTTGTTCCAGATATCGTCGTAACTACTACCCTTAACCATGCTCGTCGCGGTAATCGCACCCGGATTAACCATAGCGTTCATCTCCGAACCTTTATATTGTTCAATAGCGACGATTGAATTGAATACTTGGCCGGTGGCATCTACACCCATGTTGTTGTAAATAGCTTCGGGGCTGGATTCTTCCATAACTTTAGCCATGGTGAACACTTTGGAAATAGACTGAATCGACACCTCAGTCTTGAGGTCTCCCGCAGTATACACTTTGCCATCGGTTGTGATTAATGCAATACCAAAAATCTTCGGATCAACCTTAGCCAAAGCTGGAATGTAATCGGCGTTGGCACCTTCCTTGATATTTTTATAATCATCATAAGCACGTTTGATTGCAGCTTTGATTTTGTACGGATTCAGCGTGTCGGCGTAAGCTGATGTGCTAATGCTTACGACCAGAGCCAGTGCGGTGATAAAACTCATTATCAGATTGGTATTATGCCTATTATGTTGCAACATGAATGTTTCTCCTTAAGTATTTGAACGAAAACTGCACAACTTACAAAAATACCATTATATTTACATGAAGTCAATACTACATTTGAAGAATTCTTCATTTTTTGACAATCATATAACCCAACCCTCGCACTGTTCTAATAAGATTTTTTCCCAGTTTTTTTCGTAGATGGTGAATATGCACTTCCACTGCATTACTTTCTACCATCTCATTCCAGCCATATAAGCTTTCTTCTAAGCGATTGCGCGATATAATTTTGCCTGTATTTTCTAATAAAATTTGTAATATTGCTAATTCGCGTGGTGATAAAATCACTGCTTTTCCATCTTTGATTAATGTTTGTGCTGCTGGATCAAGTTGCAAATTTTCATATACTATTAATGGGGTTGAACGTCCACTATGGCGGCGTATTAAGGCTCGTAGGCGAGCGGTTAATTCATCTAAATCAAAGGGTTTTACTAAATAATCATCTGCACCATTGTCTAAACCAGTAATTTTATCACTGATACTATCACGAGCTGTTAATATTATTACTGGTATATTATTATGACGCGATCTTAAATCTTTTAATATTTGTAAGCCATCTTTTTTTGGTAAATTTAAATCTAAGATTAAAGCATCATAAGTTTCAATCTTAAGCGCATGTTCACCTGATTCTCCATCTTGTACCCAATCAACGGCATAATTTAGTTGTCTTAAAGCGGTTTGAATGCCATTACCTAAGAGTTTATCATCTTCTATTAATAATAATCGCATGTTTTACCATATACAAGTTTATTAAGTTTTTCTTAAGAATAAAACTTTACTATAATTAAATTATCATTAACCTAAGAGAAATTAAACTATGAAAATTTTAACAATACTGTTATTACTCATTAGCCAATTGGCTTGGAGTAGTAATAAACTATATACAGTACCTGATGGTAATAAATTAATTTTAAAGGTCAAATTTAATACACCTGAAGTAGGTGATTTGTATGTTGCTAAGGCAGTTGATAATAAAATTATTTTTTATAATCAAGCTGCTGGTTGGACAGAATCAAAAGTTGCCTTTATGACTAACCAGTCTTATCAAGGTGAATATACATTATTATCTATTCATATTCCCGGTAATTATCAATTTTATCAAGTTGTTACCAGAGCAAATACTGATCCATTTAAAAGTGAAAATTGGATTGGTGGTTCAAATGGATTAAGTTCTCTGAGTGCTAGTTTGCCAGTTAATAATAATATTAAAGTATTAGCATTTAATGATTTAGGTATGCATTGTATGGATAAAGAATTTTCTATTTTTTCCATACTGCCACCATTTAATGTAGTTAATGCACAGGTTCTAATTAAGGGTCGTGAACCACAACTACTAAATTCTGATCAAGTAGAATTGCGTTATTCTCCTGTAGCAGACGCTAATAATTCTATCAATAGCAATAGTATTGGCAAAACTGACTTTTGGAAATATGCTCCAAAATTGTTTGGTAAGGATTTGCAACCCGGAGAAGGTTTAACTGGTTTATATATGCCAGCTGATAATCCTAATCCACAAAAACTTCATTACAATAATAAACATGCTTGGTTTAGTGCTGAAGGTATTCCAATTACTCCTATAGATGATAAGGGGCAAGTTAATCCTTATCCAATGTTACGTATTAATGCTCATGATAAACAAACTGGTGCATTATTAGCTGGAACAGATGTGGTTGTACCTGTATCTAGCGAAACCGATTGTCAAAATTGTCATGCTAGCGGCAAAATAGCAGCTAATGATCCAAATGTAGTTTGGGCTAATGATGGAGATTTAGAAGTTCAAACTAAGAAGAACGTCTTGATTTTGCATGATAAAGAACATAATACTGATTTAAAAAATCAAACTCCAGTATTATGTGCTAGTTGCCATTATTCTCTACCCCTAGATTTAGCTGGTGCTGGTCCTCAAGGTAAACAAAAAGAATTACCTACTAGTTCTCAAGTAATGCACCAATATCATGGTAAATTACGTGATAAACAAGGAAATCTAATATTTCCTGATAATGCGTCAGTAGAAGAAACTTGTTATCAATGTCACCCCGGCAAAAAAACTCAATGCCAACGCGGTGCAATGAAAACAGAAGGTTTAGAATGTAATGCTTGTCATGGTGGTATGCAAGCTGTAGGTGGACAACGCCGCCCTTGGGTTGATTTACCAAAATGCCAATCTTGTCATACAGGTGATGCGGTTAATCATTTAAATGAAGCAGGACTAGTATTTGGTAATGATAAATTCCGCTTAAAACAAACTTACAAAATAGGTGATCTTACAGCTTCACCATTGAATGCCATAAATAAACGCTTTGCAGAAAATGATAATACATTATATCGTAATAGTAAAGGACATGGCGGAATAGCTTGCGAAGGTTGTCATGGTAGCCCTCATGCGATTTGGCCAAATGCAACTGCTAATGCCAATGACAACATAACTGCAAAACAATTACAAGGACATGTTGGTACTGTTATAGAATGCGATACTTGTCATACTCCGGGCAGCTTGCCAATGACAACTAAAGGTCCACATGGTTTACATAATGTTAATGATCCACGTTGGGTAGATGAAGAACATGAAGATTTTTATGAACGTAATCCGAATGGGTGTAAAGCATGTCATGGTACGGATCTAAAAGGAACTGACTTAGCAAAAGTAGCAGTAGATCGAAGCTTTAGAGTAGAAGGACGTACAGTGAATTTACCAAAAGGAAAAGAAGTAAGTTGTGATATATGCCATGCAATGCCCGGTTATGATGATCATGACGATGATGATTAACATGTCTTAGTAAGACTACATTGGGTTAATGTGCCATGTTAAAATATGTTATAATTCACCAACAATACTTTAAAACTACTCCACTTGATAAAAAAGTTGGAAAAGAAGTGAATGAATTAGCACAATGGCGAACTGCTATGTAACCTGTATGGAAACAGTTTGAAGATGACATTGGTAAGGAAATAATTGAAGCCGCAATAGAGTAATTTTATTAAATTATGTTACAGACATTTAAAGCAAATTTAAAAGGTAATCAGTTAGAATAGTTGGATGATCAACCAATATCTATGTTTGATAAACCTAGATCAGTTTATGTAGTTTTGCTTGAAGATTCTCAATTTAATGAAAAGACTCTGGCAGCATTGAAAGAAATTGAAAACGGAGGTGGAAAAGTTTTTGAAAATGTTGAAGAACTATTTAAGGATTTAAATTATCATGGCTGTAGGGAATCTCATCTGGAACCTGATTGGTTATTGATTTACAAAACTGAAGAAATAGAATTAACTTTAGTGCGAACTGGCTCACACTCTGAATTATTTTAATTATAATTTTATCATCAGCCTAACTTGCCTTATACAGAAAGCGTGAGACAATGTATCAAGATAAATTAAAACAATTTAAAAACCTTGAAAATTTAGCTGGTAAAGCTTGGGAACATGCTGTAGCAATAGACGTATTAGCAACAACGGATATTAAAGATTGCTCAATAGAATGTTTTCATTACCAGCAAATGATGGAGTTGTTTTTTAAGCATATATTAGAAACCAAAAGTCAATTTGGAGCCTATAGTAAAAGCCATAAGTTGCAAAAACTATTAGAAGAAGTGATTGCAAATACACAGTTTAGAACAGATAAAACCAAATATTTTATGGCACTACAGGTTATTACTGTTTGTGCTGAATAATATAGGTATAATTTTTTAATTGACTGTGAAGGATATAAGCAAAGTGTAATAATCTGCGATCAATTATTAGAAGAATTGATTAAATATAACTAGAGCTGACGAGTGGATACATAAATTAGTATCCTTTCGTCAGCCCTTTCTAGCATGGGTTTTTTATAGATAACTTTAGCCCCAATGCTTGAAGTACATGATAAATAGTATCTAGTCATGGTTTGCCTGTTTCTGATAGTGATTTATACAAGCTTTCTCGACCAACATTAGCTTTTTTTGCTATCTCTGTCATACCTTGAGCTTTTGCTACATGACCTAAAGCACGTTGAAAGCCTTCTATCCCGTTTTCATCAAGCATTATTTCGAGGTATTCTTTTATTGCTTCTGGGCTATCAAGGTATTTTGATACATCGAATTTTTTTGTATTTTTTATCATAATTGATCCTCAATATCGGCTAGTATTGCCTTTGCTTTTTTTATGTCTTTTTTCTGGCTTGCTTTGTCTCCTCTTAGGTTATCCAGCCAACTATCAAATTCTGGAGTTGTTCTTATTTCATACATTAATATCGAATTATACCTTATCTAATGGGTTTTTCAATTTTATATAAATGGAAATTTTGTCATTATACATATAATATCATTATAGTTGCCTTCAATAATAGCTTTATCTAATTTTTCTTTTAATTTGACATCATTTCTGATAGAATATTTCTGTACGTAACAATCAATCAAGTAATAAAAAATGAAACTAAAACTAATATTTATATTGGCATTAATATGCTTATCTAAACAAGCCTTAAGTTTTCCATATAGCCAAATTTATGTATTTGGAGATAGCTTATCTGATACTGGAAGATTATTTGAAGCAACGAGTTTACCACCAGAACCTTATTTTGAAGGACGTGTCAGTAATGGCACATTATGGATAGAAGAATTATCTGAAACTTTAAATTTAACATATAATCCAGATACTAATTTTGCTGTAGCTGGTGCCACTAGTGGAGCTATTAATGTAAATGGTGATGATTTAATAGGTGTACAGCAACAATTAGATAATTATTTGAATAATAATCCAATTGCTGATGCAGATGCGTTATATGTAGTTTGGGCGGGTGCGAATGATTTTAGTGAAAGTGTGCCTGATATAACTAAGTCTATTAGTAACATAGTTACAGTAGTGGGCAAGTTACGTCAACATGGTGCGAAACATATATTAGTACCAAATTTACCTCCACTTGATAAAACTCCTAGAGCGATAACTGGCGGCACAAGTGCGCTTTTGGCTCCAGTTATTAGTGCTTTTAATCAAAACTTAGCTCAACAATTAGCAGCATTGGATGTAATTCAAGTTGATATACCAACAGCATTTGAAATATTTAAAACCCCGAAAGTGGTAACACCGCCACTAGGTAATCTGAAAAATATGACTGAAGCTTGCTTTGATTTCAAAACAATATGTGACAATCCAGATCAATATTTCTATTGGGATGACTTGCATCCAACTACAGTTGGGCATAAAGCAATAGCATTAGTATTTTTTGCTGCTATAGCAGAATCTGTTTATGTAGATTTTAGTAAAATTGATCCATCTGAACCCCATTTATTAGAACTTCCTTTTATAGAAGTAACTGATGAAGCTGGTAAATTTTTAGCATTAGATGTAGGAATGTCGCGTAAACCAGATGATGCTGAACTTCAGTTCAGCGTCTTAGGTAGCGTTATACAAACTACAGTATCATTGCAAAATCTATTTACTTTTCCTAGTGGTCATAAATATCCTACTTTTAATAAAGCTACAGGTATTTTAGCAGTACCAATAGTACATATAGCTGAAGCGAATCCAACATTAACTTTTCTAATCGAATATAAAGCCAACTTCAAATTTTTACCAAATACATTAAACAATCCTTTCATGGCACCAACTTTTGAATTAGCTAGTGCTAAGTAAGCCCAGTTATAAGGAAATTCTAGGTTTTGCCATTCCATTAATGTTGGGTTTAATGACAATGGCATTAGTCACTGTCATTGACACAATATTTTGATAGCATGGATATTTTTTGTAGATATTATGCAAAGCAGCGTCGCTTTTATCGCAAAAGCTTTTGGTGTCAAAAAAATTCAACTATTTATATATCCAAGCATGGTCAATATTTGCAAATTTGGCACAATTAGAAGCAGAAGTAAATAATTATGCTTGGTTATATTTACACATCAGAGTTTGGGATGCCGCTTTTTCTTTATTATTAATCTATAGGCAATTCTATCATTCCTATGATTGTTTCAATATTAATGTTTAAAGTAATGGCATTATACCAAGTATTTGATGCAATAGCCATTATTTTACGCACTACACTAAGCGGAGCAGGAGATACTACAGATACTGGCCACAGACCTGACAGGTTTTTAAAACCTGCCAGGTCTAAAACCCCGTGTTTTCAAGTTGTTCAATAACTTTTGTACATATCCCATAATCCTAAAATTAAATTTAACGACTAACAGCATTTAAAGGCACTATCTGCGCAGCTCGCCAAGCAGGATAAAAGCTTGCCACTAAACCTAAACTGATAATCAATATATTCGCTGTTATTATATCCGCTAAATTTAATACTGGATAAATCAAGCTACTTAAACCTATCATTTCATAACCAGCGGCATATTGGGAAAAATCTAATCCATCCGCTGTTGCCATTACTGTCAGCCAGCCTATAAAATTACCTATAATTAAACCAATCATTAATAAAAACATAGATTCAAATAAAATTTGTCCGATTATTGAAGCTGGTTTCATACCCAAGGCTTGCAATAATCCAATTTCACGAGTGCGTTCAAATATTGCCATTAGCAATGTATTAATCAGCCCAAACGCCATTGCAATAAATACTACTATATACCATATTAATAAAAATCCTTCATTAATCTTCATTAATACTTGTAAAATTGGTGCAATAGTTTTCCATGTTTCTACATCTAATTTTGGTGCCAATGATCTTAATTTTGCTAATAAACCATCTAATTGTTCACGATTTGAGCTTAGAATTTCCAATTCAGAAATTTTGTCGCCCATTTCTAACATTGTTTGAGCTGTTTGACGCTTAATAAAAACAAATTGCATTTCAACATCTTCTGTTTTAGCATCATAAATTCCTGCAACACGAAAACCACGTTCTACTATTTCATTATCCTCAGTTTGACTCATCAAAACTACACGTTTACCTAAGCGCGTTTCCAAATAATCAGCTAACTTTCTACCTAAAATAATGTCATGATCATCAATCATATACTGATTACCTATAAAGGATAATCCCTGTTCTTGTGCTGGATCAATTCCTAGTAAACTAACTCCAATAGTTTCGCGCTCACTACTAACTACAGCGGGAACTCGCACTCGTGTAGCCCAATTAGTTATTTCTGAAGAATTATTTAATAAATTTAATAAGTTGCCTTGAGGTGGTGACATGCTGTAATTAATCACCGGATCATCATGATAATTGGGAGCATGAATCTGAATATGCCCAATAAAATTTTGAATAGCATTATTAACTTGTTGCTCAATTATGCCACGCATCAAAGCTGAAATGCTTAACATTGACCAAATGCCAATTGTAATAGCAATAATAATAATACTAGTACGACCGGGATAACGCCATAAATTACGCCATGCTAAAATTATTAATAATTTCATTTTTTTTCTCAATTTGTTTTATAATCATTATTTAATATTTATATTCTATACTACATTGCAATTCAATAAATATGAAAAACATAATTTCCTTATTAATTATTCTAAACATCACTCCAGCTTTTGCTGATCAGCAGGCTCGTAAGATTGTTCAAGATGCTATTGATTATTGGCGCGATCAGTCTTCTTATTCGGTTGTAGATATGACTATTCATCGTCGTAGTTGGCAACGTACTATTAGTTTGAAAGTATGGACAAAAGGTCAGAAAAATTCTTTAGTACGAGTTATTGCTCCTAAAAAGGATAAGGGTAATGCCAATTTAGTGAAGAAAAACAATATGTGGAGTTTTTCTCCTAAAATTAATCGTTTAATCAGAATACCTTCTAGTATGATGAATCAAGCTTGGATGGGATCTGATTTTTCTAATAATGATGTTGCTAAAGCTGATAATATTTTAAAGTATTATAAACATAAAATAATAGCTATCAGTAGTCATCAAGGAAAACAATTATTTACAATTGAGTCTATACCTTATTATTATGCTCCTGTGGTTTGGGGTAAAGAAATTTTAAAAATTCGCGCTGATCACATTCTATTAGAACATTCATTCTATGATCAAGATAATCAGCTAGTAAAAACGATGATGACAAAAAATCTTCAACACATGGGTGGTAAACTCATTGCAACTAGGCAGCATATGCAAAAAGCTGATAAACCATATGAATGGACAGAAATTGTTGTGAAGCAAGCGCGATTTAAATTAAATATACCAAAGCGTATGTTTACTTTGTCTAATTTACGCAATCCAAGATATTAAAATGATTCTACGTTTAGCTTGGCGAAATCTTTGGCGACATTCACGTCGTAGTTGGTTAACTATCGGCGCAATTGCCTTTGCAACTTTGTTATTAATATTTATGATAACTTTGCAATTAGGCAGTTATGATATGATGATTAATAATAATCTACAATTATTTACTGGTCATTTTCAAGTGCAAGCTCCCGGTTATTTAAAAAAACCTCAAATGCGTAATACTTTAGCTCAACCGCAACAATTAGCGGCACAAATACGAGCAATCAATGGAGTAGAAGATATTGGAATACGCGCTAAGGGTTTTGCTCTAATAGCCTCAGAACAACGAACTTATGGTGCTGAAGTTGTTGGAGTTGAAACTGCTAATGAAACCAAGCTATCCACTATACCAAGTTTAATTAAAACTGGACGTTTTTTAAGTGATGATAATGCTCAAGAGTTAATTATTGGCGAAGTCTTAGCTCGCAACCTTAAAGTCACAGTTGGAGACGAATTAACTTTATTAGGTAGTGGGCATGATGGTTCTATAGCAGCGGCAGTGTTACCAATTGTTGGAATTTTTAAAAGCGGCGAACCGGGTTTAGATAGAAATTTGATAGAAATGCCACTAAAAAGTTTTCAAGAAATTTTCAGTATGCACGATAAAGCTCATATAATAGTTGGCATAGTAGAAAATTTAGATAATTTAGAAACTATTCTCACACAAATTAGAAGTACATTACTAACAGACAAACAAGTAGTATTGGATTGGGATACTCTAGTTCCGGGATTAATGCAACTAATTGAGGCAGACTTTATAAATAGTTGGTTTTTATACATTTGTCTGGTATTAATAGTAACTTTTAGTATTTTAAATACATTTTTAATGGCAGTATTAGAACGTACTCGTGAATTTGGAGTGATGTTAGCATTAGGCGCAAAACCGTTTTTAATAGCCAAACTAGTAATATTAGAATCACTATTATTGACACTATTAGGATTAGCAATTGGTATGATTATAGGAATAAGCATAGTATTATATTTTTATATACATGGTTTTAGTTATCCCGGCATGGAAGAACTAGGAGCAGAATTTGGTATAACAGGTAAAGTAACTCCAGAACTATCCTTATTAGCTATAAGCTTAGGACCACTTGTTATTTTAGCATTTACTATGCTAGCCTCAATATACCCAGCATTACGTATTCGGTTATTAAAACCGGTTGATGCTATGAAATCTGTATAAATTTAAAAAGAATAGTAAACTTATGCAAAAAAACCCCGTAATATGTAGAAAATTAAGCAAAACCTTTCAACAAGGTGAAGTCAAAATTCCCGCTTTAGTTGATGTCGATTTGGAAATCCCTAAAGGTGATTTTGTCTGTTTATCTGGTCCATCTGGTTCAGGTAAAACTACTTTACTTAATTTAATTAGTGGTTTAGATAATCCTACTAGTGGTGAAATTGAGCTTGATGGTCAACGCATTGATCAAATGAATCAATCTTCATTGGCTGAGATACGATTATATAAAATCGGTTTTGTGTTTCAATCTTATAATTTAATTCCTGTTTTAACTGCACAAGAAAATGTAGAATTTGTCATGCAATTACAGGGAATTGATAGTAAGGTACGAGCAAAGAAAGCGCGACATATTTTAAAAGAGGTTGGTTTAGAGGGATTAGAAAAACGTCGCCCGGGCGACTTATCAGGTGGGCAACAACAAAGGGTTGCAATCGCACGCGCTATTGTATCTAAGCCTAGTTTAATTTTAGCTGATGAACCAACTGCAAATTTAGATTCTCATACTGCTGAATCTTTAATGGAATTATTACAGTCTATGAATTCAGAACATGGTATCACTTTGCTGTTTTCTACTCATGATCAATTGGTAATGAGTTATTCTAAACGATTAATTAAATTGCATGATGGTCGTATAGCAAGTGATGAAAAGCTTTAATATTCATTATATTATCGTATTATATTTGATAAATATAACTAATGTAATTGCCGAAGAAGATTGGTCTTTTGGTGGGCATTCAAAATATCATGTTATTGCAACTGATAATACAGTAGATCATTTTCTTGATTTGCGCTTCAAGGCTGAAAAACGTTGGCAAGCATGGCAAACTAATATTCATTATGAAGTATTAGGTTTTAAAGGTGATCAGATAGATTCAGACGTTGTACAGCGTTTAGATCGTTTATTTGTTGCTTATAATGGTGAACAAGTAGTATTAAGATTTGGTCGTCAAGCCATTAGTTGGGGTAATGGATTAGTATTTCAGCCGCTTGATATTTTTAGTCCATTTTCTCCCACTGAGATTGATAAAGAATATAAAACTGGCGATGACATGTTATATGGGCAATGGTTATTTGAGAATGGCGATGATTTGCAACTAATTTTATTACCACGTAATAAGATTGAAAGCGAAAGTAGTTTTGCCCTAAAATATCGTGGCACTTATCAAGATGAATGGAATTTTGACTTAATAGCGGCGCGTCATTTTGATGAAAATGTATTTGGATTAGGCTTGAGTAAAAACATTTTAGAAGCCATGTGGCGTTTAGATATGAGCTTGACTCAATTGAAAGATGGTGACACTGCAATTTCCTTAATGACTAATATAGATTATTCATGGGTATGGTTTGAGAAAAATTTTCATGGATTTATAGAATATTATCATAATGATATCGAAGGTCTAGCACTACAAAAGCGTTTAGAACGCGGAGAAATTTATACTCAAGGCAGCGATTATCTGAGCCAAGGAATTCAAATAGAATTACATCCTTTATTTAACATACATGCTACTTGGATTAATAATGTAGAAAATAATAGCGGCATCTTCCAAATACGTGGTATTTATGATTGGGCAGAAAATTTACAACTAGTGGCTTGGCTAGATGACGCTTATGGAGATACAGCTGAGTTTGCTATTGATAGACAGGCTTATATGCGAGTTATTTATTATTTTTAGTATTTTTATTTTAATGCCTTGGCATGATAAGCAATATGTTCACCAATAAAGCTAGCAACAAAATGATAACTGTGATCATAACCATCTTGCATTCGTATGGTCAGACTCTGTTTTGCCTTGTCGCAGGCAGCTTGGAAATTCTCTGGTAATAGCTGTTTTTCATCATAAAATTCATCTGCTGTACCTTGATCAATTAGAATATCCGAAACTTTTGCCCCTGCTTCAACTAAAGCAGTGGCATCATAGGCTTGCCAAACTTTGGTATCATCACCTAAGTAAGCAGTCAAACAAGCCTTGCCCCAACTGGAACTCATTGGATTACAAATTGGTGCAAATGCTGAAACTGACTGATAACTATGCGGATTTTTCAATGCACAGATTAATGCCCCATGACCGCCCATTGAATGCCCAAAAATAGATTTAACGTCGGGTATCAGTGGCAAATGTGTTTCCAACAAGACAGGTAATTCCTTAGTCACATAATCATACATTTGATAATGTTGTTTCCAAGGTGATTGTGTAGAATTCACATAGAATCCTGCACCTGTACCTATATCATAACGATCTTCATCAGCAACATCATCGCCACGTGGGCTAGTATCGGGGAAAATCAAAGCTATACCATGTTCAGCAGCATAGCGTTGTGCGCCCGCTTTCACACGTACATTATCATCAGTACATGTCAATCCAGATAACCAATATAAGGCTGGAACCTTGCCTAATTTGGCTTGTGGTGGTAAATAAACTGAAAATGTCATTTCACAATTACATACATCAGATTGATGTGTGTAACGGTTTAGATAACCACCAAACTCTTTAATACTTTCAATAATTTTCATATTTAAAAGATAATAACAGAACGAATGCTTTCGCCACTGTGCATTAAATCAAACGCCTTATTTATATCTTCCAAAGGCATAGTATGTGTTACCAAACTATCGAGTTCAATCTGTCCAGACATATAACGATCAACATAACCCGGTAATTCAGTTCTACCCTTGACACCACCAAAGGCTGTGCCTTTCCAAGTACGTCCAACAACCAGATTAAAAGGTCGTGTAGCGATTTCTTGCCCAGCTCCAGCAACACCTATCACCGTAGAAACTCCCCAACCCATATGGGTACATTCCAGCGCATCCCGCATCACATGAACATTACCAATACATTCAAAGGAATAATCTGGACCACCGTTATAGCTATCCTGCATATATTCTACAAAGGAACCGTTTATATCATTAGGATTAATAAAATCAGTTGCGCCAAGTTGTTTGGCAAATTCAAACTTGTCGGAGTTAATATCAATAGCAATAATACGTTCAGCACCAGCCATAACTGCACCTTGAATACATGAAAGACCAATACCACCGAGACCAAATACGGCAACAGTAGAACCGGGTTCTACTTTAGCAGTATTTAACACTGCACCAATACCAGTAGTAACACCACATCCTAACAAACAAACCTTATCCAGCGGTGCCTGTTTATTAATTTTTGCCAGCGCGATTTCAGGAACAACCGTATATTCAGCAAAAGTTGAACAACCCATATAATGGTAAATATCCTTACCGTTTTGTGAGAATCGCCGCGTACCATCTGGCATATAACCAGTCCAAACTGTTCCGGCGATGGATTGACACAGATTACTTTTAGTTGACTTACAATAATCACAATGACCACATTCTGGAATATAGAGAGGAATAACATGATCACCAACCTTAAGATCCTTAACACCCGGACCAATTTCAACAACTTCACAACCACCTTCATGTCCCAAAATACAAGGAAATGCCCCTTCAGGATCATCACCCGAAAGAGTAAAAGCATCAGTATGACAAACACCCGATGCAACAACTTTTAATAAAACTTCACCATCTTTTGGACCCATAACATCAACTTCTTCAATAACAAGCGGTTTTTTAGGTTCCCATGCGACTGCTGCTTTTGCTTTCATATTTAGTTTCTCTTAAATTAAATTATGTTTGAATTTTAACATATTTATAATCATTTTACTTGCAATAGACAAAAAAAATATGTATAATAACAATTAAAACAAGGTAATACAATTATGAATTTAGAAGAAATAACTTTTAATGAGTTATCAAAGTTAGTAGATATAAAACAAAATTTTAAAGAGCAAGATCAATTTAATAGCTGGTAATTTTGATAGAAAATCAAAAAAAAATGACGATCCACAACTTTTAGCAGAACTTATAAGTGCAGTAGAGCTTAATGATTGGAATACTATCAAGGGTGCTTATATTATAGGATAAAATTGGAATTTTGTTATTTTAGAAAGGTTTGAAAAACATAAATACCAATATTTTGTAAGTAGAACTTTTAATTGTACAAATATAGAAGATTTGAAAGGGATTTATAAGAATTTACTGTTTGTGAAAAATGAGATCATTGAGATGGTTAAAAGTGATGGTTAAACCTGTCAGGTTTTGCTACGATTTAGACTTATTTCAATTCATAAGTACTAGCTAATTTTTTTTCTACGCCGACATTTTTCAATTCGACATATTGTGGTAAACCATCTTTATATGGAGGATAATCTTCTCCTAAAATCAATGGTTGTAAATATTCACGGCAAGCTTCAGAAATATATTCTGTTGGCATCATTTTTTCAACATTTGCTAAATTTTACATCTAAAAGTAACCATCTGCTAGTACAGTATTTTCAGCAGGAGCCTCATTGTGAAGTAATTTTTCTATATGCCCAATAAAACGTAAAAAGACATTAACACAATCAGAATTATCAGCTCGTCCACTATATGTGTTAAAGTTTTTTCTAATATTAAAGGGTATTCTTTTAGCCTTTCTTAAAATCAATACTTCATCTATATCTGTTGGAGCTGTACTAACAGGTGTCATGTCAAGCCATTCACACATTAAGAAGTATTTAGAACCCGGTAACGCAGATTTTACATCATGTGCTGTTGCAGTGGCTTCTTGAAACATTGTTTTGTCAAGATTAGTTTTACATTCTGTTGTGACATAACCAAGATAAGCTTCCACCTTTTGAACTAACTTGTAAGCTTGATTTGAAATATACTGCTGAGAAACATTTTGTTGGGCCAAAGCTTAGATCAACTAACTCTGGGAAAGCTTTATAGACAAGGTGAGGAAGAAATTCCTCAATAACTGTATTATCAATTTTTAGTTGTCCCTTTTGTCGATATAAAAAGTCTTCTTCACAGGAGTAAATTAAATCAAAATCAATGTTTTTAACCTTCTGACAGCTGCACTAGGCATTTTGCTATTCTTAATAGCTGCTTCAATCTTTCCTAAATGTGGTGTTGGCAACATCTTTATATTCCTTTTGCTTCTAAAATTGGAGATGTTTTAATGTTTTTTGATTTAATATAAGCATCTTTTATATCAGTTATTACATCTGAGTTAGCATAGCTAAGTGCATCATTTAATGCTTTTCTACCAATATCTCTACCAAAATCTAGTTTAGAATTTAAAAAATGTCTATTTATAGAGAATCGTAATATTTCCTCATAAATTAAATTTCCAAATTTATTTTTAAAGACCCTTTCTTGGCTTCCTTCTAAGTTAAACCCACATTGCCTAGCGACGGAAGTAATTAATTTTGCATTTTTAAATGCTGTTTTTTTAACATTAGATTCTCTTCCAACTATAAATATTATTTTTGCATTAGTTTTACAAACTCTTCTTAATTCGATAAATACTTGTGATATATCCATGCAATATTGCACAACAGTTAAAAATCTATTTTGACGAAACTTTCTATTCGCACCAATTTCTGATTTTGCTATTTTTAAAACATCAATTAGTTGTTCTTCAAATACAGTTTTTTCTGAATTATTAAATAAGGGTAAATCATCTATATGACTATAAATAATTGAATCTAACTGTTTTAGCGCATTATTAATTTTGTCTTTAGGTTGATTTACTAATTCCTATATTTTTGCAAATGAAACGGCGGCTGGATTGATTTCACAACCTGATGCTTCAAGCTTATTTAATGCACATTCATATAAAACAGTACCACTACCGACAAAAGGATCAAATACAACATCATTTTGTGAAGAGTAGTTGATTAAAATATGCTCTATTAACTGGGGGGAGAATTGACCTCTCCAAGTAAACATATTGTTTCTTATTTTGTCTTCAATATTTACAATTGAGTCTGGAAGTGATTCAGCTAAGTGTAGGTTTTTGATTTTTAGTTTCTCTTAAATTCAATTATGTTTGAATTTTAACATATTTTAGTGAGCAATAAAAGAATTCAACTAATTTTTTAGTCTATTGCTCATCCCCATTATAGGCATTTATACCTAAAATAGTTGTCATTTACCAAATATAATTCGTTTATTTCTCAATTCGTTGTACTATACTATATTCTGTTAGTACAACTAATTAAGAATTTATTTAACTAATTGCTGTCATACTTATTAAAAATTAAAACTGAAAATAGATAAACTGGTTAATGGGACGCAGAAATACAAATACTAACCCAATCATAACACTAAATACCAGAGATTCTGCAATAATAGTAAGCCATATTCGTTGTCGAAGTAATGGTACTAAGTACGTTTTCGTTAGATAGGTAAGAATGATGCCCATTAAAATTATAGCGGCTATGATATAGGTATTTTCCCGTAATCCTAACCAAAGATATTCAGTTGGTTGGAATATTTTCAGATACATTGCCAAGGTATCAGTCATATTTTGGGCTCGAAATGGAATCCATCCTAACATAACAATGGGTAAAGTGATTAGCCAACCTCCGAATTTTTGAATAGTACGAGATAGATTTGCAAACCATGGAACGGTTAGACGATATAATAATATAAAGGCTGCACGGTAAGCAAAACCTGAATCTACTAAGGGTGCAATATTTGCCCAATCAAAGGGTGGACGCTTGGCAAACTGGTGAATAACTTCTGCTGCCCGAAGAATAGGTCCAGCCACTAATTGGGGAAAAAATGTCACATAACACCCATAAATAACGAAATCTTTTTCTGGCTTAATGACACCACGATAAACATCAACAGTATAACTAATAGTTTGGAAAGTGTAAAAACTAATACCTAAAGGCAGAATAATGTTGAGTAACAAAGGATCTGCTTCTATACCAACAAAATTCATCAAACCAATTGTGTTATCTGCAAAGAACAGAAGGTATTTAAAATAAAAGAGCAGTCCTAAATTGATGAACAAGCTAATCAATAAGAAACGTTTCTTTATCTTCTGTTCTCTTACCTTATGTATCTTCCATGCCATGACATTGAGGTACAATGTATAATAAAATATTAATATTTGAAGCTTTAGCACTCTCAATTATGGCCGATAAAGCGGCCATATTCGCTAGATAGCGACCTTGAATAACACGACGCTTAGAAGTGGCTTTGATACCAAAAACAGTGTTTCTTAACACATGAAGATACGTCAATAAAGTTCCACGTATTTCTGATCTTAATGCCCAAAGACTAGAATGTTTATCCAACCAGTTGTTAAGTGTGGTTTCAGAATGTTCCTGAATGGTATTCTTAAGTGCAGCCATATCTTTATTCACATCTGTGAGATCGCCATGTTCCGCTAATATTATACGCCCAATATCCGTTTGTGCTAGTGCCGTGTTTGTGTCTGCATCTGCGAGTGCTTGAGCTATTTCTAGTCGTAATGTATTCTCACGTAGATCATCAAAAACCACTGGTAAAATAAGAAACTGTACAGGCAAACGTTTTTTTAAATATTCAAATAGCACATAATGCTCTTGGAGACTAGCATTAGGTTGGCTAAAGGTAATTAGATCAATGTCTATTTTTTGTAACAATCGAAACAATATAGGTGGAGCATTTTCTTGCCCCGATTTGGATAAATTTCGTTGCTGTACACCTTCTAAACACAAATGTGCATCTTCGATATGTTTACAGTGTATTGGTATTCCATCTAAACTCGCGTACTGGGAATTAGTTTCTTTTCAGCTAAAATTACTCCGATTATTATTGGTGTACCCAAGCGTAGGGTCTCCATACTTTTTAAATGCGATAAAGCAGTTGCCATTTACCAAAATTCCTTTATTAAATGTTTTCATTAATTAATTGTAATTTACGAGTATGACTGTCATTCAGCGTCCAAACACCGCCTAGAGCTAAAGCTCAAGGCTCATAGCTAAAGTCTGCTTAAGCAGACTAAATAAATGATAACAAAAATTCAATTATGTTTGAATTTTAACATATTTATAATCATTTTACTTGCAATAGACAAAAAAATATGTATAATAACAATTAAAACAAGGCAATAAAATTATGACTTTAGAAGATTTAATTTCAACATTAACTAAAGAAGATATAGAACTAATAAACAAGGAATTTGAAAAAAAACAAAATAAAATTCCTGTTTATCAATATGGCAAAATAACTTTTAATGAATTATCAAAGTTAGTAGATATAAAACAAAATTTTAAACAACAAGATAAATTTAATAACTGGTTTAGTTTAGATCATATTTTTAGTAAAAAAGATATTATCTTTTTTAAAAAGTTAATATCTAAAAATTACCTTTTAATAGAAAATTACCATGAAGAAGATCTAAAAATAAATGTTATTGCACCAATTATAAATAAAGTAGATTTCTTTTTATTTGATGAAGAAATAAGAAACTTTTACGAACAAAGTCTAATTT
>NZ_MCBX01000012.1 GCF_001723685.1 Candidatus Marithrix sp. Canyon 246
CGCTCGTCGGCAGCGTCAGATGTGTATAAGAGACAGAGGGTGGGTATAGCGACAGCGAAACCCACCGATCATAATACCAAATGGTGGGTTTCGCTGTCGCTCTACCCACCCTACAAATATAAGTACAAGTAATCTTTCATAAAAATAAAAACTATCAGACCTGACAGGTATTTAGGCAAAACTCTATGAAAACACTAACAAATACCTCATATGCTTGGACATGCGGGCAAACATGCCCATCAAACTCCAAACAATTAGAATGTGAACTCTACCAATTAATATGTAAACAAAATTTCAATACCAATTTACTACCAACATGGGGAAAGAAATTTTTTCCGATCTTTGCTAAAGACATATTTAAGCAAAATATAAATCAACACAATAAAAAACTACAACGACTCACTAAATGGCAACGTAAATGGTTGGGTCCATTTTTAAAACAATGGAAACTCAATCCCTATCAAATACGTATAGTTTATGAAGCCAAGTTATTAAATAAACATAAAATTTTAAAAAATTGGCCCATAAGTATAATGGATGATACACTTGCTCAAACCTTTGGAAATATAATATACATAAAAAGAGCCTATAAACCACGTAATGGTGGATTATTAACCTTACTCAGCCATGAAATTTATCATGTAAAGCAATATCAAGAACTACAATCAATTAGCAATTTCGGTGCAGAATACGCAAAACATTTTATAAATGGTGGATTTAGTTATGATAATAATAAAATGGAAGTAGAAGCTTATCAAGCTGAAGCTACATTTAGAAAATGGCTATGTAAACATAGTTATTGGCGATGTAATTAATTATTAGATACATCTGATATAATAATATTCGTATCACATCAAAAGAACTACATAAGCTAACAAGGGTAACATTGTGACAGAATTTGAAGGTCAAATTTGGGTGGCTCAAGATAATGATAATGTTTATTTTATCTGCACTACTAAACGAATAAAGAAAAAAATTCAAGGGATTAATGAGAAAGGGCGCGATTTACGTTTATCTGAAGAAAAATTATTATGGCAACATCCTAGTTTAGCACATGATGTAGAAGATTGGCAACTCAAAATCAGTACCATTCATAGCGAAGTCAATTCATTAACTAAGGAAATTGACATTGAACTTTTATGGGAAAACGCTTTAGAATTAGAAATTTCAGAGATTAAGGAATTAGCCGATTTATACTTTGGTGGAGAAATTACTACTGAACATTTAATGGCTATTTGGCGTGGCATTGCTGATGATCGTTTACATTTTAAGCGTCGTAGTCGCAATTGGGAACCGCGTGCCGCTGAACAAGTTCAGGAATTAAAACAACAACGTGAACGTGAAGAAGCACGAGTTCGTGCCATAAAGTTAGCCCAAGATTGGTTACAAAAAATGGCTAAACTGCCATTGCCAATTTTTTTACATTTATCTAAGGATCAGGAAGTTGATAAGTTTCAAGTCACTGCTATATCTGATGATATTTTACCGTTTGTTGAACGCTTAGAAGCTTGGTTAAGAGGCGATGCTGATAAAGAAGTTGATGAATTAATTCGTCCAACTGCTGCACTGGCTAAACTTACTGAACGCGAATTAGTATTTGAAATTTTGCAAAAGATTGGGCGTTTGCCAATAGATGCTGATCGTGATGTTATTATAGCAGGTTTAAAACCTGAATTTTCTAGTGCTGTTAATGCAGCGGCTCAAGCTTTACAAGTTGCCAGTGATGAATCAATTACTGAAATATCATTTAGTATTGATGATGAAGACACTCGTGAAGTTGATGATGCTTTAGCTATTGAACGCGATGGTTCAAACTGGAAAATTAGTATTGCTATTGCTGATCCTGCTAATTTAATTAAGCGAGGTGATAGTTTAGATAAAGAGGCTATGCGACGTGGTACTACGGTTTATTTACCTACGCAACATCTTTTAATGTTACCGCCATATCTTTCTTGCGATGTTGCTAGTTTAACCGCTGGAGAAGCTCGTTCATCTATTATAATTAGGGTATGGTTGGATGATCAGGGTGACATAACTAATAGTACAATTAGTCGAGAAACAGTTAAAGTATTAAAACGTTTACATTATAGTGATGCTGATAAATTAATAGCTGAATCTGAAGATCAAATGGCTGATGATTTGCGTAATTTGTTAGATTGTGCCAAAAATGTACAGAATAAGCGTATAGATAATGGTGCATTTAATTTACAGCGGCAAGAATATAAAATTGGTGTTGAAAATAATGAAATTAAATTGGCAGTGCTTGAACGAAATTCGCCAAGTCGCACCTTAGTTTCAGAAATGATGGTATTGGCTAATCATGTAGCGGCTAAATATGCAGATAAACATCAAGTGCCTTTGATATATCGTGTTCAAACGCCTCCATCAGAACCAATTAGTAAAGAAATGATGACTGATCCTTTGGGTTTTCATAAGGTTCGTAAATTCTTAGGGCGTTCTTCATTATCCTTACAGGCAGGGCAACATAGTGGTTTAGGCTTATCTATGTACACCCAATTCACATCACCTTTGCGCCGCTTTGCAGATTTGGTAATGCAACGACAATTAATTGCTCATAGCACTGGTGAAGAAATTCCTTATAATGAAGAAGAATTATTTCAGGTTTTAGAAACAGCAGAACGAACAGCGCGTGAATCTCGTGGTTTAGAAGGTGAAGCCAAAAAACGTTTATTAATGCTATATTTAAAACAAGATTGGGGTTCTAAACCTATAGAAGCACTTATCATTACAGAAGTAAAAGGTGGTTATAAAGTTGAAATGCAGCCTTGGGGTGCTGACGCTTATTTAGCAACTGGTAGTAGTTTTGAAATGGGTGATAGTGTAACTACATATGCTGAAAGAATTCGTGTAAAAGCTGGTACAATTCGTTTAAAATTATTAAGATAATACAATGCAAAGAAATTTTATTCCATTAAATATTGCGGTAATGACTATTTCAGATAGCCGCACAGAAGACAATGATAAATCTGGTAATTCGCTAGTTGAAAATTTAACAGCCGCTGGGCATAATCGCGCTGATAAGCTGATAGTGCCTGATGATATTTATCAAATGCGAGCAGCAGTATCAACTTGGATTGCCAACCCAGAAATTAATGCTATTATTACTACTGGGGGTACTGGTGTAACTGGCAGAGATAGCACACCTGAAGCTATTAAGCCACTATTCGATAAAGAAATTGAAGGTTTTGGTGAACTATTTCGTGCAATTTCTTATGAAGAAATTAATACTTCAACTTTACAATCTCGTGCTTTAGCAGGAGTAGCAAATGCTACTTATATATTTTGCTTACCCGGTTCATCTGGAGCTTGTAAAACTGGCTGGGAAAAAATCATTCAATTCCAATTAGATTATCGTACACGCCCCTGTAATTTAGTAGAATTGATGCCACGTTTATTAGAACAATAATGCCTCAACTTTTAAGTTTATCCAGAGCAGCGCGTTTAGTGGGTGTGACGCGCAGCAAAATTCAAAAAAAAATCCAAAACGGTGAATTATCTACATTTGAGGGCAAATTACAAGTCACAGAATTATTACGTGCTTATCCAGAAACTCAAATAGATGATACTCATATGTTAGAGCGGGTTAAACAGATTAAAGCCGCTGCTACATTTACAAGCTCACGAGAACATGAATCTGCTTTGCCAAGTCAAGACGTTCTAATAGCTCGTTTAATTAAGTTGGGTAAAGAATTAGTAGAAGTAAAATCAGCATTTAACAGGCAAAGTGAATTACTTGATACTATCAATAATAAATTAGCTGAATTTGGTGATGATAGTTTACATCAATGGCTAAGTACTGAAATACAACGTAGCCCAAAATTAGAACCAGCAGCTCAATTATTAGCTAACGATACTGTATTACGTATCATAGCTGCTCAAGTAAAAGTAATTCCTAGTGGGCATGATTTTTTTGTTGAAGGTAAAGATTCTATTTTAGAAGCGGCACTACGAGCAGGGTTAGCTGTAAATTATGGATGCGAAAATGGTAATTGTGGTGCTTGTAAAGCCAGAATAGTTTCAGGAGAAGTACAAACAATTCGTAACCACGATTATGTTTTTACCGATTTAGAAAAGCAAATGAATTATCAGCTATTATGCAGTTGTACAGCAATAACTGATTTAACCATTGAAGCCGCTGAAGCTCATAATCCTGAAGATATTCCATTACAACAAGTTGATACTAAAGTCAAAAAGCTTGAACAATTAAATGAAGATCTATTCTTATTGCGTCTGCAAACACCGCGCACTAAGACTCTACGTTTTTTAGCCGGGCAATATGCAACATTGCAATTTGATAATACTGAAATTCAAGCTTTTATTGCCAGTTGCCCTTGTGATGGACGTAATTTAGAATTTCATTTAAGTTGCAAATTTAAGAAAAATTTAAAGCTTAATCAAATAGTTAAACTAGAAGCACCACATGGTGATTTTGTTCTGCAAGAGGATTTAAAACGCCCAGCATTATTTATTACTGATGATAAAGGTTTTCCACCAATTAAAAGTCTGATTGAACATGTTATAGCTTCAGACAATGAGACTATCAATCATTTATATTGGATAACTAATGATGAAACAGAACCCTATCAACATAACCTATGCCGCTCTTGGGTGGATGCCCTAGATGATTTAAAATATACAAGAACACAAACTATCAATCAAATAGTGACAGATTATCCAGATTTAAGTAACTTTGAAGTTTATATAGCAGGGTCTGATGATTTAATCTCAGCAGCAGCTAAAGTATTAACAAACAAATATCATATTGCGAAATTAAGAGGAGAGAAATAATGGGAATGGAAGACCAAGATGGTGTAATTTGGTTTGATGGAAAAATGGTAGATTGGCGTGATGCAAAAGTACACGTTTTAACACATACCTTACATTATGGAATGGGAATATTTGAAGGCATTCGCGCGTATAAAACTGATCAGGGTGCAGCAATTTTCCGTTTAAAAGAACATACACGCCGCTTATTTGATTCAGCGCATATCTTGAATATGTCTATTCCTTACGATCAAGACACGATCAATGAAGCTATTATTGCATCAGTTCGCGACAATAATTTAGAAAGTGGCTACATTCGCCCACTATGTTTTTATGGTTCAGAAGGTATGGGGTTACATACAGATGCTTTAAAGGTTCACGTAAGCATTGCAGCGTGGTATTGGGGAAGTTATTTAGGAGCAGAAGGATTAGAAAAAGGCATTCGCATCCGCACCTCTTCCTATACACGTCACCATGTAAACATAACCATGTGTAAAGCCAAGGCAGTAGGCAATTACATGAATTCTTTACTAGCGGTACAAGAAGCCGTAAGTTGTGGCTACGACGAAGCTCTATTATTAGATACAGAAGGCTATGTAGCCGAAGGTAGCGGAGAAAATATTTTCATAGTACGCGATGGAATTGTATATACACCAGAAATAACTTCAGCACTAAATGGAATCACCAGAAACACGATTTTTAAGTTAGCAAAAGACATAGGATTAACAATATGTGAAAAACGCCTAAGTCGCGACGAAGTATATATAGCAGACGAAGCATTTTTCACCGGCACAGCGGCAGAAGTAACTCCAATCAGAGAACTAGATGACCGTACAATAGGCAATGGAAAAAGAGGACCAATAACAGAACGACTGCAAAGTCTGTATTTTGATGCAGCTCATGGGCGTAATGATAAATATAAAGATTGGTTGACATTGGTTAAATAATGGTCTAAAAACCTGACAGGTTTTTAAAACCTGTCAGGTTTGGTTTCTTAATTAACCCCGATGGCATTAATACCCAACATTAAAATCAATATAGCATTGGCACTGATTGCTAGGTGCTTTAAAAGTGTACCAACGAATTTCACCTCGTTTCATTCATTACCCCATACTGAGAATTCATTTTTTTCTATAGGCTGACGAAGATATCCTTGACGATGTTTTTCTATGAGTTTGCGTTCATGATAATATTCTAGTGCTTTTTGTAAAGCGTCATGAATGAAAGCGGGGCGGTTGGTGTTGTTTATATATATAAAACCTGACAGGTTTTTAAAACCTGTCAGGTTTGGTTTCTTAATTAACCCCCAAAGCCCCCAAACAAAGCGAAATCAACCCAGATGGCATTAATCCCAGCATTAAAATCAATATAGCATTTGCGCTAAGTGCTATTTTCATATCTGTATTAGCTGTAATCGGAGTTAAATCTTCTGCATCGTCAAAATACATAAGCTTAATTACTCGCAAATAGTAAAACACGCCAATTATTGCAAATATTACTGCTATTATTGCCAACCATACTAAGCCCGCTTGTACTACTTGTGCTAATACTGCCCATTTTGCCCAGAAGCCTAACATTGGTGGTATGCCTGCCATTGATAACATTAGTATTAGCATTACTGCTGCATACCAAGGATTTCTTTGGTTTAAGCCTTTAAAGTCTTCTAATCTTTCTGCTTCAAAGCCAGCTCTACTTAATAACAATATCATGCCAAATCCACCAACTGTCATTAATGTATAAACTAATACATAAAACATGGAAGCGGCATAGCCATCTTTTGTGCCTGTCAAGATTCCAAGCAATAAATAGCCAACGTGAGCAATTGTAGAATAGGCTAACATGCGTTTAATATTAGTTTGAGCAATCGCGATAATATTACCAATTGCCATTGATAGAATTGATAATAAAATCAATATATTTTGCCAATCGCCATGTAAACTTTGCATTCCATCAGCAAGTAAACGGATTAACATTGCAAATGCTGCAATTTTCGGGGCACTTGCTATAAATAAAGTAACTGCTGTTGGTGCGCCTTGATAAACATCTGGAATCCAAACATGAAATGGTACTGCGCCTAATTTAAATGCTAAGCCTATGACTATAAATACTAATCCAAATACTAATATAGTTTTATGTTCAGTTGTTTGACTGATAGCTTGAGCAATTGCATTTAAATCTAAGGTTCCGGTAACGCCATATATAATTGACATTCCATATAACAACATACCAGAAGCTAAAGCACCTAAAACAAAATATTTCATTGCCGCTTCAGAGGCTTGTTGTGAATCGCGATTTATGGCAACCATTGTGTATAATGATAAAGATAATAGTTCTAAACCTAAATAGATTGTTAATAGGCTATTAGCGGATACCATTATCATCATACCCAAGGTGGCAAATAAACCTAATACTAAATATTCACCTTTTAAAAGTTTACGATCCTGTAAATATTGTCGTGAATATAGAAATGCTAAAAAAACTATTAATAAAATAAAGAGTTTTAAAATAGTACTCATAACATCGTTGACAAACATGCCATTCATAGCCAATTCTGATTTCTCAGGATAAGTAGCAAAAATTAAGATGGCGGTAGCGATTAAAGTACCTTGAGTTAATTGATAAGTTAAATTTTTTAAGTTTTTAGGTAAATAAGCATCAAGGACTAGTATGACACAAGCCATTGTTAGCATTATTATTTCTGGTAAAATTAATGTTGTATTTAATGTTAGGGTCATTTTTTTATTTGCTGTCGTTAAAAACTGGAGTTCAAAGCTAAGCTTTGTACTCCAAAATAAAGAAGAAATTAATTTGGTATTTTAGATATACCAATATGTTGAACCAAATGCTCAACAGTGCTGTGCATCACATCTAGCATTGGTGCTGGATAAATACCAAAGAATAATACTATTATTGCTAACGTAGCTAAAATGAAGGTTTCGCGTCCATTTATATCTTTTAAAGCAGCTACTCCTTCATTGCCGATTTCTCCATAGAATACTCGTTTTATCATCCATAAAGTATAAGCGGCTCCAAGGATCATTATAGTAGCAGCGGCAAAAGCTATCCAAAAGTTTACTTTAAATGATGCTAGAATTATTAGGAATTCTCCGACAAATCCAGAAGTTGCTGGTAAGCCACTGTTTGCCATTGCAAATAGTACTGCAAACATTGCAAATTTAGGCATAGTATTAGCAACTCCACCATAATCCTTAATTTGACGGCTATGTAAGCGATCATAAAGTACTCCCACAGATAGAAATAAAGCTCCTGAAATAAAACCATGTGAGATCATTTGTACCATGCCGCCTTCTATTCCCATTACACTACTACCAAGGAAAAAGCCTAATGTCGCAAATCCCATGTGTGAAATAGAGGAATAAGCAATGAGTTTTTTCATGTCTTGCTGTACTAAAGCGACAAATGATATATAAACAATGGCTATTAGCGATAAGCTTATCATGAGCCAAGCTAATTCCTGACTTGCATCAGGTGTAATAGGCAAGCTAAAGCGTAAGAAGCCATAACCACCCATTTTTAACATGATTGCGGCTAAGATTACTGAACCACCAGTTGGTGCCTCAACGTGAGCATCTGGCAACCAAGTATGCACAGGCCACATTGGAACCTTAACAGCAAATGCGATCAAAAATGCTAAAAATATCAGAATCTGAGCTGTCATCGGTATCGCTAACTTATGATAATCCAGAATTGCAAAGCTATTTGATTGTGAATATAAATATAACAATGCAATTAGCATAAATACTGAACCTAAAAAGGTATAAAGGAAGAACTTAATAGTAGCATAAACGCGGTTTGGTCCACCCCAAATACCAATTATGAGAAACATTGGTATCAACATAGCTTCCCATAGCACATAGAACAGGATTGCATCTAAAGCGGCAAATACCCCAACCATTAAGCCATTCATAATTAGGAAGGCAGCCATATAATGAGCCGCTTTATCTTGAATCACTTCCCAACCAGCTACTATTACTAATACAGTAGTAAAAGTTGTTAAGATAATCAATGGCATAGATATACCATCTACACCTAAAGAATATTGGATATTAAAAGCAGGTATCCAAGACAGTGTCTCAGTAAACTGCATAGCAGGAGTTGTAGTATCAAATCCAAAATATAGAATTAGTGACAATAAAAATGTCACTAATGACACTGCCAAAGCAATCGGGCGAGCAATTGAGGCTTGATTGTTTCCAAGGATGATTACCCAAATACCACCTAGTATTGGTAACCATATTAATAGACTTAGTAATGAAAAATCAGTAAACATATCAGTTATAATTTAGCTCCAAAGACGAAAATTCCTAATAATACTGCCAAGCCTAAAATCATGGCAAAGGCGTAATGATATAAGAAGCCAGTTTGAGTCTGGCGAATGACGCTAGATAGCCAAATTACCATCTTAGCAAGACCGTTTACTATACCTTCAATGATTTTGATGTCACCTATTTTCCAGAAGATGTTACCAATTTTACGTGTACCACCTGCAAAGAACCAATCATTGAATCTATCAAAGCCATATTTATCCAATAGGATTTTATGAAACAGATTACAACGATATGTAATTTGTTCAGGAATGTGAGGTGCTTTCATATATAAATAATAGGCTGTTCCTACACCTGCCATTGCTAACCAAAATGGTGGTTGTAACATTCCATGTATCATAAATCCTATTACGCCATGATAGTCTTCTGCATTGAAAGGATTATGTGCTATTACACCCTTGAAATATTCACCAAATAACATTGGTTCTATTGTCAACATTCCTATGAATACGGATGGTATTGCTAATAAAATCAACGGAATGGTAACAACTTTTGGACTTTCATGTAGGTGACTACGTGTATGTTCATCCATACGTTCTTTGCCGTGGAAGGTTAAGAAGAACATGCGGAAACTATATAGAGCTGTAATGAATACACCTAATAAAACTGCATAATAGGCAAAACCAGCACCAGCGCGTTCTGCTTCATAGGCATGATGAGTGGCTTCTATAATAGCATCTTTGGAGAAAAAGCCAGAGAAGCCGGGGAATCCAATCAATGCTAATGAGCCTATTAACGCTGTCCAATAGGTAATTGGTAGATATTTTTTCAGCCCACCCATTTTACGCATATCTTGTTCATGGTGCATAGCAATAATCACTGAACCTGCACCTAAGAATAATAAAGCTTTAAAAAACGCATGTGTCATCAGATGGAAAACACCAGCAGCATAAGCTGAGGCTCCTAAAGCTACAGTCATATAACCTAATTGTGACAGAGTTGAGTAAGCTACAACTCGTTTGATGTCATTTTGTACCAAGCCTAATAAACCCATAAATAAGGCTGTAATAGCACCAATTATCATCACAAAACTGAGTGCAGTTGTACTTAATTCAAACAATGGAGACATACGCGCTACCATAAAGATACCTGCTGTTACCATTGTTGCTGCATGGATTAAGGCTGAAATAGGTGTAGGACCTTCCATAGAATCTGGCAACCAGACATGTAATGGAAATTGTGCAGATTTACCCATAGCACCGATAAACAGTAAAATACAGATAACAGTCATAACTGACCAATCCAAGCCCGGAATTATTTGCATCATAGTATCTTTATGTTCATTAGCGTGGCTAAAGACTTCAACATAGTTCAGACTATTAAAATACATTAAAACTGCTGCAATTCCTAAAATAAAACCAAAATCACCAACGCGATTAACTAAGAAAGCTTTTAAGTTCGCATAAATTGCAGATTCTCTGGTAAACCAGAAACCGATTAACAAATAAGAGACTAAACCTACCGCTTCCCAGCCAAAAAATAACTGCATAAAGTTATTTGACATCACTAACATCAGCATGGCAAAAGTGAATAAGGAAATATAGCTAAAAAAGCGATTATAACCCGGATCATCGCGCATATAACCAACAGTATAAATATGTACCATCCAGGATACGAAGGTGACAACCAACATCATCATAGCAGTAAGTGAATCAACCATAAAG
This sequence comes from Candidatus Marithrix sp. Canyon 246, assembly GCF_001723685.1. Classification (GTDB taxonomy): domain Bacteria; phylum Pseudomonadota; class Gammaproteobacteria; order Beggiatoales; family Beggiatoaceae; genus Marithrix. Next base: position 10,796 of record NZ_MCBX01000012.1, read on the forward strand.
CCGATTTCAAACTTTATCGCACCAACTTCTAACCATATATAAAGAGTTTCATTAAAACCGGCTTCTCCTAATATAACTATCTTATAAAATACACATACAGATAGAACAAAGGATAAACCAACGGCGCCAATTGTGACTGAATGAGCAACGCGCTTGCTAACTGGGAATAATCCCGCAATAATGGCTCCAAATAGTGGAGCTAATACAATCGCAAGAGAAATATTTTGCATCTAGTTATCCTTTCATCGTATTAATGTCATCGACATTAATGCTGTATTTATTACGAAATAATATTATTAATATCGCTAAACCAATAGCAGATTCCGCCGCTGCTACAGTTAGGATAAAAAATACAAATACTTGCCCTGCTAAATCAGCATTAAAATAAGAAAATGCAATAAAGTTCATGTTGACTGATAACAACATTAATTCAATACACATAAGTATAATTAGGAGATTTTTCCGATTTAGAAAAATACCAGCGGCACTAATGCAAAATAATACCGCTGCTACAATTAGAAATTCATTTAATTCTGGCATAATTAATCCTTTGTTTCCGCGTCCATTTTGATAATTCTTAGTCTATCTTCACGACGTACCTTAACCTGTTGTTCTGGTTTTTGGTATTTAGCTCGTGTGTGTGGGCGCATGGTTAAAGCAATTGCTGCTATCATTGCAACCAATAAAATTGCCGCTGCAATTTCAAAAGGATAAACATATTCAGTATATAATATTGATCCTAAAGCGGCAGTATTACTACCGGCGGCAACTTCTGTTGGCATAGCATGATCCCATGCACCAACTACTAAAACCATTTCTGCCAAAATCACTAAGCCAACGAAGATAGCTAGTGGCAAATGACGTACAAAACCTTCACGTAAAGTATCAAAATTAATATTTAACATCATTAATACAAATAAAAACAACACCATTACAGCGCCAACATAAACTAAAATGAGTACCATTGCGAGAAATTCTGCTTGCAACAATAGCCAAATTGCAGCCGAAGAGAAAAACGTTAATACTAAAAATAAAGCGGCATGAACCGGATTTTTAACTGTAATAACGCGACTAGCGGCAAAAATTAAAACAAGTGAAAATAAGTAAAAAGTAAATTTTATCATGAGTTTATTACCAACTAATCAAACATATATATCCATCGTAACCAAGGTCTAATTTTGTTTCTTTTGACCATTTCATCTTCGGTATAATACCTAATTGCCATCAAGTTACCTTCTTTATCATATTCCTTACTAGTACCATTTAAATGACCGTTGTCATCAAAAATATGTTGCAACCATTTTTCTCCAGAATTATAAAAAATAATTGCCGAAACTGGTTCACCATTTTTAAATACCCAGTCACCTTGTAAATTACCATTATAATGATAACCTTTGGCACTACCATCTTTTTTACCATTTACATAATTACGTTCTGCTTTTTTATTAGCATTTCGATAATAATCAATCTCTAAACCTTCTCGTTTACCATTGATTAAGTTACGTTTACGGAATAATTCTCCTGAAGTATAATATTGAAACTGGATTTCATATTTCTCATTATTTTTATATCTAAGCTCATATTCTAGCTTACCTTCCCGAGAAAAAGTTTTTTTACCAATTAAATCACCAGAACGATAATTATATTCAGCTTGTAATTCGCCAGTTTCATAAAATTCTTCAATACTACCATGCAATTTACCATTTCTATATTCATATTGAAATTGCACAGCTCCACTATCGTAATATTTTTTATCAATATCTTCTGCTTGAACTGATGATACTAATAGCATCATCATCACAATCATCAAATTTTGTAGGGTGGGTAGAGCGAAGCGAAACCCACCATTGATAGCACTATTTTGGTGGGTTTCGCTCCGCTCTACCCACCCTACGATAAAATACATGATTTTCATTAATAATTTAACGATATTTAGCATCATAAGCTCTATCTGCTGCTAATTGTGGTTCCAATTTGTCTCCCAATGCTAATAATTTTTCTTTAGTCATTACTAAATCACCATGCTCTTCACCATGATATTCAAAGTGTCTGGTTTCAACAATGGAATCAACTGGGCAAGATTCTTCACAAAATCCACAAAAAATACATTTTGTTAAATCTATATCATAACGAGTTGTACGACGTGTACCATCTGCGCGTTGTTCTGCTTCAATGGTAATTGCTAATGCAGGGCAAACTGCTTCACATAGTTTACAAGCAATACAACGTTCTTCGCCATTTGGATAGCGGCGTAGTGCATGATGCCCTCGAAAACGATGAGATTGTGGAGTTTTTTCTTCTGGATATTGGACGGTTATTTTTTTCTTAAATAAATAACGCCCGGTAATGTTTAAACCTTTAAACATTTCCAACAGAAATAGTCTCTTAATATAATCTTTTATTGCGTGCATTTTAATTAAACCAAGGTGGTAGTTTAGCTAGTATGGCAATACCAATAACAACTATCCATACTAATGTAATAGGAATAAAGACTTTCCAACCTAAACGCATGATTTGATCATAACGGTAACGTGGAAAAGTAGCTCGCAGCCATAAAAATGAAAATAAAATAACAGATATTTTCAAGAAAAACCAAAATATACCGGGTATCCATGCAAATGCTGCTTCTAAAAATGTGCCTTGAAATGGTGATAGCCAACCACCTAAAAACATAATAACAGTTAATGCTGCTATTAATATCATATTGGCATATTCTGCTAAGAAGAAGATGGCAAATAATAAGCCGCTGTATTCAACATGAAAACCAGCAACAATTTCTGATTCACCTTCTGCAACATCAAACGGGGCGCGATTGGTTTCTGCTATTCCTGAGATTAAATAGACCATAAATAATGGTAATAGTGGCAACCAATACCAATGTAATAGTCCACCACTTTGTGCGGATACAATCGCGCTTAAATTTAAACTACCAGCAGCCATTAATACACCGACTAAAGCAAATCCCATAGCTATTTCATAAGAAATAATTTGTGCCGCTGAACGTAGTGTTCCTAATAAGGCGTATTTGGAATTTGAAGCCCATCCTGCGATTAGAACTCCATATACTCCTATAGATGTCATTGCTAAAATATATAATAAGCCAGCATCAATATTGGCTAATACCCAACCATCAGCAAAGGGTATAACTGCCCATGCAGCTAAGGCAGGTGCCAAAACTAACATTGGTGCAATTACAAATAAGAACCAATTGGCTTTGGTAGGAATAATGATTTCTTTGAATGCTAATTTGACAAAATCAGCAATCGGTTGTAACCATCCACGAGGTCCTACGCGATTTGGTCCAATACGTACTTGCATGTAGCCTATGACTTTGCGTTCTAAATAAGTCAAATAGGCAACAGATAATAATAATGGCACTAAAATTACTACAATTTTTAATATAGTAATAATTAAATACATTAATGTTTCCATAATTAAGCTTTTCCTTCTGTAGTAGCACTTAATTCAACTTGCCCATGCCAGCCAGCAGTAATATTTTGCCCAGCATAAATTAATACAGCATTATCAGGTAGTTGATCATTAATTGTGACTGCTAATGTGAACATAATTTCATCCTGTTTAACTTGGATATAACTAGTTTCATTTACATTTAATTGATTTGCCAGTTTAGCATTGATATGCGCAGTCTTAGTGATTTTCGCGTCGATGGTGTTTTGTAAAGCATCAGCGCGACGTACTAAAGCATCTACTGAGTAAATTGGCATTTCTGTAATGCGTTGTATTCCTTCTGCTTTTTGTGTTTCAAGTTTTTCAGGAATTTGCCAACCCATTTTGTTATTTGCTACTTTGTCACCAATTATGTAACTTAATTCATCACTGATTTCATCAGAACTGGTATATTCAAAGCCTTCTAATTCAAATAAATTGCCTAAAACTCGTAAAATTTTCCAAGCTGGGCGAGCATCACCGGGTGGTGGTACTATGCCCTTGAAGCTTTGCCAATCACCTTCTACATTTACATAGGTTCCTGATGTTTCAGTAAATAAACCGATAGGTAGCATGACATCTGCATATTCTTCCATTGCCGTGGTTTTATAGCCGCTTAATGAAACTACAAATTCTGCTTGTTTTAAGCTATTTAGGGCTGTGACACCATTCCAGTTATCTAATTCTGGTTCAAGACCCAATAAAATATAGCCCTTTAATCCTTGAGTAAACATAGCTTGAGCATCTAATCCTGCGGTTTCTACTGCTTCACCACCAGCGGTTCTATGTGGTAATGCACCCGCTAACCATGCTCCTGAAGTATTACAGGCATCTCCGCAATAGCCAAAATTAGCATCACTTAATTTAGCAATGATAGCGGCTAAGCTACGAATATTGGCAAATTGTGGATTAGCAGTTGCTAAATTACCTAATAATATTGTGCCTTTCTTACTTGCAGATAAAACTTTTGCAATGGCGCGTTGTGGTTCAGTAATAGTAACTTCTGCTAATAATGCTTTTACTTCTACTGGTAATAAGGTTGCTTCTGTTTCTAATAAGGCTTTGGCAATTCCAGCTAAATTTTCTACCCATGTAGTTGTAATGATTTTTTCGGCTATTTTGAAATTAAATTCATAATCTATAGGGTTAAACAGCATTATTTTGGCACCGTTTAAGCTTGCCTTACGTATGCGATGATTTAATAGCGGCTGTTCTTTGCGTAAATGTGAACCTATAATTAATACGGCATCAGAATTTTCTAAATCAGCAATGTCTTGTCCTAAGTATGGGAATAACGGTGCATCATTTTGATCGCTAAAATCTACTTGGCGCAGACGATGATCAATATTTTGACTGCCAATACCGCGCATAAATCTTTGTAATAAATACAGTTCTTCTATAGTAGAAGTCGCTGAAGCTAAAGCTCCAATGTTATTGCTTTCAAGCTTTTTCAAATTTTCAGTTGTAAAAGCTAAGGCTGTTTCCCAATCTGTTTCTTGCCAATTACCATCTTTTTTAATCATTGGTGCGGTTAAACGATCATCAGCAGTTAAGCCTTCATAACTAAAACGGTCACGATCAGAAATCCACACTTCATTTATGGCTTCATTTTCTTTAGGTGCTACACGCATGAGCTGATTGCTACGTAAATGCACATAAAGGTTAGAACCCACAGCATCATGAGGTGCAATTGTCTCAGCTTGTTGCATTTCCCAAGCACGAGCTTTAAATCTAAATGGTTTAGAAGTTAATGCGCCTACTGGACATAAGTCAATTATATTGCCTGATAATTCAGAACTAAGACTGTGTTCAATATAAGTTCCAATTTGAGTATGTTCACCACGCCCAGTTGCACCTAACTCGTGAATGCCGCCAATTTCTTGACCAAAACGCACACAACGAGTGCAATGAATGCAACGAGTCATTTCAGTCGCAATCAATGGACCGATATTTTTATTAAAAACAACGCGCTTAGCTTCTTGATAACGCGAGAGATCTTTACCATAGCCAATAGCTACATCTTGCAATTCACACTCACCACCTTGATCACAGACTGGACAATCTAAAGGGTGATTGATAAGTAAGAATTCCATTACAGACTTTTGGGCTATAAGGGCTTTTTCAGAACGGGTGAATATTTTCATCCCATCCATAATAGGGGTTGCACATGCTGGTAAAGGTTTAGGAGCTTTCTCAACATCAACCAAACACATGCGACAATTTGCTGCAACTGATAACTTTTTGTGATAACAGAAACGAGGAATATGAATTCCATGATTATCTGTTACTTCAATAAGCATTTGACCAGCTTCAGCTTGGTATGATTTACCATCTATTTCAATAGTTACCATATGAGTCATCAAAATACGGTTTCAAAATTCTTTATTTTAGCATAACTTTGTTTCTAAAATGTCATTAAATTACAAGCCCTGAAGGGGCGACATAATATAGCCTAGGGCAACGCCCTAGGTTTCATATTGATTTATTTTACAAAGAAAATCTAGTTATAGAATTATCAAAAAATCCCGATGCTTTTAGTGTGATTTGCTATATTGATGATAAACCAGCAGGTTTAGCAAACTGTTTTCAAGCTTTCTCAACTTTTAAATGTAAACCTCTTATCAATATACATGATGTAGTAGTGGCAATTAAATTTCGTGGCTTGGGAATTAGTCAACTTCTATTGGCTAAAGTGGAAGAACGCGCTAAAGAAATTGGCTGCTGTAAAATAACCTTAGAGGTTTTAGAAGGTAATGAAACTGCTAGAAAATCATATAATAAATTTGGATTTGAAGGGTTTGAATTGGATCCTGAAGTTGGTAAGGCACTTTTTTGGCAGAAGACATTATAAAATATCTTGGGATATAATTGTCAGAATCAGAATTTACAGAATTTTAGAATTATCAGAAACAGTTTAACCGTTAGTCTAAAAGATAAACAAATTTGAAATTAAAGCCAACTTAATTACTTACATACTAAGGAAACTAATTTATGCTGATTATAACTTCAAATATTGGAGCTACGATAAGTTTAATTTTAGGCATTTCTCTTTTTGGAATTGTCACACAAAACTCTCAGGCATTCGCGTTGTTAGGTTGTGGATGGCTCAGTGCTGCTATTGTGCGTTTAATGACCTTATTTTTCGGTTTTGCGACACCCAAAAATATTGGCGGTGTTATCTTTGAGCTGCTTATTGGTTTATTATGTATTTCATCACTATTCACACAATTAAAGATAATTTAAAAAACAGGGCAAAGCACTTACGCAGGCGTTTTCTAGTTACCCCGCGTCTACGGGATACTTAGTCATAAATAAGTTTTCAGACTTATTGGAGTCCAAAATTTGAAATTAGAATTAGCAAGACTAGAACATATTGACCAAATATCAAATTTGGTTAATCAAGCATACAGAGGTAAAACAGGATGGACCAAAGAAACTGATTTAGTTCAAGGCAATAGAATTACACCAAATGAGATCAAATCTATTATTTTAAATCCAAATACTCATTTATTAATTTATCCTGATAAAAATAACATCATAGCTTGTATTTGTATAGAAAAGATCAATCATGATGCTTATATTGGTTTATTTGCAGTAACACCAAAGAACCAAAGCAAAGGTATTGGAAAACTAGTTTTACAACTAGCAGAACAATATGCTATAAACAAATTTACAATTGATAAATTTGTGATGGTTGTAGTATCCCAAAGAAAAGAACTAATTTCATATTATCAACGAAGAGGATACACTAGAATTGGAAAAATTAAAAAATATCCTATAAATATTAATGTAGGAACCCCTAAAGTTGCAAACTTAACCATTGAATATTTAGAAAAAAACCTAAGTATTAATTAGTCTAAAAGGTAAACAAATTTTAGAAAATATTTATCAGGATAAAAATTAGTTATTTTTTCTCTGTTATCTAACAACTTATTCTTTAGCATCCATTTCATAAGCATTTCATGGTGATCTATGTACGACATTATATAACCTTTTATTTAAATTCGTATTATTTTTTTTTAAAACCAATAAGTTGGATAACTTATATCTTTTGATAAGTTGTTGTAAAATAACGCAACTACAACCAGCAAAATTGCTCCTAACAAGGTTGGGGTCAATAAAAATTCCCAATTTGCTCCCACTAAAAACACAATGAATGGATTTGAACCCGCTGGAGGATGAGGAACATTTAAAATTTGCATTAAAGATAATGCAGTAGCTAATGATAATGCCATGCTCCACCACTGAGGACTGACCAAATGGAAAAATAGTAATCCAACAAGTGTTGAAATGAAGTGACCACCAATAATATTACGAGGTTGAGCAAATGGTGTATCAGGTAATATAAATATTACAAATATTGATGCACCGAACGATAATTAAACTAACGGTTGTTTGGTAAAAAATGCCAAAAAACCGACTACAACTGCTGCTAAAAAACCTCCTAACCATACAAATCCAACTACTTTTAATGGTGGACTAGGCGGTATTGGTTTAGATAAACCTTTAAATTTTTGAAAATATAGCATTTATTTCTCCTTAAAAATAATAAAAAATATTAAGACAAAAGTTTTTTTATTTCATTATTCTGGTTTTTGAATGTATGTGGCGAATCATATAGTCTCATCATCATAATGCTACCCTGAGTACTAGCTATAATCTGCTTTGCTTTCTCTTGAGCTACTTGTTCGATAAATTTTGATTTTAATATTTCACATAATGCTTCCTCCCAATGATCAAAATAACTCTTTATTTCTTTTTTCAAAGACGGTATATTGTTAGATATTTCAAGTGCAAAATTACCTAATAAACAACCACCTTCGCTATTTAATAAATATGTTTCAACCGCCTTTGTAAATGCTTCTAGTTTATTTGAAGACGACATATTCTTTCGATATGCGATAGAAAATATTTCTGTATTAAAATATTCATGAATGTATCTCAAACATCCAAAAGCTAGAGCTTCTTTGCTTTTAAAATGATGATAAATGCTACCTTTTATTAAACCACAGGTATCACCTATATTTGCCATAGTAGTGTTGTAATAGCCATGAACTTTGAACAGATGAATACTTTTTTTAATGATTGTTTCTTTATCCGTCTTCGTAACTGGCATGACATTATTCCTACCGTTTGTTTGATAAAAAGAGTAATAATATTTTTTATTACAAAGTAAATATAAACTTTGGCTTATAGGGTAAGCAAAAAATGTTTAATGTTATTAATTAATATTAGTGGAGAACTTTTATAGGCACAATGTAACACCCATAAAATCATCCTGTCAAGCATTAAATTCAATTAAAAACTATTTGGATAAATGTTCAATTTTAATATTACTGATATAGTAAAAACGATCAATATTTTATACTTATTTATTAACAGAAAAAATTATAGCAGCACAAAAAGATCAAACTAAATACTAAAGCTGTTCCACAAGAAGATATTGTATTAGGCTTTCATTCACCTTATATGCGATAATTTATCGAATTTGCACTGAACTAAACCAATGACATTAAATCAAACCCCACGTATTCGTGAAATACCATATAATTATACATCCTTTTCTGATAGGGAAATAGTAATTCGTTTCCTCGGTGAAAAAGGTTGGCAAATCATTGAGCAATTGCGTAATCAGCGGCGTACTGGGCGTTCTGCGCGTATGCTATTTGAGGTGCTTGGCGATATTTGGGTTATTCAACGTAATCCCTTTATTCAAGACGATTTATTAGAGAATCCTAAACGTTTTTCGCTTATACGTCAGGCTTTATATCATCGGCTTGATCAAGTTGTTGCTCGCGCTGATGGTAATGATCATGCTTTGGAATTAGAACGTGAAACTCGGCAGGCTGTGGTTCAGTTTGAGCAAAGTTTGCTGGAACAAAAGCAATTACGTGAACAATTAACTAAGCGTCTGGATTCTGATAATATATCTTTTGATGGTTTAGCACGAGTTTCTCATGCCACCGACGCTACTGATTGGCGAGTAGAAATGCCTTTGGCAGTTTTAAATCCTGATTCTGATACCGAAATTCATGCAATGGTACAAGTTTGTATTGATTTGGATTTGCCTATTATTCCACGTGGTGGTGGTACAGGATATACTGGTAGTGCCGTACCTTTGTATGCAAATAGCGTAGTAATCAATACCGAAAAACTCGATTTTCTTGAGCCTGTAGAATTCCATGATGATATGACGACAATTCGAGTCGGTGCAGGTGTCGTTACTAGGCGAGTTGCAGAAGCGGCTGAAAAAGTCGGTTATGTGTTTGCAGTTGATCCAACTTCGCAAGACGCATCAACTATTGGTGGCAATATTGCCATGAATGCCGGTGGTAAAAAAGCAGTACTTTGGGGTACGACTTTAGATAATCTTGCCGCTTGGGAAATGGTTATGCCAGATGGAAACATCTTAAAAGTTGAGCGTCTGAATCATAATTTTGGCAAAATTCATCATCAACAAATGGTTGAATTTCGTATTACTTCTGAAGGCAAAGACAGAATTTTAAAAATTCCCGGACAATCATTACGTAAAGTTGGATTAGGTAAAGATGTTACCGACAAAACACTATTTGAATTACCCGGCGTACAAAAAGAAGGTTGTGATGGCTTAATAACTTCAGCCGTATTTGTGCTGCATAAACAAGCTAAATATACCAGAACCGTATGTTTAGAATTTTTTGGAGCAGTAAAAGATGCCGTACCTGCAATCGTTGAAACCATCGAATATATAGAAAATACACCCAAAGTATTATTAGCTGGCTTAGAGCATTTAGATGAACACTATGTAAAAGCGGTAAAATATGAAACCAAAGCTGCTCGCCCTCATTTACCTAAAATGATCTTATTAGCAGACATTATAAGTGATGATGAAACTGCTTTAAATGCCGCCGCTGAACAAATAGTAGAATTAGCATCAGCGCGACAAGCTGAAGGTTTTATTGCATACACAGCAGCAGAACGTAAACGATTTTGGGCTGAACGCGCTCGCACAGCGGCAATTGCTGCACATACTAATGCCTTTAAAATCAATGAAGACGTAGTTATTCCTTTACCTCGCTTAGGTGAATATCATGAGGGCATTGCAGAAATTAATCGTGAACAAGCGATAAAAAATGATCAAGCCATATTAGCGGCAATAAAATCTTATATAGAAACTCTGGAAATTACAGAAACTAAGCGTCAATTAGCATTAGATTTAGTAGATATAGCTCAAATAAAAAAATTATTTCCAGAGCATGAAACTAAAATAGATGAAATTTATCAGCGCATATATGCCAGCCGCTTACTAGTGGCAACTCATATGCACGCAGGCGATGGTAATGTACACACCAATATTCCAGTACATTCTAACGACTACGCCATGATGCACGAAGCTGAAATAGTTGTAGCGCGTATAATGAAATTAGCCGAATCCTTAGATGGAGTAATTTCTGGAGAACATGGAATTGGCATTACTAAATACCAATTTTTATCAGCCGACAAGCGCGAAAATTTCACTAAATACAAACAACATATTGATCCAAAAGGAATATTTAATAGAGGCAAATTATTAGCTGGCGCGACATTAGAAAATGCCTATACCCCATCACTACGCTTAGTAGCACAAGAAGCCCTAATTTTAGAAGCAACCGATTTAGGCGAATTAAACGACGAAATCAAAGATTGCCTACGCTGTGGAAAATGCAAACCAGTATGTACAACCCATGTGCCACGCGCTAATTTATTATATTCTCCACGTAACAAAATTTTAGCCACAGGCTTATTAATAGAAGCTGTACTATATGAAGAACAAACTCGACGCGGAATTTCATTAGATCATTATGCAGAACTGAACGATATAGCAGATCATTGTACAGTTTGTCATCGTTGTTTAAGCCCTTGCCCAGTTAATATTGACTTTGGCGAAGTTACAATAAAAATGCGAGAAATTTTACGCGCTCAAGGCAAAAAATCATCAAATCCAGCCACTTGGCTATCAATGCAATTTCTAAACATCACCAATCCACGCGCGATTAGCTTAATGCGCAATTTATTGATTAAGGGCGGATATGCAGGGCAAAGATTAGGCTATAAAACCGCCAAACTATTAGGATTAACCAAAGCACAAACTCCCCGTGCCACCACCAAAACCCCAAATGTACCAACTCAAATAATAAACTTTGTCAACAAACCTCTGCCTAAAAAAGTACCTCCCAAACCAATGCGTAGCTTACTAGGCTTAGACAGCGACAAATACATACCAATCCTAGGAGATCCCAAAAAAGATCAAACAGAAACAGTATTCTACTTCCCCGGCTGCGGCTCAGAACGTTTATTCAGTCAAATTGGATTAGCGACACTAGCAATGTTATATGAAGTTGGAGTACAAACAGTATTACCACCGGGTTACTTATGTTGTGGCTATCCACAAACGGCTAGCGGCGACAAAGAAAAAGGACAAGCAATATCCACACAAAACCGCATATTATTCCATAGAATAGCCAACACTCTAAACTACTTAGACATAAAAACAGTAATAGTATCCTGCGGCACTTGCTTAGATCAACTACTAAAATACGAATTCCAACAAATATTCCCCGACTGCCGCCTACTAGACATTCACGAATTACTAATGGAAAAAGGCATAGCATTAGAAGGAGTAAAAGGCGTAGAATACCTATACCACGATCCCTGCCACACTCCAATGAAAATTCATGACCCATTAAAAGTAGCAAGCACCCTAATGGGAAAAAATATAGAACTATCAGATAGATGCTGTGGAGAAGCCGGAACCTTCGCAGTATCAAGACCAGATATAGCTACCCAAGTGCGCTACCGTAAACAAGAAGAAATAAAAAAAGGGGTAAAAATCCTAACCAGCTGCCCAGCCTGCCAACAAGGCTTAGCCCGCTACAGCGATGAAACTGGCACAGAACCAGACTACATAGTAGTAGAACTCGCCAAATACCATTTGGGAGAGGATTGGGAAATGGAATTTGTTGATAAAGTTCAATTGGATGGGGTTGAGAGGGTGTTATTGTAGTTTAATATTTATTCAAAATATCTGTAATCCATGCTAAAATAGTGATTTTTATGAAATATGACAAATTCAGAACTTATCAAACAACTATTCTTGTCATTTAACAATAAAGACAATGATACTTTTATACAGACAGCAAGGGAATACATTGAACGGGAAAAACGTAAAAAGCATACTATTGTTGCCAAGGGATTGGAAAAAGCCTTATTTCAAACTGTGGGAACGGCTAACACTCAAAGGCGTTTCAAGCAAAGTATGCCGATTCCTAGAGATACAGAAAAAGGCTTTCCATTGCTGGAAATTCAGCATTTTGAGCATAATTTTGACAGCCTGATATTATCTCAGGATACCAAAGCCCAACTTGAACGGATTATCCGTGAATTCAAAGATGCCGATATTTTAGCTACTTATAATTTGAGCTATAAAAAGAAAATTTTGCTCTGCGGCAAGCCCGGAACAGGCAAAACCTTTTCAGTGCAAATTATAAGTTCTATTCTGAATATACCTTTAGTTTATATTCGTTTTGACGCAATTATCTCCTCCTATCTTGGCGAAACTGCGGGTAATTTACGCAAGGTGTTTGATTTTATTGAAAACGGCACTTGGATAGTATTATTTGATGAGTTTGATATTATTGGTAAAAATCGCGATGACAATCACGAACACGGCGAAATCAAACGAGTGGTGAATAATTTTCTGCAAATGTTGGATAATTTCAAAGGTGATAGCATCCTATTTGCCGCTACCAATCATCAAAATATGCTTGATAGTGCGATATGGCGACGCTTTGATGCAGTAATTAATTATGAATTACCTGATGAACTGACTCGTAAACAACTTTTTCAACATTATTTACGCTCAATTAAGCATGATAAAAAAATCAATTTTGAAAAAGTGGCAACAGATAGTAAAGGTTTATCACCAGCAGATATTAAAATGATTGCAATTGAAGCTATGAAAACTGCCATTCTTGATAGCAGAGATACATTATCTATGAATGACTTGGAAACCTCTATTAAACAATTTATAGCTAGGGAAACAATAAAATTGGGAAATAAATAATGGAAAAACACCAACATCTGAAACTTCCTTTATTTGAAAGTAATGTTGAACGTAAAAAACGTGGTGGCGGTGGTGGTTTCTCATTACCACAAGGTAGAAATAAAGCTCAGTTTTCACAAAAAGCATGTCAGCAAGCTCAACAATTGAGTAATGAATTTCTATCCTCAAAAACACAACTCTTAGGCAGTATTGATCCAAGTCTTATTTTTGAAATAGAAATCAACCAAGGTGTTTCCACAGAAGCCTTTGAACAAACACTTGCCTCTATGGGAATTCATGTTTTATCCATTGCCGAGGATAAAAAAGGTTATTGGATTGTGTTTAGTGAGGATGAATATTTAAAACAATTTCAAAAAAAACTTGAAACTTATGGTTCACAAACGGGTGCAAACTATGATTTTTTCAATGCCATTGAATCCTTTCAAGATATTCCAGTTGAAAAGAAAATTGGTAAACAATTAGCCAATCAACCATTAGCGAATACTGCTGATTTTATTGACTTAGAATTATGGAAAATGGATGATCCAGAAAAAAATGAAAAATTTATAGAACAATTAAAAAACCATTATTCTTTTTCTCAGTTAAGAATTACAGATCAACTTATTACAAAATCTTTTGTTTTGCTCCGAGTAAAACTCAACAAAACAGTATTTGATGAAATTATTCAATTAAAAGAAATTGCAAGAGCAGATAGACCATCAACCGTTCAGTTTAATCCATTTCCAATGATGCAACCCAATGTAACAGACATTGAATTTAATGCTCCTGAAGAAACTGCCACAGGCATATTGGTTATTGATTCTGGGATTGTATCTAATCATCCTATGTTAGAAAAGTGCGTTGGTGGCGAAGAAAATTTTCAATCAGGTGAAAGTAAATTACAAGATACAGTTGGACATGGTACAGCAGTGGCTGGTTGTGCTGTTTATGGTAATATTGAAGAAAGCTTAAATAAGAAAAACTTTACCCCATTCTTGTGGTTGTTTTCTGCCAAGGTAATGTATGCAGAAAAAGATTTTAATGGAAATCCTATCAATGCTACTTATGACCAACAAAAATTAATTGAACATCAGTTTAAAGATGCAGTAGAGAGTTTTTTATCCAATCCTGAGTACCACATCAAAGTGGTAAATATTTCTTTGGGTAATAGTAACGAAATTTGGCATAAGCACTATTCCCGTCAATTGCCATTAGCCGCTTTGATTGATGAACTAGCTTTTGATTTCCAAGATGTTGTTTTTATAGTATCTACTGGTAATCAATCACCACTGACAGATTATGAATCTATTTCTGAAATAATAGAAAATTATCCTAGTTATCTCATCAAAAATGATGATTTTAGAATAATCAATCCAGCCACTTCTGCTTTAGCTCTTACTATCGGCTCAATAGCTGGTGAAGAGAGGATTGAGCAAGAGCGTGATGGTGCAGAAAAAATAAAAACACCTATTGCTCAAGTACATCAACCATCACCCTTTACACGAACTGGCTTCGGTATCAATGGTATGATTAAACCAGAACTGGTTGAATATGGCGGAAATATGATTTTATCTGAGCAATATAGTCGTATTGTTGAGGATAAAGGTGGCAAACTAACGCTGTTAAATAACAAAGTTATGGAGGATATTATTAAATTTGATGTTGGCACAAGTTTTTCTGCTCCAAAAGTTGCTCATCTTGCAGGAAAAATTGCCAATAAATTTCCTGATAAATCAGCTAATTTTATTAAAAATATGTTATTACTAGGTGCGGATTATCCTTTTTTGCCAACTAAAGACTTTTACAATACAAAAAATAAGAAAAAAGCGGAGCAATGTCATTTATCTGTTTGTGGTTATGGTTTAAGTCACTATGAAAAATCCATCAACTCCTTTGATAATAGAACAGTGCTTTGGAATGAAGGACAAATTGCCCTCAATCAAATTAAGGTCTATTCACTACAACTACCGGAACTGTTTTTTGAAGAATCTGGTAATAAAAAGATAATCGTCACGCTCACATTCACACCTGAAACTCGTGCTACTCGTGGTGATAGTTATCTGGGTAATCGTATGGAATTTCATCTATTTCATTCAGTTGATCCACAAATATTAATAGAAAAATATGGTGTAATTAATGATGATGTTGAACAAACAGGTGCGCCTGATGATTTAAAGAAATTTGAAATTGATTTTTTTCCCGGTGCAAACACCCGAAAAGCAGGATGCCATCAAAAGGCACGGAAGATATACCAAAAAAAACCTAAAAACAAACCAAACTCCCCTATATCTCTGGTTATTTTAAATGTTAATAAATGGATAACTGATCAGACAAAAATGCAGGATTATT
This sequence comes from Candidatus Marithrix sp. Canyon 246, assembly GCF_001723685.1. GTDB lineage: Bacteria > Pseudomonadota > Gammaproteobacteria > Beggiatoales > Beggiatoaceae > Marithrix. Next base: position 26,652 of record NZ_MCBX01000012.1, read on the forward strand.
GTATTTCAGTTACATTTGAGCATGAAAAAGAGATTAAACTTTATAATGCTATTAGAGCAAATATCCAGACTAGAACAAGGGTAAGGTGATTTTTATCACCCAACAAGGCTTAGCCCGTTACAGCGACGAAACTGGCATAGAACCAGACGGCAAATGGGATTGTTCAACTGGATGGAGTTGAAAGGGTGTTGTTGTAAGTTAAAGAATTGATATCATAAATATGCTAATTAGATTTACTGTAGAAAACTTTTTATCTTTTAAAGAACGTGTTGAATTTTCAATGATTCCTGCAAAAAAGCAGCAATTAAATGATCACATAATTAAAGATGAAGACATCAATGTGTTAAAAACGGCTGTTATATATGGCGCAAATGCCGCTGGCAAGTCTAATTTAATTAAAGCTATGTCATTTGCTAAACAATTAATTGTCAAAGGAACCGCGCCTAATAAATTCATTCCTATCAAACCATTTAAACTAGATAAAACCAGTCTGAATAAACCTTCACGTTTTGAATTTGAATTCAAACATGGTGGTAAAAATTATGCATATGGTTTTGTTTTAAATAATAAATGGATTCTTGAAGAGTGGCTTTATGAAATAAATCAAGTGGATGAACAAGCGATATTTGAAAGACAGACACTTTCAGAAGAACAAATAATTATAACTCCGGGTAACAAACTTGAATTTTTAAATGAAGAACAAAAAGGTATATTTAAATATACTGGCAATATCAGCACTAGAGCAAATCAATTATTTCTGACTGAAGTTTCTAAAATCAATACTAAAAAAATTAAAATACCTGCTTTATTAGATGCTTATCAATGGTTTAATCAAGTATTAACAATAATATTTCCAGATAATTTAAGCTTTGAAATAAATTCAGAACATATTATTCATAATAATTTATTAAATTTACTCCAAGTATTTGACACTGGAATTCTAGGAATTAAAACAATAGAAGTTGATTTTGAAAATGAAGTGAAAGACTTAACTCAGGAAAATAAAGATAAGATAATCTTGAATTTAGAAGAGAATGAAAGCCGTTTAATTCATGCTAATAATAACAGACAATATGTTATTTTTAGAAAAGATAATCAAATCAAAGCATTTAAGCTAATGACAGAACATTCTACTCAAGATGGATTAAAAGCTTTGTTTGAAATAAGTGAAGAATCTGAAGGTACACAGCGAATAATTGATTTAATACCAACTTTTATAATATTACTGGAATCAGAAAAAGTTATAGTTATAGATGAACTAGAACGCAGCTTACATCCCCGTTTAACAACAACATTATTAGAATTATTTTTAACTTATTCTAAAAAAGTAAAAAGCCAATTAATATTCTCAACTCACGAATCGGAATTGCTGAATTCAGACAACTTACGAAGCGATGTTGTTGGTTTATAGAAAAAAACCAAAAAGAAGAATCTTCAGTATATTCATTAGAAGAATTTAAACCTAACTATCATAATGAAATTAAAGAAGGTTACTTATTAGGGAGATTTGGTGCAGTTCCGATGATTAGAAATAATTTATTTCAATCATCAAAGGTTAAAAATGGCTAGAGAACGAAAAAAACTTGAAAGAATTTCTGCTGTTAGAGATGCCAGACTGTTTATAATTGCAACCGAAGGAGAACAAACTGAAAAACAGTATTTTGAAGATTTAGTATCTAAAAATTGGTATGGATATTTTTTAGCATTAAGTAATCCTTGTTTTGAGTTATGGCTATTGCTTCACATTAAATCCCTAGAAGAATATCCTGACAATGCTTTAGATGAATTTTTAGAAAATAAAAAAGTAAGTTCCAGTAGAACCCGATTGGAAGCTGAACTAATAAATTTATTAAATAGCTATAATAAATCTAACTTAGATACAGCTCAATTTTTACCCTTTGTGAAACAAGCAATTGAAAGAGCTAAAAAACTTGATACTAATCCTAAGCAAAGATGGTCGAATGGATTAGGAACAAGGGTTTATCAATTGGTAGAAAAAATTATTGTAGGATAAGTGGGAAAATGTGCAGAGTAAAAATCCTAACCAGCTGCCCAGTATGCAAAAGCATAGTATTATAAATATATAAATACAAATTAGATAAATGAAAAATGAAACTAATTTTGAATGGGATGAAAACAAAAATCATAATGTTTCATTTGAAACTGCACAATATGCTTTTGCTGATCCAAATCGTGTTTTAGCAGAAGATATTAATCATAGTCAAAATGAAAAACGTTATTATTGTTTTGGAAAAATTGAAGGCAAAATATTAACAGTTAGATTTACATATAGAAATAATATTATTCGTATTTTTGGTGCTGGTTATTGGAGAAAAGGAAAAAATATTTATGAACAAACAAATTGAATATACTGATGAACCATTAGGTGAATTAAATATTGTGGCAGATTTTTTACCTCTTCCTCAAGAATTAGTGTTTAAAGAGGAAAATGTGGAAGTAACTTTCACTACTTAAACGTTGGTATAATGGCTACAATTTTTTAGGTAGTTTTGATATAGATAGAATTGAATTAGAAACAATTTTATTTCAAACTGGCTATTTAACCATTACAGGAACAAAGAAGTTAGGTTCTAAAGAAATTTATAAACTATCTTATCCTATTGAGCTTTAGAGCAAATAAAACAGCGGCGTTATTTTGAAAAGTATCAAGATGAACAAGCCGCTATTTATTTGATTGGTGTCGAATTTAATCCTGATGATAAAAATATTGATTCATTTGAATGGGAACAAATGTAGATTTTTTCTAATACTATTACTATAGGGATTGCATACGCATATGTCTTACTCTTGTGTCAGTTCAAGTTGTATCAAATACAAAGCCTGATGAAGATCTAAGGTCAAAAGTGGTTTTTAAGCTTTTTGGTAAGCCATCTTGTAGAGTTGTATGATGGCCCTGCCACAGTGAAAGTCACAATATTATGTTGAACCAAACAGGCAATAACTGCTTTGTAGTCGCCTTTACGCCCTACAATTTCCTTCGTTCATGGAATCTTTGGCTGGAGTCATGCAATCTGCACCATAGTTTTATTTATTGTCATCAGCAGCCTTCAATCCATCAGGATTGGCAAAAGTATTATTTAATTCTTGTACATGGTGATTTACTTTGCTTAAGACTCCTGCAATACGGCTACGCATTTTATTACCCCAAGCAACTGGTTTATCTATAAAGATCATAAATAATGATCGGCTTGTACCTGTATTTTTCAAAAACGCCTGTGCTAAAGCATTATTGTTAGTTCTTTTCAGAATATGGTTGGCTGTCAGTTTAGCTATATTCAGATGTAATGATATTAGTAAAATAAAAGTTCCTGTAGCAAATAAGCCTAAAACTATCGGGTTTTGAGCCGCTAAAGCAATTTCACTATTATTTAACCATGTTCTTATGACAACTGCTAAAGTTACAAATAATATACCATCAATAACCAGAACACGTTTTTTCCAACGTTTAAGTAAGTTTTGTAATTGTGGTATTAAGTTATTCTGTATATCTTTTGCTGTATCTTCGATAATCGCAATTAGTCGATAGGTTCGTTCTATTTCTATATTGTCCATGCGTTTATGAATTTCTTGCATGTCTGTTTGAGATTTTTTCTCTAAACGTTTTAGGGCATTTTGATCTTCAACTTCTATTGCAGCGTCAGGATTATATATTCTATAAAAATGTTTTCCTGTTAATCCAGCTTCTGCTAAGGCTGCTTGCCAAGCAGCTACTACGTCTTCAGGATTATCATCTTTAGCTGTGGTGTCCATTTGATTCAAAATGAACATAAATTTATTAAAATCTGGGCGATTAATAGTTTCTGCAACTAAGTGCTTTAAAGTATCTGGCATTGATCCGGGTTCAGGGCGACGCGCATCAAAAAATACTAATACTAAGTCTGATAAATCAAGAATATGCTGGGTTACTTCTAAAGTAGCAGTACGTTGTTGATCTGCATCAAATCCGGGAGAGTCAATTAATATTTTGCCTTTTAATCGTTCAATTGGACAGCTTTTTAATTGTAAATATGCGGTAATTTGTTTACCTATTTTATAGAACGGAAAACGCGGATCTGCGTCTAAAGCTAAGCTGGGTAGTTGATTGCTTTCGTCATCACTAAAACAAATAACAGTAAATTTATCATCAACTGCTTGCATACCTGAACGTTGTAATTCTGTTTGTCCAAGGTAGTGATTTATAAAACTTGATTTACCTGCTGAATAGACTCCAAGTATTGAAATCATGGGCCACACTGAAATCTTATCGGTATAAGATTGTTCTGGAGATAAAAAGCCTAATTTCTGAGCTATGTTATCTAATTCGCTGAATGTTTCATTAATGCTAGTATCTGCCATTGATTTTGTTCCTAAGAAAGTAATAAAATCTGTTTAGCTATCTTTACATCTAGTTTAATTCTTTGTTTTAATTGTTCTAGGTTTGGAAAATTTTCTTCATCACGTATTTTTTGGATAAATTCGATTTCAATATAGCATCCATAAATATTTTGATCAAAATTAAAAATATGCACTTCTAATAGCAATTCTTTACCGTTCACAGCAGGATTTGTTCCAATACTTGCTGCTCCTAATAATGGTTTTTCTGTAATACCATGTATTTTAACGGCAAATATACCCTTTAATGGAGATATTCTATTATGTAGAACAATATTAGCGGTAGCAAATCCAATTGTTCTACCTAGTTGTTTTCCATAAGCAATACGTCCACACATTGTAAAAGGACGACCTAATAATTTACTAGCTTCTTTAAAATTATCTTGTTTTAATGTTTGACGAATGCGAGTACTGCTAACTCGTTGGTCATCTATTTTAAATGTATAACTATTTTCGACGGTAAAGCTGCTATATTTTTGTAATAACTTAAAGTCACCTTTACGTTGTTTCCCAAAACGAAAATCATCACCTATAACTAAATGTTGTATTTTTAAGCCATCTACTAAAACTTGTTGAATAAAATCCTCGGCAGATAAAGTTGCAAATTTTTTATTAAAATTTAAACATAATACTTGATCAATACTGGTGTATCGGCGCAATGCTAGGAGTTTTTCACGTAATCTGGTTAAACGGGCGGGTGCTTTATCTGGGAGAAAAAATTCTTGAGCTTGTGGCTCAAAAATCATGGCTACCATTGGGAGTTGTAATTCTGCGGCTTTAGTTGCTAATTGTTTAAAAACTGCTTGATGACCTAAATGTACGCCATCAAAATTACCTATTGTGGCAACACAGTTTTGATGATGTTTGCGTAGTTGGGAAATGCTTCTAATAAATTTCATCTATAAATTACGAGTAGCACGGCGTTTTTTTAATTCGATTAAGGTTAATATAGGTCCAGATATTGCGTAAATTAAAAATACTAAAAATATCATTTGCGATGGGTCAATTGCAATTAGTACGAATAGCATTATTAACATCGGAATCGTTATAAAAGGTACTTTGTCTTTGAGGTCAAAGTTTTTAAAACTATTATAACGTACTTTGCTAACCATTAAAAAGCCGCTAGCTAGAGTTATAAATAATGCTGGTATGACTAATGTGGAACCTTCAATTTGATAGTCTGTACCTAGCCATACAAATCCAGCCATTAAAGCGGCAGCCGATGGGCTAGCTAATCCTTGAAAGTAACCTTTACTTTCTTCTAATTCTACTTGGGTATTAAAACGAGCTAAGCGTAATGCTGTCGCAGCAGTATAAATAAAAGCAGCTAACCAACCTATTTTGCCAAGAATATTAGAGGTTTCAATTAAGGATGATAATGACCATTGATACATAAGTAAAGCGGGGGCTAAACCAAAAGAGATTAAGTCTGAAAGACTGTCGTATTCAGCCCCAAATGCACTTTCACTACTGGTCAAGCGGGCAACGCGCCCATCGAGACCATCAAGTATCATGGCAATAAAAATTGCAATAGCTGCTGCTTCAAAGTGATTCTGAATAGCGGCAACTATTGCATAGAAACCAGAAAATAAAGCGGCAGATGTAATTAAGTTAGGTAGTAAATAAATACCTCGACGCCGCTTTTCTGGGGTTTCAATTTCATTGCTCATAGTTGAGTTAGTTTTTAGTTTTATCAACTAGTTGGTTAGCCTTGATCCAAGGCATCATCCCACGCAATTTTGCACCTACTTGTTCAAGTTGATGTTCGCGCCCTAAACGACGTTTAGCTTTGAAGCTGGCTTGACCTGTTTGATTTTCCATAATAAATTCTCTTGCAAATTCACCGTTTTGAATTTCTTTGAGAATTTTTTGCATTTCTGCTTTGGTTTCATCAGTAATAATACGGGGTCCACGAGTTAAGTCACCATATTCAGCGGTATTAGAGATGGAGTAACGCATATTAGCGATTCCACCTTCATACATTAAGTCAACAATTAATTTTAGTTCGTGTAAACATTCAAAGTAAGCCATTTCTGGTGCATAGCCTGCTTCTACTAAGGTTTCAAAACCTGCTTGTGCTAAAGAGGTTACGCCTCCACAGAGAACTGCTTGTTCACCAAAGAGGTCGGTTTCTGTTTCTTCACGGAAACTAGTTTCAATAATACCTGCGCGTCCACCACCATTAGCACTGGCATAAGAAAGAGCAATCTCTCTAGCTTCTCCAGAAGAGTCTTGATAAATAGCAATTAAAGAGGGTACGCCTCCACCTTGAGTATAGGTAGAACGTACTAAATGACCGGGACCTTTTGGCGCGATCATAATTACATCTATATTTTCAGATGGTTCTATTTGTTCAAAATGAATATTAAAGCCATGTGCAAACGCAAGCACGGAACCAGCTTTTAAGTTAGGTGCAATACTATCGCGATAAACTTTAGCTTGATTTTCATCTGGTACTAGTACCATGACTAAGTCTGCCCAAGCAACGGCTTGATCAACAGGCATTGTACGTAAGCCAGCTTGTTCTACTTTATGAGCTGATTCTGAACCAGCACGTAATCCTACGACAACATCAACGCCTGATTCTTTTAAGTTGTTGGCGTGAGCATGACCCTGTGAACCATAACCAAGAATGGCTACTTTTTTACTTTGAATAATTGATAGATCAGCGTCTTTATCGTAATAGACGTTCATTTAATGTTCCTTTTGTTGTTATAAATGTAAATTTTTATCACCACGCCCAATACCTAAAATACCTGAACGTACTACTTCTTGTATTTTCATATTTTCTAGTGCCTTAATAAAAGCATCTAATTTGTGAGGTGTTCCTGTTAGTTCAACTGTATAGTTATTGCTTACATCAATAATTTTACCACGAAAAATATCAACTAAACGTTTGATTTCTTCGCGTTGATTAGATGTTGGCACATTAATTTTAACTAACAGTAATTCGCGTTCTATATGCAGACCTTCTGTTAAATCAATCAGTTTGATCACATCAACTAGTTTATTTAGTTGTTTGGTGATCTGTTCAATGATGTTATCAGAACCTCTGGTTACCAAAGTCATCCTTGAAACTGTAGGATCTTCGGTTGCTGCAACGGTTAAAGATTCGATATTATAACCACGCGCTGAAAATAAACCGGAAACTCGTGATAAGGCTCCTGATTCATTTTCTAATAAAAGTGAAATTGTATGACGCATTTTTAAGCAAGTTCTCCTTCTGGGCGTAAAACCATTTCATTATGGCTTTTACCAGCAGCAACCATAGGATATACATTTTCTTTGTCGTCAATAATAATATCCATAAATACTAATTTATCTTTAATCGCTAAAGCTTCTTTTAATGCTGCTTCAACATCGCTAGGTTTGTCGATTTTCATACCAACATGTCCATAACTTTCCGCCAATTTCATAAAGTCTGGCAAGGAATCTACATAAGAATGTGAGTAACGATTATCATAAAACATTTCTTGCCATTGACGTACCATGCCCATGTAGCCATTATTTAGATTTATAATCTTAATAGGTAAATCGTATTGTTTACAGGTTGATAATTCTTGTATGCACATTTGGATACTGGCTTCACCGGTAACACAAACTACTGTATCATCTGGATGGGCTAATTGTACACCCATCGCTGCTGGCAGACCAAATCCCATTGTACCTAAGCCACCGGAATTAATCCATCGACGCGGTTGCAGAAATTTATAGAATTGTGCGACAAACATTTGATGTTGACCAACATCAGAGGTAACGAATATTTCACCTTTAGTTAGTTCACTTAATGTTTCAATTACAAATTGTGGTTTAATTTTGTCACTATTACGATTATAAACTAAAGAATTTGTTTCTTGTTTCCAAGTTTTAATTTGTTTCCACCAAGCAGCTAAAGCATTAGCATCTGGTTTTTTATCAGTTTCTTTAATGATTTTTATAAGCGCGGTTAATACTCTATTAACTGTTCCAACGATTGGTATGTCAACTGTTACAGTTTTAGATATTGAAGCAGGATCAATATCAATATGTATAATTTTAGCTTTAGGACAAAATTGTTCAAGATCACCTGTTACTCGATCATCAAAGCGAGCACCTATTGCGATTAATACATCAGCTTGGTGCATTGCAGTATTAGTTTCATAGGCACCGTGCATTCCTAACATTCCAATAAATAGCGGGTCATTTGCTGGATAACTACCTAAACCCATTAAAGTTTGAGTAATTGGAAAACCTAATAAGCGGGTAAATTCAATTAATTCTTTTGAGGCATTACCTAATACAACTCCACCACCAGTATAAATAACTGGGCGTTTTGCTGATAAGATCAATTCAGCGGCGCGACGTATTTGTCCTGTATGTCCATTAAGTATGGGTTTATAAGATCGCATTTGAATCTTTTCTGGGTATTCAAATACAGCCTTATGGGCAGTTATGTCTTTAGGTATATCTATTATAACTGGACCGGGGCGACCAGTTGTAGCTATATAAAATGCTTTTTTAACAGTTGTCGCTAATTCTTTAACATCTTTAACTAAAAAATTATGTTTGACGCATGGACGAGAAATACCTATAGAATCAACCTCTTGAAATGCGTCATTACCAATTAGTTTGCTAGCTACTTGCCCTGTTATAACTACCATAGGAATTGAGTCCATATAAGCAGTAGCTATACCAGTAATGGCATTAGTTGCACCGGGTCCAGAGGTTACTAATGCAACTCCAGCTTTACCAGTAGCTCGTGCATAGCCATCGGCTGCATGAGTTGCTCCTTGTTCATGACGAACTAGAATATGTTGTAGTTTATTTTGTTGAAATAAAGCATCATAAATATGTAATACTGCACCACCGGGATATCCAAAGATAAATTCGACACCTTCGGCAACTAAGCTATTAATTAAAATATTGGCACCAGTTATTTGATCAGCTTCATTGGCATCCTCGTTCATTTAAGTCCTCTTTTATAAAAGTTAGTATTAAAATTCTTTTTGAATTATATTTAAAAAACGTTTTCTTATGTTAAGGTTTTTACCTTTGACCCAAAAAACCACAATATTTTCATCTGTAATACATCGAATTACGCTAAGGTATTTATTATCATTTTGTCCTGTGACCGAATAATAATTATTAATTTCTATATTATTATAAAATCCAGCTTTTTTAATTGCTAATTTGGCTTGATTTAAACATATTTCTTGGCTTAAAATAGTATCCATTTCAATTTTTGATATTAGCATGTCATGGGGTTTATCTTCTGTAGGTTCAATGTTATAATTAAACTCTTGAATTTTTTTTCGTAATATATTAGTTTGTTGTTTAATGTTTTTAAGAGTATTTGCCACAACTACAACTACAACGATTCCTTCATGAACTAAACATTTAATAACAGCTTTATACTTATAAGATATTTTATCATGATAAGCGGCAAATAATGTTGCATTTTTTTTATATTGGATAATCTTTTCAAAGCCATGATTTTTTAGTACTTGTTTTGCTGTGATTAAACATTTTTGATTTGTAAGATCATTGATCTCTCCAACACTTATGCTAAGATAAGGTGGAATTGATGTTTTGTGATAAGATTGATTCTCTGTATTTCTTAGTCGTTTAGAACGACTTAATTTTTCAATTTGCTGACGTAACTTGTTAGCTTTTTTTAAGATATATCTAGGTGTTTGTGCTACGATAATTACTATTACTAATTTTGGTAGGCACTTGACTAGACTTTTATATTTATATTGTGGCTTATTTTTATAAGCAGCAAATAATAAATTGGCATTACCTTTGTATTGGGTTATTTTTTGAAATCTTTCAGTTTGAAGAACTTTTTTAGCAGCTATTAAGCAAGTAGATTGATTAATATTTTTTCCGACGCTGATGCCAATATAAGGTGATACTGCAAGTAATAATTCTGAGTAAAGCATTAATAATATTAATATTATTTTTTTCATCTACATATCCTCTGATCATTCATTTTAAAGGAGCAATTTTATGGCGAATAATTCTAAAGCCAATACTAATTCATCTAATGTAACTAATTTACATGATGGGCTTGTACTTTTAGATACTACATTAAAAGCATTAGTAGATGCTGTCAATGATGTTATAACTGAAATCAATGATTTACAGCCTTTGTTAAATAACAATGTTAAAGCTAAAGCTAAGCCTAAAGCTAAACCTGCAAAGGCTGTAAAGAAAAAAGTTGTCAAAAAGCCAACACCTAAAAAATCACCATCTGAGATGTTTTTAGATACAATTAATACTTCATCTATTGATGAGATCATAGAGAAGCTTAAACAAGCAAATGCTAGACAAAATGTTATTAAGAATATTTTAAATGAGAGGAAAAAGGATGATTTTCAAACCTTTACTTCTTTAGAAGAAGTAGTGACACGTATTAAAGGTTTGGCAACGCCAAGCTTAGATAAAATTATACAACAATGGTCTTAATTTGATTTTGGGCGAACATATAGTTCGCCTTTTTCAATCAACCCTCCCATAATGAATAATATTCCTTATTTATCAGTATTAGTACCAATATATAATGAAGCCGATAATATTAGATTATTAGTAGGTGAAATTCGCGCTGCTTTAGATGGTTTAATAGATTATGAGTTAATATATGTTGATGATGGAAGTAGTGATGGAAGTTGGCAAATTTTGCAACAGTCGAGTCAGGATTTTAATCAACTACGAGTTATTCGTCATGGTTCTACATATGGACAAAGTATAGCTATTTTAACTGGGGTTAAAGCAGCCCTTGGTACATGGATTGTGACTTTAGATGGTGATGGTCAAAATGATCCAGCTGATATTCCACGTTTGTTAGCAGTTTTAAAACAACATCCCTCAATACAAATGGTTGCTGGTATTAGACTTAAACGTCAAGATACTTGGCTTAAACGTATTTCTTCACGTTTGGCTAATGGAATACGTTGCCGCTTGTTGCATGATGATACTATAGATACTGGTTGTGGGCTAAAACTATTTTCGCGTCAAGCATTTCTAACTTTACCACATTTTAATCATATGCATCGTTTTTTGGCAGCACTTTTTTTAAGAAATGGTGGTGGTATTGTGTCAATAACTGTGAATCATAGATCCAGAGTTCATGGTCAATCTAAATATGGTTTTTTTGATCGGTTGATGGTGGGAATTGTTGATTTGTTTGGTGTTATGTGGTTACAGCGTCGTGCTATAAACGCAGAAATTATCAAGGATAATAAATGAAGACAGAAGTTATATGGTTAATAATTGGGTTTGCAGGGCAACTGTTATTTTCATTACGTTTTTTAGTGCAATGGTGGCAGAGTGAGCGTCAAAAACGTAGTGTTATTCCAATGGAATTTTGGTATTTCAGTCTTGCTGGTGGGGTGACTTTGTTAAGTTATGCTATTTATCGTCTTGATCCTGTATTTATTGTAGGGCAATTTGCGGGATTATTTATTTATATGCGCAATTTATATTTAATTAAAAAATATGAGCAACAAGCTTCTGAAATTCAAGCTAATTAGCTTGTGGAGTTTATTGGTATTTATTCCCCTTTTTAGTCGTACTTTAATACAGATTGATGAAACTCGTTATGTATCAGTTGCTTGGGAAATGTGGATACATAGTAATTGGTTGGTGCCATATCTAAATGGTGAAGTTTATCATCATAAACCTCCTTTATTGTTTTGGTTAATAAATTTAACTTGGGCAATTTTTGGTGTTAATGATTGGTCACCGCGATTAATTTCGGGTTGTTTTTCTTTGGCTAGTTTGTGGTTGCTGGTTTATTTAGCGCGTCAATTATGGCCGCAAGATTCTGAGATTGCTGAATCTGCACCTTTTATTTTGTTAGCTTGTTTGTTGTGGAGTTTATTTTCCACGGTTGCTATGTTTGATATAATGTTGGCATTTTTTACTTTGTTGGGTATGGTGGCAATCGTTAAAAATTCATGGTTGTTATTAGGCATTGCTATAGGTTTAGGTGTCCTTACTAAAGGACCGGTAATTTTGTTACATTTATTACCAGTCGCTATACTTGCTTCTTCGTGGAATAGGTGGTATTTAGGTGTGATTTTAGGAGCTGCAATTGCATTGGCTTGGGCGATTCCAGCGGCTATATATGGTGGTGATGAATTTAGAGAGGCTATATTTTGGGGGCAAACGGCTAATCGTATTGTTAATTCTTTTGCTCATCAACATCCAATTTGGTGGTATTTACCTTTATTACCAATAATATTATTTCCTTGGTTATTTTGGAAGCCGGTTTGGCAAGCTTTATTGCAAATACCACAACATATTAGTGATTATGGGGTGCGTTTTTGTTTGATTTGGTTTTTAGTTGTTTTTGTTGCATTTTCGCTGATTAGCGGTAAACAACCACATTATTTATTACCGATAATTCCAGCGTTTGCTTTATTAATAGCTTATTTAGTAAAGCAGAAAGATAAAATTATCATAATTAGTACTGTTTCAATATTAATTAGTATTATACTTCCATTAAGTTTTATAAAGGCAACTGAACCAAGTTATGATGTACGGAATATTAGTAGCAAAATTCATGAATTGCAAATGAATGGTGAAACCATAGCCCATTTAGGTAAATATCATGGTCAATATCAATTTTTAGGACGTTTACAACAACCCTTAGAGGTGGTAACAGAATATAATATGTGTTCGTGGCTGATAAAAAATCCACAAGGCAAATTGGTTATATATTTAGGCAAAGAACATTTAAGTTTAAAGCAATATACAGATTATATGCAGAAATATCGTTCTAAAAAAGTTGCAATTATTGATGCTTCATTTTTATATAGTGGCTGTTTAGTGCCTATTGTTTTTTAGTAAATATAATTTTGGTGATGATTCCATTATCATATATATAAAAAACCGTTACATTGTAATTACCTGCTAAACCATAAGATGCTTCTTTTTTTAGAAATTTATAAGCAGTTGGTGCAACACCCATTAATAGACTCAGGGGTTCAACGCCAGTTGTGCGTTCATTAATCTTAAAATCGACTTTACCTTGCTTATCCATTACGATGCTTAACCATTTGCCTAAGCGTTCTGGAATATTATTAATTGAAATATTACCTATTATTGAAATTGTAATGGTTTCACTATTAGCTTTCATAGATTGTATAAGATCTTTATCAAATATTTCTGTGTCAATAAATCTGATATTTTCTAACTCTATTTTGCTTTTAGTGGGTGTAGAATTGCATCCTAATAATACTGGTATTATTAATGTAATTATTAGTTTCATAACATTATCTCATTTTTAATGGTATTATATTCATATATAAATAAACATTTGTCAAGCTATAAGATATGAAAACTAAATTTAAACAATCGACTCTTGCTTACGCGCTGTTATTAGCCACAACGCCTGCATGGGCTGCTCCTAATAAAAGTGGTGGAGCCATTCCTTCAGATACTAATGAAGATGATAAATCAAAATCTTCTGCTGAAAAAAAAGCATCACCAACAAATCCATTTGCTAATAAAAGTGCTAATGGTTTACCTGCTGCTATAGCAAATAAAAAAGCAGATAATTCTAAGAAACAAAGAATTGAGATTGATGAGATCAGAATTGATCCTGCATATAGCGAACAGAAAACAAAAGGCGTTAGAAAATGCGAACAATCAAAAGTGTATCTGAAAGCACCGCGTCGCCATCCTTTATTGTCTTTATCTTTTAATCCTAATAAAAAAGAAACTGTAAGATTGCAATTCACTATGTTGGATATTCCAACCACACAGGATAAGCAATTATTATTATTACTTTATAGTCGTTGTTTATCTAATACTGCTAAAATCAAAACTACAGATTCTAAGCATAAATTGCGATTAGATACTAAAGATATTGAAATTTTGGGTACTTATGAAATACCAGCACAAAAAAAATCTGGTAAATTACCAGCAATATTTGACATTGATTTAGAAACTGATAAATTAAAACGTCAAGTTGAAGCAGGTAATGATACCTTTTACTTTCAAGGAGCTTTAATCAAAGAAAGTGATTTTAATAGCGGCAACTATGAAAGTATGCTACTTTCATCGTTAGAAGCAATTCATACTACCTTGAAATTTTGTCCAACCGATAAACAATTTGCAAGTGATATTAATAGCAATAATACCTCATGTGCATTATTGCCAAGTAAAAATTAGAACAACGCCTATAAAACAATTTGAACAAGATGTAATGTTTTGTTCATTCCCTTCTATATATACACACATATGAAAACAATATCTCAACGTATTGCTGAAGAACTTTCAGTGCCAGAACATAAAGTACAAGCCGCAATTTTATTACTAAACGAAGGTGCAACAGTACCTTTTATTGCTCGTTATCGTAAAGAAGTAACGGGTGGTTTAGATGATATTCAATTACGTACTTTAGAAGAACGTTTACATTATTTACGTGAATTAGATGAACGTCGCGAAGTTATACTTAATAATATTCGTACACAAGAAAAACTCACGCCTGAATTAGAGGCTTCTATTAATGATGCTGAAACTAAAACTCGTCTTGAAGATTTATATTTACCATATAAACCTAAGCGTAATTCTAAAGCTAAATTAGCCAAAGAAGCTGGATTAGAGCCTTTAGCATTGGCTTTATTAGAAGATCACACTCTGGTGCCAGAAGAAGCAGCAGCTAGTTATATTAATGCCGATAAGGAAATTGATACTAGTGAAAAAGCTTTAGAAGGTGCTAGACATATTTTAATAGAAAAATTTGCTGAACAAGCAACATTGCTTGAAGATTTACGTGCTTATTTATTTGCAAATGCTAAGCTTACATCTAAGGTAATTGAGGGCAAAGAAGAAAAAGGGGCTAAGTTTGCTGACTATTTCGATTCTCAAGAATCTTTAAAAACTATTCCTTCTCATCGCGCATTAGCTTTGTTCCGTGGGCGTAAAATTAAGATTTTGCGTTTAAGTTTAGTGGTTGAAGAGGATGATTATTTTAAACAGAAAATTGCCGCTTATTTTAATATTGAGAATCAAGATTGGTTATTAGAAACTGTGGATTTAGCATGGCGTTTTAAAATTCGCACACATTTAGAAGCTCAATTATTAACACAAATACGTGAAAAATCTGAAGCTGAAGCGATTAAGGTTTTTGGTAGTAATTTACATGATTTGTTATTAACTGCGCCAGCAGGGCAACGAGCAACTATTGGTTTAGATCCCGGATTACGCACAGGGGTAAAAGTTGCTGTGGTTGATAAAACTGGGAAACTGGTTGATACTGCTACTATTTTTCCTAATCCACCTAAAAAGCAATGGCAACAATCAATTGATACTTTAGTTGAATTAGCACGTAAACATCAGGTAGAATTAATTAGTATTGGTAATGGCACTGGCTCACGCGAAACTGATAAGTTGGTCACTGAATTATTAAAAGCGCATGCTGATTTGGGCTTATATAAATTAGTTATTTCAGAAGCAGGTGCGTCTGTTTATTCTGCTTCTAAACTTGCTAGTAATGAATTTCCTGATGTTGATGTGTCTTTACGTGGAGCTATATCTATCGCTAGAAGATTGCAAGATCCATTAGCTGAGTTAGTTAAAATTGAACCTAAATCAATAGGTGTAGGACAATATCAGCATGATGTCAATAAAACTCAATTAGCACGAGCATTAGAAGCGGTAGTAGAAGATTGTGTAAACGCAGTTGGTGTTGATTTAAATACTGCGTCTGCTTCTTTATTAGGTAGAGTATCAGGTTTAAATGCTGGTTTAGCGCGTAATATAGTTGAATATCGCGATGAACATGGTGCTTTTCCTAATAGAGAAAGTTTAAAACAAATACCGCGTTTTGGTGAAAAAAGTTTTGAACAAGCGGCTGGTTTTTTACGAATTATGGATAGTGAAAATCCATTAGATGCTTCTGCGGTTCATCCTGAAGCTTATCCAGTTGTAGAACGTATTGTGGCTCAAACTAATAAGCCTGTTAAGGAATTAATTGGTGAAGTTATATTTTTACGTACTATAAATGCAAAAGATTTTGTCGATGATATTTTTGGAATTCCAACAGTTAAAGATATAATTCGTGAATTAGAAAAACCGGGTAGAGATCCTCGCCCTGAGTTTAAAATGCCTCATTTTAAAGAAGGTATTGAAGATCTGAAAGATCTTGAAGCTGATATGGTGTTAGAAGGTATAATAACTAATGTCACAAATTTTGGTGCCTTTGTAGATATTGGTGTACATCATGATGGGTTAATACATATTTCTGCTTTATCAAATAGCTTTATTAAAGATCCTCGTGATGTTGTGAAAGCTGGAGATGTGGTGAAAGTCAAGATTTTAGAAATTGATTTAAAACGAAAAAGAATAGGCTTGAGTATGTATTTAGAAGAAAAGCCACGAGTTGCTAAAAAAGTTGCAACTGCGACTAAAAAGCCTAAACGTAAAAAACCACAACGCAAAAACAATAAAAAATCAGCAAGTTCTAACAAAGCACCAATGATTAGTAATAACAAACAACCTTCTGATTTTGTTGGTATTATGGCTGATGCGTTTTTAAATGCGCGTCGAGATTAAATAGCATCCCCCTGAGTGGGGATTTATGGTATTCTTATGAAGAAACTATTGTTATTAGTTCTATTAGTAAATAGTAATATTTTATTTGCAGCTAAAAGCGAGACTTTTGCAACTTCATTTTCGATTGGTGAATATGCTAAAAATTATAATGATAATGTAAAACTTACTAAAAAATTGATGATTCCAGATGCCAATAGTTTAGAAGTGACTGTTGTTGGTAAGATAGAAAAAAATTATGATTATTTAATTATTAGAGATAGTAAGAAAAAAGAAATTGCGAAATTTAGTGGTGTTATAAATGAACAATTTACTGTAGAAGGTTCTGCGATTTTTGTAAGTTTTCAGTCTGATAATCGCACCAATGATAAGGGTGTGGTTGTTAAAATTTTTTCGCGTTTGTCAGGAACAATATTTAATGAAATCAAACATCAATTGATTGATGCTAGTAATATTATTTTAAAACAAGGTACGCGAGAAGCTTATATTAAGATTACAGAACATTTAAAGCAATTTAAAAGTTTACAAACTAAATTGAATCGAGAAAATGCTGAATCTTTAATGAGTGAAATAATTCAAAGCTTTATTGCTGTTGCACAAAATTATAAAAATATGGCAGCTATGAAGGCAGAATTAATGGATGTGCATGAAACACAATTTGAATTGATTACCAGTTTAGAGGGTAGAACTTTGCATAATATCGAAGGTTTAGAAAAGCAAAAACAAGCTAAATTAGTTCAACTGAAAAAGGCGCAAATTGAATTAACTAATATTGTTGATCCTTTAGAAAGGCAAAAAAAACAATTATCTATTGATGGTTATAAAAGTATTGTTGAAAGTTTATATGCACAAAAAGTTGTATGGCAGAAATTTTATAATGCACAAAATCGTCTAGAGGCAAAATTGCATAATCATTCTCAAAAAATTGAATTGCTATTGCATATGTTAAATATCAATGCAGATATTTATCAACAATCGGCTAATATAGCTTTGTTAGGTAAAACTTCTTTAGTTAGTTTAAAAAAACTTACTGATTTAAGTGAATTAAAAATTATTGTTAGGCAGATTGCAGAAAGTGAAAGTGATATTAAGCAATGGATTAAAAATCATAATTTTAAGTATAGTGGTAATATTAATTAACTCTGATATTACGCAAGTTAAAGTGAAGCCAATTTTTACTAAACCGCCAAAACCTCCAGAAGTATATTGGTCAATATTAACTAAGCAAATATTAGATTTAGAAACAAAACATAGTCAAATTATTAGAGACTTAACTTCTGAATTATCAAACCAAGAAGTAAAAAATTTTAAACAATTCCCATCTGAGATAGCTTCTCCTACAGACGAAAAGCAAGATATAACTTGGTCAGATCTTGCTGATCAATTAATTAAACTTGAGCAACAACGCGATAATACTATTAATTACTACATTAGCTTTGAAGATAAAAAATGATAATAAGAAACACTATAATTATTACTACATTAATTTTAAATGGTTGTGCTGGTGCGCCTGAAAAACCAGATTTAAAGGCAGAGGCAGAAGCAGCAGCTCTAGCAGCAGAACAAGCTCGTATAACAGAACTTCAAGCACGTGCTGCTGTTGAAGAAGAGGAAGCTCGTAAAAAACAACAAAAACTAGCAAAATTGGAGGCAATGCGTAAACAAAACCCCAAATTAAAAAAGAAGTTAGCTAAATGGGAAAAAAGTCATAGTGGGCGTTTAGTTGTAACATTGTTAGATGAGCTGTTATTTGATGTTGATAAACGTGATATTAAAATTTTAGCTAAATTTCTGAAGCAGCATCCTAATCTAAAAATATCAGTGGAAGGATATACAGATAATAAGGGTAATCGTCAACATAACTTTGGTTTATCTGAACGACGCGCTACTTCAGTAAAATTTTCTTTAATGGAGCATGGTATTGCTTCTACACGTATTACAGCAAAAGGTTTAGGTGAAAGTCGCCCAGTTGCTAGTAATCGTAAGCGAGCAGGGCGTAAGAAAAATCGTAGAGTAGAAATTATTATACATAGAGCAAATTAAATATGGAATTAAAGAGTATTCTGATAGGCAGTGCTGGTGTTATAGTTGGTGCTACAGTACAATATGTGATCTCAACACATTTATGGCCAAATCGTCATAAAACTTATACTTGGATTTTTGCTTTACGTAATCATAAAAATTTTGGTGAGCCGACTGAAACTAGTGTAGTACTTGATAGGGATGGTTATAGTGTTGGTTATAGCTTTAAATATAAAGCTGCATTATGGGTATCATATATTATGTCTAAAGGTTCTGTTGGAATTAATGTAGAACGAGGAAATAATTTTTATGCTGATCCCGATATTCCAGAACTACTTAGAGTTGAACCAAATGATTTTACAAATACAGGTTATGATAAAGGTCATTTAGCTCCTAGTGCCGCTATCGATTTTAGCCGTCGAAGTAATGAGCAAACTTTTGCAATGTCTAATATTGTATTGCAAGATCCTAAATTAAATCGCCAAGCGTGGGGAAATTTAGAGGGAAAAGTTAGAAAATGGACTCAAACCAAGGGTAAAATGCTGGTTATTACTGGTCCAATATATAATGATAATCCAGAATTGATTAATGATATGCCAGTACCTGAGAGTTTTTATAAGGTAATTTACTCATTTAAGGATAAGCAGTGTATTGGTTTTATTTTTCCTAACAAGCCTGTCAAAGCGAGTGAATTATGGGATAATGCAATGTCTGTAGCTGATGTTGAAGAAAAAACTGGCTATAATTTTTTTAGTAAAAAATCTAATAAAATAGATAAGAAACATTTAGATAAATCTTATTGGGAGAAAAATAATTTATGAAAAAACACATATTTGCGATCTGTATTTCTATAAGTTCTATTGCGGTTATGGCTGATGCTGGTAAAGATAAATCTGCGGTGTGTGCAGCTTGTCATGGTGCTGATGGTAATAGCACTAATGCATTATGGCCTAAATTAGCTGGACAACATGAAAGTTACATTGTTCAGCAATTGAAAAATTTTCAATCTGATGATCGTCAAGATCCAAGTATGTCACCTCAAGCAGCAAATTTAAGTGAACAAGATATGCTTGATTTAGCTGCTTATTTTGCTAGTGAAACTATTAATGGAGGTAGTACTTCTAAAGATTCACTTATGCTAGGACAAAAAATTTATAGGGGCGGTAATAAAGAAACTGGTGTTAGTGCATGTATAGCCTGTCATGGTCCAAGTGGCAAGGGTAATCCCGCAGCAAAATACCCAGCTATTAGTGGTCAACATGCTGCTTATGCTTTAAAACAATTGCAAGATTATAAGAGCGGTAAACGTAAAGCCACAGGTAAAGCCGAAATTATGCGTGATATTGCTATCAGAATGTCTGAAGCAGAAATGCAAGCTGTTACAAATTACATACAAGGTTTATATTAATATGATTAAAAATACTTTTTTTATTGGTTTATTCACATTTTTTATTAGCAGCATTAGTTTTGCTGAAGATCCTTATGCTGGTCAGTATAAGGTGTTAGATTTTCCTGAAGAAACAACAACAAGCAATGGTAAAGTGGAAGTGTTAGAATTTTTCTGGTATGGCTGCCCACATTGTTCTCATATCGAAGCACCTTTAAATAATTGGTTAAAAACTAAAGCCGATTATATAGAATTTAAACGGGTGCCTGCTGTTTTTCATCAAACTCATGGTTGGGCTTTTGGTGCAAAAGCATATTATATTGCAGATGCTTTGGATATGTTAGATACAATTCATGGTGCAATTTTTAATGCCATACATAATTCCAAACCAAAACAGTATGATATTATTCAATCAAAAGATGGTCTTAGAAGCTTTTTTGAAAAACATGGAGTAAAGGCAAAAAAATTTAACCGAGTTTATAGGTCATTTTGGATTTATAAACAATTAAATACTGCGGTTGATACAACTGCTGCTTATGATTTAAATGGTGTGCCAGCGATTATTGTCAATGGTAAATATAAATTGCCGGGAGAGAAATTTTCTGGTTATAAAAATATGATGAAAGTTGTTGATTATTTAGCAGCTAAAGAATATCAGGCTTCTAATAATAAGTAACGAGAAAAACCTGACAGGTTTTTAAAACCTGTCAGGTTTAATCTTATATCCAATTACCAATCAACACCAAAGGTGCCCAATAAATTGGGTGATGATATATTGTATCAATGACTATTTTTTGAGCCGCTTGTAAAGCTTGTGCTTTTGATTGGTTGTTAAAATAGTTTTGATAAAATATATTTATTAGATGATAAGTCGTTAAATCATGAGCTTTCCATAGTGTCGCTAATGAGCTTATAGCTCCCGCCTTTATCGCAATTCCTGATAATCCTAAAGCTGCCCATTCTTGATCACCTTTTGCGGTATTACAAGCACTTAATGTTAATAAGTCAATTGTTTGTTTGAATTTTATCATTGAATCTAATTCATTTAGCTTGATTTTACCGTTTTGAGTAATGATAAAACTGGCTTTTGCTTCTGATGCAAATTCTGCATGGCTGGTTATATGAACAATATTATAATTATCTTTATTTAAATAGCTTTTGAAATTTGCCGCTGTAAATTTTTCATCTAATAATTGACTAGTTTCTCCAAGTTTGCTAATTAGTTTAATTTCATTTTTTGCATAATGTAATTTGGCATAGCCTTGTGTAGCTTTAGTGATAGCGGCAACTAATATCTTTTTCTTCTGTTTATTAGTTTTAGCTATGGTTAAATTTAGACTAGGCGTAATTGCTAGCGCGTATTTTTCAATTAAAAATTGTTTACCATCATGTAATGCTGCCATTGATAATGTGCCTAATATACCTTCAGGCACAAATACTAATGTCTTAATATTATTTAGGGTGATTGGGCGAATTAGCCAATTATATAGACGCTGTGCAGTTTTTAAATAACTAGTATCTTCTAAATCACTACGCCCTTTTTGTATGGCTTTATTAAATGCTGTGACTGTATTATAAATTTGCTGATGCCCAACATTTACTGTAATACGTTTCAAATCTTGATGCGGCAAACTTATTATTAATTCTAGCCGCTTTTCTAAAACGATAGGATAAATCACAGCAGTATGCCTATCTGCGATTTTGTCAATCGACTTAGTTTTTAATAAAACACAATCTCCAAAATAACTTTTTAAATCTGCGGTTTTTAATTGTTCAACTACATCTCTAGCCTCAGCGATTGAGTTTTGTTGTAACAATAAATCAGCTAATTCAAAATATATAGGGCGTATTTTTTGATAAATATTAGATTTGGTTTTACAAAAATAATTCAAACCATCTAAGGCTTGTTGATAAGCGGCAATTGCTGGAACTATTTTATTTTGTGCTTTAAAAATTCGCCCCAATTGCCATTGCCATCGAATTAACCAAGCTGGATGATAAGCTTCTTGCGCTTTAAAAATGGCTCGGCGCGTCAACACCAAGGCTTCATCATAACGCTGCTGTTGTTCATATTTTTCTGCTAAAAAACCATAATATTTATGATCATTAGCAGTTACAATAGTGCTAATACTAATACTTAACACCAAAATTATAATTTGAAAAAACGGCATCTTATTCTGGTAATTTAACAATTATACGTACTGATCTATTTTCAGCATCAATACCAATACGATCACATAAATCACGTAGCTTATCAGATGCTGATGTTGGCATTTCGATATCTAATTGATATGATTTTTGTTTGTTCGTTAATTTGACATCTGCACCAGCGGCAATAAATTCTTGTTTCAATTGTTCTGCTGTTTGTTTAGCAGTTGGAGATATTTTTACAATAGCTTCTGTAGAATTAAGTGGCTGTATTTTGGGTGCAGATTTTGGTAACATCAAATCATTATTCTTTGGATTAGGTATCATTTTAACAACAATCAATCCAACAAAAGAAACAACTACAACTAAAGGCACTAAAACTGGTGTCATTGTATTCGATGCCCACCAAAGACGCAATTTTTCTATGAAAGTTTCTTTAGGTTCTGTTTTAGTTTCAGCAGCAATTCTTGACATTAGTTTTTGTAATTGTTCTTCAGCATGAAACGCATCTCGCAAAGCTTGAGCTTCAGCTACGGTATCAGGGTTAGCATCTTCTGGCACATTTTTACCAGCAATTGTATCTAACCAAATTTTATCATCATTATTTAACATAATTTTTTTCCTATTAATTATTATTTATTAATTTTTATTACAATCCTCCCAACATTCTTTAAAAGAAGAAATCTGTTTGAAGGTTTTCCGACAATTCGAGAAAAAGCTTGTGGTAGCAGATAATGATCGATTAATTTTTTGAGATGTTTCTTTTATAGAATGCCCTTTGTAAAAAAACATCAGGCTATCATAGCAATTTTTATACAATGGATTTGTATTATAAGCTATGTTTGTTCTTATACAATATTGATAACAATCATCTTTTTCTAATTTTTCCATTTCTAAAAAAAATATATCAATTTCATTTTTGGCTAGTGGATTCTTGATCATAAATTTTTCCTTTCTCAATCTTTTGCTGGTTTCTTGAATAGCCAATGTACCTAACCAAGTCAAGACACTACATTGTTCTTTAAAACCTTTAATTGTATGATGAAATTGAAAGAACGTATCATTACAGATTTCATCTGCTGATGCTTCAGAAATCGGCTTCTTTTTTATAGATAAGATCGCCTTTCTAACTCGGCTATAATATTTTCTATGCAGAAATTCTAAGCCTTTCGGATTATTTTTACGCATTAATTCTAATGCTTCTTTGTCATTCATAGTTACACTTCCTATTTCATTCAGAATACCATCTTTGTGGCTCTTGTTGAATATCACAGTTACTAGATTCTAACTTAATTTCATTAGCAGTGATTTCAAATATACCTTCAAGTGTTTTATTAGGATAAGCTTTAATATTTTTTAAAAAATAAACAGTAAAAAAACCACCCTGAGCAATTTCCCAAGCGGTTTGAGATTCCTTAGCAGCGGCATATAATACACCCTTAATTCTATTCTTTAACGGCTTAACTTCACAAGTTTTCTTGGGTAATAAGGAATTTATATAATCCATCAACCAAAATTTAGATTTGGCATTCTGACACATTTTATCGCCTCTAAACATACCACCAGAAAAGCAAGTATCTATAACACTAATTATATTATTGGTATTAATTTGATTAACCCAATAGACAAATAAATCATCACTAATAGCTTGATACCTTTTACCTGTAAAATCAAATGGAATCAAAGCTTCATCGACACAATTTTGTTCATCATTAGTACTATCAGGATATTGAGTGCCATGCCCAGAAAAATAAATAAATACCTGATCCTTTGAATCAACTATTTTAGCTAAACCTTTCAAAGAAGATTCAAATTCCCAAGATGTGACATTTTTAATCAAACATACATTAGAATTTGGTATCTTAAAGCGTTGCTGAATGACATTGAGAAAATTTTCAGCGTCATGATTTGTGTTTTTCAAATCACCTGTATTGGCACCCATTGCTAAAATAAACTTAGCAGGTGTAGAAGAATTATATTTGAGATTGTTCCAACATGAAACAGCTGGAGAAGAAAGGAAGTGGGATATGAATATAAAAAAAACTAATCTAATCATTTTTTTTCGCACCTATTTAAATGCTTTAGTATAAAGCAAATAAATAGATGTGAAAATAAGAATAATTAAATTACCAATGAACTTCAGCAGTCAACATAAATTGTGTTTCATCTTTAATACCTGCATTAAGTGAATCTGATTCATCATAATCAGTCTGTCTTACGTTAGCAATAAATCTAACTTGTTTATATAAATTATATACAGCACCAAGCAAATAATGTTTTCTATCGCCACCGCCATTTGATGCAACTGCTTGATCCCAATCATCATATCTACCAATAAACCAGAATTTATCCATTGGGCGATATTCAAAATTCAAAGAATATCCATCACCTTCATAGACATCATTATTTCCATTATCAGCTTTTATATATTGCCCTGCAATTAAGAATTGCTTAGTGTTATATACAGCATGTAAACCATTCAGAGTAAAATCATTATTTCCACGCTTATTATCTTCAAGACTTTTAATACCAAAATATGAAAAATTAATATAATCATTGCTTGGTTTTCTGCCTTTACTACTATCATATACATGATATGTTAAACGCGCTTCAGTAGATAAACCCTCACCATTTTCAATAGCATGGTATCCTTCACCGTTATAAACACCAATTTCACTAGAAAAATGAGCTAATTTAGTCTTAAAATTCACACCTAAATCGGCTGAATTTATAAGATGCGCACCATATCCAGACTCTACAAAAACTTTAGAAATAGAACGAAACCACCAACCATGATGTTCTTCATAGTCAATCCAAGGGCGATGAACTTGACCCATTTCCACACCAGTATAAGGTAATACTTCATCTAAATACAGATAAGCATATTTGACACGAGTCAACCAACTACCCTTATCTTTGTTTGAGCCTTTAGTTTCTTGAAAACTATCCAAAGTCAAACGCATATAATCTTTTTTGTTAAAATAGGCTTTGACTTGAAAATAATTACGTCTGGTTTCAAAATTACTTTCTCTATCACCACCATCTTCTTTTGAAGATGTAAAACCTAAATAATGCACACCATTAAATTTTAATTCACTTATCGCTGAAGCATTAGTTGCAACTATAATTAGACATAATGCAAGAGCTTTTAAGGTTTTCTTTTGCATATTACAAACACTCATTTATTAAAATAATGTTCAAGTATGCTTTACAAATATGACAAAATTATGAAAAAACTCTATATAAAAACCTTTGGTTGTCAGATGAATGAATATGATTCATCTCGTATGGTAGATGCTTTAAAGGCATCTCATAACTTAGAACTCACAAATGACCCTGCATTAGCTGATGTTTTATTATTAAATACCTGTTCAATTCGTGAAAAAGCCCAAGAAAAAGTATTTTCACTACTAGGAGTTTGGCGTGGCTTAAAAAAGGCAAAACCAGAAATGGTGATTGGAGTTGGCGGATGTGTTGCCAGTCAAGAAGGCGAAGCTATTCGTAAACGCGCACCCTATGTAGATTTAATTTTTGGACCACAGACTTTACATCGCCTACCTAAGATGCTAACCGAAGTACAACGCGCTCGTAAACCACTAGTTGATATTTCTTTTCCAGAAATAGAAAAATTTGATAACTTGCCAAAACCAAGTGCCAACGGTGTCAGCGCGTTTGTCTCAATTATGGAAGGTTGTAGTCATTACTGTACATTTTGCGTAGTGCCATACACACGCGGAGAAGAATTTAGTCGTCCATTTAAGGATGTACTTGCCGAAATTGCAATATTAGCAGAACAAGGCATACGTGAAGTAAACTTATTAGGGCAAAATGTAAATGGCTATCGCGGCAATATGGCTAATGGAGAAATAGCTGATCTAGCTCTATTAATACAATATATAGCAGAAATTGACGGCATAGAAAGAATTCGTTATACCACTTCTCATCCAGTTGAATTCTCAGACAGCCTAATTGAAGTTTATGCAGAAGTACCAAAACTAGTAAGTCATTTACATTTGCCAGTACAAAGTGGCTCAGATAGAATTTTAAGTATGATGAAACGAGGGCATACTGCCTTAGAATACAAACACAAAATACGCCGCTTAAGAGAAGTACGCCCAGATTTAAGCCTATCATCTGACTTTATAATTGGTTTTCCCGGAGAATCTGAAACAGACTTTCAAGCAACAATGCAATTAATTGAAGATATTGGTTTTGATCACTCTTTTAGCTTTATTTATAGTCAACGCCCCGGCACACCAGCATCAAATTTACCAGATGATATACCTATCAATATTAAAAAACAGCGTTTAACACAACTACAAGCGCGAATTAATGAAATGGCATCAGTGATTAGTCAATCTATGGTTGGTACAGTACAACGAATTCTAGTTGAACATCCTTCACGTAAAAACCCTCAACAAATAGCTGGGCGCACTGAAAATAATAGAGTAGTAAATTTTACCGCTGATTCATCCTTAATTGGAACTTTTGTAAATGTTAAGATTACAGAAGCTTTACCTAACTCCTTACGAGGAGAGTTATTAACCTAATTTATCCAGAGCTAATAATTTTTGTACAATAATATGTGATAACTGATACATTTTAGTCATGGCAACTTTAGCTTCCTCATTATCACCAGCTTGCTTTTTATCTAATGCTATCTTACTATTTTTATGAAATAATTCATGGGGTTCAAAAATATCATTAAAAAGTATTTTAGCATTACCATCTTTCATCTCAGCAACCTGCTTCATTCCTTCATCATATAACCACTTGCCTAATTTACAGTCAAAATGACTAGTTCCTTGAAAATCTCCAGTACCTGCTAATGTTGCCTCAATTTTCTTCAGATATTGAATATGATCATTTAGGCGTAGTAAAAAAAATGCTCTTTTCATATTACAGCCCCGGATCTAAAGCATATAATAAGGCTTGTAACAAAGTAGATATATCTTTTTTACTACGTGCATCTATTTCAAACACTGGTAATTTTGCAATTCCCATTGTCTCTAATTCTTTATGATATGAAGCTATAGTAGGTATAGGATTAATATCCATGTGAGTCACACCAATAATCAGCCTATTAGAATCAGTAAATTCTTTAAAGAAGTTCATAAAGAAATGCATATCTTCAATTGGATCAGCTCGTGAATTATCTAACAGTAAAATTAAACCCAAGCCACCTTCAGTCAATATTTCCCACATAAAATCAAAACGTTCTTGACCGGGAGTACCATAAAGGTGAATTTTATCTTTATTTTCTAGCGTCAAAGTTCCATAATCTAAACCGACTGTTAAGGTTTTTTTCTCATGATGATCATCATCAGGAATACTTAACTTGGCTTCAGTATGAATAACTTTAGTATCACTGATTGCTGCAACTGCCGTGGTTTTACCAGAACCCGTAGGTCCTGTAAAAATAAATTTATAATCATTCATTATTAATTAAGTAATTTTGTTAAAATCAGCTGAAATAAACCACGTTTAGCATGTTTTTTGGCAACATTAGCTGTTGTCGATGAACTTGCTTCAAAATTTGAATTAGTAGATGCTAACCTAATTGCATGTGCAGCATTAAAAAATGCAAATACATAACGTTGTGGAATGTCCAAAATGCGTGCTGTTTCTACTAAAGAATGTGGATTAGATATCCAAAAAGCTGCAATTTTTAATGCATAAGGAGTTTTAATTAAACGAGTAAAATTCGGCCAATTCCTTAATATTACAGGTTTATTTAAATCAGTATCAGCAGGTAAACGCCCTCGTGCAGTCCATAAAGCTATAAGCCATAAAATTCCATCTAAATTATGTGGATTTAAATTATATTGTTTTTGATATTGAGCTAGTTCGGATTCATTTAAATTTACAATATTTAAACCATGCTTCTCATTTAAATGAACTTTTAATGCTTTACCATGATTTTTATCATGTCGCACAGTGATATTAGATAAAGGCAATAAAGTCATTGTCCGTAATTGATTATCATTAAAAGCATTACTACGCAGAATTCTATTCTGTCTAGCTATTAATATAACAGGACAATATAAACCTTCAATTAATAATCCACCTGTTTCTAATTTTTGACTTAAACCAAAAGCATATTCAAAATAACCTTGCAAATATTCACTTGTATCATAAAAAAGTTTATCAATTTCTTCTTTATTATTAAGATTTATATCCTCATTATTACCATATAATTGAGTAGCATTTTGTTCTGTAAAACTTGTTTCTGTTATTAATTCAGCGTTATTAGATATTGACTTTCGTTGATGAATTTTGCTATTAGATTCCTTCTGCACTGACTTCTGAGGGGCAGAGACAGTAGAATTTGTAATTTTGATTAAATTTTTTAGTAAATCGTTAATTTTAATTGGTTTTTTTACAAAGGTAGTGCCAGCTATATCTTTGTAATTAAGGGATAAAATGATTGTTGGTAATTTTAAATTACTATTACGATAATCTTTCCATGATTTCATTCCCTCTAAATTATCTAAATCAAAAATACAAGCTTGAGCTTCCTCTAATTTATTGACAAGTATATAATCGCCTTTGCCGGGGCCATCAAAAACCATTTCAAGGATTCTAAGCATTTGTTTATCCATACCAACAGTAGCAATCTTTATGGATGTTTGCTTGATCATAATTATTTTCTCATAGTTTAGTTGTTTCTAAAACAACCAAACTTATAAATCGATTAACTAATGATTTTACTGATAGATTCAGCAGCGCGTTTAATATCTAAAAAGATTAATCCTAGTTTAGCAGATGCTTTAGTAACAACACAAACCACAGTATCATTACCAGCACTAGTCATTAATATATACCCATTTTCACCTTTAATTAGTACTTGTTCTAACTTGCCTCGTCCTAATTCATATGAGGTTCGTTCACCTAATGATAGCATGGTTGCAGCCATAGCACCAATACGATCTTCATCCATATCAGATGATAAAATAGAGGCTATTACTAATCCATCAGTAGAAATAGCCGCTGATGCTTCTATCTCTGCTGAAGTTCCATTTAATTCACTAAGAATGGACTTAAGCATTTCTTCGCGCATTTATTTATACTCCTTTTGTATAAGTTCTTTATTATTCGCAACTTCCTAATTCAAAACAGACTTGACCTTCATGATTTTTCATGATTTCTAGTTTATATCCAGTATTAGCTAGCTGCTTAACCGCTTGATACAAACCAATACCAAAACCATCACGAGACGGTACTGGCTGCATTAATAAATTTTTCGCAATATCATCAGGAATGATACTACCATCATCACATACACTGAAATGTAAACGACCTTTTTCAATATATAAACCTACCTTAATATACAAATTAGGTTCACGTTTACGTTTCATTAAAGCATTTTGCAACAGATTTTCTGAAACATTATCAAATAAATCTTCAGGAATCAGAACGTTTTCATCTTCTGTATAATCTGTAAATTCAATTTGACTCTTGCGATATCTAGCTAGTAAATTACCCCACCATAGATTAACAGGTACATGTGAATAGGAAAATTCTGCTGGTTTTTGTAATTTATCTAAAGTACGTTTTAAACGTTGTGTCAAGCGTGGCATTTGACCCTGTAACAGACGTTGAGTATTACCAAACTGTGTTGGCGGATAGGTTTCTATTACTGAAGTAATTACATGCAAGGATTGTAACAAGTTTTTAATATCATGAGTTAGTTTAGCTCCAGTTTCATGAATAGCTTGTAAATGAGCTTGCTGAGCAAAGGCTGCTTCACGACGTTTAGCTTGATGAAAATGTTCTAATAATTGTATTAATATTTTAACTTGAAAATATTGACTAGCATTAATACGGTAATTACTATAAATTATGACTTCAATAGATTGTATAGTAATAATGACTTTATTTAAATCATTTTGATGACCTAACATTTCTTTACCATACAATGAATGCCAAGTAATACCTTCAATCCAAGATAAAGTTAAAAGTTTTTCAAAACCAAGATGTAAAAATTCTTGTGGTGTAATATTTTTATAATTACTTGGTTGTGCGACATCTTCTAACCATTGTTCCAAGGCACTACCAATATTATATAAATGTCGTCTCCATAAATAATCAATACCTTGAGCTTTTACTAAAATCAACCAAAACAAGCTAATAGCTAAAAATAATATTGTTACTATTAAGCACATTTGAAAAATAGCTAAGGGCAAAACAATATTACTCGAATACATCAAAACTAAACTACCTAAAGCGATAATAGTAACTATCATTACTACAATTAAGCCATGAAAAAAATCAATATAATAACGATGCTCATGACGATTATCAGTACTTATAAATAAAAATATTACAGGTATAGATAATAAACCATATTGAAATAATTGGGTATAAAGTAAGGCTAATTCATCAATATTAAATAATAAATATAAATTGATTGTAAATAAATTTAAGCTTAAAAAAATAATAGCCGCTATATTGACAAGTCTATCATGAGGTTTTACAACATCTTGACCACCTATTAAAGCTAATAAAATTAACTGCCATAATGTAATTAACCATATATTTGGAAATATTATAAAAATAGAAGTTACAATGCCGAGCAACATCATAATTCTCAAATTATATGAAGAAAACTTCTCCCATTGCCACAATACAAATAAACTAAAATGTATTATTAATATTATTGGTAATAATATTTTTGAATAGGCTACATTAATAAAATCCCACCATAAAACACTATGTAAGCTAATTAATATTAAACCCAATAAACGATGTTGGTGTTTAGGAGGGATAATTGATTTATGAAACATTGTTGAATGATCTATTTGAAAGTATATGACAATCAACTAGTTTACCATATAGATTAATAAAAATAGTCTTGATTTTTTTATGTTATTTATATATTATATACTAGTCCTTATATAAACTATTATGATGGAGAATAAAAAATGCAACAACAAGCAGGTTTTACATTGGTAGAAATAGCTATTGTATTGGTAATAATAGGTTTATTATTAACTGGAGTGATGAAGGGTCAAGAAATTATTACTAACGCAAAAGCAAGAAATATTGAAAATAGCTTTAAACAAGTTTCAGCGGCTATTTATACTTATCAAGATCGTTACTTTGCATTGCCCGGCGATGATAAAAAAGCAACAAGATTTGGCACATCAATCACAAAAGGTGATGGTAATGGAAAAATTGAAGGTAAATTTGATTCAAATAGTCAGAGCAATGAATCTAATTTAGTGTGGTTACATTTAAGAAATGCAGGTTTAATTGCAGGTGCAAAGGATGATTATACACAACCTAGCAATGCTTTAGGCGGAATTATAGGTATTTCTAGTGAAAATTTTAAAGGAACATTTATTGGATTTACAAATATACCCGGAAAAGTTGCGACAATTATTGAAGCGCATATGGACGATGGAATAAGAAAATCTGGTAGTATTCTAGCTGAGCCCAGCGGTGATTTTTATGAGGATGGAGAAATATATTCTTTATATTTTGCTATGTGATGTAATAAAATAATCCGCAAACAAAATTGCGGATTAAGCATTATTCTATTCTACTGAGGAAAACATTTTGTCACTTGTGGACCTTTTGGGCTATCCATAGATTCAAACTGAACTTCTTGCCCTTCTTTTAGAGTTTTAAACCCTTCACCTTGTATCTTAGAATAATGAACAAACACATCCTTACTACCATCTGTCGGTGAAATAAAACCGAAGCCCCTTGTTTCATTAAACCACTTGACAGAACCCTGCATCATATCTTTACAACCTTATTGTATCTAAATAAAAAAAACTAATCAATATTCTTTTGAATACTATTCATCATAGTGTAATCAATTTTGATATAAATTACAATTAATAAATTATAAAGATTTAATATTTTGTAATAATTCAGCTGCCATTTTTTGCCCGTCACCGTATAGCATACGTGTGTTATCAGCAAAAAATAAATTATTTTTAATACCAGAAAATCCTGTACCTTCACCGCGTTTTATTACTAGAACATTTTTCGCTTTGTCAGCATTTAAAATTGGCATTCCATAAATTGGACTTTCAGGATTGGTACGTGCTACTGGATTCACCACATCATTAGCTCCAATAACTAATACCACATCTGTTTTTTCAAACTCCTCATTTATGTCATCCAAATCATAAATAATGTCATAAGGTACACCTGCTTCTGCTAATAATACGTTCATATGCCCCGGCATCCGCCCTGCTACTGGATGAATCGCAAATTTTACAGCTACTTTATTCTCAATTAAAGTTTTTGTTAATTCCCAAATTTTATGTTGCGCTTGCGCCACTGCCATACCATAACCGGGGATTATAATTACTTGTTGAGCATAAGCCATCATTATGCCAGCATCCATAGCATCTATTGGCTTTAGACTACCTTCTGTATCATCAATTGCATTGTGACTTTGTTCATGAGAACTTGGTAATAACACATTCATTAAT
Organism: Candidatus Marithrix sp. Canyon 246; assembly: GCF_001723685.1. Classification (GTDB taxonomy): domain Bacteria; phylum Pseudomonadota; class Gammaproteobacteria; order Beggiatoales; family Beggiatoaceae; genus Marithrix. Next base: position 59,592 of record NZ_MCBX01000012.1, read on the forward strand.
GAGCGATTCATAGCTTTTGCCATTAATCGTGTCAATAAAGTACCTGCTGAACCAACCACAATACCTGCAATAATCATTGCCTCATTGCCAAGTACAAAACCTTCAAATGCTACTGCAAGCCCTGTTAAAGCATTATATAGTGAAATTACCACTGGCATATCTGCACCACCAATTGGCAAAGTCATTAATATTCCAAATATTAAGGCTAATATAAAAAACACAGTTATCATGAACGTCAGTGCAACCATATGGGAAGGTGCCATTATGATAGCCACTCCCAATAATATTATTGTGGTAAATAATGCTATGGTGACCAATTGTTGATTATGAAAAGCCCATGATTTTTTCATTAAACCTTTCAATTTCGCATAAGCTATAATTGAACCTGAAAAAGATACACTACCAATTAAAGCACCTAATATAGCTAAAGTTTGATGATCTGTACCTTTAAACAATTCCACTGCTGCAATCGCCGCTGCGGCACCACCACCCATGCCATTATATAAGGCAATCATCTGTGGCATATCTGTCATAGCAACACGTTTGGCAAACCACCAAGCTGGTAAACCACCTAGCATTATTGCGGTAATAATTAAACCAAAATTACCGATGTTTGGGGTTAAAAATGTCACAATAGTGGCAAGCATCATTCCGACACCAGCCCAAACAATACCGCCTCGCGCTGTTGCTGGCGAACCCATCTTTTTTAAGCCGAGTATAAACAATATAGCCGCAAGGAAATAAGCTGTTTGAATTAAAAATATTGGTAAATCGTCCATTATTTGGCTTCTCCTTTACTGCTTTTAAACATTTCTAACATACGTTCAGTGACAACATAACCACCTACAGCATTACCAGTAGCTAACATAACCCCAATAAAACCAATTATTTTTCCTAAAGTAGTATCTGCATTTCCAAGTGCTATCATTGCACCTACTAATACAACTCCATGTATGAAATTAGAACCAGACATTAAGGGCGTATGCAAAATAGCAGGTACACGCGCAATTACTTCATAACCAGTAAAAGCCGCTAACATAAAAATATAGAGAGCTGTAAATCCTTCCATTATGCACTTACTCCTTCTACTAATGATTGTATGGCTGCATGTTTGATTTCGCCTGCATGTGTTAATGCCGATTTAGCCAGAATTTCATCATCCCAATCTATTTCTAATTCACCATCTTTTATCATTAAAGATAATAAATTAAACAAATTTTTAGAATACATTTCACTAGAATTGACAGGGATTTGACTAGGGATATTTAGCGGTGCTTCGATTGTAACCGCTTGATGCACAATTGTTTCTCCCGGTTGGGTTAATTCACAATTACCACCACCTTCTGCGGCAATATCAACAATTACAGAACCGCACTTCATATTTTCAACCATTGCAGTTGTAATGATTTTTGGCGAAGCACGCCCGGGAATAGCCGCTGTAGTAATTACTACATTTGCAGCGGCAACATGTTGAGCCAATTTATTTTGTTGCTTTTGCTTCTCTTCTGCGGTTAATTCGCGTGCATAACCACCATCAGCATTGGCTTTTATATCTACATTAATAAATGTAGCTCCTAAAGATTCTACTTGTTCCTTAGTTTCAGGGCGAATATCATAAGCTTCAACATTAGCACCTAAACGTTTTGCAGTTGCAATTGCCTGCAAACCAGCCACACCTACACCTACTACCACAACCTTAGCAGGGCGAATTGTACCAGCCGCAGTTGTCAACATTGGAAAAAATATATTAGCTAAATCTGCTGCTCTTATTACGGCTTTATAACCAGCAACTGCCGCTTGAGAAGATAAAGCATCCATATATTGAGCGCGGGAAATTCTAGGAACTAATTCCATAGAAAAACTAGTTACTTTTTGATCACGCAATTTCACAACTCGATTTAAATCGCTATATGGAGACATAAAACCTATTATTACTGCACCTTCTTTCATTAGTGCAATTTCAGCTTCAGTCGGTGCTTGTACTTTTAATATTACATCCGCCTGCTTATATATTTCTTCATTACTATCAACAAGTTGACAATTTTCATAATCAGCATCTAAAAAATAAGCGCGTTCACCAGCAGCCTTTTCAATAAAAACTTCAGCACCTAATTTTGTTAAACGCTGCAAAATGTCAGGTACTAAGGCTACACGCCGCTCTTCAGGGATTTGTTCTGTAGGTACAGCCACAGATATTGGCATAATTAATAATTCCTTTAAGGTTAATTCTAGCCATTATGTTGAGGCAATTGCAATAAGTTCAATATTAGCTAAAATTTTTAGCTACAAAATCCCAATTGACTAAGTTCCAAAATGCTTCTAAGTATTTTGGACGTGCATTACGATAGTCAATATAATAAGCATGTTCCCAAACGTCACAAGTTAGCAGAGCGGTTTGCCCAGAAGTCATAGGTGTTGCGGCATTGCTAGTGCTGGCTAATGCGATACTACCATCAGCTTCTTTTACTAACCAACCCCAACCTGAACCAAAAGTTGTGATTGAAGTTTTACTAAATTCTTCTTTGAATTTGTCAAATGAGCCAAATTTGCTATTAATAGCGTCAGCTAAAGCACCAGTAGGTTCACCACCAGCATTAGGGCTTAAACAGTTCCAATAAAAGCTGTGATTCCAAATTTGAGCTGCATTATTAAATATACCGCCAGAAGATTTTTTGATAATATCTTCTAGTGACATATCGGCAAATTCTGTATCCTTAATAAGGTTATTAAGATTAGTAACATAAGTTTGGTGATGTTTACCATAATGAAATTCTAAAGTTTCTTTAGAAATATGTGGTTCTAAGGCATTCATTTCATAAGGTAATGATGGTAATGTATGTGTCATTTATATTCCTGTTATGATGATTTGGAAGAATTTCCGAGTTATTATGTAGGTTTATTGAAATTGTTTTCAAGTGCATTGATGCTAAACATCAGCTGATAATAATTAATCTAATTGCAGTTTTTTCCTCCAAGAAGTGGATTCTTTCCACTCTATTGCCCAATAAAGAAATATTGTATCAATCAGTGCGATTAAAATTTTAATTATATATTTACTCATAGCGAGAGTCATGGCTTTCCAAAAACCAACAATTGGTGCCCACACAATAAGTGCATATAATACAGTATCCAATCCCTGAGATAAAATTGTGGAAGCATTATTTCTTAACCATAAATGACGACCATTAGTTTTTTTCTTGATAGCATGAAATATCCAAATATCAACACTTTGTGTAATTAAATATACAAATAAAGAACCAAATACAAAAATAGGGGTAAAATTGAATAAAACGCTCATTGCATTATGAACATTTTGAGAATATACCGTTTGCGAGGGCAAAAATAATAGGCTGATATAAATCATAAGAACCATAATAATACTAATTATAAATCCAAGTAATACTGCCCCTTGTGCTTCTTTACGACCATATTTTTCACTTAATAAATCAGTTGCGAAATAAATACTAGAATAAAGTATAACCCCTAAACTGGTTTCCATACCAAAAATAACTGTTAATTTAGGACCTTGTAGGTTACTTAACATGATATTGAAAATTACAATAGCATATAAACCCCTTTTGCCAAATAGTTTATAAAGCAATAATGTGACAAATAAATCAAGAATAACTGTAAATAACCACAAGCCATCTTGAAATGTAAAAAAATTTATAAATTCAATCATATGATTCCATTGCGAGCTAATTTTAGTTAAAAATCCTACCGTTTGAAAAATCTATGAGGTTTGAGAAAACACATAGATTTTATATTTTAGTATTGAAACTGCCTTTAATAACCTTATGTATTTGGGCATCTCAATTTTCACGCCAAAGAGAACTTTATAATGACGGTTGAAACTGAAAAAGAAACACTAGGTTTTCAAACAGAAATAACACAATTATTAAACTTAATGATAAATTCCTTGTATAGTAACAAGGAAATCTTTCTACGCGAATTAATTTCTAATGCTTCAGATGCATCTGAAAAATTACGATTTGAAGCTTTATCAAATGATTCTTTATTTGAAGGCGACGCTGAATTAAAAATTTGGATCGACTTTGATAAAGATGCCAAGACTATTACTATACGAGATAATGGTATTGGTATGTCACGTGAAGAAGTAATTGATCATATTGGTACGATTGCTAAATCGGGTACACAACAATTTTTCAAATCTTTAACTGGTGATCAAGAAAAAGATAGCCAACTAATTGGTCAATTTGGGGTTGGTTTTTATTCTTCATTTATTGTCGCTGATAAGGTAACATTAATTACTCGTCGCGCTAATTTAGATTCTTCTGAAGCAGTACAGTGGGAATCTGCCGGTGAAGGAACTTACAGTCTTGAAAATATAGATCGTACACAACGCGGTACCGAAATAATTCTACATATTAAAGATGATGCTGGTGAATTTTTGTCAGATTATCGTTTACGTGACACCATAAAAAAATATTCTGACCATATTACCTTTCCAATTGTAATGTCAAAAGTTACAACTGATGAAGAAAAAGATGAAACTATTATTGAAGATGAAGTCGTAAATGCCGCTACAGCATTATGGACATTATCTAAATCAGAAATATCTGATGAAGAATATACAGAATTTTATAAGCATATTGCTCATGATTTTGAAGCACCATTAGCACGTTTGCATAATAAAGTTGAAGGTAAAATGGAATATACAAGTTTATTGTTTATTCCAAGTCGTGCGCCTTTTGATTTATGGGATCGTAATCAGCGTCATGGTTTAAAGCTTTATGTACGACGTGTTTTTATTATGGATGATAATGAACACTTATTACCATCTTATTTACGTTTTGTACGTGGTATCATAGATACTAATGATTTACCCCTAAATGTTTCACGGGAAATTTTACAACATAATAAGCAAATCGATTCTATTCGTGCTGGTATAGTTAAAAAAATACTTAGTAGTTTAGAAAGTATGGCGAAAACTGATAAATACGCTACTTTTTGGAAGGAATTTGGTAAAGTCTTTAAAGAAGGTATTATTGATGATACTAATAATAAAGAACGTATTGCTAAATTATTGCGTTTTTCAAGTACCCATGATGATAACCCTATTCCTGTTATTTCATTAGATGACTATATAGGGCGTATGAAAGATGGGCAAAATAAAATTTATTTTATAACTGCCGAAGGTTTTGCCGCTGCTAAAAATAGCCCACATTTAGAAATTTTCCGTAAGAAAGGTATTGAAGTTTTATTATTGTCAGATCAAATTGATGAATGGTTAGGAACTCATCTAACTGAATTTGATGGTAAAAATTTACAATCAATCACTAAAGGTCAACTAGATTTAGGTGATTTAGAAGATGAAGCAGATAAAAAAGAAGCTGAAAAGGCTACTGATGAATTAAAACCAATATTAGAACGTATTAAAAATGTTCTGAATGATAAAGTTAAAGATGTTCGAGTAACATATCGTTTAACTAATTCGCCTGCATGTTTAGTAGCAGATGAACATGCAATGGATGCAAGTTTAGAACGATTATTAAAATCTGCTGGGCAAAGTATGCCTACTAGTAACCCAATTATTGAAATCAATCCTCAACATCCAATTATCCAAGCTTTAAAAGATGAAGAAGATGAAACTCGCTTTAACGATTGGTCAAATATTTTATTTGATCAAGCTTTATTAAGTGAGGGTGGGCAATTAGAAGATCCAGCAGAATTTGTTAATCGTTTGAATAATATGTTTTTATCATTAGGTAATTTATCTGCTTCACCGATTTTAACAATTAATTAATTGAATTTCTCTTCAATACTTGTTATAATACTCTGAGTAACAAGTTGGAGAGGTGTCCGAGCGGTTGAAGGAGCACGCCTGGAAAGCGTGTATACCTTAACAGGTATCGAGGGTTCGAATCCCTCTCTCTCCGCCAACAATCAATATGGTGGTTGGTATTGGTCCCCTCGCAATGGCTTTATTGTGAATCCCGTCAGATCCGGAAGGAAGCAGCGGCAGCAATAAATACATGTGCCGAGGTGTGGCGGGTACTGGCTGCCGCCCTCTATTTTCTATTCTAATTTTTTCTCATGGCTTATCAAGTATTAGCCCGTAAATGGCGACCCCGTTATTTTCCTGAAATGGTTGGTCAAACCCATGTCGTGCGAGCCTTGACCAACGCACTAGATAATGACCGTCTTCATCATGCTTATTTATTTACCGGTACACGCGGTGTAGGTAAAACTACAATTGCACGCATTTTTGCAAAGTCTTTAAATTGTGAAACTGGTGTTACTGCTTATCCTTGTGGTAAATGTTCCAGTTGTTGTGAGGTTAATGAGGGCCGTTTTGTTGATTTAATCGAAGTTGATGCAGCATCACGCACTAAAGTCGAAGATACTCGTGATTTATTAGATAATGTACAATATGCTCCAACTCGCGGGCGTTATAAAGTCTATTTAATTGATGAAGTACATATGTTATCTACTCATAGTTTCAATGCCTTATTGAAAACTTTAGAAGAACCACCATCTCATGTCAAATTTATACTAGCAACTACTGATCCTCAAAAATTACCAGCAACCATTTTATCCCGTTGTCTGCAATTTAATCTTAAACGTCTGCCAATTGAACAAATTCAACAACATTTACAGACAATCCTAGAAAAAGAAAATATTGCTGCTGAAGTTTCAGCCTTAAATCAATTAGCACAAGCGGCTGATGGTAGTATGCGCGATGCTTTAAGTTTGTTAGATCAAGCAATTGCTTATGGTGCTGGCAAGTTATTAAATGATGATGTTAGTAGCATGTTAGGTACGATGGATCAAAATCTAGTTTTAGAATTAGTCAAAAAACTAGCACAATTTGATGCTAGTGCTGTATTAGAACAAGTGGCTAATTTATCAGAACAAAATCCAGATTTTGTGATGGTATTAGGTGATATTTTATCCTTATTACAATCAGTGGCATTGGCACAAGTAGTGCAGCAACAGCCTAGTATTGACAATGAAGCAATTTTACAATTAGCAACACAATTATCAGCAGAAGATGTACAATTATTTTATCAAATAGCCTTATTAGGGCGACGTGATTTACCATTAGCACCAGATCAACGTGGTGGTTTTGAAATGCTGATGTTGCGTATGTTAGCATTTCGCCCTAGTACAACTAACATTAAAGTAGCAACACCAAAACCAGCGGCAGCAACACCAATACCAACACCAATACCAACACCAACACCATCTAAGATTGGTAATGAATGGAATAATATTATCAATGAATTAGGCTTAAAAGGCTTGATTAGACAACTAGCTTTACAATGTGAGTTACAACGCGAAGGCAATACTTGGAACTTAATATTATCATCTGATCATAAATATCTATTAAATAGAAAAAACAAATTAGAAGATAAAATAAAAGAAAAATATGGTGAATCACAAATTGTAAATATTGGTTTAGGGAAAATTCAGACAGAAACAGCAGCGGTACAAGAACAGCGCGTAAAAGAAGATCATACACAATATGTCACTAAGACTGTTGAAGAAGATCCTTTTGTAGTGTTTTTTAAGGAAAAATGTGGAGCGCGTATATCAAATATAGAAGTTATCTAATATTGTAGAGAAGTATTATTATGAATAAATTATGGTTAATATTACTAAGTTTTACGATAATCAATTATAGTTATGCTAATGAAGATAATTGGTGGGATATTTCTACTAAAGCAGTTGTAAATTTATGGAGTACTACTAGCACTACAGAATTTGCAGAAATCTGGGAAAATATCACTCCAAAACTAAATGAAGTGTTAGAGCTTGAGCAACAAGCTGAAAATACACCAAATAGTGTCTGGTTAGGTTTAGGCACTGATAAAGAAGATCTTAATGAAGAAATAAATCTGTTGCTTGATGAAGCTGTAGAAATTTTAAGTGTTTCTAATATTAATAATATTCGACAAGCTATTCGCGCTGAAGATGACAGAATTCGCGAAATGAAACAGGATATTGCTAAGTATCATCAAGCTCAAATTACCGCTCCTGTTGATTCAACTTGGCACACTACCGTTGCTGATTATGATCTTAAAATTAAGCAAATATATGAATTAATTGAACAAAGCAAGACTAAAATAACTAAGTTAAAAACCCAATTTGCGCAAGAACTTTCCAATAAAGGCTTATCAATTTCAACAGAACAATTAGAAGTATTATTATCAAGCGTAGTTGGAGATGATATTACCCAAAGCAGTATTGTTTATGATAATATTAAACAAATTAGTCAACAATTAATGAGTTTGACAGAAAAAAGTGGTGAAGATATTAATATTAGTCAACGCTATTATGGTATGTACACAGTGTTATTAAAAATATTGCTGCATATGCAACAAAGCTTCATTGCTAAACTTGATTATCAATATTTACCCAAAATCGCTAATATCATTATAGAAGTTAAAAACATTAATGTTACAACTGGTAATTTATTACGTTCTATAGATGAGAAAACTCATCGTAAGCATTTATTAGCTAATCTGCAAGCTCAAAATTTCACTTTGCAAACAGCCAAATTATATAAAAAACACTTAGTTAAACAACGCTACAAGATTGTACAAGCGATTAAAAAAACTAGTCAGGATTTACAGATTGCGCAAAATACCTATAAAACTGTTAGAATTGGCGGCGAATTAATTAATTTATTACGTTCTAGTAATAAGTCATTTGAAATCTTATTAAATATTCAAGTACCAGATTTGCTGATATTTGAAAATAAGCAAATGAAACATGAGTTTGCAATACTCACTCAAAAACTTAGTCAATAAAGGATAGATAAACAATGAAGGGTGGAATTGCGGGTTTGATGAAACAAGCCCAACAAATGAAAGCTAATTTTGAAACTGCACAAGAAGAATTAGCTAAAATGGAAGTTCATGGAGAATCCGGTGGTGGAATGGTCAAAATTACCATGACTGGGCGACATGATGTACGACGTGTTGAAATTGATAAAGAATTAATGACTGAAGATAAAGAAATGTTAGAAGATTTAGTTGCAGCCGCTATTAATGATGCTGTACGTAAAGTTGAAAAAACCAGTCAAGAACAATTATCAGGAATGGGGCTTCCTGAAGGTATGAAGTTACCATTCTAATATTATGAATAAACTATGCCTAATACGAAGAACTAGATGGTTTAATACTCCGTTAGGGCAACGTTTATTGAATGAAGAAGCTGCCGTTTTAAAAAAAATTTTACCCAATCTATTTGGGTATCATTTATTACAAGTAAGCAATATAGGGCAAGGTTGCTTATTTGAAAGTAGTCTTATTAGACACTCTTGTATATTAAATGATGTAATTGATTATCCAATTCAGAAATTTTCCAATGTCTATGGTTTAGCAGATGCTTTACCGTTTGCCCAAGATAGTCTTGATGTGGTGCTATTACCACATGTCTTAGAATTCGCAGAAAATCCACATGATGTTCTACGTGAAGTTGAACGTGTCTTAATACCTGATGGTTATGTTGTAATATTGGGTTTTAATCCTTTTAGTATTTGGGGAATATGGTCTAAATTCGGTTCTAAAACAGCACCTTGCTGTGGGAAATTTATCTCTTTATTACGCTTAAAAGATTGGCTAGCATTGCTGGGTTTTGAAATACAACAACAACAAAATTTAGGCAGAGTATATATAGTGCTTGCTAAAAAACGTGTAGCAAATTTAACTCCTATTAAACCGAAATGGATTTTGAACAAAATGAATGACACAATTGTTGAGGCATTTACTGATGGTGCTTGTCGAGGCAACCCCGGAGCCGGAGGTTGGGGTGTTTTATTACGTTATAATCACCATGAAAAACAATTATATGGCGGCGAACTAGATACAACTAATAATCGTATGGAGTTATTAGCCGCTATTATGGCATTAGAAAACTTAAAACGTTCTTGTAAGGTTTGTTTAACTACTGATTCTCAATATGTGAGAAAGGGTATTACTGAATGGATTCAAAATTGGATTAAGCGCGATTGGAAAACAGCAAGTAAAAAGCCGGTTAAAAATGTCGATTTATGGCAACGTTTATACGCTGCTACTCAAAAACATCAAGTTGAATGGAAATGGGTAAAAGGGCATAGTGGGCATACTGAAAATGAAATGGTTGATGGTCTAGCAAATCAAGGAGTTGAATCAATTTTAAAATGAAATATCTTATAATACTTATATTTTTATCTATTAATGTAAATGCAAATGAATCTTTACGCTTAGCTAAATTAGCAGAACAACAAATACTTGAAGGTAATGCTACTAATGGAATTTTATTAGCTTTAGAAGCATTGCCTAAAAATATATATAAACCAGATAAAGCTTATGTAGTTGAAGCTGAAATTCAATTATTGAATGGACTATTACAATTGCATGAATATTATGAAAATTTTGATTTATTCTCAATTGCATTAGATTCTGAAAATAAATATGATGTTAGCTTTTATACTGGTAATTATAGATGGCGACAAGCATTAGCAAATAAGGATAATTGTGTTGCTTACGTAGAACAGCATTTTAATGCTTCTGAAAGTCGGCGCGATGGTTATACAATGGTACTTGTCTCATATAAGTCATCTAAGAAAGTTAGAAAATGGGCAAAGTCATATGTTAAAAATATTGCCAGAACATTTGGTGTTCGTCAATATCGAGGCAAAGGGATATTAGTTGGAGGTTATAATGGGCGTGGTAATGGTAATTTAAAATATTTAAACATGCCCGGCGTGTTATTGGAATCGTTATTTGCTACTAATCCAAGACATGCTAAATGGATTAAGAATGAAGCAGACCAATTGCAACTAGCTTTTATTTTATTTAAAAGTATCAGAAAATATTTTCCACAAGGTGGGCGAATTTGTTTTAGTGTTGGGCATAAATATAAGCATTATCCTCGTAATGATAGGGGAGCTCACGTTTATGGTGGTGGTAGGGAATCTGAGTATGCTGAAATTATATTACAACAAGCTCAAAATCTTATCGAATATAAATTATTACAAGGTAATTTTGTTCGCCCATTAATAAAAAAATTGCAAGATTTTGTTAGAGCGAATTTAGATTTGCCAGCCTTAGAATTTGATGAAGCATTATATGAGAAAACTAGTGAATTATTATTGGCATTATCAAGCCAACAATTAATTGATTACGCTAGAGAAATTATTCCACGTTGTAGTATAACTCAGGAACAACGTGTAAGATTTGCTTTGCCGAAATTAAAAAGCCAAAGATTAATAGAATCAGGAGATAAATTAGCACGACGTGGTAGAATTAAATCAGCGACAAGAAAATTTAAACAAGCACGCAAACTTGATCATTGTTTACAGTTTAATCCAGAAGATAGGGCGCGTTGGATTGCTGCTCAGGTAGAAATTTATAAAGCACAAAAATTAGCTGAAAAAATGAAAATGTTAGCGGCGAAGACTAAATTTAAAAAAGCCATGCGAATTTATTCAAAATTTAGAATTAATCCAGACAAGGAAACACGACGAATAGCTGCTGATGAGTTAATTAATCAAGGTGAAAAATTTGCAGAAGCGGGAGAAATTGAAACTGCTTTAATCAAATTTCAAACAGCAATAACCATTAATACTAATTTAAATTTTGATCCTCATGAAAAGATTAGAAAAATTGCAATAAAACCTTTACTAAGAAAAGGAATGTACGCCATACGACAAGCTAATATTAAACAAGCATTAATTATTAATGTTAAATTGCAGGTAGTTGATCCTAAAGGTTTATATTCAGAAAAATTTTGGAGTAGTCTTTGTTGGTATGGTAGCCTATATGGAAATGCAAATTCAGTGATGAATGCTTGTACAAAAACAGTTAAACTGAAACCAGAAAATGAATCTTATCGAGATAGCCGAGGCTTAGCAAGAGCATTAACAGGTGATTTTAAAGGCGCAATTGCAGATTTTGAATTTTATATGAAACATGCAAAATTGAAACATAAGCTAGTAAAACGACAAGAATGGTTAAATCAGCTTCGTGAGGGGGTAAATCCTTTTACAGAGACTGTTATTCAAGGTTTATTGGGTAAATAGAGAAATCAGACCTGACAGGTTTTAAAAACCTGTCAGGTCTAAATTAAATTATTTTACCCTTCAATGCTAATATACGTTGATAAGATTCATCAATCCGTTGTTCACTAATATTTTCTTTAATAATTTTCGTGACTTTTTTCGCAATATCTGGGTCAAAGTGTCCAATGTTATTGCCTATTACTAGTATATCTACACCTGCTTCTATCGCTTTTTTTACTGCTGTTTCTAATCCATATTCATTAGCGATGGCTCTCATTTGCATGTCATCTGAAAACACTATTCCAGTATGACCTAATTTTTGACGTAATAAGCCAGTTATGGTTGATTTTGATAGAGTTGCTGGCCATTTAGGATCTAGTCTATTATTAAATACATGGGCTGTCATAATTGAATCTGCTTGCCCAGCTTTTATAATGTCTTTAAATGGTTCCAATTCAATTTGAGACCAAGTATTACTTACGTCTGCTATTCCTAAATGAGAATCAGCGGCTGAACTGCCATGCCCGGGAAAGTGTTTCAATGCGCAAATTATTTTATGACGACGATGAGCTTTGATAAATTCAATCGCATGTCTAGTAACAATGCTTGGATTTGCAGAAAAACTACGTCTTATTTTGCCAATAATAGGATTATTAGGATTGGTATTAACATCTACTACTGGCGCAAAATTAAGATTTATACCTATATCAGATAAGGTTTTTGCCATCTGAGTGGCTTTTTGCCGTGTGAAGGCTAGGTTGTTTTTGTTGCCTAAATATTGGTGAGAAACAGTTGCTGGAAAACCATATCTTTTCTTTAAGCGATTTACTTTACCTCCTTCATAATCAATACTAATTAATAAAGGTATATCCGCATAAGATTGTAAAGCCTTAGTTAATCTTCTGACTTGTGAAGGAGATTTGATATTACGAACTGGTTTCTTGAGAGGAGTATCATAATCAAACAGTAGAATACCTCCAACATGAAGTTTTTTAATGTCATCTATCACTTTACGATTTACATCCAATCCGCGAAATCCAACCATTACCATTTGTCCAATTTTTTCTTCTAGGCTTGGGGTATGGTTTTTTGTGATTGATGATGGTGAAGTATTATGTATCATTGGTTTTTGAACTAGTATTTCTTTAGAAAGAACTGAAGTATAACTTGTCATTAATATTGCAGCAACACTACTTTGAGTAGCAATTTTCAAAAAGTAGCGTCGTGAAGATTTGGAAATTTTAGTTTTCATAATTTCATAAATTATAATGTTTATATTAATAAAAAATTTTAACATAATTATTTTTTTATAACTTGCTTATATTAATGAAACTGTTTATAGTTACTTAGAAGTACGCACGAAATAAGTCATGCGTTTTTCTAATATTTGGAGAAAATCTATGTGGTTTTTAGTTAAAAAAATTGGCATTTTTGTTTTTTTTATTCCTATTATGTTTTTGCAAACAGCTTGTGAAATGAAAAAACCAAGCCCAAGCCCAACCAATATAACTCAGAATGATCCTAAGATCAATAAGACTGATAATACTGATTTAAATAAAAAATCCGGAGTTTCAGATAAACCAGAAGAAGAAAAAGTGAGTTTAGAAGAAAAAATTGGTCAGATGCTTTTAGTTGGATTTCGCGGATTTAAGGTTGATGATAATTCTCGCATTATACAAGACATCAAAAAATTTCACTTAGGTGGTGTAATACTTTTTGATTATGATTTTGTTTTAACAAAGCGCCAACGTAACATTCAATCGTCTAAACAAGTAAAAAAACTGGTTAAAGATTTACAGGCTGCTTCGCAGACAAGCTTATTTATTGCAATTGATCAAGAAGGTGGCAAAGTACGGAGATTAAGGAACAAATTTGGGTTTTTAGTAACTCATTCTGCTCAGTATTTTGGTAAAAAAAATAAACCAAAATTAACTTACGATTATGCTTCTAAAATAGCCAAAAAACTAACTGAACTTGGTATTAATTTGAATTTTGCACCTGTTGTTGATCTGAATATCAATCCTAATAATCCTATTATTGGTAAAGTTCACCGCAGTTTTTCTAAATATCCTAAAGTTGTTACTCAACACGCTAGTGAATTTATTCGAGCACATCATAAAAATAGTGTACTTTGTGCGATTAAACATTTCCCCGGACATGGTAGTTCTACTAAAGATTCCCACCTTGGAATCGTTGATGTTACTAATACTTGGAAAGAAACAGAACTCCAACCTTATAGAAATCTAATCCAAGAACAATTAGTAGATGCTATTATGGTAGCTCATGTATTTAATAAGAATTTTGATAAACAATATCCAGCCACTCTTTCAAAACAAATTGTCGATATAGAATTACGCCAAAAACTGGGCTACAATGGTGTTGTTATATCTGATGATATGCAGATGAAAGCAATTACAAAGTCTTATAATTTTAAAACAGCCATTGAAAAGGTGATTGAAGCGGGTATTGACATAATTGTTATAGGCAACAACATTGACTATGATGAAAAAATTGTGGAAAAAACTGTTCATCTTATTAAAAATTTAATAAACGATGGTAAAATTACCGAAGATCGGATTGAACAGTCTTATAAAAGAATTATTGCTCTTAAAGGCAAGATTCCGGGATTCCACGTTTCTTCTACCTCTTCTCGTAATCCCCAGAAAAAATACAAGCTTATTTCTGTAGAAGGTGTATCTCCTAACACTAAGATCAAAATCATGAATACTGGATCAAATCAGCATGGCGTTGAACTTGAGCAAGGAAATTTTTACAATATTTTGGTTGATAACTCCAAATCTAAGCCTAAACAAATAATCATTCGTATGGAATTAGAATAAAAATCAGCTTTGCGAAGTTATTCGCTTAAGGGCAAGCTTTTAATATATTTCTCTTAATTGTCTTTTTAAACATTACATTCTTGTTTGCAATCGTATCTTGGTGAATATCATTGATAGTTGCCCTTAAAATGTTAAGCCAAATTTGTTTTTCAGACTCAGTGGTAGCAGATTTAAAGCTACCAGTAAATTGATAATACTTTTGGTCAATAGTTTGACAAACTAGTCTCCACCAATCTCGTTTTTTATAACCACCGGTTTTAAAGTTATCATCTGCTATTTTTTTGGCACTAAGTGGTATTTGTGCTGGTTCTTGAACTGGTGGTTCTTCAACCGTTGGCTCTTCAACTGGTTGTTCTTCAACTGGTTGTTCTTCAATTGTGTTAGGACAATTCTTTTTGATATTATCTTTTATTCTACTTTTAGACATAGCTTTTTGTCCTTTTAATCTGAGTTCATCTTGGTGAATGTCCTTGACAGTTACATTAAAAATATTCGACCAAAGCTTTATTTGCTTTTGAGTTGTTGCTGGTTCAGTGCTACCTATTTTTTCATAATACAGCTTATCAATGTTTTTACAAACCAGTCCCCACCACTGTTTTGGTGAATACATACCCTTATTTTTCGTAAATTCTACATCAGCCTTGCCTTTTGCGGAAAGAGAGAGATCAGGGGGTGAAGGTGGAAGTGGTAAATCTGCTGTCATGATTTTTGGTGCCTTTTTACAGGCATTTCCTTTATTATAAGCGGCTAAAATTACCTTCTGGTAATGTTGTGTTTCCTTAAAAGGAGGACATTTTCCGTATTTTACAATTCTGTGTGGACCAGCATTATAGGCACACAATGCCCGTTTTATAGAATTAAATCGTTTGAACTGTTCATTAAAGTAGTAAACACCGCAATTAATATTTTTGGAGGGGTTAAATAATTCTTTTCTACTTAAGTCACAAGCAGAGCGACCAGTTGCAGGCATTATTTGCATGAGTCCAACTGCACCAGCGTGAGAGACAGCTCTTGGTTTCCAGCGGCTTTCTTGATTGATTATGGCACAAACTAAGGATTGTTTAACATTATAACGCCTTGCTGCTTTCTTCACAAGTTTAAGTATAGTTATGCGTTTATTATTAATAGGAGGATATTCAGGAACACTAGCAGAACTTTGATTTTGTTGTTTTGTTTGCTTTACTGGCTTGTGTGTAGAATTACCGTTTTGATTATGAAAATCATCCTCGGGTTTTGGTGTAGTAGAAGGGAATAAAGTTCTTATATAATCAGGAGTAGTGGTATCATTATCAGAGGTACTATCAGAATCCTTGTTTGATGTTTCATCTTCTATTTGCGGAGTTGTACTGCATGAAAGAATGGATAAAAAATATAATCCAATTAATAAGCTAAATAAAATTTTTTTCATTTTTTATGGTCTATATAAGTAGGTACGATAAAGATTTGTAGGATCAGTGATAACCGACCATTTCCAATTATTTATTGCATAAAACACTTATGCTTAAATCCTGTGATCACTTTTGCTATTTGCTTAAAATCCTTGTCATTGTGCAAGCATTGTGCAATAAGGCAATCAACGCTTGATCGGATCGTGATACCACTACGCCGACAATCAAAATATATTTGCGCTGCTGCCGCTGCATGACTTTTTTCTTTATGCTGTAATTGGTAAAATTTTTGCCCTGAAAAGTAGCATTTAAATGACCCTTGTAGGATTTCCATATAAATCAGGTTATTCAAACCAACTTCTTTACTTTGCCAGCAGCACGCAAAGCTTTGTAGTCATAATCCTCCTATATCTTTCAATCCACGCATAATAAATTCTCCAATGCTTATTGATCATTATTTTGATTAAAAGTATCAGCTATATAAGCAATTCTATCTACAATATCAGCTACATATATGATATGGTAATTATTTTCATCCACTGATAGTATAGAGTTTTTCAATAACAGAAACTCCCACAGCTCACCATCTGTTATAATTCCATATACTTTATCTTGTTTAAATTGTTTTAATGTAGCGTACATTTCAGCTATACATTGACCTAAACCATCAGATAAATTACTTTTTTTAACTTCTACCAATTGTTATGTATATTAATTTTAAATATTTTTCTAATTCAAAAGCTTTGTAATCTTTATATTCGCCAAATGACATATTTATGATATTCCCAACCGTTGAAATAATTGTTGATCATCTTGTGTGCTAGGATTATCAGTTGTTAAAAGTTCTTCGCCATAAAATACCGAATTTGCGCCAGCAAGAAAACATAAGGCTTGTAATTCATCACTCATTGTGCTACGTCCGGCTGATAAGCGTACATATGATTTTGGCATCATAATACGAGCTACTGCAATACAACGCACTATTTCAAATGTGTCAAGTTTTTCTGTTTCACCTAATGGGGTGCCTTTGATTGGTACTAGTTGATTAATTGGTACACTTTCTGGTTGTGTTTCTAAATTCGCTAATGTCATCAATAATTTAGCGCGATCAGTTTCAGTTTCACCCAAACCAATAATACCACCAGCACAGGTTTTTAAATTGGCATTTCTAATATTAGCTAAAGTATCAAGACGATCTTGATAACTATGAGTTGTAATGATGTTCTTATAATAATCTTCAGAAGTATCAAGGTTGTGATTATAATAATCTAATCCAGCTTGTTGTAATTGTTGAGCTTGTTCAGCTTCTAACATGCCAGCAGTCAAACAAGTTTCTAAACCTAAAGCTTTAACTGATTTCACCATATCTAATAATTTCGGTAAATCCTTAGCTTTAGGCTTACGCCATGCTGCACCCATACAAAAACGAGTAGCTCCATTTGCTTTTGCTTGGTTAGCGGCAGCAATTACGCTATCAAGTTGCATTAAATCTTCAGTTTTTAGCTCGGTATCAAAACGAACACTTTGCGAACAGTAGGAACAATCTTCTGAACATTTGCCAGTTTTAATGTTTAATAATGTACTTAATTGTAATTCATTTGGATCAAAAAATTGGCGATGAATCGATTGAGCTTGAAACAGTAAATCATTGAATGCTGTATTAAAAAGTTTGTTTACTTCTGCTAGTTGCCAGTCGTGACGTATTAGTTTAGTTGTCATTGTTAATCTCTAAGCGTATTTATGATATATTGTATCATATAAATTAATCCATTGGAGTTATGCTGAAATGCTATTTGAACATCAAAAAACTAATGATATTTTAAACTGGTTTGAGCAAATCAATCAAATTCCCCGTTGTTCTAACAATGAACAAGCTATTTCTCAATGGTTGACTGATTGGGCTAAGTCTCATAATTTTGCGGTTTCAACTGATAAGGCACAAAATATGTTAATTAAAGTACCCGGTTATGATAATGCCCCTATTGTTATTCTTCAGGGGCATTTGGATATGGTTTGTGAAAAAACTCCTGATTCTAATCATGATTTCACTAAGGATCCTATTAAACATATTTATGATGGAAAGTGGCTAACCGCTGATAAAACTACTTTGGGTGCTGATAATGGTATTGCTATCGCGATGGCTATGACTTTGGCTTTGGAAAAAAACCATCCGCCATTAGAATTACTTTTCACTGTAAATGAAGAAACTGGATTAAATGGAGCCACTGACTTAGATCCTGAATTATTTGATGGGCGAATTTTGATTAATATAGATTCTGAAGATGAAGGAGTTGTGACTGTTGGTTGTGCTGGTGGGATTAATACTAATATCAGCCTAGGAATTGAACAAACAGGTGTGCCTAGCGATTATCAAGCGATAAAAATCAAAGCTAGCGGCATGTCTGGTGGGCATTCTGGAATTGATATTCATCTTGAAAAAGCTAATGCTATCAAAATACTAGCTGAAACAGTTGCTATGATGAAATTTGATATTCGTTTAGCTAATCTTAATGGCGGTACAGCTCACAATGTGATTCCTAGAGATGCTGAAGCTACAATATGGGTTGCAGAAAATGAGGTTGAAGCTGTCAAAAACCTTGTATTGGCAACAGAAACAACTTTAAAGCATGAATATAAAGATACTGATCCGAATTTATCAATTACAATTTCTGCCAGCGACTTAGAAGCTGATCAGGCACTAACATCAGAAGATAGCAAAAAAGTAATTGATTTTATTATAGCTTTTCCACATGGTGTAGCTGCAAAGTTCACTTCCAATAATCTTGCTACTGTCAGCATTGAAGCTGGAAATTTTAAAATTTTAAGCAGTCAAAGAAGTTCAATAGAGTCAAGAATTGAAGCACTAACTGATAGAGTTGAAGCATTAGCAAGATTAGCTGGTGGCGAAGCATACAGCGATAATCGCTATCCAGCTTGGCAGCCTGATATGTCATCTGAATTATTGGCAAAAAGTCTTGATGTTTATGAAAACTTATTTAATAAAAAACCAAAAATAGAGATTCTTCATGCTGGGCTTGAATGTGGAATAATCGGCAACAAGGTACAAGGAATGGATATGATTTCAGTAGGACCGACAATTAAATATCCACATTCACCAGATGAAAAGATTCATATTGGTTCGATTGGTAAAGTTTGGGATTTTTTGCAAGCTTTGCTTAAATAATTCAAATATTGTATTAATATGTCTGAATCAGGATTCAGACAATTTTGAATTAAAAAGGTGTAACAAATGTTCAAATATTTTGTTAGTTTGTTGTTGTGCGGATTATCCTCTGTGGCGATGGCAGAGGTTGAAGTAGTTACCACGCCGTTGTTGTCATTTCCTCCGGCTGAGCGAGTGGTGGGGCATACCAGTAGTGTTAATGACATACTGATTATGTAACGCCGTAGCCTTTTCTCCTTCAAGTCATCTTATCTATTCGGCTAGCCCTTGACTGCAAAGGAGCTGTGATTCAGTGAATTCTCTCAGACCTGACAGGTTTTTAAAACCTGTCAGGTCTAAAACTTCAAAATTCAAAATTAAATCCAATACTTACTATGCAGAAATTTTTTAACACCGCTGGACCTTGTGTTCCCGAAAAACATTATA
Organism: Candidatus Marithrix sp. Canyon 246; assembly: GCF_001723685.1. GTDB lineage: Bacteria > Pseudomonadota > Gammaproteobacteria > Beggiatoales > Beggiatoaceae > Marithrix. Next base: position 79,443 of record NZ_MCBX01000012.1, read on the forward strand.
TGACAGTTCTTGATTTTAACAATATCAAAAAATTGATTGAGAACGAACGTTATTTTATTCTACATGCTCCTCGCCAAACCGGCAAAACTACTATGATGTTGCAATTGATGGAGCATTTAAATCAGGAAGGTAAATATATTGCCTTATATGTAAATATTGAAGTTGGTCAAGCTTGGAGAAATAATATTGCCAAACTAAATCAAACCATTATAAATGAATTCCGTATTCAAGCAAAAGTTTATCTTCCAAGCGAATATCAACCTTCAAGTGCCTGTTTTGAAAATGTTGGTGATGAATTTGCGACTTTTGTGACTCAATGGTGTTTAGAACTAACCAAACCTTTGGTGGTATTTATGGATGAAGTAGATGCCTTGATTGGTGATGGGCTGATTTCAGTGTTGCGACAATTACGAGCTGGTTATACCAGACACCCACGTGCTTTTCCTCATGCCATGTGTCTAATTGGTTTACGTGATATTCGTGATTATAGAATATATTCTGATAGTTCAAAACGTTATATTATTGGAGGTTCAGCATTCAATATTAAAGAAAAATCCATTTTTTTGA
>NZ_MCBX01000013.1 GCF_001723685.1 Candidatus Marithrix sp. Canyon 246
TTGCTGAAATGCTGAAAAGACCTAAAGGAGAAAGGGTCAATAAAAATGTTGTGGATCAAATGATTGCTGGAATTGATCATAAATTAAGCGGTCAAGTGGATGAGATTTTACATAATGATGAATTTCAAAAGCTGGAATCAGCTTGGCGTGGTTTGAAATTTGTGATAGATAGAACTAATTTCCGTGAAAATATTAAAGTGGAAATGTTGAATGTCTCTAAAGATGACTTGTTAGATGATTTTGAAGAGGCACCTGAAATAGTGAAATCAGGTTTATATAAACATGTCTATACAGCGGAATATGGTCAATTTGGTGGTAAACCAGTAGGCGCGATGATTGCCAATTATGATTTTGGTCCTTCTGCACCTGATATTAAACTACTGCAAAATGTAGCAAGTATAGGCGCAATGGCACATGCACCATTTATTGCCGCAGCTGGTCCTCAATTTTTTGGTGATGATGACTTTTTAGCTTTGCCTAACAAAAAAGATTTAAAGTCTATTTTTGAAGGAGCTAAATATACTAAGTGGCAATCTTTCCGAGAATCTGAAGATTCCCGTTATGTTGGTTTAACTATGCCGCGTTTTCTGTTGCGATTACCTTATGATCCAGAAAATAATCCTGTTAAAGCCTTTAATTATGAAGAAAGTGTTCAGGGTTCTCATAAAGATTATCTTTGGGGTAATACATCTTACGCCTTTGCTACCCGTTTAACTGATAGTTTTGCTCAATATCGCTGGTGTCCAAATATTATTGGTCCTCAAAGCGGCGGTACAGTAGAAGATTTGCCTCTGCATCAATATGAAGCAATGGGACAAATTGAAACTAAAATTCCAACCGAAGTATTTGTATCAGATCGGCGTGAATATGAACTGGCTGAGGAAGGTTTTATTGGCCTTACTATGCGTAAGGATAGCGATAATGCTGCCTTTTTCTCGGCCAATTCAGTACAAAAACCCAAATTTTTTGGTATTAGCAAAGAGGGCAAAGAATCTGAAACCAATTATAAATTAGGCACACAATTGCCTTATATGTTCATCATAAATCGTTTAGCGCATTACATTAAAGTGTTGCAACGTGAACAAATAGGTAGTTGGAAAGAACGTTCTGATTTAGAAGCTGAGTTAAATAAATGGTTAAGCCAATATATAGCTGATCAAGAAAATCCATCGTCTGATGTTCGTAGTCGCCGCCCCCTTCGTAAAGCTCAAATTACTGTCGAAAATGTGGAAGGTGAACCGGGATGGTATAAAGTTAATATGAAAGTGCGTCCACATTTTAAATATATGGGAGCTGATTTTACCTTGTCATTAGTTGGTAAATTGGATAAAGAATAAGCTAGCTCATGGAACGCAGCTTACTAGAACGAATTGACCATCCTGAAGTTGAGTCAATTCGTCAATTAACCTTAGATACTGATGAATTATCGCGCTCAATTTTACGCAATTTGCAAAATATGTTTAATACACGTCAGGGCAGTGTTTTAACTGTAGCTGATTATGGTTCACCTGATTTTAATGATTTGGTTGATCAATTTCCAGATGCTATTATGGAAATTAGGAAGTCAATATTATACAATGTGAAGCAATATGAACCCAGACTTAAAAATATTCGAGTCAGACATATTGCAGATGAGGAAAATCCACTGGATTTAAAATTTGAAATTTCTGGGCAATTAAATTTGGGTAAAAGTCGAACTTCGGTGGCATTTACTACTATCATGGGCGATTCAGGGCGTATCAAAATACGAGGATAAATAATTGGCATCTCATTTCAATAAATACTATCAAGATGAATTGTCTTTTCTTAATGAGTTGGGCAAAGAATTTGCGCTGAAAAATCCTAAGTTAGCACCGTTTCTTGCTGAGCGGGGTAATGATCCTGACGTTGAAAGATTGTTGGAAGGCTTTGCGTTTCTGACTGGGCGTTTGCGCCAAAAATTGGATGATGAATTGCCAGAATTGACACATACGCTGATAAACCTATTATGGCCCCATTATTTGCGTCCAATTCCTTCGATGTCGATTCTGCAATTTGAACCAATCGAGAGTGCCTTAGCTGAAAAACAAAGGATTGCTAGAGGTTGCACTGTAGATTCTCTGCCAGTGGAAGCAACCGCTTGTCATTTTAAAACTTGTTATGATGTTGATATTTATCCTTTACGATTGGAACAAGTTAATTTGGAACGAGTGGCTTCTGGTTCAGTATTAAAATTGCGTTTCCTGCCAGAAGCTGGTGTTGGTTTAGATAAACTTGCGGTAGATAAATTACGTTTATTTTTGCATGGTGAATCTTATATTACTTATTCATTGTATCTTTGGTTATCTCGTTATTTAGATAATGTATTGGTGCAAGCAATTGGTAGTAATGATAAATTTACTTTAGCTAGTAAAGTGGTTACTCCAGTAGGTTTTGATGAACAACAAAGTTTGCTTCCTTATCCAGCCAATGCTTTTCCCGGTTATAGATTATTACAAGAATATTTTTCATTACCAGAAAAGTTTTTATTTTTAGATATAAATGAATTAAATGCAGTAAGTAATTTCAAGAGCGACGGATTTGAATTGATTTTTAATTTTTATCGTCCATTGGATGAGCAAATTCACTTGAATTTAAAAGACCATCATATTCGTCTGTATTGCACCCCTATAATTAATTTATTTCCATTGGATGCTTCTCCTATTCGTTTAGATCATAGACGTGTAGAATATCAAATTCGACCCGAAGCTAATCCTCCGCAACATTATGAAATATATTCGATTGATAAAGTAGAAGGTTTGTTAGCCGGTCAAAGTAATACGCAAACTTATTATGCTTTTGAATCTTTTGATCATGCAGCCAGTGATGTGGCAACTTTTTATCGAACACGAGTTCATCCTAGTGTGGTGCAACAAGGTGTAGATACTTATATTGCCTTTGTAACTGCCACCGAAGAGGTAACATTACCACCAGTTGAGACTATTTCTTTAGAATTAACTTGTAGTAATCGTAATTTAGCGGGAGAATTAAAACTTGGTGAAATTCGAGTTGCCACTGGTAATTCGCCGGAATTTGCAACTTTTGAAAATATTACAGTGGTGACATCCTCTTTTCCGCCACCATTAGAAGCAGGATTGCATTGGCAACTTATTTCTAATATGTCTTTAAATTATCTTTCTTTAGCCAATGTGGAAGCTTTAAGAATAATATTATCGGCTTATGACTTTGGAGCTTATTATAATACTCAAGCTGCGCTAGAAAGTAAGTTGCGCCGCGAAGGTCTAGCCGCAATACAAACGCGCCCGGTTGATGTGCTACATTATGGCACTCCGATTAGGGGCATACGTACTCACATTGATATGCTGGTAAGCAAATTTGCTGGTGAAGGAGATATGTATTTATTTGCATCAGTGTTGAATGAATTTTTGGCACTTTATGCCAGTATCAATTCTTTCCATCAATTAGAAGTAGAAACTGAAGAGGGTGAAATTTATTTATGGCCACCGAGACAAGGACAACAGAATCTGATGTAGTTGAACAACTCTGTGCTGATAGCCGTTATTATTCTTTTTTTAAATTGGTTGAATTGTTGCAATCTATTTCTAAAACGGCGGTGCCGGTTGGTCATCAAGGTCCAGTTGAGCGTGAAATTCTTCGATTTCGACCAGCCGCCCATTTAGCCTTTCCTGCCTCTGATATTGCTTCGCTTGAACATTCTGAAGATAAATTACAATTATCTATCAATTTTTTAGGTTTATATGGTACAACTTCGCCGCTTCCAGCATTTTATACTGAGGCGATCATCGCAGCGGATTTAGATGATAGCCTGCGCCGTGATTTTTTAGACTTATTTCATCACCGCATAATTTCATTGTTATATAGAATATGGCAAAAATATCGCTATTATATTGAATACCAAAAAGGAGCGGTGGATGTTTTTTCGCAACGGATGTATTCTCTAATAGGCTTAGGCAATGAAGAATTACGCCAGTCTAGCAACATAAAGTGGGAACGGCTATTATATTACGGTGGTTTATTAAGTATGCGGAGCCGCTCTGCGGTGGTGTTAGAAAAAATAATTTCCCATTATTTTGGTAACTTGCCAGTTAATATTGAACAAAGTGTTCTCCGTTGGGTGGAAATTGACACAACACAGCGTAACTGTATGGGTGCTGACAATTGTTCATTAGGACTTAATATGACCATAGGAGAACGAGTGTTAGATCGCGCTGGCAAATTTAATCTACGATTAGGACCACTTGATTTTGAACAATTTAAGGACTTTTTGCCGACGGGAAAATATTATGATAGTTTACGTGAATTAGTCAAAATTTTATTAATTGACCAGTTAGATTTTGATATTGTACTTATTTTAAAACGGGCAGAAGTTCCTTCTATGAGACTTTCAGAAGATACGCCTTGTCGGCTTGGTTGGTCTGGGTGGGTAGGTGATATTGCTGAAGATGGGGTGGTGGTGTTGTCGGGTAAATAACACTAATATTTATACTTATAAAATGAAATTCCTAGGCGGTGTTTGAGCATGTAACAATGTTTGCTTTACATCATGTTGAGGTCACACTCTTCTCGAAGAGGCAGGTTATGAGACATAAATGGGTTTTTGATGCGTCTCCACTCATTGTGTTAGGAAAGGCTGATCTTCTATCTACCATCAGCCCTTTAGCTGAAACTTGGATTATTCCAGAAAGCGTTGTCAAAGAAGTATCGCAGAAGACAGATGTTGATAGTTTGTTAAACAAATTGTCTGAAAATTCGAGAGTTGAACATCAAAGTGTTGCTATTGAACCATTAGTTGCTAATTGGAATCTTGGAGATGGCGAAAGTGAAGTTATCACATTAGCAGTAGAAAATTCTAAATATGGTGTGAATTTTAAATTTACCTTTAATAGGTTCTTTAGGTTTGGTAGTTAAAGCCAAAAAAGAAGGTTTGCTAGAATTTGCTAAACCAGCCTTTGAGCTGCATTAGCTTTATTTAGATCAGGTAAATTATCAGCTGGGGCAGCTACAGAATTAGCAGGAATAGATCGTTATGCTTTTATAGCAGAATGCAAAAAACACAATATACCAATTTTGAATTATTCACCTGAAAGTTTAGATGCTGGGTTACGTTTTTTTACTTTGTAAAAAAAGCTAACCCAACCTACAAAACTACAAAGCTACAGTTAGCGATTACTCAAAACAATTTCGGCAATAGCAATATTTGATTTTATAACTGTTGGTCCGCCTGTTATAAAGTTTTTGCCTTCTTTTATAAAAATAGCTGATAATGTGTAATTACCTCCGATATCTTCAGGTACTTGAAGTTGTAATATTCGGTAGGTTTCATCTATTCTTTCTATTGATGTTATAAAGGGTTGTGCTTTAGTACTAAATAGTTGTGTTATTTTGGGAGTCATATATAATATACCTCCTGCTGGCAATTGTATAGATATCCATAAGTCAACTCGTTGATTACGGTTTTTGATGATTTTTGCTTGTAAGTTTAACATTAGCATATCCCCAACTTGATAAAGTGGTTCATAGCCTATGAATTTTAGTTCAGCTACATTTTCATTATTAGTCGTTGGAGTAATATCAGCAGTAGTTACAGTAACAGTTTTAGTAATTTGAGCAGTTTCACCTTTATCATCTGTCACTGTCAAGCTAATAGTATATGTTCCCGGATTATTAAAAATAAATTGAGTATTTTGACTATTTGCAGCTTGACCATCAGAAGATGACCATTGATAACTTGTTATGCTTCCATCAGGATCAAAGGATGAACTTGCATTTAAGATCACTGTAAGCGGCGCATCACCTTGATTTGGTGACATAGTAAAATTAGCTTGAGGTGGTTGATTTTGTTGGTTTAATGTAATGATTTTATGGGTACTATTAGTAGCTCCTTTATCATCAGTAACAGTCAATATTATTTCATATGTTCCGGGATTAGGAAAAGTTAATTGACTATTTTTACCATTTGCAGCTTGACCATTAGAAGATGACCATTGATAAGCAGTAATACTACCATCAGGATCAAAGGATGAACTCGCATTTAAGCTAACTGTATTACCTTGTGATGACATGGTAAAAGATGCTTTAGGATCTTGATTTTTTGGTTCATTTACTGTAATTGTTTTCTCAACACTATTAGTAGCTCCTTTATCATCAGTAACAGTCAATATTATTGCATATGTTCCCGCATTATTAAAGGTTAATTGAGAATTTTTACCATTTGCAGTTTGACCATCAGAAGCTGACCATTGATAACTTGTTATGCTTCCATCAGGATCAAAAGATGAACTAGCATTTAAGCTAACTGTAAATGGCGCATTACCTTGACGTGGTGATAGGGTAAAAGATGCTTTAGGTGGTTGATTTGATGTTTCTTGACTTGACAAATCTTTAATTTCAAAATTATCAAAAGCAGCATCTAAAGAGTCGGATGCTTCTACACCAATAGCACCACCAGCACAACCATTTATCACTAATCGTTTAACTTCTGTATAGTTAATATAGAACCTAAATTCATTACCTGATTTGGCAATAGATAATTTATTGGATTTATTTTCCGTTATTAAAGACTTATTTTTTGTCCATTTCTGCAATTCCTTGTAATCTCCATCTATTTTAGCATCTATCACAAAATAACGATCTGCACCTGCTCCATTAATCAAAAATCGAACATAATCAGCGTTTCCAAAGCGGTTTTCTGTAACACATACATTTATACCATAACCAGAATTATTACCATCTAACCAAATTGTATCCACTGAGGCATTAAAGTCTGTAAAATAGTTAGAATTTTCAGGTTTAGCAGCCCAACCACCCTGATTAGAACCACCACCCCATACTGTAAAACTGGAGGTATTACCGCGATTTCCCTGAAACTCAAAACGCTTATTTGATACAGAAAACTGTGTACTTTCACTAAATCCACCACTTCCATTATTAAAATTTTCAAAAACATCAGCGGCTAATAACTGTGGCGTATAACATACTAATATAAATAATAAAACAATTGTCTTCATTGTTTTCATTCTCCTGTTTGTAAGATAGTCAATAATAATAAATACAATGTGTATTTATTATTATTTTATACCTTATTTTTTAAAAGTCAAATGTGTGATACTTAATTACGAAATTTTTTATCCCAAAGATACATCACAAACACCACCACAAAGCCAAATAGCATCATTAACAAGGCATAAGTGACATTCTAATTTCACATTTCTGGTAAATAAGGTGTCAGGTTTTTAAAACCTGACAGATCTGAGTATTTTATACGATATTATAGAGTTTAGTTATAATGGTAACGACATTGCACAATGATTAGTTCATCGTTGGAAAAAGTATATATCAAACGATGTTCATCAGTAATACGACGTGACCAAAAACCATTAAATTGATGTTTTAATTGTTCCGGTTTACCTAAACCAGTAAATGGTTCACGCTGAATATCCTTAATCAAAATATTAATCCTTTTCAAAATTTTCTTGTCGTTGCCAATATAAGTAATCTTGCCAAGCTCGATCACGAAAACAAATCATAGCGTTTCGACTAATTCATGTGATGTCAAATTTTTACGCATATTAATTTCTTCAACTGCTTCTAGCAAGTCTTTAGCATTAGCACTAGAGCGGGTTAAATAGCTTGTTTCTTGCCAAGCATTAAAGTCATCTAAACTCATAATTACTATCGGTTTATGATGCTCATCAGTTACGACCAATGGTTCATGATTATCATTAACAGCATCTATCACGCTCCATAAATCTTGTGCCGCTTCATTTAATGTCATTGCTTGCATCGTTTACTCCTTAAATTACCTTTATTTGTAGTAATTATACTACAGTTAGCGATTACTTAAAACAATTTCCGCAATAGCAAAATTTTATTTTTTAAAATTAATTACGAAATTTTTTCCCCCAAAGATACATCACAAACACCACCACAAAGCCAAATAACATCATTAATAAGGCATAAGTGACATTTTCATTCCACATTTCTGGTAAATAAGGTGTAGAACTAATTAGACGTTCTTTTTCGTGAACTTCTATATATGTGCGGTGTTGAAATGGCCATATTATCCATAATGATCCTATTAATATACCTATTATGATTTGTAAAGTCGCTGCATAATATTTTTGTAATAGCCAACCCAAAAATCTACTGAAGACTATTAATCCAGCTAAAACTCCGAATCCAAAAGGTACTAAAATCATAAAATTAAAATGACCAATCGCGTTTAATATTGTATCATATTTGTGTAATACCAATAAGATAAAGGAGCCAGATATGCCCGGTAAAATCATAGCTGTTATCGCTATCATGCCGCTTAGAAATATAAATAATGGTGTATCTGGTGTAGTCACTGGAACTAAAGTTACTATAAACAATCCAGATATAGCTCCAATACTAATAAAAAACATAGCACCAAAGTTAAATTTTTCTATTTCTGCTGATAAAGTTACTATTGATCCAATGATAAGCCCAAAAAATAGTCCATAAATAGGTTCTGGATGTGTATGTAATAACACAGGTAATGGAATTACTCGTGTGAAAAATAATAATGCGCAAAATAGTCCGATTACTAATGGAATTATAAATGCAAAATGTGGCTTTTCTAAAGCTGGTTTTATTTCAAATTTGATTACATGTTGTAACCAAACTAAATCAAAAGAACGAATAGCATCAATTAATTGTCTATAAATTCCTAAAATAAAAGCCATTGTGCCGCCACTAACTCCGGGAACCACATCGGCTGCTCCCATGCAAAATCCTTTAGCGGCTAAAATTACTTTGTCAATCATTTAAATTCCTTAATTATTAAGACGAAGTTGTATGGTATTTTGCACTTAAACTATGTACAGCATCAATAAATACAGCTACATTGTCAGGATCAATATGTTGATGAATGCCATGTCCTAAATTAAACACATGTCCATTGCCATGACCAAAACTAGCTAAAGTTGAAGCTACTTCTTGACGAATACGATCTGGTGAAGCATATAATACGCAAGGATCCATATTTCCTTGTAATGCAACTTGATCGCCAATACGTTGACGCGCTAATCCTATTGGTAGTTTCCAATCTAAACCAACAGCGTCACAACCAGTTGCCGCTATATTCTCTAGCCATTCATTACCATCTTTGGTAAATAAAATTATTGGTATATCTTTATTTGTTATATTTTCAACAATTTGTTGCATATAAGCTAAAGAAAATTCCAGATAATCACGACTACTAAGAACCCCGCCCCAAGTATCAAATACCATGATAGCTTGCGCTCCAGCGGCGATTTGAGCATTTAAATAAGCAGTAACTGCTTCTGTGATTTTTTCCAACAATTGAAATAATAATCTAGGTTGGTCAAACATTAAGCCTTTTATTTTACTAAAGTTTTTGCTAGGTCCACCTTCGACCATATAGGTAGCAAGAGTCCAAGGGCTGCCTGCAAAACCTATTAAAGGAACTGTTCCATCTAATTCACGCTTAATCAAACTAACTGCATCCATTACATAGGATAATTCCTCATTAGGATCTGGTATTACTAATTGTTCAATTGCCTTAGCGTCACGTATAGGGTGTTTAAATTTTGGTCCTTCGCCTTCACTAAAATATAAACCTAAGCCCATTGCATCTGGAATTGTCAATATATCGGAAAATAAAATAGCGGCATCCAGATCAAAGCGTGCTAATGGTTGTAAAGTTACTTCACAGGCTAATTCTGGTGTTTTGCATAAAGTAAGAAAATCATTAGCGCGTTTTCTAGTTTCAAGATATTCTGGCAAATAACGCCCTGCTTGACGCATCATCCATACTGGAGTTCGATCAACATCTTTGCCTTGTAATGCACGTAAAAAGCTGTCATTTTTTAATGAAGTCATAATATATTGGTGTTTTTGAAATTTTTTGTAATTTTTTTATTCATTTGAATCCATAAAAAAATAATAATAATTAGTAAAACCATTAACACTAAAGTAATGGTTAATAGATTTAACTGAAACTTATCTTTTATAACAATATCATTTTTAATTTCTATATTTTTTTTAATTTCTATATTTGGTAATATTTCAGTAGTTTCTATAACTAAAATTGGACATTCAATTGGAAAATCATAACGATTTTTCCATTCATTATTTTGCCGATTATATTCTTCTTGTGCGTCATAATATGTAATTGTTTGCATTTCTTCAACATTAGGAAGTTCTAAACTAACACCTACTTTTAAAGAGTTTATATTGCATGGTAGCTTAAAGGCATTAGGATTGAGTTTTTGTAAGGCTAAAATAACTTGATATATACTAACAGATGTTGAAGGTGGGCTTAGTTTTTTAGCTATATGCCATAAGTCTTCACTTGCTGTTGTTGGTCCATAAGTTGCTGCTTCAGCATTGCTGTTTGAATGTATTAATATACATATTATTAGTAATAAAATTGGCATTTTATAAAAAAAGTGATCAAATTTTATGCTTGCAGTGTGTTGTTATGAATATTTTTATGCGCATCACAGGGAATAGAAAAACCAGCAACCGATACTGGGCGTGTGATAGCAAAACTTTGGCGATGAAGCTTTATACGTTCTATCTCATATAATGTTTCTGCTGTTAAGTAACTTTCTCCACAATGTTGGCAAGTCATAACGGGAATATTTTCAATTACTAATAAATTTTCCCCTTTGCCATAACTGCGTGTCATCAGATGGGTGTGTACGCCTTCTTCATTGCATAAGTCACATTTCATAATTTTTTCCTTGTTATTTTACAATAGGAATACGGTAATAATAACCAATTTGCCAGTTATACTTAACTTACTCACCACAATGATCTTATTATGAGTTAAGGTATAGCCTTTAATAAGGTATTTCCATTCCCCTATTTTATGCTCTTTTTGCCGTTCAACAATTTCACCAGTGAGTATGGCACGTTCGACATCAAAAATTGTCAGTTCATCATTGTCCATTTCTTCTTCAGCATGTAGAGTCATTATATACTGACGGCTTCGGATTTTTTCCTGCATCTGTTTTAGAATACGTTCAAACACAATATATATAATCTTTCTTAGTTTGTTTTATAATTATAAGATTTATTTTTATTCTTAGCAGAGGTATTTTGTGGATTCATTGACATTAGTTTTATTTATATTTCCATATATCTAAAAACTCCAGATTCTGGAGCCGCTAATAAAATGGTAGCAATGATCAATAAAAAATAAATCAATACAACCGTTACTGCTGCTACATTTTCTGGCATAAAGTTCATTAAGTAGTTATAAAGCATTATTATCCTCCAAATATAAGACGTTGATAATTTTGGATTATATCTTGTGAACGTGTGATTTCAAATCCTAATATCACAAAATTAAAAGTTATTAATACTGAAATTATTTTAATAATCCACAGCATTATAACGCGATCTTTATAATAATTTTCAATAGTTTGCCCAAAGCTATTGGTAAATTTATAATAAACTACTAAACCAAGAGCATGATAGCCTCCCCACAGCAGGTATCGAAATGATAATTCATGCCATAAACCAATTCCTATCATGGTAGCTACAATAGCTAATTGGTGATTTCGTGTTAGTGATGCAACTGGTTGATAAATGTAAGAGCGGCACCAGTCAGATAAACTGATATGCCAACGTCGCCAAAATTCCGCAATATTAGTGCTTAAAAAAGGATTATTAAAGTTTTCATTGAGACGAAAACCTAGCATTAGGGCTAATGCAATGGCAATGTCAGTAGCACCAGAGAAGGAAAAATATAAATGAAAACCATATTGAAGGGATAGTAGATATTCAGCCAATCTTGGATAATCTGCTTCAATTGTAGTTATGAAATTCATAATCTTTCGATTAAATAAATAATCTGCTAGAATAACTAATTTTGCATATCCCCATATTAAACGTTCCAGTGCTAAAGATATTATGGATTTATCAAAAGTCTGACGTTGCCAATCTGATTGGAATTCTTTATAACGATGAATTGGTCCAATTAAGAGAGAAGGAAAAAACATTAAATATGCAAATAGCATATCGGTGGATATTTTGCCTAAATGTCCCTTATAATTTTCCATCAGAAAATGGATTGCCTTGAGAAGATAAAAAGCTAAACCGATTAATATAATTATATTATTTGATGGTAAGGCACGGTAAGCTATAAAGATTAATATAAGGATTATTATTCCCCATAAGCCATGTATCAATCTGTTTGCAGGAAAGCGTAAAGCAATTAAGGTTAATATACTGATAATGACCAGCATTATGGCAGAAATCCATGAAAAAAACGAAAGTATTAATCCACTGCCAATTGAAAGATACCATAGTCGCCAAATTCTTGGTACAAGCCAATATCCTATAATTAATATGCTTGCTAAGATTAAGTATAAAGGATCAAGTAGATTCATGAATTAATTTCAATATACGTTCACGAAGCCAAGTAGAATATTTAGCTCTACCAGCTTCATTAAGGTGACTATTATCACAATATTTTTCGGAAGTAAGTTTATCTGGGTAAACAATTAGTGGTAAATTAAGTTTTTTTGCCAAAGAATTAACTAATTTTCGCCATCTATCTAAGTCTGAGGCAAGAGCGCGTTCCATTTGATCTGCGCGAGGAATATCTACTAATACAATTCTTATTCCTTGATTTTGTATATTTTTAATCCATTCAATAACATTGACAGAAATAGGGATAGAATTTCTATAATATTTCTGAAGTGCTTTTACTTTCTCTGACTTAGGAGAACCATTATAAATATGACCACAATTTTGTTTGTATATTTTTTCATTTTTTCCAATTAAATATTTGATAAAAAATTTAATTTTGGTACGTACTTGACGTGCTTTTTCCTGCCATATTTTTGGTTTTAATTTCTTCATTAGCAATAAATCTGTCTGTAGCACTAATATTGTAGTTTTTTTTCTTAAAGCTATATCTAAATAAGGTTTTATTTTTCTAAAATCAGCTCCTGAAACTGCTAACAAAAAACTATATACATCAGATCCCAAGGCATCCGACGCTAACCATGCAGCATTTCTCATTAATGAGTTACCAGCTAATATAACTAATGCCTTTTTATTTTCTTCTAAGTTTTTAAAAGTATTTAAATAAATCTGTTCTTGCCAAAGTTTATTTTTGTTATCTATCCAATCATCAATAACTAATGAATAAACTATTAATACTAAGCATAATAATCCTAATATCCACCACCATAAATATATTGGCATTCCGCGAATTTTACTCATCCATTTTTTCCTGAACTAAACGGATCACATCATTTAGCCGTTCAATTGACATCATTTCACGAGCTGTAAAGCTAATTTTATAATGTTTTTCAACAGCTAGAATTAGTTGAAGATGTCCTAGAGAATCCCAGCCCAATGTAGTTTCTGGACTACTGTCACTTGACAGTGTATTGGTATCTACCTTAAACATATCCGTAGCTAAATGAATTATTTTAAATGATATATCTGGACTATCACCCTTTTCTTTACGCTCTTCACATATTTTTTGTAATGTTTGAAGAGCAACTTTTCCAGAAGGACCTCGTGGCAGACTATCAAATTCAAAAATATAATCAGGATGCTTATATGTTGATAGCTTACTAGCATAAAAATTCTTTAAATCCAATTTATTAAATTCTGTAGAAGTCACAATACAAGCAATTACTTGTTCTTCCATTTCTGGATTAGCTAAGCCTATCACTTCACATTCACAAACCTCTGGGTGCTGCAACAATACATCTCTAATTTCTTCAGGGCTGATATTTTCACCGCCTTTGATAATTACATTTTTCAAACGACCAACTATTGAAATAAATCCTTTATCATCTATAGACGCTAAATCTCCTGTGTGAAGCCAACCATCTTTTAAAACCTCTAATGTTGCTTTTGGATTATCTATATATTCTTTAAAAAGCATATTGCCGCTAACAATTAATTCGCCAGCACTACTTATCTTTATTTCAATACCATTTAAAACCTTACCAACTGTGCCTTTACGATCATCAGGACCACAAATAGAGATAGCCATGCTGGTTTCCGTGAGTCCATAAATATTACAAATACGAACATTAAATTCATCTTCAAATAGTTGCCATAACTCATTGTTCAATGGACCAGCGGTTGATATAACATATTTAAAAGTTTGCCATTGAAATAATTCTGCCGCTTGATCTTTAATACGATTAAAATAGGATAAAATAACTGGAACCGTTATAAAATGAGTGACTTGTTCACGATACAATTCGCCAATAAAAGCATCTATATTGGTAAAACTAAAAGGCTTTGAACGAACCAAAGTTGCGCCATTAAACAAAGTAAGAATTGGACCATGTAATAGTCCGTCAGCATGATGAAGGGGCAAGGCATTATGTATTCGATCTGAAGATGAATAATGCATATGTTGCGAAATAGCTTTAATATTACTCAGTATAGCATCCAATGATAATAAAATAGCTTTTGGACGGCTAGTTGTACCCGACGAAAACAATACAAGCCCTGATGTATCAGACTGACGAATATCTGCTATACCATTGATTGAATCAAGAATAGAAGGATAATTATCTTCATGTTCTGTTACACGTTTTCTCAATAGTTTTTTTAGTAACTTAGCCTTTTTTGGTCTTGAATTAACCAATAATAATGGAAGCGACATTTTAGTGAAATTACTATCGCGTTCTGTACAAATCCAATTCGGTTTTACTATATCAATTAAGATTTCAGCCTCATACTGACTAACTTTAGGATCCGCAACAATAACAACTGCACCAGCTCGCCATGCGCCTAAACAAAGTTGAACAAGTAAACGATCATCATTAACCGCTAAAAATATTCGTTCTCCAGCTTTAACGCCTTGTGACTCATACCATATTTGAGTTTTAGCAGTTATTTCTAAGAAATCGCCATAATTAAGCTTTTGACCATCATTTAGCCAGTAAATATGTTTTGGTGAGTTTTCATATGCTTTTTGAAAAAGTGTCAATAATGGATTACTCATATATAATCTACCTCAATCTCTCCTAAAGAAATACCAACAATATCACGCATTTTTGTTATTATATTGTTTGCCAATGCCGAATTTTACATTTGGTAATGCTTCTTTTACTTCAGATTCAAGCGCATTTAAATATAATATTTCACCATTTGGCAAATTTATTTGATCATCCTTTCGTCCTAATAATATAATGTCACCATTTTGTTCTTTATAACCAAAATCATTGGTATAAAACCAACCAGAATTAATTTCCTTAACACCATCATAGTCAGAGCAATATTTTTGCATGAGCTGATCTGAGAAAACGCGAATTTCTCCAATTTTTTCATCTGTATTCTTAACAATATCAATTAAGGCACCCACCGGCTTGCCGATACTTGCTGAATTGGAATGTTCCTTATTTACAGTGCAAATACCACCAGTTTCTGTTAAACCATAATAAGTTCCAATATCAATAGAAAATTTATCTTTAAGACCATCATTTATTGATTTAGAAGCTCTAGCACCTGTAATTAACCAAAGTTTAAGACTGGAAAAAGTATGTTTAGATAAACGATCTTTTAGACCATAGATAATTTTAGCTAAAATTGGTGTACTCACTAAAGTATCAGGATGATATTGTTGACATAGTTCAATCAAAGTTTGTGCTGAATTTTTGACTGGAATATCTGGCAATATAATTTCTACATTTGCTACAAACCCTAATACCGCAGCATTTCTCAAACCACTCATTGTATGAAAGCCACCTAAACCTAGAAACCTCGAACCAGATATTAAATTAAAATTTGCTGCAAGTTTGCTGGCACCACGATATAATGCAGAAAAACTATGTACCACACCTTTAGCTTTTCCAGTGCTACCAGATGTATATAAGATAACAGCAGTTTCATAATCCGCATATCGCGGTTTAATATTGCGTTCTTGCGTCAAATAGTCACTTAGATACTTATAATCTTGTTTAAAGTTTGACTCAGAAAGTGGATCAAAATGTATTATCAAATCCGATTGATATGGAATAAGCTCTGAATTATATTCCAAGAATAATGCTTTAGGTTTGACTTCTTGAAGAACTTCAACTTTTCTCGTTTCTGACCATTCATGACAGATTGGCACGGCTACCAAACCTGATAACCAGCACGCCCATATAACTAACAAATATTCAGGATGAGGTGGAGAAATAATGGCAACATTATCACCAACATTTAATCCTTCAGCAACTAGAAAAGCATTGATTTCAAGTACAATTTCTCGCACATCATTCCAGCTAAATTCTTCATCATGGTAGGCACTAATCATAATTGATGGATTCGATTTATTACTTTCCATTAGTTGCCACAAATCAGAAAACTTACCGCTACGATATACAGGATCCATGATTTGTAGTGTTGAATAAAAATTCTGCAAATCAAACATAGCATCAGATACAGAACTAATAAATCCAATATCACGTTCCTGTAAAGAAAGTGCATATTTAGCTGTTTCATCAAAATCTATTTGGCATTTAGACGAAGTTTCACCAAGACTTAATCCTTGTTGTAAACAAAAAAGCACTTGGCGTTCTCTATCACTCAATTGATATGGAAAATGCTTACTGATGTAGTTATAGTACAAAGGATGTCTTGACAGCAAATACTGACAATGCCCTGCTAAATTGCTAGAACTGATCTTGACATTAGAAGAATTTAAGTCAACATCCAGTAATGGATTAATTAAAAAATGTGAACTTGGTTTTATATCAATCCTAGCCCAACGACTTGGATATAAATAGAGTTTATCTTGCCCAACAGGTGCTATATATAGTAAAGCGTTATAATGTGACATATCAGGATCATCTTGAGCTTCTTCTACATTTTTAAGTTCAAAAAGATGTTGTTCTGATAATAAATAACTCTTTCTATTTATAGGTTTAAGTATTCGATCCAGATATTTTCGGTAATGATTACCATGATACTGAATACATCCTCTATCAAAATATGGAGATGGTTCGCTATTTGTGAGATGGATATGAGGAAATACTAAAGCAGCTGATTTTTTTGCAACACGCAAACATTCTCCTATGAGAGGAGAATGGCTATAACGATGAAATGTATCCAATCCATGAATTAAACCAAAAAAGTTATCTTTAAATGGTAAACCTTTTTCAATATCCAAAAAAATAACATGTAGATTTGAGGACCTTTTTTTTAACCAATAACAATATCCATGATAACCCAAGACATTTTTATTACCTTCCCACACCATAAATATAGGATTATCAGGAAATAATGAAGCCAATAATTCGCCAGACCAACCAGTGCGCCCCCATAAATCTAAAATAGGAACTTTAGGCTTTATTTGTTGAGCTATATCTTTTAAAAGGGGAAATAATGCGCGAGTTGATTCATTAAAGGGTTGAAATGCTGCATAAGAATCAAAGACTGATTTTTCTTGTTTTATAAAATAGCTATAATCAGGCAAATTACCCCAAAAATTTTTACGCAGTTGATCATAATCAGATTGAATCTGATCAATAAATAATTTTCCTTCAGTAAAAAATAAAAATCCATCTAATGACGGAAACCCCACACCACATTTTGGACAAACAAAATGACCAGTGTCTTTATTGAAGCCATACCATTTTAAATTTTCTCGACATGATAAGCATAAGAATGTTGGTTTTACATTATTTTGATACATAAGAAGTATTTTTTATCTAATTTTTCTTAGTTTGTTCTATAATTATAAGATTTATTTTTATTCTTAGCAGAGGTATTTTGTGGATTCATTGACATTAGTTTTATTTATTTTAGGATTTGTTTTATTAGTAGGAGGGGCAAATTTATTAGTAGAAGGTGCATCCCGTTTAGCTGGGCTTCTTGGAGTATCACCTTTAATTATTGGATTGACAGTTGTTGCTTTTGGCACTAGCGCACCTGAATTAGCTGTAAGTGTTCAATCTAGTTTGCAAGGGCAAACTGATTTAGCTATAGGTAATGTAGTTGGTAGTAATATTTTAAATATATTGTTGGTATTAGGTGTTGCCGCGCTTATTACGCCAATTAGCGTTCATGAACGTTTGGTGAAGTTAGAGGTGCCTATAATGATTGCTGTTTCTGTGTTGTTACTAGTTTTGTCTTTTGATGGAATAATTAGCCGTTGGGATGGTTTGTTGTTATTTAGTGGCATATTGTTATATATATTGTTTACCATCAAAACACAGCATAAAGTTGAGGTTTCTGAAACAGAGCAGGATTCCAATTCTGGTGTTGCTAGTATCATATTACAATTACTATTTATAATAATAGGATTAGGATTATTAGTTCTAGGTTCACAATGGTTAGTTAATGGAGCTGTTGCAATTGCAGAATTATTTGGTGTGAGTCAATTAGTTATTGGTTTAACCATTGTTTCTATAGGAACTTCTTTACCAGAATTAGCCACGGTTGTAGTTGCTAGTTTGAAAAAGCAAGAGGATTTAGTTGTTGGTAATGTAGTTGGTAGTAATATATTTAATATTTTATTAGTGTTAGGTGCTACTAGTTTGGTTGCACCAAATGGAATAGTTGTATCTGAAGCCGCTATAGAATTTGATATGCTAATAATGATTGCAGTCGCCTTTCTTTGTTTGCCGATTTTCTTTAATGGTAAAATTCAGCGTTGGGAAGGTGGTTTGTTTTTAGGCTTGTATGTGGCTTATACCACTTATTTATTGTTATGATTAATTGGGTAGATGTTAGTATTGTTTTTTTAATCTTATTGTTAGGATATTTAAGTTATTTTCAAAGCTTTGTTAAAGCTTTGTTATCATTAATATCTTGGTCATTATCATTTATAGTAGCTATTTTTTTCTTAAATGACTTAGCAAATATTTTAACGCCTCTGATTCCTTTTCAGGATTTAAGTATTGGCGTTGCGATTATGCTGCTATTTTTTACTAGTTTTATTTTATTGAAATCGCTAAGTTATTTGTTATTAAGTACATTTAATCAAAATTATTTATCAATTTTAGAACGTTTGTTAAGTTTATTTATTGGTTTTAGTAGGGCTATAGTAATTGTGGTTTTCTTGATTATGTTAGGTGGTTTAACTCAATTACCCACAAAACCTTGGTGGCAGAATTCCTTTCTAATGACTAATTTAAAACCTGTTGTAACTGGGTTGCGTAGCTATTTACCTATTGAGGTAGCTACTCAATTTAATTTTGATTTGCCTCCTGAATTTGAAAACTCTAATTAAAAAGATATATGTGTGGAATTATTGGAATTGTAGGAAAGTATCCTGTTAATCAGGCTTTGTATGATGGATTAACAGTGTTACAACATCGGGGGCAAGATGCGGCTGGTATTGTTACTTGTGATGATGATAGGTTATATCTGCGTAAAAATAATGGTCTTGTCCGTGATGTTTTTCATACTCGTCATATGAAAAATTTACATGGCAATATGGGCATGGGTCATGTGCGATATCCAACCGCTGGTTGTGATTCTAGCGCGGAAGCTCAACCTTTGTATGTGAATTCTCCTTATGGTATAACTCTGGCGCATAATGGTAATTTAATAAATGCTGATTCTTTGAAAGAGGAGTTATTTAAGCAGGAATTACGTCATATTAATACTAATTCTGATTCTGAGGTGTTATTGAATGTTTTTGCCTATGAGTTACATCAGTTAAATAAGTTAAAGGTTACTAAACAGGATATTTTTGAGGCGGTTAGTCGTGTTCATAAGCGTTGTAAAGGTGCTTATGCAGCGGTTGCTATGATTACTGGTGTTGGTATTGTGGCATTTCGTGATCCTTATGGTATTCGCCCTGTAGTTTTTGGTAAACGTAATACTCCTAATGGCACTGAGTATATGTTTGCTTCTGAAAGTGTTGCAATTGATATTTTAGGTTTTGAGTTAGTTAGAGATATTCATCCGGGTGAGGCTATTTTTATCAGTGTTGATGGTAAGTTATATACTCATCAATGTGCTGATAATCCAGTTTATGCTCCTTGTATTTTTGAGCATGTTTATATGGCTCGCCCAGATTCTATTATTGATAATATTTCGGTTTATAAGGCGCGTTTACGTATGGGTAAGTATTTAGCTAAAAAGATTTTACATACTTATCCTAAGCATGAGATAGATGTAGTTATTCCAATTCCTGATACCAGTCGCACTGCGGCTTTACAGTTAGCTTATATTCTGAATTGCAAATTTCGTGAGGGTTTTGTAAAAAATCGTTATATTCCGCGCACATTTATTATGCCCGGACAAAGTATGCGTAAAAAGTCTGTACGTCAAAAGTTGAATGCAATTAATTTAGAATTTAGGAATAAAAATGTCTTATTAGTAGATGATTCTATTGTGCGTGGAACAACTTCTAAGCAGATTATTGAGATGGCGCGTGATGCTGGAGCTAAAAAGGTGTTTTTTGCATCAGCAGCTCCAGCAGTTCGTTATCCAAATGTTTATGGTATTGATATGCCATCAGTGCAAGAATTATTAGCTCATAATCGTAATAGTGAGGAAATTGCCGAATTGATTGGCGCGGATTGGTTGATTTATCAAGATTTGGAAGATTTAATTTCTTCATGTATGCGTAAAGGCAATAAGAATATTAAGCAATTTGATACTTCTTGTTTTAACGGTAATTATGTAACGGGTGATGTTGATCAGGATTATCTTGATCATATTGAAACTGCTCGTAATGATGCCGCTAAAAATGGATGTGAAACTGATAAAAATACGGAAAGTATTGATTTATATAATGATAGATTGGAATGAATATTTGAGGTAAATATATCATGGAAATGTTAATAGAAGCAAGATATAAAGATATAGCGCAAAAGTTCTTTATATCAATTGAGCAATTGAAACAGGATAGCCTTAAATCTTATTTATTAGATCGAAAAAAAGAATTGATGAATGAAAAATTTGAAATACTATCAAGATATTCGGTAATAAATGTAGATGAATTAGAAACCAAAATTAAACAAGGTGTTTTAGTGGAACATCCTTCGTGGGAGGATTTAATAGATCTAAGAAATTTAGAAACAGAGATTCAAGGTATTAAGAATGATATTAGCCGTTTATAAGGAGTTGGCATTTATTGCTGAAAATGAATTTGCCGACATTGTTGTGGTTGCTAATATAATTTTTACTACCACACGTCGTGCCCAAAAAGTCAGATTATCTTTGATAGACGGTTCTTTAGTTGATATTTGGTTGACACTTGATGGGCGTTATTCCTATCATTGGCATTCTGTTGATAAGATTTATAGGCATGATAACGCACCGCATGAACAGTGGAATTTTGTTTCTACTTTTCCAAAACATTGCCATGATGGCAAAGAAAAAAATGTGATTGATAGTGATATTCCAGACAAATATCAGGAAGCAATTAGGTTTTTTTTGCAAAAAGTTAGAGAAAGATTTATATAATGATAGATTGGAATGAATTTGGGTTTAATACCCGTGCGGTGCGTGCTGGGCAAGTACGCACTGAGGAAGGTGAACATAGTGAGCCTATTTTTGCAACTTCTAGTTTTGTGTTTAAAAATGCGGCTGAGGCGGCTGATAGATTTGCAAATGTTTCGGGTAATATTTATTCGCGTATTACTAATCCAACTGTTCGTAATTTTGAGCAGCGTCTAGCTAGTTTGGAAGGTGGTGAGCGTTGTATTGCTACTTCTTCTGGTATGGCTGCTATTTTTACTACCTGTTTGGGTTTGTTAAAAGCTGGGGAGCATATTGTTGCTTCACAAAGTATTTTTGGTCCCACGGTTAGTTTGTTTAATCAAGTACTTAGTAAGTTAGATATATCAACCAGTTTTGTAGATTTGACTGATATAAATAGTTGGCAAGCGGCTATTCAAGATAATACTAAGATATTATTTTTGGAAACTCCTTCAAATCCACTTATTGATGTAGCAGATATTGCTGCTATTGCTAAAGTTGCTCATGCTAATGATTGTTTATTGGTAGTTGATAACTGTTTTTGTACCCCGGTTTTACAACAACCTTTGGCTTTAGGAGCTGATATTGTAATTCATTCTGCGACTAAGTATTTGGATGGGCAAGGTAGAGTTTTAGGTGGTGCGATTGTCGGTTCTGAACAGTTGGTTGGTGGTGATATTTTTTCAGTGTTTCGTTCTAGTGGCTCGACTATGAGTGCATTTAATGCGTGGGTATTTCTAAAGGGTTTAGAAACTTTAGATTTACGGATGCAAAGACACTGTGACAATGCTGAAGCATTAGCTGTATGGCTATCTGAACAAGCAGCAGTAAAACAGGTTTATTATCCGGGATTAAAGAATCATCCTCAACATGAACTAGCTAAACAACAACAAACTAGATTTGGCGGCATAATATCGTTTGAAGTAGCGGATCAAGCAGCGGCATGGCAGATAATGGATGCAACTCAAATTATGTCGATAACTGCCAACCTTGGAGATGCTAAGTCAACGATTACTCATCCAGCAACTACAACTCATGGGCGGATTACTCCAGAACAACGCGCTGCTGCTGGTATCAGTGATGGTTTAATTCGTATTTCGGTTGGCTTGGAAGATGTTGAAGATTTGAAAAATGATTTACAAAATGGGTTCTAACATGGGAGCAGCTTACCAACAAGATTTTTATACATGGACTTTGGAGCAGACAAGCTTATTAAAGCAGAAACGCTTTGATGAGCTTGATTTGGAACATATTATTGAGGAAATGGAAGATATGGGCAAGTCTGAGAAACGTGCCTTGGAGTCATATATTGAAAACCTGCTAATGCACCTGTTGAAATGGAAATATCAGCCATATTATATAGGTAGAAGAAGCTGGGAATTAACTATAATTGAGCAACGTAAACGACTTAAATGGCATATCAAGGAAAACCCCGGATTGAAGTCTAAACTTCCCGAAGCTATAGAACGATCCTATGAATTAGCAAAATTAGGTGCAGAAAAGGAAACTGGCATTCCAATTTCTCGCTATCCAGAAACATGTCCGTGGACTTATCAACAGTTTACTGATTCTGAGTTTTGGCCTGAAGCTTTTTAACCTTTCTCAGCACGAGCTTTTGCAATTTCTGCCTTCATTGCCGCTTTAGTTTTTGCTTTTTTGTGACGTTCAGCGCGTTCCTTTTTTTCTCTTTCTATACGAAAGTTTCTAAAATCATGTCGTTGTCGCGATAATTCTGAGTTTTTTTGTTGTTGTTGGTTGAAGCGAATTTCAGATTTGGCATATTGATAATAATTCACTAAAGGTATCTGGCTTGGGCATACGTAGGCGCAAGCTCCGCATTCTATACAGTCAAATATTTTATATTGTTCTACTTTTTCAAAGTCTTTGGCTTTGGTAAACCAATATAATTGTTGTGGTATTAATTTAACTGGACATACGTTTGCACACGCTCCACAGCGTATGCAAGGCATAGTAGTCGTGGCTATTGCTGTTTCTTGAGATGCAAGTATGCAATTGCTGGTTTTAATTATAGGTATATCATCATTAGGCAGACTTAGCCCCATCATGGTTCCACCCATTATTAGTCTATTGATTTTGCTTGTGACTTCACATTGATCAAGTACAAAATTCATAGGTGTTCCTAATAACACTAGTAGATTTTGTGGTTTATTTATGCCATTACCTGTGATGGTTACAACCCGTGATATTAAAGGTTCGCCATATTCTATTGCTCGATATACCGCGCTGGCAGTTTCAACATTTTGTACCACAATACCAATGCTAGCTGGTATGGTTGAGCGTGATATTTGGTTGCCAGTTAATACCTCTATTAATTGAATTTCTCCACCCATTGGGTAGATTGTCGGAACTGTTATTATTTCTACAGTGCTATTAGCAGATGCTGTTAATAAGGCTTGATAGGCTTCAGGTTTATTATCTTCGACTGCAATAATACAAGATTTGACACCAGCTAAAGTATAACTAATAATTTCTGCGCCCAGCACAATTTCTTTGGCGCGTTCACGCATTAAACGATCATCACAAGTTATATAAGGTTCACATTCTGCACCATTAATAATTAAAGTATCTATTTTTGTTGGCTTTAATTTTATGTGAGTAGGAAAACCTGCACCGCCTAAACCGACAATACCGGCTGTTGCAATATGTTTACGAATTTCATCGGCTGATAACTTTGTATAATCACTAATTGGCTGTAATTCTTGCCATTGATCTTTGCCGTCAGTTTCAATGATGATACAGTCAATTTTTAAACCAGAAGGATGAGGAGTATTACGAGCTTCAATAGCTATAACAGTGCCTGAACTTGAGGCATGAATACCATGGGCAATAATTTGACCCTTTAAAACATAATCACCGACTTTAACAATAGGATCAGCCAGTTCAGTTTTATGTTGTAATAAAGGTAAAGTTAAAAATGGTGGAATTTTAGCTTGAGTAATTGGTTGTTCACAAGAAAGTGTTTTATGCCCATCAAGCTTAATACCGCCGTGAAATTGCCATAAATGTGTCATATAGGTAACGGATATTTCCAAGTTTTGAGATTAGCTGAGATTGGTACCATTTCAATACAATCAACAGGGCAAGGTGGCAAACAAAGATCACAACCAGTACATTCTTGTGCAATTACTGTGTGCATAGCTTTAGGCGCACCTAAAATAGCGTCAACTGGGCAGGCTTTAATACATAAAGTGCAGCCAATACAAGTTTGTTCATCAATTATGGCTACCAGTGGCACTGCTGCTTCAGCTTCTGCGTCTAAGGCTTTAGGTTCACGATCTAATAAATCGGCTAAAGCTAGCATGGTAGTTTCACCACCCGGAGGGCATTGATTTATTTCAGCCTCTTCTTTAGCGATTGCTTCTGCATAAGGGCGACAGCCGGGATAATTGCATTTTCCGCATTGCTGTTGAGGTAATATTGCATCAATGTTATCAACAATAGGATCACCTTCTACTTTAAAACGTACTCCAGCATAAGCTAGCACCAATCCAAAAATTAAGGCTAATCCAGCAACTAATAACAATGCAATTATTATTGTCATACTTTAACTAAACCTGTAAAACCCATAAATGCAATCGACATAATACCAGCAGTGATTAACGCAATTGGTGCGCCTTGAAAAGAAAGAGGTACATCTGCTGCCATAACGCGCTCACGTAATCCGGCAAATAAGACTAAAACTAATGAAAATCCAATAGCTGCACCAAAACCATAAATTGCTGATTCTATAAAGCTATGTTTTTCTTGTATATTTAACAAGGCTACCCCTAAAACAGCACAATTGGTAGTAATTAAAGGTAAAAAAATCCCTAAAATTTGATGTAATAAGGGGCTGGTTTTACGCACAAACATTTCGGTAAATTGTACTACTACTGCAATTACTAAAATAAATACAATCGTGCGTAGAAATTCTATATCTAATGGTATTAATAGATATTTATTAGCAATATAACTAGTAATAGATGATAAAGTAAGCACAAACGTCGTAGCAAGCCCCATGCCTATAGCGGTTTCTAGTTTAGTAGAAACGCTCATAAATGGGCATAAGCCCAAAAATTTTACCAGCACAAAATTGTTTACTAAAACAGTACTTACAAAAATCAGTAGATATTCATTCATGTCTTAATAGCGGTTTCCGCTAAGCGTCTGCCTAAAGCTCGGCATAATCTTTGCTCCTCATCTGATAACGGATTGTTATTGTCTGTGCCAGCAACATGACTCGCACCATATGGTGTTGCACCTGTAATCGCATAAGGTAATCCTAATATTAGCATACCATGATGTAATAAGGGTACCATCATAGATAACAAGGTACTTTCTTGCCCACTACTGGAGCTAGATGTAAAAACAGCGGCTGGTTTATCTTTTAAACCACCGGCTAGCCATAAACCACTAGTTTGGTCAAGAAAGTATTTTAAAGGTGCTGCCATGGTTCCAAATCTAGTTGGGCTACCTAAAGCTAAGCCTGCACAAGTTTCTAAATCCTGCAAACTAACATAGGGCGAACCTGAATTAGGGATGTCTGATTCGGTAGCTTCACATAGTTGTGATACTGCTGGCACAGTGCGTAATTTTGCTTGGCATTCAGGTATTTCCTCGATACCACGAGCAATTTTTTGAGCCATCTGTGTAACATGCCCATGTCGGCTATAATAAAGAACTAAAATGTCTAACATAATGATTAATTAAAGATTGGGAATCGGATCTATGAAAAATATAAGTAAATTAGTAGGTATAATTATACTAATAATGATGATTGGTTGCACAACTATGCCTACACAAGAAATGAGCGATGCTCGTCAAGCTTTGAATGCGGCTAATCATGTTAATGCAAAATATTATGCACCCAGCAAATGGCAACAAGCTCAAAAACATTTAAAACAAGCTGAAAAGCATTTAATAAACAATCAATTTCAGTTAGCTCGCAGACATGCTGTTTTAGTTAAACAGCAAGCTGTTAGTGCATATAATGTGGCTATTAGTTTAAAATGATAACCATAAGATAAGAATGATCTGAAGTATTACAATAGCCCAATAAGTCATTTGAAATGAAGTTTTAATTGTCTTATGGCGAAATAATTTTTGTGCTAATAAGCCTGCTGGTGAACCGCCAGCAAGAGCTAGACTATGTAATACCAATTCTGGTATTCTTACACTTTCAAAACCTGCAATCAGTTTATCAAAACCATAATATAAAAATGTTACAAGGTTGATAGAAATCAAGTAGCTAATAATATATAAGTTTAAGCCTAAATATGAAAATAATATTATTAATAATATTATTAATATTAAAGCTGTAATTCCATATATGGTATATGGTGAGTTTTTAAACATCATTTTTTTCCTATGTTAATAACTGGAGTAATCCTAGCTGGAGGGCGTGCTACTCGTATGGGTGGGCATGATAAAGGTTTAGTGCAATTTAAGGATAAATATTTAATTGAATATGTGCTTGATAGTTTGCGCCCACAAGTTAGTCAAGTATTAATCAGCGCGAATCGCAACCAATCACAATATGCAAAAATTTCTGCATGTCCAATTATAGCAGATAGTTTTGATAATTATCAAGGTCCATTAGCTGGAATGGCAAGTACTTTAGCGGCGGCAGAAACAGATTATGTTTTTTTTGTGCCTTGTGATGCACCTTTATTAAGTTCACAATTAGTTGCACGTTTATATAGCCATTTAATCCAAACTCAAGCAGATGCTAGTGTTGCTTATGATGGTAAACGTTTGCAGCCAACTTTTTGTTTGCTCAAGCGTCGCTTATTAGATAATTTATTAGTGTTTTTAGAAACTGAAAAACGCAGTATTCATGGTTTTTTGAAACAACAAGCTTTAGTGTCAGTTGATTGTGCTGATATAGCGGAAACTTTTTTAAATATTAATACACCTGAAGATTTAAACCTGACAGGTTTTTAAAACCTGTCAGGTTTGGAGGTATTTAATCACTCGCCGATTTTTAGCATAAGCTGCGTCAAATTTTCCTTAATTTTTATTGCTGGAATTGATATAATATCATTGTAGAATTCTTTTGTAGGTTGGGTTAGCTTTTTTTACGCAGTAAAAAAACGTAACCCAACAAGAATGTGCCATAAAATAATATGTTTTGTAGTAAATGTTGGGTTACGTTTTTTTACTGCGTAAAAAAATCTAACCCAACCTACAGAATAAATTTTAGATAAGTTATTAAATAAGAGCTTAAAATATGTCAAAAAGACCTAAAATTAGAGTTGTTATAGCCACTATCATTATAGGCACTATGATTAGTGCTTGTAATGATGATGGTGCTGGTTCAGCGGTTGTTGATTAAATTATCTGAACAGTTAGAAAAACTTCAAGCTGTTAAGAAAGAAAATACTTTTGTTGCCGGAAAAGTCTTTAAAGATTCTTTAAAAGTTGGTGGTTTTGCTCCAGAGATGGTTATGATTGCTGCTGGTTCTTTTAGGATGGGTGGTGAATATTCAAGTGAAAAGCCAGTGCATGATGTTTCGGTTGATAGGTTTGCTATGGGGAAATATGAAGTCACCTTTGCTGAATATGATAAGTTTGCTGATACTACTTAATGTTTCTTGGAATGATGCTACAACTTATACAAAATGGCTTAGTAATCAAACTGGTAAACAATATAGTCTTCCTACTGAAGCTGAATGGGAATATGCAGCTCGGGCTGGTACGGAAACTAAGTATTGGTGGGGTAATGAGATTGATAAAAGTAAAGCAAATTATAACCATAATCTTGCTTTATATGATACTTCAGGAAATGTATGGGAATGGACATGTTCAGAATATATTGATAAATATAATTATAATGAAAAACAATGTGTTAAAAGTTCTAGCCGCAGCTGGGACACGCCGATGAACCGCACCAGCAACGTGGGCTTCCGGGTATCCATGTTCGTAACCCTTTAAACTTTTATCACTTTTACCTTTTTAAATTTTTCTGATTAGTTTGGGCTAATCAGAATGTTTTAAGCGTGAAATCCCCGCGCTGCGGCTATTTTTTATGTTTTATCTTTGCTTATATGCAATCTATGTAGTTTTTTTTGGGGTTTGTTGATATTTATTGCGTTCCGCCGTTGCGTATCGTTGTACTCAATGTTATCTGCGTTATAATAATTGTTCAATCTGTTCAATGAAATAAAATATATCAGGCACTGTCATTATAGCTAATACTGCACCATCTTCCTTATGAACATGATGCGGATAATTGGGTAATTGTGGATGATGTGCTGCATTATCCCAACGTTGTTTTAATTTTCCTTTGGAATTTTGCCAATGAAAACTATATTTCAATAAACTAATTTTACCACCGACATCGCTAACATACGCAACAAATTCAGCCAATCCTCCGTCAGTTAATGCCATTTTTATGCGTAATTTGCCATCAACTGGGGATATTTCTCGTCTGACAACTTCATAAGAGACAATAATTGGGCTTTGAATAATCCTAACCTCAACTGCATCAAAATGTTGTGTAATAATTAGATTCATTAATTGACACCTCTTTGTAATAATGTTAATCGTTTTTCAACATTAGTAAACATTTCAACAGTTGCAGCCCATTCCACAAAATCCATTTCATCTCCCATATCACCTTTTTCATAAGCTCTATAAAAATCACTAGAACTAAGTGAATAAGTCTCTTCAAATGCTATTAATTGGTCTAATAAACGTGTGTTTAGTTCTTGCATCCGTGCATGTTCGCGTGCTAATAACTTATTAATACTCATATCCAGCACGGGATCAACGGTTGAAGTATCAATGATAAGATATTGTTCTAAACATTTAACCTTTTCAAGTGTTGTCATCATAATGTTATCTCCATTTTATTTATATTATGTAATTTGGAATTCAAAGCCTAGCTTTGTACTCCAGTTTAATCACCAATCTATTTAAATTTGCTTTGACATTGTTTTGTTAATTTCACCATTTTTTGTAATCGTTGTTTGTTATAGAGTAAGGCTAAATTTTCTGTTGTTATAATTTTGATTTTCTAACAAATTAGCATAATTAGTATGAGCAACAGCATGACTAGGGCAAAGATTCAAGGCAGATTTTAATAAAGTTTTCTCTTGCGGCGGCTGCAAAAAATAAGAATGTTTAACTAAAGAATTAGCCTGATCACAAGGATTAGCGATTAAAATGTTAGGTGTTGTTAGTATTATGAGTAGGATTATTTTATCATGATAATTCTCCTTAATTTTTATTGCTGGAATTTATATAATATCATTGTAGAATTCCGTTTTGTAAATTAAAATTTAACTGATAAAGGTGTTGGTACTTTAATTCATTAATATGAATAATTCAAATACAATCGCCGCTGTTGCCACTCCTGCTGGGCGTGGCGGCATTGGTATTATTAGATCAAGGTTTAGCTATTTATTTTCCTGCTCCTAATTCTTTTACTGGTGAAGATGTTTTAGAATTACAAGGACATGGTGGTCCTATTATTCTTGATGTTATTTTAAAAAATTTACTAGGATTAGGAGCGCGTTTAGCTCGCCCGGGTGAATTTTCTGCTTAAATTCATGCTTTGGTGGATCAACTAATTTGCTGATGGGCAAGTTCTAGCTAAACTAGAAAACATGATTGTTGAATATTTAATGCAAACTCAAGCAGATGCTAGTGTTGCTTATGATGGTAAGCGTTTGCAG
This sequence comes from Candidatus Marithrix sp. Canyon 246, assembly GCF_001723685.1. GTDB lineage: Bacteria > Pseudomonadota > Gammaproteobacteria > Beggiatoales > Beggiatoaceae > Marithrix. Next base: position 30,072 of record NZ_MCBX01000013.1, read on the forward strand.
CCAACTGAAAAACGCAGTATTCATGGTTTTTTGTTGAAGATTTAAACCTGACAGGTTTAGAAGTATTTAATCACTCGCCGATTTTTAGCATAAGCCGCTTCAAATTCTCCTTAATTTTTATTGCTGGAATTTATATAATATCATTATGCTATTACATCCCTGCTTATATGCAATCTATGTAGTAATAATGTAATATAGCAGAAACCTTTTTAAATATTAATACACCTAAAGATATAAAAAATATTATGCCATTAGAAAATGCCAAAAACATTGCTCATGTTTTAACTGAAGCCTTACCATATATTAATCGTTTTAAAGGCAAAACCTTTGTAATTAAATATGGTGGCAATGCGATGGTAGATGAAGCATTAAAAGAGAGTTTTGCTCGTGACATCGTATTAATGAAACGCATTGGTATGAATCCAATTGTCGTACATGGTGGTGGACCACAAATCAGTAGTTTATTAAAACGTTTAGGTAAAGAAACTGAATTCATTAAAGGCATACGTGTTACTGATAGTGAAACTATGGATGTAGTACAAATGGTGCTTGGAGGTTTAGTTAATAAAGAAATTGTTAGTTTGATTAATAATCAAGGTGGAGCAGCAGTTGGTTTAACTGGTAAAGATGCGCAGTTAATTTACGCTAAAAAAATAGAAAATATTGATGTTGGGCATGTTGGTGAAATTATTAGTGTTGATATTTCTGTGATTGATTTATTGATTAGTGGCGATTTTATTCCTGTAATTGCTCCGATTGGAGTTGGTAATGATGGCAAATCTTATAATATCAATGCTGATATAGTAGCTGGCAAAATTGCTGAAGTGATGAAAGCTGAAAAATTAATGTTATTAACTAATACTAGCGGTGTGCTTGATAAACAGGGTGAATTATTAACAGGTTTAAATGCAAACCGTGTTAAAAAATTAATTGATAATGGTACAATTGAAGGTGGAATGTTACCAAAAATACAGTGTGCTTTAGACGCTGTAGAAGGCGGTGTACATTCAGCTCATATTATTGATGGGCGCGTTGAACATGCGGTGTTATTAGAAATTTTAACTGATAAAGGTGTTGGTACTTTAATTCATTAATATGAATAATTCAAATACAATCGCCGCTGTTGCCACTCCTGCCGGGCGTGGCGGCATTGGTGTTATTAGAATTTCTGGTTCAAAAGTAACTGAAATTGCTAGTAGCATTTTAGGTAAATTACCGCCTGCTCGTTATGCCACTTTTAGCGATTTTGTTGATCGCCAAGGTGTATTATTAGATCAAGGTTTAGCTATTTATTTTCCTGCTCCTAATTCTTTCACTGGTGAAGATGTTTTAGAATTACAAGGACATGGTGGTCCTATTATTCTTGACTTGATTTTAAAAAATTTACTAGGATTAGGAGCGCGTTTAGCTCGCCCGGGTGAATTTTCTGAGCGGGCATTTTTAAATGATAAAATCGACTTAGCTCAAGCTGAGGCAATTGCAGATTTAATAGATAGTGCTTCAACACAAGCGGCACGTTGCGCTTTACGATCTTTGCAAGGTGAATTTTCTGCTCAGATTCATTCGTTGGTAGATCAATTAATTTGGTTGCGCAGTTATATTGAAGCTGGAATTGATTTTGTCGATGAAGAAATTGATTTATTAGCTGATGGGCAAGTTCTAGCTAAACTAGAAAAAATAACTGTTGAATTAAATCAATTGATTGAAAAATCGCAACAAGGTTATTTGCTCAAAGAAGGAATGCGAATTGTCTTAGTAGGTGAACCTAATGTTGGAAAATCTAGCTTATTAAATTGCTTATCTGGTAGAGATACGGCTATTGTAACCCCAATTCCGGGAACTACCCGTGATGTAGTGCGTGAACAAATTCAATTAGATGGAATGCCGCTACATATTACTGATACTGCTGGGTTACGTGAAACTGATGATCCGGTTGAACAGGAAGGAATACGTAGAACTAAGTTAGCTTTGAAAGAAGCTGATCTTGTCATCGTGTTGGTAGATGATCGTCATCCTGATGATCATAGTAATATATTAAGTGAAATTGAGCAAACACCTTTAATTGTGCGTAATAAAATTGATTTAAGTGATCATAAGGCTGGCATGAGTTCTAGCGATATATGTTATATATCAGCAAAAACAGGAGCAGGAATTGACGGTTTAAAAGACTATTTAAAACAAAAAATGGGGCTAGATAGTAATGCTGAAGGTAATTTCATGGCACGTCGTCGTCACTTAGACGCTTTACAAACTGCTAAAATCGCTTTTGCTACAGCTTTAAATCATGCTCATAACTATCAAAACGAATTATTAGCAGAAGAATTGCGTATAGCACAACAAGCACTTGGAGAAATCACTGGAAAATTTACTGCTGATGACTTATTGGGGGAAATTTTTTCTAGTTTTTGTATTGGAAAGTAAAATAAAACCTACTACCCTTACCAATTTCACTTTCTACACCTACTTCACCACCAAGCTTTTCTATAATTCGCTGTACAATTGACAAACCTAAGCCATGCCCTTCTTCAACAGATGTTTGATGAAGGCGAGTAAATGGCGTAAATAATTTTGCCATTGCTTGTTTGTCTAAACCTAAACCATTATCACGTATCCAAAAACAAATTGTTTCCGCTTCTTGGCTAGCACCAATTTCCACACATGCTGGTGTTCCACCATATTTAATCGCATTACTTAGATAATTTACCCACACCTCTTCTAACCAAGGAACATAAGATATTATTTGTGGCAAGTCAGTTTGTATAAAAATTTTAGCATTATATTGCTCAATCATTGTAGCTAAACGTTGTTCAGCACTAGAAATAACCTCTTTCATATCCACACTAGTTAAATTAACACCTTGTGTTGAAACATTCGCCAACAATAACAAGGCATTAATAATATCTACCATTTTATAACTAGATCTTAAAATGTGTTCTACGCATTCTTTTCCTTGAATATTTAAATCATCTGAATATAATGTTTTTAATAAATCAGACATGCTGATTACATCATGGATTGGATTTTTTAAATCATGAGCTACCGTATAAGAAAAAGCTTCTAATTGTTGTTTTAGTTTATATATCGTTACATGAGTATTAATTCTTGCTAAAGCTTCTTCTTGTTGAATTGGCTTGGTAATATAATCAACTGCACCGATTTCAAAACCTTTAACTTTATCCAAGGTATCAGAAAGTGCAGTCATAAAAATTACTGGTATTTCCTTAGTATTAGAATTTGTTTTCAAACGCCGACAAGTTTCAAAACCATCAATACCCGGCATCATAACATCTAACAAAATTAAATCAGGGCGTTGATATTCGATAAGTTCAAGAGCAGATTCTCCATCACGTGCCACTAATACTTCAAAATTATTAATGTCTAAAAAATGGAATAAAGTGCTAATGTTCTCAGGAACATCATCGACGATTAAGATTGTTGATTGCATGATTTAATTCTCGCTTACTAGCTTGTAATGCCTTTTCTGCATGTTTACGTTCACGAATTTCCTTTTGTAACTGATCATTTAATGATGAAGTCATTGCATATTGTTGTTGTAACTTTTCATCTTGAATTTTTATCTGCGAATTTAAATTAGCAAATTGTTTTTTTAATTTACTAATAGTTAAATGTGTATTGATTCGCGCTAACACTTCTTCTTGTTGAAAAGGTTTAGTTACATAATCCATTCCGCCCAATTCAAATCCCCTTACTTTATCAGTAGTATCTGATAAGGCAGTCATGAAAATTACAGTTATATCTTCAGTATTTGGATTAGCTTTTAAACGGCTGCATGTTTCAAAACCATCTATACCCGGTGGCATCATAACATCTAATAAGATTAAATCTGGGCGTGGGCAAGCTAATTCTACAAGTTGTAACGCTCCCTCACCACTACGTTCGACTAAAACCTCAAAATCATTCATGATTAATAAGTCGAATAAGACGCTAATATTTTCAGCAATATCATCGACAATTAAAATCGTAGAAGTTTCATCTTGCATATTCATTCCTTTATGTATTGTTTTATAATTAACTTTTTTAGCTATATTATATTTCTTTTATGAAAAAATTTTTTTTTAATATTAAATTGTCACTGAAAAGCGTCATTATTGTGCCTTTTATACTTCAAATCGTCACCACGGTTGGATTAGTCGCTTGGCTGTCTTTTTATAATGGCAAACAAGCAATTGAAGATTTAGCTATACAGTTACGTAGTGAAATTACTGCACTTATTGATCAACATATCAAGACTCATACCGCAATGCCTCATTTGGTAAATCAAATTAATTCTGATGCTATTCGTCAAGATTTATTAAAGATAGATTTTTCAAATCCACAACATTTAGTTTCATATTTTTGGAATCAAATAAAACAATTTAAAACAGTTAGTTATATTGGACTTGGTACTGAACAAGGTAATTATATCGGCTCTAAAAAACGCGAAAATGGCTCTATTATTGTAGAACTTTCAAATCATAATAAGCTAGAAACGTGGGAAACTGACACTGATGGTAATCGTAGTACAGTTTCAGCAATTAGACAAAACTATGATCCACGTACTAGACCTTGGTATAAAGCCGCAGTAAATGCCGCTAAGCCGGTTTGGAGTGATATTTATGTTTATTTTTCTAGTAATAGTACTGGTATTTCTGCTAATCAAGCTATTTATGATAAAAAAGGTAAGTTATTGGCTGTGGCTAGCGTTGATTTAACCTTTTTGGATTTAGGATATTTTTTAAAGAATCTGAAAATAGCTAAAACTGGTCAAACTTTTATCATGGAACCATCAGGTTTGTTAGTTGCTAGTTCAACTGATGAAAAGCCATTTCGTATTATTGATAATAAAACTAGACGTTTTCGAGCAATAGATAGTGAAGATATTTTAACTAGTGCAACTGCTAAATATTTAGAAGGCAAACTTAATAATACAAAAAAACAACAACTTGATTTTATCTATCAACAAAAAAAATATTTTCTGGAAGTATTACCATATCATGATAAATGGGGACTTGAATGGTTAATTGTGGTTATAGTGCCAGAAAATGATTTTATGGAGCATATACATTTTAATACTCTAGTTAGCATTATGCTCTGTGTATTTGCTTTAATAGTCGCAATTTTAATTGGTATTGTTACAGCTCGTTGGATTATTAAACCAATTCAAAACTTAAATATTGCATCTAAAGCTTTAGCTTTAGGGCAATGGGATCAAAAAGTGCAGATTGAACGTCAAGATGAATTAGGTGATTTAGCTAAATCCTTTAATAGCATGGCACAACAATTAACAGAATTATTGTATGGCTTAGAAGCTGAAGTTGAGGAACGTACTAAGAAAATTAAACAAGCTCAACAACAACTAATAGAATCAGCAAAAATGGCTGAATTAGGTAATTTAGTTGCAGGTGTTGCGCATGAAATTAATACTCCAGTTGGCATAGGAGTTACAGCGGCATCAAGATTAAATACTCTTAGTTTGGAATTAGAAAATCTATATAAAACTGGCAAAATGAAACGCGCTGATTTAGATAAATATTTAAAATCGACTCAACAAGGCAGCCAACTAATTCAAAAAAATTTAACTAGAGCCGCTGAATTAGTTCAAAGTTTCAAACAAGTCGCAGTCGATCAATCTAGTGAACAGCAACGTAGCTTTGTGTTTAAAGATTATTTGAATGAAATTATAACCAGTCTGCGTGCTGAATTAAAACATTACCAAGTAAAAGTCTCTATTATATGTGATGAAAATATCGTTTTGACCAGTTATCCCGGTATTTTCTATCAAATATTTACTAATTTAATCATGAATTCCTTAATACATGGATTCTCTAATCAACAACAAGGAGAAATCAAAATAAAGGTAAAATCAATGAAGCAGGGTTTAATTTTAGATTATTCTGATAATGGCAAAGGTATTCCTGCTAAGGTTATTGAACATATTTTTGAGCCATTTTTTACTACTAATCGTCAACAAGGTGGGAGCGGATTAGGTTTACATATTGTTTATAATTTAGTTACTCATAAACTGAATGGTAATATTAGTTGCGATAGTAGTGAAGGCAATGGTGTGAATTTTATTATTGAAATAAAAAGGATTAATAATGAGTACAGTTTATGATGACATAATTTTTCAAGATGATGATATTTTTGAAGAAGTTCAAAAGCAAGAAGAAACATGGGAAATTTTAATTATTGATGATGAAGAAGATGTTCATCAATTAACCCATTTTGTATTAGATGATTATAGTTATCAAGGTAAAAAATTAAAATTTGTCAGCGCGTATTCTGCTGAAGAAGCGAAATTGGTATTTGATCAACATCCAAATATGGCTGTAATTTTCTTAGATGTTGTCATGGAAACTAATGATGCTGGTTTGAAATTAGTAGAATATATACGTGAGCGATTAAACAATCACCTTGTACGTATCATTTTACGCACTGGGCAAGCTGGATATGCACCTGAAAAACAAGTAATTATTAAATATGATATTAATGATTACAAAAATAAAACTGAGTTGACTGATCAAAAACTATTTACAGTAATGACATCCAGTTTACGTAATTATTCCGATATTAAAACCATTGAATCATATCGGCATCATTTGGAAGATAAAGTAGCTGAACGTACTTTAGAATTAAAGGAAAAAAATGAAATTCTATTACAACTGAATCAACAATTAACCAATCTGAATAAAGAAAAAAATGAATTTTTAAGTATCGCTGCGCATGATTTGAAAAATCCCTTATCAGCGATTCAGTCTTTAGCAGGTATTATTCATCATTCTTTAGATAATTTATCTAAAGATAAGTTGATTGAATTTGCTTCAATGATTGAATTTAGTTCTCGAAAAATGTTTTCTTTAATTAAGAATTTATTAGATGTTAATGCGATTGAGTCTAAAAACATTCACTTCTCTTTTAATACATATAATTTTAATAGTTGTTTACAAACCGTGCTAAAAAACTATATTGAAACGGCAAAGAAAAAACAGATTACATTAGAATATCAAGTTAAAGAACAACAAAACTATTCAATTTTTGTGGATGAAAATGCACTATATCAAATACTTGATAACTTAATTTCTAATGCGATTAAATATTCGCCTATTGGTAAAACTGTTTGTATTAATTTGTTTGAAGATGCAAATGTAGTGCGTTGTGAAATTCAAGATCAAGGCACAGGAATTGAGAAACAAGAACAAGCTTTATTATTTGGAAAATTTGCCCGTTTAACTCCCCAACCTACTGCTGGAGAACATTCAACAGGATTGGGCTTATTTATTGTTAAAAAATTAGTAACCGCTATGAAGGGCAAGGTTTGGTGCGAAAGCGAATTTGGTGAAGGATCAAAGTTTATTGTTGAATTTCAAAATCCACTTGCCTCCAAGCTTCATACAGAATAACCGCTACAGAATTAGATAAATTTAAGCTGCGGCTATCTGGATACATTGGAATACGTATTATTTGTTCAGCAGGTAATTCTTGCAAAATACTCATGGGTAAACCTCGTGTCTCTGGTCCAAATAAAAATACATCTCCATTTCGATACTGTGGTTTACTATAATTAGTTGTACCCTTTGTCGAACAGGCAAATATACGTTCTGGTTTTAGTTTATCTATAAATTCAGCTAAGGAATCATATTCTTGAACATTAGCAAATTCACGATAATCAAGCCCAGCGCGTCTTAATTTTTTATCATCTAACTCAAAACCGAGTGGATGAATTAAATGTAACTTAATTCCGGTATTAACACATAATCGAATGATATTACCAGTATTAGGTGGAATTTCTGGTTGATAAAGTAAGCAATGAAACATTATTATAAATACTATCCTTTGTAAATCTTGTACAAATTTCGCATCCCAGCAAAAGAAAAACCTTGAACTTTACTATCTTTAGAAGCAATTATCAACATAATTATGGATATTACTGAAAGAAAACAGATTGAAGAACTATTTAATCTGTCAATAGATATGCAATGTGTCATTGATTTTAATGGTTATTTTAAGCAATTAAATCAGGCATGGGAAGATACTTTAGCTTATCATCGTAGTCATTTATTAAGTAAACCGTTTTTAGATTTTATTCATCCAAATGATCGTCAAAGTTCTGAAGAGTTTTTTAACAAATTATTACAAGGCGAGCCTGTAAAGAATTTTGAAACTCGCTATAAATGTAAAGATAATTCTTATCGTCTCTTATCTTGGAATGCTTATCCTCTGGTAGAACAAAGAAAGATTTATGCAATTATTCGTGATATTACTGAATGCAAGCAAAATGAAGTTGCTCTGAAAGATGCTCATGAACGTTTATTAACTATTGTAGATCGTTATCGCGCCATTGTACAAGATCAAACTGAGCTTATTTGTCGCTATATACCTAATGGCTGCATCAGTTTTGTTAATGAAGCTTATTGCCGCTATTTCAATAAAACTGAAAATGAGCTAATTGGATTTGCTGATGAATCAGATGAAATGCAGGCATTAATTCGACAAATGATGGAGAATTTAAGTGAATTAAAGCCTGTTATAGAAACTGAATACTATCTTGTTATCAATCACGATACGCGCTGGCAACATTGGGTGGCTAGAGCAATGTTTAATCCTCAACATGAACTCATTGAATATCAATTAGTTGGGCGTGATATTACTGAACGTAAACAAGCTGAAGCTGAATTACGTAAAGCCAAAGAAACGGCTGAAGCAGCTACCCGTTCCAAAAGCGAATTTTTAGCTAATATGAGTCATGAAATTCGTACACCTATGAATGGTGTGGTTGGTATGACGGAGTTATTACTAAATACTGAGCTTTCATCTAAGCAACGTGAATATGCTCAAATTATTTACCAATCAACTGAAGCTTTACAAACTCTTATCAATGATATTCTTGATTTTTCTAAAATTGAAGCTGGTAAATTATCTTTAGAAGTAGCCCCTTTTGATTTAGAAGCCGCTGTGTTAGAAGTTGCTCGTTTACTTGCACTTACTGCTGAAGCTAAAGGTGTTAAATTAATTGTACGTTATGCACCTGATGCACCTCGTTACTTGGTAGGTGACGCTGGTAGAATAAGACAAATTTTAACCAATTTAACTGGTAATGCAGTGAAATTTACTAATCAAGGGCATGTATTAATTGATATAGATTGTCAATGGCAAAGCGTTGAATCAGCACAAATGGTATTTAATATTGAAGATACAGGAGTTGGTATTGCTGCCAATAAATTAAATACTATTTTCGATAAATTTACTCAAGCTGATACTTCAACTACTCGTAAATTTGGAGGAACTGGATTAGGTTTAGCAATTAGTCAGCAACTAGTTAAAATGATGAAGGGTAAAATGGGAGTGGTAAGTGAATTACATAAAGGCTCTAGCTTCAGCTTTAGTTTGCCATTACCCTTAGCAGAAATTCATGCAAGCAATTTTGAACAACTAGAATTTGTGAATGCCAATATTGATTTAGATTTAAGCAGTTTAAAAAGCACCCGCATCTTAATCGTAGATGATAATACAGTTAATCAAAAAATCCTGATTGAGCAACTAGAAAATTTGGATATTCGTACTAATGCAGTAGATAATGCTCAAGCGGCTGTAAAGGCTTTAACTGATGCACAATTAAACAATGATCCTTATTGGTTAGCTATTATTGATCATTTTATGCCTAATATAGATGGCATACAATTAGGGCAAATGATTGGTCAAAATCCGAAATTTCAGAAAACTATATTAATAATGTTATCCTCAAGCGGAGAACAAGAAAATAGTAAACAATTACAGCAAATTGGATTTTCTGCTAACTTAATCAAACCTTTACGACGCTATCAATTACAACAAGTAATATTAAAACTACGGGAAAATTTTAACAATCCTAATAAAGTACAAGAATTGATAACTATGACTGATGTGAATCAATTATCCTTAAAGCAACATAAAAAGCTTCTGACTAATATTTCAACATTGTTAGTAGAGGATAATGAAGTCAATCGTATGGTTGCTATTAACATGTTAGAAAAATTAGGTTGTCAAGTTACATCTTCTGAAAATGGTGTTGAAGCTATAGAAATATTAGCCACACAAAACTTCGATATCATTTTTATGGATATACAAATGCCAGAAATGGGTGGTTTTGAAGCAACCGAATGGATTCGTCAACATGAATCTGCAAACAATAAAAATATTATCGTTGCTATGACAGCTAATGCAATGCAAGGTGATGCGGAAAGTTGTTTAGCGGCAGGTATGGATGATTATCTTGCTAAACCTATTAATTTAGATGGTTTATATAAGATTTTAAATAAATATCTAGTTAAATTTACTACCAAGATCAATAAAGATAAAAAAATCTTATTAGTAGAAGATAATTCAGTCAACCTTCTAGTTGCAACTAATATGCTTGAGCAACTGAATTACCAAGTAGATATTGCAGAAAATGGTCAAGAAGCAGTAGAAAAATGTAAAATAAATAATTACAACTTAATTTTAATGGATATACAAATGCCGATAATGGATGGTGTAGAAGCAACAAGACAAATACGTCGTGGTGAAAATAAAGACACTCCTATTGTAGCAGTAACAGCTAATCATCAAGAGCCTGATTTAAAAATTTATTTTGCTGCTGGAATGAATGATTGCTTAGGTAAACCAGTTGCAATAGAAAATTTACATTCAATAGTAGATAAATATACTCTAGCAACTACTAGCACTGAAGAATTATCAACAGACTTACCGATTTTTGACGCTGAACAAGCAAAAAGTATTGCGATTGGCAACGTAGCAATATTAAAAATAATCATCGAAAAATTTCTGGAAGATACTCCTAAGCAATTAGAAAAATTAACAATTGCATTAAAAAACAACAAGCTAAAAGACATAGAACGTATTACTCATAGCCTAAAAGGCAGTTCGCGTAGCGTTGGCGCATTACGCTTAGGTGAAATCGCGTTTCAAGCAGAACAATTAACTAAAGATAATGAATTAACAGCAGCAGAACAAATGCTAAAACCCTTAAACGAGGAATTTTCTCAATTACAGGCAATATGGGCACAAACTGATTGGGATCATTTTTTAAATTAATGGTTAGCATCTAATATTTTAAGAAGGCAATAATCGCTTGATTATTTCATGATACAATAATAAATTTTAAATAATAAAACCATATAAAATGAACCATAAAACTCGTTTTGCCCCCAGCCCTACTGGCTTAATTCATATAGGCAACGCTCGCACTGCATTATTTAATGCTTTATCTGCTTATAAAGGTGTGTTTCTATTAAGGATAGAAAATACTGATTTAGAGCGTAGTAAAGATACTTACATTCAACAGTTAAAACTAGACTTAAAAAGCTTAGGTTTATTGTGGCAACAGGAGGAAAAACAATCAGATCGCTTTGATATTTATGCTAAATATTATCAACAATTAGAACAACAAGATCTTGCTTATCCTTGCTTTTGTACCCCTGAAGAATTAGCATTATCGCGAAAATTACAACGCGCCTCTGGCAAAGCACCACGTTATGCAGGTACTTGTACCCATCTTAGTGAGGCTGAAACAGCGGCAAAACTTGACAAAGGTTTAAAACCAACTTTACGTTTTCGAGTTCCGCGCGGACAAAATGTTGAATTTAATGACTTAGTTAGAGGAACACAACAATTTGCTAGTTATGATTTAGGAGATTTTATAATTCGTCGCGCTGATGGAACACCTGCATTTTTCTTCTGTAATGCAGTAGATGATGCACTGATGGAAGTTAGTCATGTATTTCGCGGCGAAGATCATTTAACTAATACACCGCGCCAAATTTTAATTTTGCAAGCCCTAAATTTACCCATTCCAGAATATGGACATATATCATTGATATTAGGTAATGACGGCTTACCACTATCTAAACGCAATGGTAGCCAAAATATTCAAGGCATGATAAATGATGGTTGGTTAGCAACAGCATTAGTAAACTATTTAGCCCGATTAGGTCATACTTATACAGATGATAACTTGCTATCATTAGAACAACTAGCAGAACAATTTTCAATAGAACGCTTAGGGCGTGCGCCAGCTCGTTTTGATGAACAACAATTACGACATTGGCAACAATCCGCCATTATCAAAGCAAGCACAGAAGAATTATGGCAATGGATGGGAGAACAAGTACACCAGCTAGTTCCAGAAACAGCGCGTGATGAATTTATAAATGCAATTCGCCCCAATATAACCTTTCCTAAACAAGCAGTAGAATGGGCAAACACTTTATTCATAGACGAGATTGTACGACAACCAGAAGCACAAACTGTCATTGACAACACAGAAAAAAAATTCTTTAATCATGCTATAACAGCCTTAGAAGCTAGCCAAGGTGACTATAAAGAATTGATAAAACAACTAAAACAAACCAGCGGAGCCAAAGGTAAAAAATTATTTATGCCTTTACGCGCCGCCCTCACAGGTGCAACACATGGTCCAGAATTAGCGAGTTTATTATCGTTGATGGGAACTGAACTAGCCAAAATGCGTTTGAGATTTTAAGTATGAAAACCATTGCCATTAAACAAACATTTCAAACAATCCGCCATAACAAATTTTTTGAATTGTTTGTTATTTTTATAATCATTTTTTCTGCTTTGGTGGTAGGTGTGAAAACCTATTCCATTTCACCAGTGATGTTACAAGTAATATCGATACTGGATTGGTTAATTACCATTTTTTTTCTAATAGAAATCTGTATTCGCTTTATTAGTGAAGAAAATAAAAAGGACTTTTTTAAAAATGGCTGGAATATTTTTGATACCTTAGTTGTAACTATCAGTTTAATACCAATTGAAAATAGTGAAATGGCAGTAGTAGGGCGTTTAATACGTATATTCCGTGTCTTGCGGATGATATCTATCATTCCAGACTTACGTATATTATTGACTTCATTAATGAAGGCTATGCCACAGCTAGGTTATATTGTCTTAATGCTATTTATTATTTTTTATATTTATGCAGCCGTTGGTAGTATCTTTTTTGAAGCAATTAATCCGACTTTATGGGGTAATATCAGTATCTCAATGTTAACCCTGTTTAGAATCATGACTTTTGAAGGTTGGGCGGATATAATGTATGAAAGTATGGCTGTCTATCCTCTAAGCTGGATGTACTATCTATCCTTTATATTCTTGACAACTTTTGCATTTTTAAACATGGTGATAGGTATTGTTGTTAATGTTTTGGATGAAGAACACCGCGCAGCCAGATTAAAAAAAGAACAACAAACACATCCTCTAACTCTGGAAGATTTAGATAGAAAAATTGAACGATTAATGGAAATTATTGAGACTAAAAAGTAGGAATGAAACACCTAACAAAATTCTTTTTTCTTATAATCTTTATACCCAATAATATTCAGCTATCAGATTTAAAAGTTGTTTATACATGGGTATTATTAGCAATACCATTAATCTTAATATTTAACTTCTGGTGGCGACGTAAAGACTTAGATAGTTTTCAAATCACCAAACCTCAATTAGCGATTGAACAATTAGTTGTTCAATCTTCAGAACCAAGCTTACAAAATGTCAAACGAATAGCACAGTTTCTAAACACTAACAAATGTATTGTTTTAATAGAAAAAGTTAGTTTTAATGATCACCAAGCTGAATTTTTTGATCGCTTAATAAACCAATTAAGCGAGCTAGATATTAATATTACTCGTTATTTTTTTAAAGCTAATTTTCATAGCGGCTATAAAACCCAAATTTCGCAGCAATTGTTGGCACAAGTTAGCAAGCATTCCTCTGAAAATCGCTTAATAATTATCTCTGAAGGTAATAACCCCATTACCAATCAATTATTAGCTTGGGTTTTAAATTCTTCACAGTGGTCAAATTGCATCTTATTGACTTTAGACGATATATGGAATCACAAATCTTTACAAATTGACAATTTGTATATCTCATCAATAGATGAAATTCCACAACGCGCTAAAGATTTAGCTGTAGATAGACAATGGCATTCTAAATATCCAAGATATTTATATGAATATCCAAGCCGCTGGTTAGAGGCAAATTCACCAGAAGCAACTGTACAAGCAGAATTATTAAGACAACTTAAAGTTTATTTAGGCAAAGATAATTATCAATGTCTATGTGCCACTGCTGCATATCCAGAATTACATTCGGCATTAACCCTACACTTAGCAAATAATTTTAACTGCTTAAATACAACTAAACTGATTCGCCTACCTTGGTTTCGTCAAGCCTACATGCCAGATTGGTTACGTCAGCGGTTATTAGAAGATTTATCAACACCACAAATACGTGCCGCTTTAAAAACAGTTCCATTAGCGGCAACAGATAAAGTCTTAACTGATAAATTATATATCAAGGTAATTGGTCAAAATTGGGCAATTACTTCTGCAAAATTTTTAGCCTATATTGCAACTCAATTTTATCGCCTTTTAACTCCTTTAAAACTAAGTTTTGCAATTATAACGCTGGTATTTATACTCACAAATCCACATTTATATCCACACTTGCAAGAAAATCCTCGTGTAATACCAGAAAAAATCGCTACTACATTACCTAGAAACGAGACAAATTTTATTGTATTAATCCAAGACACTGTAGAAATTGATCAAGTAGCACGATATTTAATTGCAGCGAATTTACCAAAATTATTATATACAGGAACAATCCCTTATCGCCCAAAACTAGATTATCTATCTTTAATATTTGTGGGTTCCAAATTTCAATGGCAAACTATAAAACAAGGGCAAAATCAAGCATATTTTAGTAATACTTTAAGCCAAATAATGTCTAAAGATAATCGCGCGAAAGGCACAAACTATTCTCGCTTCTTGGCAAAAATGACAGTTTTACCCTATGTTGAAAAACACCTAACAAATCTCAAGGCATTTTCTCGCACCATTCTAATTAGCATTGATAAACAAACCAGTAACAATATAGAACAGCCAAATGAGATAACTAAAAAAGTCAATAAATTTTTTAAAATTGAAGAACAATCAAGTTTGACGATTACATCACCTAGTAATAACAATAATTTAAATTATACAATCGCAGAAGTTTCACCAAAACCACCAGCAACCATACTTGATTATCCAAAACAAATAAAATTAGATCGAATCGCTATATCTAATAAAAAATTGCGAATCGTACAAATCAGTAAACGAGGAATTAATTTAAAAATAGCGGCATCTGAATATTGGAAACCTGAAACGATAGAAATATTGTTTAACAAACAAGTGAATCACATAGAAATTCCTAGCTCAATAGCCGCTTGTCTCAAATCAAAAATTTGCCAGCGTCAAGCAGACGGCACAATTTTTATTCCATTTATTGATAAAAACAATCCTCTATTAAACAATTTAGAAATAAAATTTAAGCTAAAATTTCATTACAAAATTCCAGATATATATACACACCAATGGCTAAACCTTGATGATAATAGCATTAAAATTGACAGCATAAAACCATTAGTAATACCAGCACACAGCTTTTTTTCTAGCATATTCCCAGAACGAATACTAGACAATAAAACACTATTAGAACTATATGATCCATCAAAAGATGCAAGCCAAGGCTTAAATCAAGAAACAGCTAAAAATCGCATATTAAAACCACGAACAGAATTCAACCAACAAATTTGGATTACAGCATCAATATTTGCAGTAATACAAATAAGCCTATTTATATTACTATTTTATGAATTTTACTATCGCCGTCGCTACCACTTAAAATTAAACTGGCTAGCTCTAAATAACATTGAAATTGATTTAAACACAGCCACCAAACAGCTATTAGGCTCCATAGTTATTAAGCATGACAAGCGCAAACCAGAAACGGAAATTGTAATTGAAATAAACTATGACAACACACAATTCAGCGAAAATGGAATATTACTAACAGAAAGTAACTCAATACCGATAGGCTTCAAAGGCGAAGGCGAAGAATTACAAACTAAAATAACAGAAACCCTAACAAACACACTAACCCTATATTTATTTATAGATACAGCAGCGATAAATTCTTATACGGCTAGCAATAAAGCAATAAGATTCGACAAATTAGAAGTTGAAGTAAACATAGCAGGCAAAACAGTATTAAAACAAAAATTAGAATTTAATTTTCAATTACTAGGAAAAAATAATGTCATACAGTAATTTTACGATCAAACAAGTTCAAGATGAATATTGATTTAAGAGATTATAGCATTGAAGACAATCCCGGTAGAATAATAGGTATATTATCAACTATGGTAAAACAAGAAGCCTAAGACTTTATGAAACCCGAAATTAAACCTGACAGGTTTTAAAAACCTGTCAGGTTTGGCTATAAACAAGGAATTACCAAGATAAAAAATTATTTAATAACTTTATAATCAATAATTTGAAATATATATTGACTAGAATTTGTAATTTTCATATCAACTGATAAAGGCATAATCTCGTCATTACCAGCAAGTGGAGAATAATGTAGAAGCGGAATATGCAGTTTGAAGTCATAAGATAGAGTGGCAGGCTTACAAGTCTCAGGCGTTGGCTGCGTTGATGATCCATCATTTTGATATTCTACAATAAATCCATTTGCTTTATGGCTTCCCGAAGCATCAACCCATCCATAAGATTGATTATAAAATAAGAAATTCTCATTACCACCATAATTATTAGGCTCACCATTAGCCCAGCGATCATACACCCATTCTTCATTAGTAACCCATGTCCATTTTCCTTCTTCAAGCGCATCGGTTCCTCCTAAGAAATAATAAAGTTTACCGACATTATCAAAAACCCATCGGTTTTCTGCATCTGAAGTGATAGTTGCCAAATGCCCGCCCAATGCTTTTGCCAGACTATTGGCTTCACTCCAAATAACACTAGCATCAAAACCTTCGTAATAATGCCCATTGCCACCATCTTCAACTTTCCATTGTAAACGTTCAGCCAATACATTGTTTGTTGTTAAACAGAGTAGCCCAGTCATACACCAACTAAGTAATTTTTTCATTAAAATTATCCTTAAAATTGAATCAAGAAGTTGATATTATATTTCATAAATAAATTAAAAGCAAAAAATATTTGACATATTTATAATACTTTTTATATACTAATTGAATGAAACAACTTCTGCAATTATTACTAATAATAATCTTACTATGCACTCAATCTCCAGCAATAAAAGCAGAAGGCTTATTGCGTTTATTCACAACACCAGCACAACGTGAAGCACTTGATGCAGCGCGTGCCAAACCAATCATAAAAAAACCTAAACGAAAAAAACGAGTCAAAAAGCGAGTCAAGAAACGCAAAAAAGTAACTAAACGAAAAAAACGCCGTATTAAAATAAAAAAACCTAAAAAACGAAAATCAGCTAAAAAAATTAAGAGAAAAAAACGAATCAGAAAACCTAAAAAACTGAAACCAAAAATAGCTAAGAAAAAACCTATAAAAGTCATAAAGCCCAAAAAAACAATCCAAAAACCACCTGTTAAAATCAAAAAGATTGAACAACCAAAAATAGAGCCAAAAAAACCTATAAAAGTCACTAAACCGAAAAAGATTGAAATTCCAAAACCCAAATTACCAAGATATATAAGCTTTGAAGGTTTAATGACGCGCAGTGATGGAACAACCACAATATGGATAAATGGAACAAACGACTTATATAGAGAAGGATTTACAATAGAAATTGATAAAATAAAACCAGATTACTCAATACCAATTATATTAAATTATACAAAACAAAGGATTATATTAAAACCCGGACAAAATTATGATACATTAGAAAGAAAAATTAAAGAAAGTTATATGATTCAAAAATAAAAAAGATACAAAAAATTTACATTTAAAAGGTATAAAAAATGCAATATAGACGTTATCGGGTTGCTGGTGGCACGTATTTTTTTACTGTAAATTTGGCGGATCGTTCTTCATCTTTGCTTGTTGAGCATATTGATCTGTTGAGAGATGCAGTGCGAGAAGTTAAATGTCGTCATCCATTTACTATTGATGCAATTGTGATTTTACCTGATCATATTCATGCAATATGGACATTATCGGTAAATGATGTTGATTATTCTAAACGTTGGATGTTAATAAAATCAATGTTTTCACGTCATATTCCAAAAACCGAGTTGATTAATGATTCAAGAATGAAAAAACGAGAACGCGGCATTTGGCAACGTCGTTTTTGGGAACATACAATACGTGATGAATTTGATTGGCAACAACATGTAGATTATATTCATAATAATCCTGTCAAACATGGTTGGGTAAAACAGGCAATTGATTGGCCTTATTCATCAATTCATAGCTATCTCAAAGCCGCTCAATAAATTTGTAGGTTGGGCTGACGACAGGAAGCCCAACGAATCATGGAAGAAATTGACGTTGTGAAAATTGTTGGGCTTCCTTTCGTCAGCCCAACCTACAAATTAATATAAAAAGAATGAGATATCTATGATAAAATACAAAATTTTGTAACGTTTTTTTTGAAAATGAAATCAATAAGTTTTAATTATCAATACAATAAATCACATAGGGTGTTTATTCTCCTATTTTTATTCTTTACCCCCTTAGCTTTTGCCAGTGGCGGTGGAGAAAATGCAATCAATTTATTGTGGATTCCTGTCATATTATTATTAGCTAAATTCTCTAGCTTAGTTGAAAAAATTAAACAGCCAGCAGTTTTAGGTGAATTAATTATCGGGGTAATCATCGGTAATTTAATCTTATTTGGGATTAATATCTTTGAGCCTATTAAAACCAATCATATCATTTTATTTCTTGCCGAATTAGGTGTCGTAATCTTACTTTTTCAAATTGGTTTAGAATCCAATATTGAAGAGATGCGTGAAGTTGGATTCAGAGCCTTATTAGTTGCAATTGTAGGGGTTGTACTTCCATTTGCATTAGGGTTTTATGTCGGTAAGTTATTAATGCCCGGCTTAGAATTTAATTCCTATTTATTTTTAGGTGCTACTCTCACAGCAACTTCAGTCGGTATTACCGGAAGAGTATTCAAAGATTTAAATAAATTACAGACAAGAGAAGCACAAATTGTCTTAGGTGCTGCCGTTATTGATGACGTTATGGGCTTGATTATATTGGCAGTAGTATCAGCTATTGTTGTGACAGGCGCAGTCAGTTTGTTTGGTGTCAGCTTTATTACTCTGAAAGCCCTCGGTTTTCTAGTATTAGCTTTATTTTTGGGACAATTATTAGCACCTCAAATTGGACGCTTGTTCTCGAAAATTCACAGTGGTATGAGCATGAGGTTTACTCTTGTCATCAGCTTAGGATTAATTTTTGCTTATTTGGCAAGTTTAGCTGGTTTAGCTCCTATAATTGGAGCTTTTGCTGCTGGCTTATTACTAGAACCTGTTCATTTTAATAGATTTGATCATCCTGAAATTAATCAAGAAATTGATAAAGCTATTATAGATACTGATGATGATACTAAAGAAAAAGTGAAAAATATTTTAAGCAAACATAATGATCATCATCTGAATTATCTGATTGAACCTTTAGGCTATTTTTTAGTTCCTATATTTTTTGTGGTAACAGGAATGCAAGTAAAACTAGAAACTTTATTTGATCCTAAAATCTTAGGTATCGCTTTAGCTATTACTGTTGTTGCATTTATTGGTAAATTAGCTTCTGGTTTGCTAGCAGGAAAAGGTGTCAATAAATGGATTGTTGGTTGGGGAATGGCACCTAGGGGCGAAGTCGGGTTAATTTTTGCTATGATTGGTAATCAACTTGGTGTGATTTCAGAAGAATTGTTCTCTGTTATAATTATAATGGTAATTTTAACTACCTTATTCACACCACCGATTTTAAATCATTTATTACGTAAATTATAAAACGTAGGGGCAATCCTTTATGGTTGCCCAATTTATCAAACATGCCTAACACCCTATCTTTACCAATTTGGACTGTTAATTTAGAATTTTCTGAAAATATTAGTCTTGTTTCCCCTTTATTAATTCCAGAAACCATTGCAATTAATGAATCAAATAAACAGCTTGCTAAAACACTAATTCAGCGTTTAGAAGCTAGTCAAGATGATTTATCTCAGGATATTTTTAAATATACTCCTCAAATTTCATTAAAAAAAAAGCAACTAAATCTTAGTATTAAAATACTAGATTTAACTTTTGATTATTTTTATACACAATTAGCCAATAATTCTTATTTAGGATTTGTACCAGTATTGGGTGTTGAAGGCTATGCTAAAACAACTACTGAATTAGTTGAAGCGTTAAAGGCTGCGATTGAATTAGAGTTTTCTCGTAAGAAGCGTCATAAAAACATCAAAGATATTATTACCACAATATGGTACGAGAATATAGAATTTACAGAACATTTTATTGATACTAATGTCTCAAAACCAGCAGAGAATAAGAAAAAGCAAACAAAATGGCTGCCTAAAATCGCTAATAAATTAGAAACTAGTAAAAGTTGCCGCTGTTTTGGGCGTGATACTGAACTTGAACAAATGCAACGCGCTTTAACTGGTAAATATAGTCGTAGCTTATTATTAGTTGGACGTTCTGGAGTAGGTAAAACCGCATTAGTTAAAGAGTTATATAGACAAGGTATTGATTCTGTTGTCTGGGAAACAACCGCTGCGCGTTTATTACAAAAGCTAACCGTTGATAGCGGCTGGGAAGAGCCTATGGGTCAACTTTTAGAAGAACTTAGTGAAAGTGGGGATATATTATATGTACATAATCTAGCGCAATTATTTGAAGTTGGAGCCTATGTTGGTAATCCGATTAGCATGGCAGAATTTATGCGCGAACAATTAGCATTAGCCAGTGTACGTATGATGAGTGAATGTACAGATGAAGAATTGGCACGTATTGAAACCACATCTTTGGGTTATACAAATTTATTTAATATTCAACGCATTGAAGCTCCAACATTTAAACAACAATTAGCAATTATTCACAGTTTATTAAAGATTCCAAAGCCTATAATTGAAGAAACCTTACGCTTACAACATCGTTATTCATTATATTCTGGTTTTCCGGGCAAAACCATTAGCTTCTTAGAAAATATCCATACCAAACAAATCACTCGTGAAATGGTAGTAACTAGATTTTGTAATGAATCTGGAATGCCGCGTTTTTTAATAGATAGTCATACTCCTTTAAAACTGGATACCACACGAGAATTTTTTCAATCGCGTTTATTTGGACAAAATGCCGCTATAGACATATTAGTTAATTTATTAGCCGCCGTAAAAACTCGCCTTACTCGCCCGGGAAAACCAATTGCCTCACTACTATTTGTTGGACCAACAGGGGTTGGTAAAACTGAATTAGTTAAAGCATTAGCAGAATTTATGTTTGGTGATAGTGAACGTTTAATTCGTTTTGATATGAGTGAATTTTCTGATGAAGTCGCGGTATTACGTTTAACTGGCGATGTGGGTGCGCAAGGTTTATTAACCAATAAACTGAGACAACAACCATTTTCAGTAGTTTTATTTGATGAATTAGAAAAAGCTCATTATAGTTTTTATGATTTATTACTACAAATAATGGGTGAAGGGCGTTTAACCGATGCCAAAGGGCAAGTTGCTGATTTTTGTAGCAGTGTGATTATTATGACATCAAATATAGGTGCTGGGCATAGTCGTCAACTTAGCCCGGGATTTCATAATATTTCTAATAGCGGCGATGAATTACAAAAGCATTATTTACATGCAGTACAAAAATTTTTTAGACCAGAATTATTTAATCGCATTGATCAAATAATTCCTTTTAATAGTTTGAATTTAAAAGTATTACATCCAATAGTAAAACGTGAACTAGATAAAATATTAGCACGATATGGTTTAATGACACGTAATATTTCGATTGAATTTGAAGATGCTGTGATTAATTATTTAGCTAATTTAAGCAGCAATAGCCCATATGGTGCGCGTCAATTACAACGTAATTTACAAGAAAAAGTAGTAATTCCATTAGCCAAAACTTTAAATCGTTATAGTATTTCAACTTCAATGAAGATTGTGATAACTATAAAAAACAATCAACTAGAATTTAATTCCAACATTTTTACCGAAAAGCGCGATCTTGATAAAACTTTACCAGAGCTTGTTACTCAAGTTACAGCTGCTCGTCGTTTAGCACAACAAATAAATGATGGAGCAATTATGAATAAATTATGGAGCCGCTGGGATATTTTAGAACGTAATCGTAATTGTAAACAATTTTGGCAAACTAATGCTAATGAATATGCTAAATTACATCAACTTTTAGAACAAAATAAAACTTTATTTAAACAAATACAAACGATTGAAACAGAAACAACATTAGCTTTAATAGCAATTAAAAAATTTAATAATCAACTAACAACAAGCTTCACAGATTGGCAACAAGCTAATAAAAAATGGCAATTAGAATTATTAGATACAATACAAGTAAAGACTGGGCGATGCTTATTAGCTATTTATGGTAAATATGAAAATATTGAAAAAATATATAATATATTTATCAATTTAATTGCTGATTACTCTTGGAATATAAATCAACGTGCTGTATGGATACAAGCTAAAGATCAGAAATATATTTATACAGATAATTTATATCGTTCATACAATTCTCATGATAAATTAGTTGGTTATGAATTAGAAATTATAGGTGCAGGAGCAGGGCTGTTCTTTTCAAAAGAAAGTGGTATTCATGTTTGGCGTGATCATAATCATAAACCATATAAATATGCTATTTTAACAGCAGAAACTAAGTTAAATAAGTTTCAAACACCAATAGGAATCCATAGAAAACAATTTTCAGAAGGAATGCAAGTTAAAAGAGAATATTCAAAAAATGGATTTTTTGATCCTATCACGAAATTCACTAGTAATCGTTCTAATTGGCAAAGCATTTTAGAACAACAACTAAATGAACAATTTGAAGAATCCTTGAGAAAGGTGTTGTTAGGCAGTGTCTAGTTAATTTGAATAGAAGGCAAAATTCCACTAATATCCTGAAATGGACCAAGTGGATTTCTTTTGTCTTCAAATTCAGATACTTTCGGTTCACCACCCCATATTTTATGTACCACTAAATCCTTTTTTAATACAATTAAAGCCTTAAATTTCCAGCCGCTGGTTCTTTTTTTTCTTCTAAAATTTAGCAAATCTAAAAATAGATTTCCATAGCGTTTGCTATCTAAGATGCTAGGCGTTGCTTCATAACCAAAACATTGATCTCTCGCTTCTAAACAAGACTTAACTCCGGGATCAATATCTTGTAGTCTGATAGAAGGGTTTGGCATAAATTTTTCCAATAAATCTAAATATGTCAATAATTTCACATTTGGTGTTTCAAAAGGATTAAAGCCTAATTTTTTTAAATCGGTGCTGGTTGTAACATTCGGATTTATTTGATCAAAAGTTTGTTTTACATCATCAAAACTATTCCAAGGTGATTGAGTAGTGTGTTGCACTGAGGGAAAAAAACTCGCACAGCCATTAATCATTAGTACACTAATAATTATTAATATTTTTCTTTCATTTGTTGTTCTTCTTGCCATTCTGCTTCTAATATTTTATGTCGCATCTTTATACGCGCCTTTAAATAATAATCCGCTTTATATTTATTAGCGAAATTCACTTGCTCTAAAGCTAATCTAGTTTTTCCCATTAAATAATACCAATCTGATAAGGCTAAATGTGATTGTGCTTTTTCATTATTTAATTGATAAGCGCGTGATAATAAACTATAATAATAAGGGTTATTATCTGCTGCTAATCTTAATAACACCCGTTTTGCTTTGCGGCTTTGTTTATGTTGTAATAACTTTTCCGCATAATCTAAGCCGATCATTATATTACCGGGATAAGTTTTTAAAGCTTCATCATACAGTGATGCGGCTTTGACGCGCTTTTTCTTTAACCATTCTAATTGTGCTTGCAATAAACTATAAATTGCACGATCTTGATCATATTTTAATAACCAGTTTAATTGGATTTTTACTTGATTGAGCAAACCCCTTGATAATGCTGTTTCAGCTATAGCATAACGAATTGCCCGTTCATCATGAAATTGTTTGGTTTTTAACATCGTTTTTAATTGCTTTAATAGTTTTTTATGATTCTCGGATGTTAAAGCTAATACTTTAGCTTTCATTAAATGATAAAACGGCGTGTCTTGTTCTCGTTTTCTTGGATATTGCTCTGCACGATCACGCGATTCTGCGATTCGATCAGTTGTCACTGGGTGAGTGCGTAAGAATTCAGGAACATTATCATATAAACGGCTAGCTATTTGTAAACGTTGGAAAAATATTGGCATATAGCGTGTATCAAAACCAGCTTTTGCCAAAGTTTCTATGCCTACACGATCAGCTTCTTTTTCATGGCTACGTGTAAAATTAATTTGTAATTGTATATTACCAGCCATGACGCTCATAACAGCTGCATGTGCAATCGCAGGATTAGCTAAACCAGCTACTAAACCCACCAATAATCCCGCCATCATCGGTAATGACATACGTTTAGAAGCTGCAACACTACGAGCAATATGACGTTGAGTCACATGGGCAATTTCATGAGCTAATACTGAAGCTAATTCAGCTTCGTTGCGGGTTTTTAATATTAAGCCACTATTTACCCCTATAAACCCACCGGGTACAGCAAAGGCGTTTATAGCAGGATCTTTAATTACAAAAAATTTAAATTGTTGTTCTGGTTTATGACTATAGGATGCCAAACGATAACCTAAATTATTTATATAATCATTAACTTGAGGATCTTCTATTAATTCCACTTGCAAACGTAATTGACGAAAAAAACTGGTGCCTAATTTTTGTTCATCAGCCAATGACATTACTAAGTTAGCGGAACTACCAATATCAGGCAGTTCGATTGCTGCTACAGGTAAACTGATTGTAATTAGTACTAAGCAATTTATATACCATTTCATAAAATTTAATCTTTTCCCATTATTTAACTACTTAAACCTTGATTTAATTTGATTTGCTTGATTACCGTGATTTTTAAAAAATCAAGGTAATCAAGCAAATCCTTAAAAAAATCAAGGTTCAAGCCTTTTTAATTTATTATTATGAACTCTGTTAAATTGTAAGCTTTTAGCTCCAAAATTAATCAACAACCCAATTTCCGTATTATAAGCTTCAAGATAATTCATAGCCTGTGCTAAATGCACATCTTGCAAATTTATAACTGCTTTAATCTCCACCATAATTATTTGTTCAACAAAAAAATCAACTCTTCTGGTGCCAACTTCATATCCTCGATAATGAATTTTCATTACCTTTTCTCTCTCAAATTGAATACCGGCATATTGCATTTCAATACTCAAACATCGCTGATAAATAACTTCTTGAAAACCATTTCCCAGCGTTTTGTGAACTTGCATTGCACAACCAATTATCTTATGCGTTAAATTTTCATATTTCATGAGAATTATTTTTGGCTGTGAACCAAATAATTTACAGACACATCAGCACCCAAAGAATAATTTTGAGTCAAAAGATTATAACTCATACCAGAAATATCTATAACTTCTCCATCAACATTACGTATCCAAGTTGCCAATTCAGATGGACAAATAAATTTTTGATAATCATGTGTACCTTTAGGCAACATTTGTAAAATATATTCAGCACCAATTATCGCATGAAGATAAGATTTAGCATTACGATTCAGAGTAGAAAAAAATAAATATCCACCGGGCTTTACCAGTTTATGACAAGCAGCAACAACAGAGGCAGGATTAGGAACATGTTCCAACATTTCCATACAAGTAACCACATCAAAACTAGCAGGATTATTATCCGACAATTCTTCTACAGTAATACATTTATAATCAACATTAAGTTCAGATTCATATAAATGTAATTTAGCCACATTTAGAGCTTCTTGACTCATATCAATACCAGTAACATTAGCATTTTTGGCTGCCATACTTTCACTTAAAATACCGCCACCACAACCAACATCCAATACAGATTTACCTGCCAATGTGCCTGCATATTGCATAATATAATTTAAACGCAAAGGATTAATATCATGTAGCGTCTTAAATTCTCCATTAGAATCCCACCAATGAGAAGCTAATGAGCTAAATTTTGTTACTTCTTGTTGATCTATATTTTGTATAATAGTCATGGCAATAATTAATATTGTGGATTATAATAATAGCATTATATCAAAAGAGAGCATAAGAAATGTTAGAATATGTATTTTTTCATGAAACACCTTTTCAATCATTTGTCAAATATTTAGAAACTAAGAAAGTTTCACCAAAAATAACAATAGAAGATGATAGTTATGAAATCGGAATATCAGAAGATATAAATGAAGACTTATCAGATGAAATCGACGATAAATATGATGAATTAATGGAAATGAATCAAGATTTATTGGAAAAAGAAGAAGAAGCAAACGAGCATAATTACAACTTAGCCAGTATAGGCTTTAAATTAAAAGATGGTACCAGCTCGAATGCAAATATAGATTCCAATGTAATGTCAAGAATTATGGGAGTCATAACACCATTAGAACTAAATCTAATGGTAGATGCTATTGTTACGGCAGTGGAAAGCCCAGAACAACGAAGTATTTGCCAACAAATTAGAGAGGGTGATGTTATTTAAAATCAAGCCTCATAACGTGGCAATAATTGAATAGTATCATTCATCCAAATATCAATTGCTTTGTCTAAGGCGGTTTCAATCTGTTTTTCCCATTCAGTTTGAGTCGCTGATAAAGCATCTTCTACATCATTTACAAATGATTTACGTTGTGTTAATTCAACACCTTCATTGATTAAATAATCAACACCTAATCCACCTAGTACTCCAACTACTGTGCCAACTGGTCCAGCTAATGTTCCCGCTGCACCAGCACCACCAGCTAATATTGCTTTAGATACAAACGGAGCTGATAATTTTGCAAATACACCTTTACTAGCAGCACTTGTTACCACTGTAGCTCCCTTACCAGCAGTAGCAGCTCCAAGTGTTTTTACAGCAATTGCGCCACCAGCGGCTAATGCTCCACCAACTGCTGCTTGCTTGGGTCCCTTTTCATATTCTGCCATGTTAAATTTTTGCATTTGACTTTTCCAATCCAGAGTTAATACCGTATTATCTGTCACTGGCATATCCAGATGGTTAGTGTATTGTGATACAAATACTTGAAAATCTTTGTTCATTTTACTTAAAACATTAACATAATGTTCATGTATTTGTTTTAAAGTAAAACGATAAGCAAATTGTAATTTAGGATCAGTAATCTCAGGGCGTAATACAATATTTGTATAATGTTTATGCAAATATTTTTCTACATCTAGTGATACTGCATCTGAGGTGCTGATTGCTTCTGCGCTAAAAGTATGCTTGGCAGCAGAAGTTGTTGCTTCCCATAATATTTTATAAGTAGTAGTATAATTAAAATACCAATCTGCAAACCTATCCACACGGGTTTTCATTCTACCAAAAATTTTAACTAATTCTTTATTTAATTCCTGATTTTTGATTGCAACTAAATTAGCCTTTTCTTTTTCTATATAAGCTACTTGTTGATTTACAAATGTAGAATATTCTTCTGCATCTGCAATAACTCGTACTTTTTTACCATCTTTCTGTTCATAAACTAGCATTACTGTTGGTTTGATTTGAGCTGTTACACCAGTTTCTATAATTGATTCATCATGATGTACAGATTTATTTAAATCTAAACGCGCTAACAGACTGTCATACCATTGTCTTCCAAAAGTCAGAGCAAAAAATACGAATACAATAAAAGTAAACATCCACATAAAGGATGAAAATATTCCAAACAAACAACCTCGTCGTTTTGGAGCTTTATATTGAGGAGCTGCTGGAATATATTGAACATTGTCATCTATAACAAGTGTTTTTTTAGATTTCATAACTAAAAACCTCGATACATTTTTTCAATTGCAGTTTCATAACGCTTCATAATAACTGCTCGTTTCATTTTTAATGTTGGTGTTAATAAACCATTTTCCACGCTCCAAGCTTCCAAAGAGAATGAAACGCGGCGTATTTGAGCATAACCGGGAAACTCTTTTATGTGTTTGGCAATACGTTTTAACACTGCTTGTTTTGGATCAATATTTAACTCTTTAGTAAAATTTTCCCAATTTTCAGGATTTAACACGATTAAACAACTCAAAAATGGCTTGCCTTCACCAATCAACATAACTTGGTCAAATAAATTATCAACCAAAATTGCCATTTCCATATCTGTAGGAGGAATTTTTTCTCCATTACCCATCACTATAATATCTTTTATACGCCCAGTTATATATAAATGTCCACCTTCATCTATACGCGCTTTATCTCCAGTATGAAACCATCCATCCTGATCAATAGCTGCTGCTGTTGCTGTAGGGTTATTCCAATAACCTAACATTACATAAGGGCTATGGGTTAATAATTCATCATTTTCACCTAACTTGACTTTTGCACCCGGTATTGTTGTACCAATACTACTTGGTATATTATCTTCTAGTCTATTAACAGTTATAACTGGGCTAGTTTCTGTTAAACCATAACCCTGTAATAATTTTAAACCTAAACCGATAAATAATCTTGAAATTTCGGGTGATAATGCTGCTCCTCCGCTAATAGCAAAGCGCATTTTTCCACCTAATTTTTTTAGCACCGCTTGTGCAACTAATTTATTTAATAGCGGCCATAATAACAATTTATAATGCCAGCCAGCGCGTTTTTGCTGATATTCAAAACGTCGCCATCCAACATCTATAGTCAAATTAAATAGCTTTTTCGCAACAGCAGATTTTTTATCTAATTGATTTTGAATTTTGCTATAAACTTGTTCATAAATACGAGGCACCGAAATTAAAACGGTTGGAGATTGAGTAACTAAATCAGTTGCTAACTGTGGAACTGAACGAGCATAAGCAACAGTAGCATTGACTACCATAGGTAAATAATATCCGCCAGTACGTTCAAAAGTATGAGATAATGGCAAAAAGGATAAAAATAAATCGCTTGACTTAAATTCAGTACATTCTGAAATAGATAAAACATTACCAACCAGATTACGATGACTAAGCATAACCCCTTTAGGCTTGCCAGTAGTGCCAGATGTATAAACAATGCTAGCTAATTCATCTGGAGCCGATTCTTCAGCGCGTAATGATTCAGTAGTAGAATTAGGCAACCAATCTTCTAAATTGATTGTAATAATCCGTTGCACAGATTCTAATTTGGATAAAGACTGCCATTGTTTTGCGTCTGCTATTAGCAATAATTTAACATTAGCATCATTAATAATATATGCAATATTATCAGGGCGATCATCCATATATAATGGTACAGTTACCAAACCTAAGCCAAGAGCGGCTTGATCAAACATTACCCATTCAGGGCAATTACGTAACATTATAGCGACTCTATCACCAGCGGCTAAATTTTCTTTTGCTAATGCTGCTTGCCAATTTGCAACATGTATTGACATATCTTGCCAAGTTAAATCATGCCAATTTTTATTTTTAAAATAACGATAAGCAATATGTTCAGGCGAAGCTTTGACACGTTCACGAAATAATTGTGCTAATGTAGTTACAGGTATCATTCTTATAATTCCATATAAATAATAAGTTGATTAAAAGGAGTTTTTATGCCAACATGTAATTGTAATTCTAATTTAGGAGAAAAACATATGTTTAGGGTAGTATTGCCCGCCTTGGTAGGCTTTATTTTGTTAAATGGTTGCTCATCCACAGCGGTAAATAATAAAAAAATTATAGAACCCCCAACAAGTTCAGACATAGAGATAGAGAATTATCATATTGTCAAACGTGGTGAGAGTTTATATGCTATTGCAAGAATGTATGGTCGTGATCATAAAGATCTTGCACGCTGGAATAATATTCCACCACCTTACGCGCTGAATATTGGTCAACGTTTAATTCTTGATGGATCACCTGCGGATGATCCAGAACCAGAAATATCTACACCTATTGTAGAAGCACCGCCAGTTCCAAAAGGCAGTCATAGAGTTGCACCACAGGAAGGTTTATTTTCGATTGCACAAAAATACAATGTAAATTGGAAGGAGCTTGCAAAATGGAATAATATTCAAGAACCTTATGCTGTAAATGTTGGACAAATTTTAGTAGTTGAAGCACCTGCTGGTTATATAGCAAATAATGATCCAACGCCAATCACCACTCCTACTGTTATTACGCCCGCACCAAGTAATGATAAAAATTATCACATAGTACTAAAAGGGGATAATTTATATAAGATTGCCAAACATTATGGGCATACTATGGCAGATTTAGGTAAATGGAATAATATACCAGCTCCATATAGCGTTAGATTAGGGCAAAAAATACGTGTTACTCCACCAGAAGGTATTGATAACAACACATTGCCATCAGTTGTACCATCTGTATCTAATTCAGATTATCATATTGTACAAGCAAAAGATACTTTATATAGTATTTCTAAAATATATAAAATCAGTATAGGCAATTTGAAATCATGGAATAACTTGCAACCGCCTTTTAATGTATTTCTAGGGCAAAAATTAAGGATTACAGCACCTGCAACATCAAATAGTGGCGGTTTACGCCCAGTTTCATTGGCTTCTTATCATATAGCCAAATCAGGGGAATCCTTGCAAAAGATTGCTCAGAGATATGGTTTATCAGCTTCAGATATAGCTAAATGGAATGGTATTGGTAACCCGCCTAATATATATCCCGGGCAAAGATTAAAACTCACTCCATAGGAATTTCAGACCTGACAGGTTTTAAAAACCTGTCAGGTCTTTGAACATAGGATTTATAAAATTATGCCTTTATTATTTATATTACTTATAGTAGCACCGATTCAAGTATATGCAAATTCAACACTATATGATTATAGTTATAGTGAAACGAAAGCTGTAAAATTATTTTCTGCGCCTAAGTCTAAACAACTTAAAGTTAGCCGGAACAGTCGCAAAACTAAAACTTCTCATATTGTGAGACGTGGTGATAGTATCTATAAAGTTGCGAAACGCTATGGTTATAGCTACAAACAATTAGCTAGATGGAATGGATTAAAATATCCTTATAGATTAAAAGCTGGAAGACGTTTACGTGTTGCACCATTGTCTAAAATTCGTGTTAGAAAAAAAACTTACAAAGGTAAAAGCTCTTATGTTATTAAACGTGGTGATAGCATCTATAAAATTGCGCGACGCTTTGGTTATAGCTATAAACAATTAGCTAGATGGAATGCTTTAAAATATCCTTATAAACTGATAGCAGGAAGACGTTTACGTATTGCGCCATTGCCGTGGAATCGTACTAAAAAATCTAAAGTTAAAAGAAAAACCAAATCAATCACTATTCAACCAAAATCATTTCGTAATACTAAAGGCTATCATAAGATTCAACGTGGTGAAACACTATACAGTATATCCAGACAATACCGTGCTAGTGTAACCAATATAATTAGATGGAATCGTTTATCTAAACCTTATAATTTATCAGTTGGGCAAGTATTAAGAGTTTATTCACCATCAGGTGTTCGTTTAGGCAGTAAAAAAAGAAAAATTAGAAGCAAGATAACTAGTACTCGCACTAATAGGCGATATCATACCGTATCTCAAGGAGAAACATTATATAGTATTGCTAGACATTATAGAAAATCGGTTCAACAAATTGCTATCACTAATAAGTTAAAAAAACCTTATCATTTATATAAGGGTCAAAGATTGAGAATTAATTCTAAAAAACGTACTAGTTATCATTACGTTAAAAGCGGAGAAAATCTCAAAATGATTGCTGCTAAATATGGTCTAAAAGCGTATGAACTGGCTAAACAAAATGGTATAGGTAATCCTTATACAATTTATCCCGGGCAAAGATTATCTATAAGAAGATAAAATTAAGATTATGAAAGATAAGGAAGTTCTTGATGACAATGATGAATTATTAGAACAATTCAAAGAGGATGAACACTCTGAACCTGAGTATTTGGTGCCTGAAAGAGATACCACCAGTTTAGATGCTGATCAAATCTATAGACAAGAAATTAGTCATCATGAACTTTTAACCGCTGAAGAAGAAGTTAAATATGCACGACTGACATTAAAAGGTGATGTAAAAGCGCGTCAGCATTTGATTGAAAGCAATTTACGTTTAGTTGTAAAAATTGCACAAAAGTATAAATTTAGCGGTTTAGCATTAGCAGATTTAATTGAAGAAGGTAATATTGGCTTAATCCAAGCAGTTGAAAAATTCGATCCTGAAAGAGGTTTTCGTTTTTCAACTTATGCCACATGGTGGATTAGACAATCGATGGTACGTGCTATTATGAATCAAGCTCGTACTATTCGTTTACCAGTCCATATTCTCAGAGAGATAAATGATTGTGTACGCGCCAAGAAACAACTTTCTCAACAAATGGATCGTGAACCAACTGTTGATGAAATAGCGGCAGCACTTAACAAGTCTTCTGAAAACGTTCACAAAATGTTAGGATGGAATGAACGTACTACATCCTTAGATAATTCATATTTGGCAGATTCTGAGAAAAGCCTAATTGATACAATTCCTGATGAATGTAATATTGACCCTTTAACAACATTACAAGAGAATGACTTAACAAGTATATTAAAACTATGGTTAAATCAACTTCCAGAAACACATCGTCTTATTATCCAATATCGTTTTGGTTTAGATAATCAAGATCCAAAAACATTAGAAGAAGTAGGCAATGCCGTTGGTTTAACTCGTGAACGAGTCAGACAAATTCAACTTAAAGCCATAGAAAAATTACATGAAATCATGACTAATGAAGGATTTTCTAAGTCTGATTTTATATTTCTATAATCCACCCATACACACATATTTAATTTCTAAAAACTCATCAACTCCATATTTAGAACCTTCACGCCCCAAACCTGATTCTTTAATACCTCCAAATGGAACTACAACATTAGAAATAATACCCTCATTAATACCGACCATACCATATTCTAAAGCCTCTGCAATCCGCCAAGCACGACCCAAATTACGAGTATAAAAATAAGAGGCTAATCCAAATGGTGTGTCATTAGCTAAAGCAATCGCTTCTTGTTCTGCTTTAAAACGAAATAGTGGTGCAACTGGTCCAAAAGTTTCTTCTTGAGCAATTTTCATATTAGCAGTGACTTCAGTTAAAACTGTTGGCTCAAAAAATGTTCCACCAAGTGTATGTCTTTGACCACCTTGTACTACTTTTGCGCCATTAGTAACAGCATTACCAATATGATCTTCAACTTTTTCGACAGCGGCTATATCAATTAATGGACCCTGTTGAGTTCCAGTTTTTGAGCCATCACCAACTTTTAATTTAGCTACTGCTTGTGCTAATTTGCTGGCAAATTCATCATAGACACTATCTTGTACCAGAAAACGATTAGTGCAAACACAAGTTTGTCCAGTATTACGATATTTAGAAGCTACAGCACCTTCTACAGCAGCATTTATATCAGCATCATCAAATACTATAAAAGGCGCGTTACCTCCTAATTCTAAAGATACTTTCTTTACAGTGCTTGCGCATTGCTGCATCAGCAATTTACCAATTTCAGTCGAACCAGTGAATGATAATTTACGTACAACTGGATTACTAGTTAATTCAGCACCAATTGTTTTTGGATTACCAGTAACAACATTAATTACACCTTTAGGAAAACCAGCGCGTTCTGCTAATTCTGCTAATGCCAATGCTGAATATGGAGTTGATGTAGCTGGTTTGATTATAACTGGGCAACCTACAGCTAAAGCTGGTGCGCATTTACGAGTAATCATCGCATTAGGAGAATTCCAAGGTGTGATAGCGGCAACTACGCCTATTGGTTGCTTAATAACAACAATACGTCGCCCAGCTTGTGGTGTTGGAATCACATCACCATAAATTCGTTTAGCTTCTTCAGCAAACCATTCAATAAAGGATGCACCATAGGCTATTTCACCTTGAGCTTCTGCTAATGGTTTACCTTGTTCAGCAGTCATTATTACCGCTAAATCTTGTTGATGTTCTATAATTAAATTAAACCAGCTACGCATGATTTCAGAACGTTCTGAAGCAGTTTTATTACGCCATTCAGGCAAGGCTACATTAGCAGCATCAATCGCTTGACTAGTTTCAATTTGACCCATATTAGGTATGGTGCCAAGTAGAGTATTATCAGCAGGATTTGTAACTTGAATAACATCATTATTATGGGCATCAATCCAAGTGCCATTAATATACGCTTGCTGATTAAATAATCTAGGATCATTGAGTTGCATAGTGTTTACCTAAAATTGATGTTAAAGATAATATTAATTATAGTACAGAAATAACCAAATTTCTGCTATGCTGAAATTATTATAAATAGTTAATAGATAAAAATTATAATATGAAAAATATTTTTTTAGGATTATTGATAGTAGGAATTATTAGTGCTTGTGCTAACCCTCAACCAATACCTGAACCAATACCTGAACCAATACCTGAACCAATACCTGAACCAATACCTGAACCAATACCTGAACCTGAGCCTGAACCAGTGGTTGAAGAAAAAAAAGGTGAATGTGTAGAATCACCAGATCAATGTGTAAATCGTTGGGGTATTTATCTTTATCCAAATGGAGATTGTTACCAAGGTTATTTTAAAGACAGTAAAAGGGATGGTGATGGTACACTGATGGAAGAAAATGGTACTAAAATTACCACATTTTGGAAAAATGATGAAAAAGCTGGTGAAAGAGCGCGTAATATTGGTAGAACTATGGAAATGAAGTTTGATCCAATCAAACTAAAACAAAGCTGTACTAATATTATTAACGAAGCTTTATTTGGTGTACCTGAGAAAGCTGAACCTCAGTCTTCTAAAAAAGAACAAGTATCTTTAGAAAACTGTTCTGGTGAAGATAAATTTTCTAAATTATTGCATCAAATTGCTACAAAATTAGGGCGTTCTTGTGAGATTGCAGAATCTTTTTTATCTTCAACTGATAATTTTATTTCAGAATTACAAAATAACTTATCTAAAGTGGCTTCGACTCAAACGCCGGTTGAAAAAAAATCTGAACTTATAACTACGACTTTGAACTATTTTGAAAATGATGCCAGTTGTATTGAAGTTGGTGAGACTCAAATATGTATTCCTCTTCAAACCTTATTATCAGACTTAGTGGCATTGAGTGATACTGCACATTCAGTGAAATTAGATTTTCAAGGTAACAATAAATTAGGTGAAATTAAAAAATTAGAAGATGATTTATATAGAGCTTCTATTAGCAAATGGGAACGTTTTATACATTGCAAACAAGAAGATGAAGCTTGTGATATTAATTACAGTCATAGAAAATTTAATATTATATTTCATAATAAATTGGTGTGGAATATGAAAGTCAGAACCATCACATTAAACGAATATCTTACAGAAGCAGAATATGCTAAACGTCAACAATAATGAATAAAAATGGAAACAGAAGAATAATGAAACAATTATCAATTTTACTACTTTTATTTATTTCTGGATGCTCTTTGACACCAGCTGTTAATTCAAATAAAGCTGAATTATTATGGCAAAAACATCAAGAAAGCTTAAAAACTTTAAACAAGTGGCGTTTAAATGCCAGTTTATCTGTTACCAAAAATAAGCAAAATTGGATTATTCGAGTACTTTGGGATCAAGATGGTGATAACTATACTTTACGTCTCAATGCCCCATTGGGGCAAGGTGCTGCCTTATTAACAGGAACTAAGGATGGTGTGATTATGCGTACTGGTAATAATGAAACTTTTGAGGCAAAAAGTGCTGATGAATTGGTGGTTCAAGCATTGAATATGGAATTGCCCATTGAGAATTTATATTATTGGGTTAGAGGAATTCCAGCACCTGATCATCGCATTCTGCAATATGATTTATATAAGAATGGACATTTAAATCATTTAGAACAATCAGGTTGGGCTGTAGAATATAGCCCTTATGTCGAAGTAGAAAATATCCTTTTACCTAAAAAAATATATTTAGATCATAAAGATATTGAAGTTAAAATTGTCATTACTAAATGGAATATATAAACTGGGAAGCTTTTTGGCTTACCATCCGTTTAGCAAGTGTTACTACAATCATATTGTTAATAATAGGTACACCATTAGCATGGTGGTTAGCACATAGCAAATATTGGTTTAAGGTTATTATTGAAGCATTGATAGCCTTACCTTTGGTGTTACCACCTACAGTTTTAGGCTTTTATTTACTTATAAGCTTGGGACCAAATGGCTTAATTGGTCAGTTATCGGAAAGCTTGACCGGACAACATTTAGCCTTTAGTTTTACTGGCTTAGTAATAGGATCAGTGATTTTTTCTTTACCTTTTACTGTGCAACCATTACAAAATGCTTTTTTAGCTATCGGCAAACGCCCCTTAGAAGTAGCGGCTACATTACGCGCATCACCTTTAGATAGATTTTTTAGTATTGCCATACCCTTAGCGCGTCCGGGAATTTTAACTGCTATCATCTTAACTTTTGCACACACAGTGGGAGAATTTGGGATGGTGTTGATGATTGGGGGCAGCATTCCCGGTCAAACTCAAGTGTTATCTATTGCCATTTATGAACATGTAGAAATGTTAGAATTTCGACAAGCTCATATATTATCAGCTATTATGTTGTTATTGTCGTTTTTTAGTTTGTTGATCTTGTATGTTATCAATAAAGGGTTTTATGCGCGCGCACAACACCATACATCTATTTGAGAAATTCCTGCCGCTTTGAAAGCTAATGCTAGTTGATTCACTGTAGTGCCAGTTGTCATAACATCATCTATTAAAACAATATGTTGCCAATTTGATGGAATTTTTTTGATTCTAAATGCGTTGGCTAAATTTTCATAACGCTGTTGAGCATTTAACAAGGAAGTTTGAGCCTGAGTGTATTTGACACGTTTACATGCTCTGGTATTGATAGGAATACCATTTTGTTTAGCGATAATTTTAGCTAGTTCTAATGATTGATTATAACCGCGTTGTCGTAAGCGTTTACTATGTAAGGGTACTGGTATTAATACATCTGGAGAGGCTTCTATCGTCAAATGTTGCGCCATTAAATTAGCTAATAACTTTAGTATTGTTAAATTTTTATGGAATTTAGCTAGTTTAATTAATTTATCAATTGGATAAGTATAAGCAAATAGAGCTTGTGTATGTGTATAAGCAGGTGGGTTTTGTTTACATTCAGGGCAAATGCCTACCTCATCTAAAGTTGAGGCGCAATTTAGGCAAGCACTTGTTTTATAGGGTAAATCCTTTAAACAAGCGTTACAAATAGCTTGACTAGCACTATTTCCACATAAATAACAAGTTTGTGGTAGATTAAACACAGCCCGTTGGTTTAGGCAAGCCTGCGTAGCGAGAACCTTGTTTACCCGGACCATATGGAAATAGTTCGTATAAATATTTACTATTACCTTTATCTTTACCTAATTCTGCTTTAGCTAATTTGATCAATGCCCGCATAGCAGGTGCAGTACCATTCTCTTGATAAGATTTTCTTATCATGTTAATGACATCCCAATGAGCATCGGTAAGTTTTAGACCATCTTTTTCAGCTAATGCTGTAGCTAATTCTTCAGACCAATCATCTAAATTTACTAAGTAACCTTGTTCATCAGTTTCAATGGTATTGCCATTTATTTCAACTTGCACGGTATATATTCCTAATAGTTTATTAAAATACTATGTTAATAAGTATGAATATAAATTTATCAAGATTTTTTTGCAATTTATTTAACAGTTGTGATAAAGTATTTTCTTCAGATATAAAATAATTATATCATCATATACTAATATTCTTAGGAGGTTTAAAGACATGAAAAAATACTTGTTATTTTTAATGTTTTGGCTAAGCTATTCAGCTTATGCAGCAGTAGATACAGTTTCGTTTTCTATGAAAGCGAAAACATTTAATATTCCAGCAGTACATGTGGAAAAATTTGGATTATTTGATCTGGAATTTAAGGTTTTAAATGAAGAACCCTTAGAATTTGAAATTATTAAAGCTACACCAGTAATGAACATGGTTAGTCATTTAGCTACATTTTCTATGGAAACCGGTATTCTGCATATTCCCTTAGTCAAATTTACTGATAAAGATGGAAAGACAGAAGATGTTTATACTGATTTGCAAGTGAGACTAAAACCACCGCTTGGACGATTTCATGTAACTAGCAGTGTTTCAGCAAAAACCATGGCTGCTTACGAACTATTAGCCACAAAATCACATTCATTAACTGATATTCCTTCAAAATTGGCTGAACTAGAGAAAATTTTTGATAAGCTCATTAGTGTTGTTGAAGCTAATCCAGATATGAGTGTTGTTGTTGGCGCTCAAGATGTAGGCAAATTAAAAACTACAGGTAAATTAATACCATATCCAGCAGTTGATTTTGATGGTGACGGCAAAGCTGATCAAATTGGTCGCATGTTAGAATTTTCCTTTGCAGATGATGCTAAATTTTTACAAGAAGATTTAGCATATGGTGTAGCCTTACCTTGGACAATTACTGCTTATACAACCAATGATACTATTTATGTAACAGCGGCAGTTCCACAAACTTGGGTACGTACTTATTTCAACGGTGAAAAGAATCTGGAACCTTTATTGAAACTTGCCACTGGGTATCAAAAGAAAATTGAAGATTTGGTAGCATCAACTTTAGAACCTTTAGGCTTTAAAACTAATCTCAATACTCCTCTGAAGGGCATGAATTTATTAGGTAAAGCTGAAATAGCAATGATGGAAGCGCAAACAGGAGAAAAACTCACTGCTAAATATGCTCGCCCTTTTATCACCATTAAAGATGATTTACTTGACCCTAAAGATGTTGTTGAAAAAATCATTAAAGCCTTTTTAGTTAACAATGTTTCTGATGTTGATGGCAATGGAACCGCAGGAGAAGAAGCAGATGAAGAATTCTTACCTCATGCTGTAAAAGAATATATTGGTGGTAAAAAAACCTTTGAAGATATATCAAAAGTATTTGATCAAGGCATGGAACTTTGGAAAAAAGGTGGTTCATTTGCAAATTGGACATTATTAAGAACAGTAGATCTTTCTGATGGAAAAGGTGGAACTTATCATTTATTTGAACTCTGTCAAGAATTCTATTCTGGTTTAGCTCTACAAGTAGGCTTAAATCACATGTCAGCTTTACCCTGTAGCTTAGGTGTTTGGAAAGATTCAGAAGGCGTGCATATTAACATGCTAACACCACAATTCATTTTCAGTTATTTCTTTACTGATATGATGATTGATCCAAATAATGAGCAACAAGTACGTACAGGAAAACTATTTCAAGTATTCCCAACAATGGTATATAACGAATTAGCTGGCATACTTAATGGAGTGATTGAAGAAGTAGGCGGTAAAGAAAAATTTGAAATGATTCCTATGAAAATGGATAGTTTTGAAACCGTGCGTCAACATATTGATACATGGCTTGCCACAGTAGAAGATAAAAACTTAGTTACAGATACAAAAGTCAAAGCACTTATTGATGACTGGGATACTAACAAAGATAAATATCAAATTGTTAGCGTCAGAAAACCAGAACATTATGCACAAGGGCATGTAGCAAATGCTATCAATATTCAATTTGCCAATATAGTTGATGATGACAGTCTAAAACTATTAGATCCAAAGAAAACTACAATTGCATATTGTTATGTTGGGCAAAAAGGTCAACTTTCGATGACACTTCTGAATCTAGTCAATTTTAAAGCGAAAAATCTTAGTGGCGGCATGATGGATTGGAACGTAGATACTTTTAAAGAAGCTGGTAAAACCCCGTGGGATGGTGTTGCTGATTACCCAGTAGAAACTAAGGATAATAATCCAACAGAAACTTATTCAACACCAGCAATCAAAACTAAGTTGACTAAGGCTGCTGATATTATTCAAGAACAAGCCCAGACTTACCTAAAAACTATAGTGGGTATGCGCGATCATGTCATAACAACATCAGATGTAAAAGCAATTATTGATGATTGGGATAACAATAAAGACAAATATCAAATTGTCAGCGTAAGAGATGCTGAAGACTATGCCAAGGGTCATATTGCTAATGCGATAAATATTCCTTGGAAACAAGCACTAAAACTTGAAAATTTGAAAAAATTAGACCCAAATAAGACCATTATTACTTATAGTGAAAGAGGATTTAGTGGAGAAACAATAGGTATTTCATTAAATCTGCTAGGCTACAAAGTACGTAATATTAAATTTGGTTTCATGGATTGGAATTTAGAAAGCTTTGAAGACAGTGGCAATACGCCTTGGGATCAAAAGGCTGATAATCCTGTAGAGAAATAGAAAGATTGGGGCAAGATTTGCCCCAATTAATTTAATTATTTTTTCTCAAAATTACGCTAAATTCATAACCATTATCAATAAATTCTGGAGCTGGATAACCTAACTTTAGCATTGGTTTTATTATCTTCTCTGGTATTCCCATGCCTAAATGTTCCACATAACCATAGTTTTCAGCAAACTTCATTAACACTGGATTACGAGTATAACTAGCACCCTCTTTAATCATATCAATTGTTAGAGTATTTGGTAATTTTCCGGGGGATCTAATTTCTAATCTATCAGAAAATATCAACAGTTGAATTTGTCCACCATATAGTGAATAATCCCTATGAATCAAAGCATTAGTTATAACTTCACGTAAAGTCTCTAATGGATATTCTGCTTGATCAATACGTTTAATACCTTGCATCATGGTGCGTTTTTTAGTATTTGTCTCGACAAATTTAATTGCTTGTTCAATTATACCATCTTCCACAAGAACACCATTATATTCATAAGCAAGTATAGGTAAATCAATAAATTTTTTATCTAACATCAAATAATCTTTGTTTGTTCCAGCAAATGCAGCACATCTAATACCAGCAGAAGGAATAAAACGTGAAGGTTCTAATCCAAATAAGATACCACCAGCTAATGTTGCTACTAGATTATTTGTCAATTCAATAGCTAATCTAGCATTTACATAAAGATTATATAATTTATCTTGATAGTATTTTTCACTTAGCTTTTTTATCTCTAAAAAATAATTACGTATTCTTCTTTCATCGAGATAATTAACTAATAATGTTGGAATTGGAACAACATCATAATGAACTAAAGGATGACTTGCATATAAAATAGCTATTTGTTCTGGAGATGCTAAACGACAAGTAGTTCCAACACGAATATAAAATAAGGTTTTCTCATTTTTAATTAAATAATATGGTTTTTGAATTCCCTTTTCTAAGCTAATACTAATAATTGATTTGTCTGCAATAGTAAAAGTATCTAAGATAGGTATAACTGGTGGTTTCACACGATTCTGAGCAATCTGATTGAGTGCATTCATTTTTTTATCTAATGAACCTTCTATACCACTGATAGTAGCATCATCTTCTACTCCCAACAAAATTACGCCACCTTGACCATTCAGAAATGAAATCATTACTATGGCTAAATCTTCATTGGAAACAGCAGCCGATTTAAACTCAATTTGGGAATTTTCACCTTCTTGAATTAAGCTGTTAATTTTATTATAATTAATCATTATTCAAAAGTCTATGCACACCCCAAGCACAAATAATCCCAACCAATCCATAAATCACCGCACTCTGCCAATCAGCAAATATCAATTTACCTATACCAAATAAGCAGCTATAAACTAAACCAATACCAAGTAGCCAGCTAGCCAATAATTTTCCTAACTGAGATTTTTTCTTAGTTTGTTTTTGCCAATAGCCTTCTGGTTGAATTTTTTCATAAAAGTTATCTAAGACTTTTGAATCTGTGGGTTTAGTTACATAAGTAGCAATTAACCATGCCGCTGTTGTGAATCCTACAGTAACAAACAAGCTTTCTGGAAATTTTAGATCAGTATAAAAATGAGTATAACTAAAAGCTATAAATGGGGCAATCGTTGCTACAATTTCGCTCCACGCATTTATCCGCCACCAATACCAACGCAAAATTAATACAGCTCCTAAACCTGCTCCGCATTCAATCATAAATTTAAACGCGCTTTCTAAAGTAGTGATTTGACTAGTTACAATTAGTGCAACTATCATTAATAAAAATGTATTGAAACGCGACGCTCTTACCAATTGTTTTTGATTCGCATTGGGATGCAAAAAGCGTTTATATAAATCATTAATAATATAACTAGTACCCCAATTTAACTGAGTAGAAATCGTACTCATATAAGCGGCTAAAAATGCTACTAATAATAAGCCCTTTAAACCGGGTGGTAAAAAGTCTCGCATCGCCATTGCATAGCCTAATCTTTTTTCATCAGCCGACAGCTCAGGATAAAGAACTATAGCACATAAACCTACTATAATCCAAGGCCAAGGTCTTAAAGCATAATGGGCTATTTGAAAAAATAAAGTGGCTTTTATCGCATGTTCTTCATTTTTAGCACTCATCATTCGTTGAGCTACATAACCGCCACCACCGGGTTCTGAACCGGGATACCAACTAGCCCACCATTGCACACCAACAAAGGCTAAGAAAGTGGCAAAACTAATGCTAAATACTTCTGCTGTTTCTCCAAATGTAGGAAAAAATTCAAAAGTTGCCGCTGGTAATTTAGCTTGTAAACCCGATATTCCACCAATAGCCTCAGAATTAACTACGATTACAGCTAATATGATACTGCCTATCATCGCAAGAATAAACTGAATAAAGTCAGTCATAACTACACCTAATAAGCCTGACAGACTAGAATAAACCATCACAAAAAACATCGCACCAGCTAAATAAAAAATCACTTGATCTGCTGGAATATTAAAAAACACTTGCAATAATGAACCTAAAGCCACATTAACCCAAGCAATAATAACGGCATTCATAAAAATACCTAAATAAACCGCCTTAAAACCACGTAAAAACGCAGCGGCTTTACCAGAATAACGTAACTCAATTAACTCAACATCAGTAATAATATTAGCTCTACGCCAAAATTTGGCAAACAAAAAAGTGGCTAACATCCCACCAATTAAACCATTCCACCATATCCAATTACCACTGATACCATTATTTGCAACTAATTCTGCAACTAACAGCGGCGTATCAGCAGCAAAGGTAGTAGCTACCATCGAAGTGCCAGCTAACCACCAAGGCAAATTTCGCCCGCCTAAGAAAAAACTTTCGATATTTTTACCGGCTTTTTGAGTAAAAAATAAACCAATACCTAATGTAATTACAAAAAATAGTATTATAATTAACCAATCTATTATAGATAGTTCCATGTTAAACCTTATACCTTATGAAAAGAAGCGCATATAAGTTAGCACAAATTGATAAACATGATCATTTATTTTTTCCATTAAAGTTGTAATGTTAAAAACTATTACCAATAACA
This sequence comes from Candidatus Marithrix sp. Canyon 246, assembly GCF_001723685.1. Taxonomy (GTDB): domain Bacteria; phylum Pseudomonadota; class Gammaproteobacteria; order Beggiatoales; family Beggiatoaceae; genus Marithrix. The sequence goes on from NZ_MCBX01000013.1 coordinate 73,506, forward strand.
CCAATTGTCAGAGACATGTTAATATTTTACGCCTCAAAATCTGTCAGATAAAATTTTATTACTGGCTTATGGTGCCAATCGGCATATAAAATTAGAAGAACCAAAACCTTATCAAATTTAAAACATATTAGAGTTAGTAGCACTTTTGAGTATGTGAATAACAACTTCAAAACGATTCAACCGCTGATTAATGCGGTTCTTGAAAGCTCAGATCATGACAATAATGTTACCTTGGTGGATTATGATACAGAAAGTCTCTATTTTAAAACCTCATCTAACCCAAATCAGCCAATTTCTGTTGAAGCCTTATCTGAAGGATTTAAATCCACCTTTATCTGGTTATTTGACATGATCATCCGAATTGCCAAACAAGGTGGAAACCTGAACAATGCTCAAGATATTACCGGACTGGTTCTGTTAGATGAAATTGATTTACACTTACATCCCACTTGGCAACGCACTATTTTGTCAAGTATTGAAACAGTATTTCCTAAAATTCATTTTATAGTTTCAAGCCATAGTGTTTTTGTGGCACAATCAATTAAAAATGAAAATTTAATTGCTCTGGAGTGGGAAAATGGACATTGTGTTGTGATTGATCAAGATACGAGTTTAGAACGAAGTTACAGTGCTGTAGCTAGAGAAATTTTTAAAATACCATCACCATTTAGCTATGAAACCATTAACGAAAACAAATTTATCAATTTAGTTATAGATATTGCCAATCAAGGTGTTGAATTATCCAAGCACAAATAATCCCAGCTAATCAATAATTTTCCTAACTGAGATTTTTTCTTGGTTTGTTTTTGCCAATAGCCTTCTGGTTGAATTTGTTGATTTTACGCAGTAGTTTAAGTTTCCAGATGGATAAATGCCTATTAATTTACTGCTAATATCTAATTATAGTAATATAATGATACTATTAGTATCTTACAATCTTAGCATATTTTACGCTGCGCTCCATTACTTAGCTTCGCTGACTTCGTATCGTTTATTGGTATGTGGCGTAATCGAGATGATATGGATGATAGTATAAATTGAGTACGAAATGAAATAAACGGATATTATTTTATTTTATCAAATAATATACGTATTATTAATGTCCTGAAGGGGATTAAAACATAAACCAATTTTATTTCGCCCCTTCAGGGCTAAACAAAATAATTTACATCACCTAGGGCGTTGCCCTAGGCTATATTAATGTCGCCCCTTCAGGGCTTGAATTAAGGTAAATAGTACAACTTATACCCATTACTACAAATATACCTCGAACTATTCGTTGTACTCAATCACCTGCATGGGTGAACAGCCAGAAGAAGTACTTGTGGTATATTGTAGCATACCGCATTATAAATACAGAAAAAATGAGATCAGAATTTAGATTAATTATTAAAACTTGATATACATATCTTATGTATAAACCTACCATAAAATATATACAATTTGAATGGGATCCTAACAAGGCAGCCATTAACCGGAAAAAACATCGCATTGAGTTTACCGATGCGGTATCAGTATTTAATGATCTCCATGTTATCACCATAGATGATCCAGATTTTGACGAAAAACGATTTGTTACCATTGGTATGGATGCATATGTTCGCAAGGCTAATAAACATGAACGTAAACAGTATGAAGGTTGAGTTATGAGAAATGAATATGATTTCAGCAAAGGTAAACGTGGCTCTGTCATCCCACCTGATCCTAATCAAGTAGGTATTACCCTCTACTTAAATGCTGATATTATTGACTATTTTAAAGAAATAGTTGATAAATCAGGGGGTGGTAATTACCAACTTTTGATCAACAAGGCATTACATGAATATATTGAACAGCAGAATAAATCCTTAGAACAATTGTTGGAAATCACTTTGCGTCGTGTTATTCGTGAAGAACTTCCAATGGCGGGTAATCCTGCTAAATCGATGATTAAGGAACGTGCTTGAAATAACTTAGTCAACTTTTTAGACAAACCTGTCAGGTTTTTGTAGTAAATCTAATTATTCATTCTTCAAAAGAAGATGCACACCCCAAGCACAAATAATCCCAACCAATCCATAAATCACCGCACTCTGCCAATAATTTTCCTAACTGAGATTTGTTCTTGGTTTGTTTTTGCCAATAGCCTTCTGGTTGAATTTTTTCATAAAAGTTATCTAAGACTTTTGAATCTGTGGGTTTAGTTACATAAGTAGCAATTAACCATGCCGCTGTTGTGAATCCTACAGTAACAAACAAGCTTTCTGGGAATTTTATATCAGTATAGAAATGAGTATATTATCCGCCACCAATACCAACGCAAAATTAATACAGCTCCTAAACCTGCTCCGCATTCAATCATAAATTTAAACGCGCTTTCTAAAGTAGTTATTTGGCTAGTTACAATTAGTGCAACTATCATTAATAAAAATGTATTGAAACGCGACGCTCTTACCAATTGTTTTTCATTCGCATTGGGATGCAAAAAGCGTTTATATAAATCATTAATAATATAACTAGTACCCCAATTTAACTGAGTAGAAATCGTACTCATATAAGCGGCTAAAAATGCTACTAATAATAAGCCCTTTAAACCGGGTGGTAAAAAGTCTCGCATCGCCATTGCACACCAACAAAGGCTAAGAAAGTGGCAAAACTAATGCTAAATACTTCTGCTGTTTCTCCAAATGGCTTGTAAACCCGATATTCCGCCAATAGCCTCAGAATTAACTACGATTACAGCTAATATGATACTGCCTATCATCGCCAGAATAAACTGAATAAAGTCAGTCATAACTACACCTAATAAGCCTGACAGACTAGAATAAACCATCACAAAAAACATCGCACCAGCTAAATAAAAAATCACTTGATCGGCTGGAATATTAAAAAACACTTGTAACAATGAACCTAAAGCCACATTAACCCAAGCAATAATAACGGCATTCATAAAAATACCTAAATAAACCGCCTTAAAACCACGTAAAAACGCTGGCGTATCAGCAGCAAAAGTAGTAACTACCATCGAAGTGCCAGCTAACCACCAAGGCAAATTTCGCCCGCCTAAGAAAAAACTTTCGATATTTTTACCCGCTTTTTGAGTAAAATTAACCAATCTATTATATATAGTTCCATGTTAAAATTTATAACTTATGAAAAGAAGTGCAAGTAGCGAACGTTGGCTGCAAGAACATAAGTCAGATCCTTATGTAAAACAAGCCAAACAAGATGATTATCGTTCACGAGCAGTATATAAATTAGCACAAATTGATGAACGTGATCATTTATTTTATCCAAATATGACTGTGGTTGATTTAGGCGCAGCACCGGGAGGATGGAGTCAATGGGTGCAGCGGCGTTTAAATCATAAAGTCAATATATTTGCTTTAGATATTTTACCAATAAAACCCTTAGCGGGAGTAACGTTTATTCAAGGAGACTTTACAGAACAAATGATATTAGATGAACTACTAAATAAAATAGGGGATTCAAACAAGGCTAATCTTGTAATGTCTGATATGGCACCCAATATCAGCGGTATTAAATCTGTGGATCAAGCCCGCATGATGCTATTAGCTGAATTAGCTAGGGATTTGGCATTTGATGTGCTTGCAACTAAAGGATGTTTTTTAACAAAAGTGTTTCAAGGAGAAGGTTTTGAATCTTATATTAAAAGTTTAAGATCTTCTTTTAAAAAAGTTGTAATTCGCAAACCTAAAGCATCGCGTTCTCGATCTTCTGAAATTTATATTCTTGCAAAAGAATATAAAATCTAATTTTATTCAATCAAAGAGGCATTCTAGTGAATGATATAGTAAAAAATATCTTATTATGGGTTGTTATAGCCCTTGTTTTAATGATGGTTTTCAATAATTTTGGTGAGCGAAAAACGTCGGCTCGTTCGATAGAGTATTCCAAATTTATTGCTAGTGTTCAAAGCCAACAAGTTAAAGAAGTTCTAATTGAAGGGCGTACCATTAAAGGCATTACAGCTAATGGTGAACATTTTGTAACTTACAATCCCGGTGATGCTGGTTTAATTGGTGATTTATTGAAATATAATGTTGAAATAAAATCACAGCCACCAGAACAACAATCATTGTTAATGCAAATATTTATTTCGTGGTTCCCAATGTTGTTATTATTTGGAATCTTGATCTTTTTTATGCGCCAAATGCAAGGTGCAGGTGGGCGTGGAGCTTTATCTTTTGGCAAAAGTCGCGCTCGTATGATTGAAGAAGATCAAATCAAGATAAGCTTTAATGATGTAGCTGGTGTAGATGAAGCTAAATCAGAAGTAACTGAATTAGTTGAGTTTTTACGTGAACCCGGTAAATTTCAAAATTTAGGTGGTAAAATTCCACGCGGTGTATTATTGGTTGGTTCACCGGGTACAGGTAAAACTTTATTAGCTAAGGCTATTGCTGGTGAAGCTAAAGTACCATTTTTTACGATTTCTGGTTCAGATTTTGTGGAAATGTTTGTTGGTGTTGGTGCTTCACGAGTACGTGATATGTTTGAGCAAGCCAAAAAACATGCACCATGTATAATTTTTATTGATGAAATTGATGCAGTTGGAAGACATCGTGGTGCTGGTTTAGGTGGTGGGCATGATGAAAGAGAACAAACTCTTAATCAATTATTAGTAGAAATGGATGGTTTTGAAGGTAATGATGGGGTGATTGTTATTGCCGCTACTAACCGCCCAGATGTATTAGATCCTGCTTTATTACGCCCCGGGCGTTTTGATCGTCAAGTAATTGTACCGTTACCAGATATTATTGGACGTGAACAAATTCTAAAAGTCCATATGAGAAAAGTACCTATTTCTGATGATGTCAAACCAAATTTAATTGCACGCGGAACACCGGGATTTTCTGGAGCTGATTTAGCCAATTTAATTAATGAAGCCGCTTTATTTGCCGCTCGTGCTAATAAGCGTTTGGTAGAGATGGAAGAATTTGAAAAAGCTAAAGATAAAATCATGATGGGTGCTGAACGCAAATCAATGGTGATGGGCGAAGAAGAAAAGGCATTAACTGCTTATCATGAAGCTGGACATGCGATTGTCGGACGCTTAGTACCAAAACATGATCCAGTATATAAAGTCTCTATTATTCCTAGAGGGCGTGCTTTAGGTGTGACCATGTTTTTACCTGAAAAAGATCGTTTAAGCATGAGTAGAGAATTATTAGAAAGTCAAATTTCTAGTATGTTTGGTGGACGTATTGCAGAGGAATTGATTTTTGGAAGCCAAGCTGTCACCACTGGTGCTAGTAATGATATTGAAAGAACTACTGAAATTGCTAGAAGTATGGTAATGAAGTGGGGTTTATCAGATTTAGGACCATTAACTTATGGTGAAGAAGATAGTGAAGTATTTTTGGGTCGTAGTGTGACGCAACATAAATCAATATCTGATGAGACAGCAAGTTTAATAGATAAAGAAGTGCATTCTATTATTGATCGTAATTATCAACGCGCAGAAACATTATTGAAAGATAATATCGAAATATTACATACAATGGCAAAAGCATTGCTTAAATATGAAACAATTGATAGTGATCAAATTGATGATTTAATGGCTGGTAACACACCAAAAGCTCCGAAAGATTGGACAGACAATGATGATAACAAAAAATCTGATGATGGCAATGATGATACTAAAATAGTATCCATTAATAATCCTAGCCAAATTGGTGATCCAGCTAATTCTCATTAATTAAGGCAAACTGGCTGTAAACTATCAATCAATTGTAGGGTGGGTAGAGCGATAGCGAAACCCACCTGATGATTGTGACTTTCTTGGTGGGTGAGTTGGTATCCCGGTTCAGATATTATTGGACGTGAACAAATTCTAAAAGTCCATATGAGAAAAGTACCTATTTCTGATGATGTCAAACCAAATTTAATTGCACGCGGAACACCGGGATTTTCTGGAGCTGATCCAGCTAATTCTCATTAATTAAGCCGCTAAAG
>NZ_MCBX01000014.1 GCF_001723685.1 Candidatus Marithrix sp. Canyon 246
GCTGCTAATGAAAGAAGGGCTGCTAAACGTAAAGCTGCAAGAGCAAAGGCTGCTCAAGAAAGAGCCGCTAAACGTAAACTAGCGAGAGCAAAGGCTGCTAATGAAAGAAGGGCTGCTAAACGTAAAGCTGCAAGAGCAAAGGCTGCTCAAGAAAGAGCCGCTAAACGTAAACTAGCGAGAGCAAAGGCTGCTAATGAAAGAAGGGCTGCTAAACGTAAAGTAGCAAGAGCAAAGGCTGCTCAAGAAAGAGCTGCTAAACGTAAGGTTGCAAGAGCAAAGGCTGCTAATGAAAGAGCAGCTAAACGTAAAGTAGCGAGAGCAAAGGCTGCTAATGAAAGAAGGGCTGCTAAACGTAAGGTTGCAAGAGCAAAGGCTGCTAATGAAAGAGCAGCTAAACGTAAAGTAGCGAGAGCAAAAGCTGCTAATGAAAGAAGGGCTGCTAAACGTAAAGTAGCAAGAGCAAAGGCTGCTCAAGAAAGAGCCGCTAAACGTAAGGTTGCAAGAGCAAAGGCTGCTCAAGAAAGAGCAGCTAAACGTAAAGTAGCGAGAGCAAAGGCTGCTAATGAAAGAAAGGCTGCTAAACGTAAAGCTGCAAGAGCAAAGGCTGCTCAAGAAAGAGCCGCTAAACGTAAGGTTGCAAGAGCAAAGGCTGCTCAAGAAAGAGCCGCTAAACGTAAAGTAGCGAGAGCAAAGGCTGCTAATGAAAGAAGGGCTGCTAAACGTAAGGCTGCAAGAGCAAAAGCTGCTCAAGAAAGAAGAGCTAAACGTAAGGCTGATAGAAGAGCAAAGGCTGCTAAAGCAAGTGCTGCAAGGCGTAAGGCTGCTAGAGCAAAGGCTATTAAAGAAAGAGCAGCAGCAAGACGTAAAGCAAAGCGTAAACGTAAAGCTGCTAAGAAAAAAGCAGCTAAACGTAAAAATGCGAAACGAAAAAGAGGAGCTTCTTGTTCTAGACTTGTAAGACAAATGTCAACAGGCATTAAACCTTTAACATCTAAACAAAGAGCATACTTCCGTAGAAGATGTCGTTAAATTATTCAGCTAAACTAGCTAATAAATCCATTTGATGCTCATGCCTCAAGGGTTCAATCAGATAATTAAGGTTGCCTTGTAAAATTTCATCTAATTTATACAAGCTTAAACCAATACGATGATCTGTGACTCGCCCTTGAGGAAAATTATAAGTACGAATACGCTCAGAACGATCACCACTTCCAACCAAATTACGTCGCACTTCTGCCTCTTCAGATTGCTGACGCTCATGCTCAGCTGCTAACAATTTAGATTGCAATACTGACATGGCACGAGCGCGGTTTTTATGTTGTGAACGTTGATCCTGACATTCAACAACAATACCAGTTGGCAAATGAGTTAAACGAATCGCTGAATCGGTTTTATTAACATGTTGCCCACCTTTACCTGAAGCACGATAAGTATCTTCCCTTAAATCTGACTTCTTAATTTCGATTTCATCAACAACATCAACTTCTGGCATTAAAGCCACTGTACAAGCAGAAGTATGAATACGCCCTTGAGATTCAGTTTCAGGTACACGTTGTACACGATGCCCACCTGATTCAAATTTTAATTGAGAATAGACTGCATTGCCAATAATACGGATAATGATTTCTTTATAACCGCCATGTTCGCCCTCATGTTCACTCATAATCTCAACTTGCCAACCGCGTTTTTCTGCATAGCGGATATACATCCTCATTAAATCGCCAGCAAATAAAGCCGCTTCATCACCACCAGCACCAGCGCGAACTTCTAAAAATATATTCCTATTATCATCAGGATCTTTTGGCAATAATAAAATTTGTAATTCATCTTCTAAATTTAACTTATCTTTTTCAGCTTCAAGCAATTCTTCTTCAACTAAAGCGCGTATTTCAGCATCCTCATCGCGCTGCATTTCCTTTGCTGTAGCAATAGTGTCTAAATGTTCACGATATTTTTCAAAAGCCTCAACTATGGGTTGAATTTCAGCATATTCTTTAGATAAATCACGAAATTTATTTTGATTGTTTATGACGCTTGAATCAGCCAATAGCGCATCAAGCTCTTGTAAACGATCAGTTAAATTTTCTAGTTTGGTAATAATAGATTGTTTCATATATCATCTTCTAATTGAAATAATTCCCGTGCCGCTGTAACTAAATCATCACGCCCTTGATAACTAGCTTGACGTAATTTAACACAAGGATTGTGCATCAAAGTATTAGTTAAAGTATGCGCAATATAATCAACTACATCATAAGGTGATTTACCATTATCAAGCATTCGTTTAGCCTTTTGAACTAAAATGTGACGATTTTCTTGTGCTTGATCACGCAAATGGCAAATAGTATCTACAACATCCAGAGAATTCCACCATGCAATAAAGTGGCTCACTTGAGTATCTATTATTTCTTCAGCTTTTTGAGCTGCTTGTTCACGGGAACGTAAGTTATCTTGTATGACTTCGTTTAAATCATCAACACTATACAGATAAATATCCTCAAATTCACCCACTGCTGGCTCAATATCACGAGGAACAGCAATATCAACCATAAAAATAGGGCGATGTTTACGAATTTTAATTGCCTGTTTTACCTCATTTGCAGTGAGGATATGAGTTGTACTAGCAGTAGATGATATAACAATATCAGCCTCTGCAAGATGGCGAGGAATTTCTTCTAAGGTAATAGCATAACCAGCAAATTCCTTAGTTAATTGACGAGCGCGTTCAATGGTACGATTAGCAACAATCATACGCCCTAATTTATTTTCATGTAAATGTCGCGCCGCTAATTCAATAGTTTCACCAGCACCAATTAGTAAAGCCGTATTTTGGCTTAAATCACCAAAAATTTGTTGCGCCAATCGCACAGCTGCAAAAGCTACTGATACTGGGCTAGAGCCAATAGCAGTATCAGTACGTACTTGTTTAGCAACAGAAAAACTATAACTAAATAACTTATCTAACAATTTACCAACAGTATTAAATTCACGTGCAGTATTATAAGCAACTTTTATCTGCCCTAAAATTTGTGGTTCACCAAGCACCATAGAATCTAAACCACAAGCCACTCGTAACAAATGACGTATCGCCTCTGCTTGTTGATAAACATATAAATGTGATTTAAGTTCTGGATAAGATAACTTATGAAAAGCGGCTAAGAAATTCATAAGTTCATTACAGCTATCATTATCAATTGCACAATATAATTCGGTGCGATTACAGGTTGATAAGATTACGACTTCTTGAGCTAATTCGCGCTCAAGGATTTGATTTAAGGCTTGTTTTAAGCGTTCTGATGAAAAATTCACTTGTTCACGAATTTCAACAGGTGCTGTATTGTGATTAAGACCAAAAGCAAAAACTTGCATATTTCATTTTCTTTTAGGTTATGGTTTAATTATAACATACCACTATTCTTTGAATAGTAAAAAATCTTGACTTGATGAATCGTTCTTACTATAATATAAGTTTAACTAAAGAGGAATTTGCTATGAAACGAATATTATTTTTTGTTGTAATATTGTTAGTCAGTGGTTGTATTCAGACTGTCAAACAAGATCCGCCATCTTTGGTGCGGACACTTGATGCTACCAATAAACCACAAAAATCAGCAGCAGTTGTTAAAACACAAGGTAATCCTAAGAGTTCATACAAGGCATTAATCATAGGCAATAGTGACTATGACTATTCAAGGTTGCAAAACCCTGTAAATGATGCTAAAGCTATGAATGATAAATTGGTTGATATGGGATTTCATGTGACTCGGGCAACTAATCTTGATCATAAAACAATGCAAGATACTATCAAAACATTCGAGCAACGTTTATCTGTCCAAGATGTTGCACTATTTTATTTTTCTGGACATGGTGCTCAGGTGAACGGAAAAAATTTTCTAATTCCTGTTGATAACGAGGAGATTAAGGAAAATAATTTGGAAAACAAAGCTGTTTCAGCTCAAAATGTATTGGCTATGATGAAAAATACGAACAAGGGGATGAATATCCTGATCCTAGATGCTTGCCGTAATAATCCCTATGAAGGCAGTCAAAAAAGCAATGTTCGTGGTTTGGCACGAGTAAGTCCTCCAAGAGGTGCGCTGATAGCCTTTGCCGCAGCACCGGGGCAACCTGCATCAGATGGTGATGGACTTAATGGTTTGTACACGGACCACTTGCTTAAAGCATTGGACAATGCAAAACATAAGCGCATAGAAGATGTGTTTATGGAAATACGCGATCCAGTCTTTAAGGAAAGTAAAAAGAAGCAAGAGCCTTGGTATCAAGCTTCATTGAGAGAACCTTTTTGTTTTGGTGGATGTAGTGTCGTTAATAGTAGATCAAATGATTTCTAATAATAGAATGATTTATTTTTTAGTGGCATTGTTAGTTAGTGCTTGTTCCAATCATGCGACAAATTTTACGGAACAAGACACCAAAAAAAATCCACAACAAGCGTTAGTGATTGGCAACGGTGAATACGAATATTCACCGTTAAGTAATCCTATTAACGATGCTAAGGATATGGCAGACAGGCTAAGACAGATGGGCTTTTCTGTTACTTTAAAAACTAATCTAAACCATAAGGCAATGGTAAAGGATATTCGTGAATTTGGGCAACGCTTATCTGCTACTCAAACCCCAGAAAGTGTTGGATTATTTTATTTTGCTGGGCATGGTACTCAAGTAAACGAACAAAATTTTCTACTTCCTATTAATAATAACAGTATTAAAAACAAAGAAGATTTTGAACAAAATGCAGTCCATACAAAAATCGTCTTAGACGAAATGACAGCTGCTAACAAAGGTATGAATATTGTGATCTTAGATGCTTGCTATGAAAATCCTTACCAAAATTCAAATGTAAAAAATCCGATTCCTTGTTTTGCAGCACCATTATCACCTCCAAGAGGTGTCTTGATTGCCTTTGCTAGAGGAAAGGTTAAAAAATCTAATAGTTTATACACAAAAAACCTGCTTCAAGTATTAAAACATTCTGAACATATTCGTATAGAAGATGTATTTATGAATGTGCATCAGCGAGTCATACAAGAAAGTGCTGGACAACAAACACCTTGGTATCAGGCTTCTTTGAGAAAACCATTTTGTTTTGGAGGATGTTCAAATGAGTAATACTATTTAACATATAACTGTATTTTATTTAATGCTTATAAATATCACCAGTTTTTTATGCCTATTAGGCTTGAGCATCCAGTCTTTCTATGCCTATTCCTGTAGCTTGAAATATCCTGTGAAGGGACAGCCAATAGCATTAGTGATAGCCAATAGTCAATATAAAGGGAGAAGACTTACGCAACCCATTAATGATGCCAAAGCTATGAAAAACGCTTTGATTCAACTAGGGTTTAGAGTTATCTTCAAGACAGAATTGCGGAACTCAGCAATGGATAGAACTACAATTGACTTTAGTAATTGTTTAAGAATGACTAAAAATATGGGACTATTTTATTTTAGTGGATATGGTATGCAACTAAATAACAGAAATTATCTGTTACCTATCAATGTTTCTATTAGAGATAGATATAATATAAAATATGATACTTTTCCCGTTAATAAAATCTTAGGTAGGTTAAAATATGTGAAAAATAACTTGAATATCATTATTTTAGACGCAAGCAGAGATAATGATTATCCTAATTTTTATAGACATCGCGGTTTGGCAAGTATATCATCTCCAAGCGGTTTCTTTATTGCTTACCCTACTGATATAAATAAAGTAGTTCGAGATCAGTCTTCTTACAATAGTTTGTATGTAAAAGAATTAACTAAAATTCTAAAAACTGCTAGGCAAAAGCATAAACGTTTAGAAGATGTATTTATGGAGGTTACTAATGCCGTAGAACAAAAGAGCAATGAGTCGCAAGTGCCTTGGTATAACGCTTCCTTGAAAGAAAAGTTTTGTTTTGGAGGATGTAAAAGAAAAAAACTTCAAACAAGAAATGAGAAAAAGAATAAATTAACTGAGAACTTAATAGTACGTTCCAATCAGAACGGTGCAAAAGTCTTCATTGATTTTAGACTACGAGGTTATACTCCCCTAGCCGTAAATTTGCCACCACGTAAGTGTTATACTGTGTGGGTTGAAAAAAATGGTTATATTCTTTTAAATGGTTCTAAGAAGGTCTGTTTAAATAACATAAAAAAGAAAGTAATTTCTTTTTTCTTCAAAAAATAAAGAATTACATATGTTTTCATATAATTATCGCCAAAGTAAAGTTTTTTATTTAATCGTATTGCTTTTTGTCTTTTTTGTTCTTAATGGTTGTAATAAACTTCAGAGCAGAGATACAACAACAGATATAAATACAAAATTAGAGCATTCAATGATAAAAATTGCTGCCATAGATCAGATTCAAAAAATAAGTTCTGTCGCATTTTCCAAAGATGGAGCTTATGCGCTTTCGGGAAGTGAGGACAATAAAATACGCTTGTGGGATTTGACTACTGGCAAACTTAAACGTATATTTATTGGTCATCAGGATGTTGTTACCTCTATAAGTTTTTCTCCAACAAAACCTCAGATACTTTCAGGTTCCAAAGATAAAACTATGCGATTATGGGATCGAAATAATGGTAAATTATTACATACATTTAAACATCCTGATCTTGTGAAATCGGTAAGTTTTTCTCCTGATGGTAGTTCTGTTTTATCAGGAAGCTATGATAAAATTATACGCTTATGGGAACTAAATAATTTAGGTTTTGTCAAAACATTTCAGGGAAACTCCGATAAAATTCGCTCAGTAGCTTTTTCTCCAGATGGAAATTATATTATTTCTGGCAGTGAAGACAAAATCCTGCGGCTTTGGAGTGTTAACAGCACCATACTTATACGTACTTTTACTGGACATGAGAGTATTGTTAATTCAGTAGCTTTTTCTCAAGATGGAAATAGGATTTTATCGGGAAGTTCTGATAATACAATACGACTTTGGAATGTTGATAGCGGCGTACTCATGCGAACTTTCAAGGGACATTCTGATAATGTTTATTCAGTAAGTTTTTCTCATGATGGTCATTATATTCTAACAGGAAGTTGGGATAAAACAGTGCGGCTTTTCCATACTGATGGGAAACTCCTTCAAACCTTCAAAGGACATTTAGGTGATATTTTCTCAGTGAGTGTTTCCCCTAATGGTAATCGTATTGTTTCTGGTGGAAATGATGGAATTTTTTTATGGAAACGTAACAGCAATAAACATATTGCTCAAATAATAGTTTTCAAGGATGATGAATGGGTTACTTTTATGCCTAAAGGTTTTTTTATAGCGTCACCCAATGGTGGGCAAAAACTTTCGATTTCGGTTGGCGGTAAGGAAATACCAGATAATTCTCCACATCATCGCCCAAATTTAGTGAAAGAAGAATTAGAGGTTCTATAAATGTTCAAAAAGATTGTAAATGTTGTTTTTATGATGTCAATTATTTTTTATTCATCAAATTCTTTATCTAATTGTAGGGATTGGACTTCTGATTGTGAAGTTGGAGTTGGAAGCCCAATTAAGACTGAAACTTTAAGTGAGACACCAGCGGCAGTTACTGTCATAGATCGCGGAATGATTGAAGACTATAATTTTTCTTCAATTTCATCCGCAGTGCAAACTATTGCAGGCTTTCAAATGTATCGAACTTACTTTAAACAAAGAATCCCTACTTCACGTGGAATACTTCAGGATAACTATGCCAATAAAGTGTTGGTAATGATTAATGGTGTACCTAGTTGGCATGGAGTAACTGGAGAAGGCAATTTAGACAGAGTCAGTATTTATGATGTTGAACGCATTGAAGTGCTAAAAGGTCCAGCGTCAGTTATTTATGGAAGCCAAGCTTATACAGGTGCTATAAATATAATATTACGCCAGCCCAAGGATTCTAAAAAAGGAGAATTTAATGGACAAATTCATGCAGGTATAGGAAATAAAGGAGGTCATTCTGTAGGAGCTAACCATTATAATTCAAGCTCAGAAAATGATTGGTCTCTCTTTACATCAGTTAATGAAGAACGAGGAAATAGGTATCGTTATAATTACACTGATGAAAGTAAATCATCTTCTAGTATTGATGATTATGTTGACAACTTCAATGCCAATGCCTTATTTAAATACAAAGAACATACCTTCCTTATCAACGCATTTAGAAGCAATGAAGCTAATTTTGGGGTAGATCTGCAAAATGGTGCTGGCAATAATCACGATGTTGATGGAATTCTGTTAGGATACACATATTCCCACGCTTGGAATGAAAAAGCTAAAACCAACTTGCAACTTTTTTATGACTTAAATGAACGGAATTTTTCCCGTACTAACAATGATGACGAGCGTTCTAATGTTCTGGGATACCGATTAGGAGGCAATATTCGCAATCTATTCTCAATAATTCCAACTAAATTAGACCTTGAAATTGGTAGTGATTTTGAACGAAGAAAAAGTCAAGAATATCTAAGTTACCAAAATTCTACTAATACTATAATTAGTGATCATAATCTTGCTGATAGAAAAATGGATGAATATTCTGGATACCTTCAACTGGATTGGAAACCATTACAAGCGTGGAGAATTCTTTTAGGTAGTAGAATAACTGAAAATGAAATTTATGGTAGTAATGTATCATCACGGGGAACAATTATATGGACGCTCAATCAACAGAACTCGATTAAATTTATTGCTGGGCAATCATTCAGAACACCTAGTTTTTTTGAATTGTACTTCAACAATCCTAAAGCTAATACGGCAACTGGAAATGAAAATCTAGTACCTGAAACAGCAGATACTTTTGAATTGGCTTATCAGTATGCTAAGGATAATTTCTATATGCAAACTCTGCTTTATCATTCTATTTACCAAGATAAAATACAGCGTATAGAAAATCCAAGCTCTCCAGATGCTAATATTTACAAGAATGTTGGTGAATTCACTGCGGATGGCTTAGAAATTGAATTAAAATATTCCAATCCAAAAATAGCCAACTTTTTCCTAAACTTAGATTACATTTATGGTAGCGATGGTGATCTAATACCCGGAACAGATCACTACAATTTTAAATATATTCCTAAATTTACCGCATCTGCTGGAGTTCATAAAAAGCTTGGTAATTTTGGTATATCTCTGCTTGGAAACTATATAGGTTCCACTAATGGCCCAGAAGAAAAAATAGATGATTCATTCATTTTCGACTTCAATTTAGCCTATCAACACAAATATAAAAATCTTCAACTGAAACACGTAATATCAATTAATAATCTATCAGATACACTAGTGACAGTTCCAGAATATGTTCGCCGTAATGGGGTTAATGAACTACCGCTTGAATATGAACGGAGTATCTTTTACTCATTAGTCGCGAATTTTTAGATACCTAGTTGTTATATTTGCTCAAACTAGGTACAATAATCTCTTCTCAAATATCTGGAGAAACTTTATGAAAAAAGTTATCTTAACAGTAGCAACACTGGCTATTTTACCAACCGCTTCAGTTTTAGCCAAACCTAATAATGTTGGCTGCGGTATAGGCTCAATGGTTTTTGAAGGTAAGTCTGGAGTAGCACCACAAATACTAGCAGCTACCACTAATGGTACCTTTGGTAATCAAACTTTTGGTATTACTTTTGGAACATTAGGTTGTGCTAAAAATGGTGTGGTTGGTTTGCCTGTGCCACATAAAATAGCACTATTTGCCGATCAAAACTTAGATAAACTGGCGCATGATATGGCTGTTGGCAATGGAGAAACCCTTAATTCTTTAGCTGTTCTCATGGAAGTGCAAGATCAAGATAAATCAGCATTTTTCAATGCTACTAAAATCAATTTTGCCAAAATATTTCCAGATGAAAATGTCACCACTATAGAAGTTTTAAAAAGTTTGAACAATGTTATGGCAAATGAGCCACGATTAAAACGTTATAGTTATAGCTAAATTTTTTATTGCTCGGAGTAAATTCGAGCAAATTAATTACGTGAAAATCATTTTTCCCTTCTTATTATTATTATTACACCCACCTCTATATTCAGCAGATTTTAGCTATTTAAAAACTCTACTTAAACAAGCCGAGACTAATTTGTTGGCGAATGATAGAGAATGGCGGATACTCTTGCATTATCAAGCTGAGGGCAATGGATATGTCAGCGAAGTTGATGATCCTAAATTTTTCAACGCGCCTAATGGTAAAACCAATCCTTCAGCAGAATTAGCGGCTACTCTGCGAACTTTTTTTGTTGCGCCTACACAACAATGTAAATTTATTGCTCGCTATGAGTGGCTAAAACAACAACTTGCTTTTAAAGCATCGCGCCTAGCACCGCAGCCTTGCCCACGTTTTAAAGAATGGTTGAACGAATTAAACCCATACGGATTAAGCTTAATTTTTCCAGCCGCTTATTTAAATAATCCATCCTCCATGTTTGGTCATACTTTGCTGCGTATTGATCAAGCAAAGCAAAATGAACAAAGTCGCCTACTCGCACATGCCATCAATTATGCTGCTAACACCAAAGAAGAAAACGGTGTCACATTTGCAATCAAAGGTATTTTTGGTGACTATCCCGGACTGTTTTCTATCATGCCTTATTACCATAAAGTTAAAGAATACAGTAATTTAGAAAATAGAGATGTCTGGGAATATCAACTAAATTTCACTCCAGCAGAAATTCAGCGTTTATTGAAACATGTATGGGAATTGGATAAGATTTATTTTGAATATTATTTTTTTGATGAAAATTGTGCTTATCACTTATTATCTTTATTAGAAGTTGCACGTCCAAGTTTAGATTTACGCAATAAATTTTCGGCTTGGGCAATTCCAGCAGAAACTGTACGTGCTATTGTTGCCATACCCGGTTTATTGAAAAAAGCAACTTTTCGACCAGCCAATTTAACCAAATTGCGCCACAACTTAGATTTATTATCATCAGCAGAACAAAATTGGGTACAAAAACTAGCAACTGGCAAAATCAATGCAAAAGATAGCCAGTTTACGGCATTAGATATAACTACACGCATAAAAATTTTAGAAACTGCTTATGATTATTTACATTATCAACATAAAAAAACTGACAAAACGCGCTCACGACGCTTGCGAGCATTATTGGTAGCGCGTAGCAAGTTACCTAGTACAACAAGCTTTTCGCCTCCACCTGTACCCCCGCGCCCTGAACATGGGCATCGCAGTTTTCGCATCTCAGCTGGCTGGGGGCGTTATGGGGAACAATCTTATCATAGCTTGCAGCTACGCCCCGCCTATCATGACTTATTGGATTCTGACGCTGGTTATAAACAGGGCGCACAAATAAATTTTTTAAACCTCAACTTGCAGCATCCTATTGGCAGCAGCGATTTAAAACTGGAATCTCTGAAAATTCTTGATATTGCATCATTAAGTTCGCGTGACCGATTTTTTCAACCACTTTCTTGGAAAATAAATACTGGCTGGGAGCGTAGGCAGTTAGACGATAATAAACGCTCATTGGTTTACAACACTAATGGAGGAGTAGGATTTAGCTATAAACCAATAGCTAAAGCCTTGGCTTATGGATTTTTAGAAGCTAACCTAGATATAGGAGGCGCATTGCGACATGATTACGCCTTTGGATTAGGTAGCAGTGTCGGAATGTTTGTAGATATACTACCAAATTGGCGTTTACATTTATATGCTGAAACACAGCGTTTTGTTCTAGGGCATATACAAAGCTTGCGCGATTTAGGACTAGAACAACGCTTAAATCTAAGTCGAAACAGTGCGATACGATTACAAATGAAGCGTCACTATTTTGCCGAAGAAAAAGCTATTTCCCAAATAGAATTGAATTGGCAATGGTATTTCTAAAATACTTATATTCACATAAACTCATGCTCCTTCAAAAAGGAAGCATCAATAGAATCATCACCCTGTTTTCCAACTAACAGTCGTTCTAAATAGCGAGCTATTATATCAACTTCCAGATTTACTCTTTGTCCGATTTTTATGTCAGCTAAAGTGGTATTTTCTTGGGTATGGGGGACTATATTTAATGTAAATTCAGCATCTTGCACTGAATTTACAGTTAGACTAATGCCATCTACACAAATTGAGCCTTTGGCTGCTATATATTTGGAACGCGAATGTTTAGTCGCGTTGATGGCTCCTACTCCGTCAACATGCCCAATTGCTTTAATCATAATTTGGATGGGCTGTTATACGCCAATCTTTACCGATTGCACGTATATCAACTATATTTAGTGGCAGATGTTGACTTAATTGTTTAAGATCAGGCAGATTAAATAATCCTCGTGCCTTGTTGCCCATCAACATCGGTGCCATGTAAATTACTATTTCATCAATTAAACCAGCGCGTAGCATTGAGCCGCTTAATGTTGCTCCGGTTTCTAAATGCACTTCATTAACATCATATTTTTCGGCTAACATTTGACACATGGCGTGTAAATCTACTTGATGATCTTGCCCCGGTAAGTATATTACTTCTGCACCGGCTGTTTCTAATATGGCTTTAATGCTAGTGTTTTCTGAAGCAGTAAAAATTACTGTTTTCCCCGGAAGGCTTAAAATACGCGCTTCTGGTGGCGTACTTAAATAACTATCAATAACAACTCGTAAAACTTGTTTTGCTGGCAATTCAGGTTTACGTACAGTTAATTGTGGATCATCCGCCAATATTGTACCTGCACCTGTCATAATAGCATTGCTACGAGCGCGTAATGTTTGCACATCATTACGAGCATCGCTGCCAGTTATCCATTTACTTTCCCCAGATTCCATAGCAGTACGTCCATCTAAACTCATTGCTAATTTGCAGCGAATATAGGGGCGATTATGACGCATCCGCATAAAAAATCCGGCATTTAGTTGTTCTGCTTGTTGGCTTAATATGCCGCTATCTATGGTGATACCAGCTTTTAATAATTGTTCAATACCTTTGTTAGATACTAGGGGATTTGGATCAGTAGCTCCGATAACAACACGAGTAATTCCGGCTTTAATTAAAGCGTCTGTACAGGGCGGTGTGCGCCCTTGGTGACAACATGGTTCTAAGGTGACGTAACAAGTTGCTCCTTTAGCTTTATCTTTTGCCATTTTTAAGGCATTAATTTCAGCATGGGGTTCACCAGCAACTTGATGCCAACCTTCTCCTACTATTTCACCATCAAGTACAATGACACAGCCTACACGCGGATTGGGATGAGTACTCCATAAACCCTTTTCTGCTAATTGTAAGGCTCGTGCCATATAAGATTGATCGTTTATATTAACCATAAACTGGCAAACGAGTACAGAGAGTTAATACGTCTTGTTTGACTTTGGCTTGTAGTTCAAGATTATTAATATCATCTAAAATATCACAGATAAAGTTAGCAACTTGACTGACTTCATCTATTCCGAAGCCACGAGTGGTAATAGCCGGAGTACCAATACGTAAGCCACTGGTGACAAATGGGGAACGAGGATCATTTGGTACTGCGTTTTTATTTACGGTAATATTGGCATTTCCTAATGCAGCATCTGCATCTTTACCAGTCATATCTTTGTCAATTAAATCAACTAAAAATAAATGGTTATCAGTTCCGCCTGATACTATCTTATAGCCTCGTTCTATCATGACTGATGCCATTGCTCTAGCGTTTGCAACGACTTGAGTTTGGTAAGTTTTAAAATCTGCTTGTAATGCTTCTTTAAGGGCAACTGCTTTGGCAGCAATTACGTGCATTAATGGTCCACCTTGAATACCCGGAAATACTAGGGAATTCAATTTTTTCTCAATTTCAGGGTTAGCTTGAGCTAGAATCAATCCACCGCGTGGGCCGCGTAAGGTTTTATGTGTAGTGGTGGTGGTAACATCAGCAATATTAACCGGGCTAGGATATACTCCAGCAGCAATTAAACCTGCTACATGAGCCATATCAACCACGAAATAAGCACCTACTTTATCAGCAATATCACGCATTCTTTGCCAATCTACTACTCGTGAATAGGCACTAAAGCCTCCAATCAGCATTTTTGGTTTATGTTCAAGTGCCAAGGCTTCCATTTGATCATAATCAATTTCGCCAGTGTCAGTATTTAAACCGTATTGTACAGCATTGAAAATTTTACCAGAGAAATTAACCTTAGATCCATGAGTTAAATGTCCACCATGTGCTAAGCTCATGCCTAAAATCGTATCGCCCGGCTTTAATAAAGCTAAATAAACCGCAGCATTAGCCTGTGAACCTGAATGTGGTTGAACATTAGCATAGCCTGCATTAAATAATTCTTTGGCACGATCAATAGCTAATTGTTCTACAACATCAACATTTTCGCAACCGCCATAATAACGTTTGGCTGGATAACCTTCGGCATATTTATTTGTTAAAACAGTGCCTTGAGCTTGAATTACACGTGGACTAGCATAATTTTCAGAAGCAATTAGTTCTAAATGCTCCTCTTGACGTGTAACTTCATTTTCTATGGCTTGCCATAATTCGGCATCGAAATCAGCGATATTTAAGTTTTTTGCAAACATGAATTGTAGGTGATTATGTTAAAGTGAAATGCTTTGATTATAACATATTTTATAAATAAAATTGCTGATTTATAGCTAGAAATGTTTAAAAAATCTATTATAAAGATTTGTTAGAAATTTTATTTATGCACCCTTATACTAAAATAAGTATGCTTGAAGATAATCTTGGAAGACATAAATTTTTTGTGAATGTTAAGTTGTTTGAACTGTTGCAAAAGGCTATGTTGTAAAAAGTGAATAAAACCGACATATTAAAATTATATGTCGAAAATTTTTAGCAGCATTGCTTTTTGATGTCCAATAAAGAATAATCGGCATAACCCGATAATGGTAATTTTGGTGTCGAAATATTGTATGCTGTATTAATTAATCCAGCCCCTTTCCTCTAAAAATAAGCTGGATAATTCCTGTGTTTGCTCAAAATTTAGATTTATCTCCAAAAAAATGCTTAATGGGAGGTTTAAGAGGTTTATCATTTTAGCTTGTCTAAAGATGATACTGGTACGTATAATACTTCAAGCTTAGAACGCTGACTATAGCATGAAAAAATATATTAAAAACAACTACAAGGATGCTATATAAGCAAGGATCAATTCTTAAATTCGATCATAAAAATATGTCACCATATTAGCTAATATATTCATAACAAATGTAGCTCATCTATGCAATAATCGCTTTTTCCAGAAATGGTACAAATAAAATGAAGTTAAAAAAAATCCATATTAAAGGTTTTAAATCCATTGTAGATCAATAATTTGAACCCGGGCAGGTAAATATCTGTGTGGTGCAAATGGAAGTGGTAAAACTGCCATCTTAGAAGCCATTGGAATGTTAAGTGCAGCACTGAATGGCGCAGTAGATAATGAAGCATTGCAACGACGTGGCGTGCGTTTAGGAACACCACAATTATATAAATCATCTTTTGAAAATGTGGATCTAGCTCAGATTGATTTATCTGTACAGTGGCAAAATGTTAAGCAAAATGAACAGTGGAATTATGCAGTTGAATTAGAACCAACTAATAATACAGGAACTTGGTCTTATCATGCTGAAAGCTTACAACTAAACAACCAACTGATTTTACAACGTAAAAATAACAAAATTGAAACTTATGGAAAACATCAATACAATGATGCTTTTCCTAATGATGAAGGTGCAAAGGCAGCTATCCATTTAGCTCTTTCAGAATCTAAACCAGCCAGTGGCAAATTATTCTCAGAGTTCTCATCAAGACTAAAATCTTACGCTATTTATACTCCAACTACAGCAATGCTTAGCGATGCTGTCACTGATATGAGATCAATTTCCAACAATTTTATGGGGCTTTCTGGAAATCGACTTGCATATGCTATGCTAGATCTCATAGATACTAAAAATGAAACTTATGGATATTTAGACTTAGATGAGGTGCTGGATTTACTGGATTGGATAGAAAGTATTGCTGTGGTATCACCGACAACAGATATTCTATCTCCAGTAGTGCCTCGTTTACAAAAAATCCTTAGCTTCACTGATTTTTTGATGCGAAAAGATAATAATAAATTCACCGCTCATGAAGCTAGCGAAGGTAGCCTCTATGTGTTTTTTCTATTAACACTTGCTATGCACCACTATGCCCCATCTATATTTGCAGTAGAAAATTTTGATCAAGCCTTACATCCTCGTTTAGCACGCGCCTTAGCCAAATCATTCTGTAAAGCAATCTTTGCTAATCCCCATCAACCGATAGCTTTTTTAACATCTCATAATCCATTAGTTTTGGATGGACTTAATATTCGTGATGATAGAGTACGTTTATTTGCAATAGATCGTAATAGTAAAGGATATACAACCATAAATCGTGTAACAGTAACAGAAGAATTATTAGAACAAGGCAAGAAAGGTTTAACATTATCGCGTTTATGGGTAATGGGATATTTAGGTGGTGTGCCAGCATTATGAAAAAACTGGTTATTGGGATTGTTGCAGAAGGTGTGACAGATTTTATGCTGTTACGCTCACTGCTCGATCACTTTTTTGATTGTAATTGTTAATTGATACAATGATGTTGCGCGTGAAGATGAAATTATGTCGGTACGTATAAATCTTTTAACATATTTACATAATATTAAGTACAGCGAATTACGTGGATAAACTAATAAAGTTTAATTTAAATAATTTGTTTATCCACGTAATTCGCTGTACTTATTTTAGTCAAAATTACTTTAAATGTTAAAATACTTTGTCGTACCTATTTAATTGTACTGAAGCTTGGGTGCTGGCAGCACACGATATTGAAACTGCTTATCATGCACCACCTGATAAACCACTTGAATGTGTGAATAAGCCAGATATGATTATCAGCAATCAAAGAGATTATCAACAATTGATACCTATAGTGTTAGACAATTGGGAAGAAGTGAAACATATTTGCAAACAAGCAGCAAAATTTGAAAATGACGTAAAAGCTATTGTAGAACGAATATATCATAATTAATATAGCTGAATTGTTTCACAAAGGGTAATTGTGTGCTGTATCTAAATAATAAATGATTTATAATCATCGGAACTGCACCAAATCGCCCTAATAAGTAAGCTTTCTGAGCTTAAACCTGCATATTTCATCAACTGGATTGATTTCATAAAGCCACTCCTCAAGAATCCATTTATGATTCAAATTCAAAACGTGATGGTTTATTAAGATTAGTTTTATCAAGTTTAAATGGTTTGATAGGAATTAGTTTATTATGCCTAATTTAATTTTCCAAGTGATGAGCAGTGAAGTGCGGCTGCAATATGATTAATAACAATACGAAAAATAAAGAAGATCAAATTGTCATCTATCAAACAGATGATGGCTCTACTGTACTTGAAGTGAGCTTTACCCATGACACCGTTTGGCTGACACAGGCTCAAATGGTGGAACTTTTTGGCAAAACCAAACAAAATATCAGCCTACATATTAACAATATATTCAAAGAAGGCGAATTAGACAAAGCTTCAGTTGTCAAGGAATCCTTGATAACTGCCGTCGATGGCAAACAGTACAAAACTAAGTTGTACAATCTGGATGTTATTATATCTGTAGGTTATAGGATTAAATCTCAACGTGGCACACAATTCCGCATCTGGGCAACTCAACGCTTGCGTGAATATCTAGTACATGACTACAGTATCAATCAGGAGCGTTTTGACAAAAATGCTGCTGAACTGCAACAAGCATTGGCATTAATCCGCAAAACTGCACAGTCATCAGAAATCAATGCAAAATCTGGGCGTGGATTGGTGGAAATAGTTAGTCGTTATACTCAGACTTTCCTTTGGCTACAGCGTTATGATGAAGGTTTGCTTGATGAACCAAAGGGTCAAGATGGTGGTCATTTGCCAACGCCTAAAGAGGCTATGCAAGCCTTGCAGGAACTCAAACAATCACTCATGGCACGCGGAGAGGCTACTGAACTGTTTGCGAATTTACGCGGCGGCAACTTATCAGTGCCTAACCTATTTTTTAGGCTTATCCACCTCTAAACGCGCTAATACTTGTTCTAATACATGTGGATAAGGAATTTCCTCTGGATCTTTAGGTTTATCTGAATATGATAATAATGCTGCTTGAAAAATTTGTGTTTCTCGCACTATTTCAGGATCAGCATCTGACACTGATTTACCCGCCAGCAATTCTATCCAATCTTGCCCATCATCAGTCAAAATGTGACACTGTTTGATGGGCGGATATTGCATAATTTTTACCTATTTTTTCAGATATTTCCTGTATAGATAAACCCTGTTGTTGCCATAACAGGGCTTCTAAACAATTTAGAAGTTCAATGTTGCCCTCACGTATCATCATAATTAACAGAATAATCCTCTTTAGCATTTTTTCGCCAATAGTCACTAGCAACACTTGTGGCAATTTTATTCAGCCAAGTTGGGATACTGCAATCTTCTCTAAAACTTTCAATATTTTTAAAAGAATGGAAATTGAAAATTTGTCTTAAATAAAACCAAATATTTACTGGATTTTTTGCAAGGTTATGTAGTATTACAATTTACCTTGGTAAATGTGATCTCCAAAAAAATGCTTAATGGGAGCTTATTACTATTGTAAAAATATTTTCAATTCACTCATATTAAAACTCTTAGCCAAAGCACAAACATGATCAACAAAGCTTTGTAATTCAGGTTGTTGTTCTAACAATGCTTGTGCTTGTTTGATGATCGCACGAATATTACCAGTTCTAGCTATTTCAAATAATGCCTTTATTTGTTCTGCTGTGGGTTTGATCATTTCCTGATTTGATATAATAACATGAGTATCTTCACAACCAGTTAATGGAATTGTAAACCAAAAGCGACTACCAACATTAATCTCACTTTCTACATGTAATTCTCCACCCATAAGTTTGACTAGTTTTTTACTAATTGATAAGCCTAAACCAGTACCTTCAATATGATGACTTTGTTCTCCTACTTGTTGAAAAGCTAAAAATATTTTTTCTAAATTTTCTGCTGCAATACCCTCTCCTGAATCTTCTACTTCAAAACTAATAAGATTGGTTTGAAAATTAACCTTAAAAGTAACTTGCCCTGTTTTAGTAAATTTAATAGCATTACTAAGTAAATTTAGTAAAACTTGGCGTAATCTTTTTTGATCTACATTAACAAGAGAAGGTAATTTTGATACAGACTGATAAATTAATTTAATGCCTTTTTCTACTGCTTTTATCTCAAATAGATCTACAAAATATTGTAAAAAAGACTGTAAATGACATTCTGTTGGCATCAATTCTAATTTATCAGCCTCAATTTTAGAGAAATCTAAAATATCATTAATAAGAGTTAATAGATGTTCACCGCTACGATGTATGATTTGTATGCCTTTTTGTTGTTGTTCTGTCAGGCTTTTATCACGATTTAATATTTGTGTATAACCTAAAATACCATTCAACGGGGTGCGAAGCTCATGACTCATATTAGCGATAAATGCACTTTTAGCATGATTAGCTGATTCCGCTAATTGTTTGCTTTGACGTAATTGTTCTTCTAGTAATTTACGTTTAGCAATTTCTTGTTTTAATTCTTCGTTTTGTTGATTGACATTTTTTAGTTTGTGGATTGTTAAATGAGTTTTCAGGCGTGCTAATACTTCTTCAACTTGTACTGGTTTGGTAATATAATCGACTCCACCCAATTCAAAACCCTTAACCTTATCTGCTGTATTATCTAAGGCTGTCATAAAAATAACTGGAATATCCACAGTTTTTTTATCTGCTTTTAAACGACTACAGGTTTCAAAACCAGAAATTCCGGGCATTACAACATCCAATAAGATAATATCAGGTTTTACTAATCGCGCTCTTTTTAAACCCATTTCACCATTACGAGCGATAATAATTTTAAAGCCTGATTCTTCTAATGAATCAACAACAACACCTATATTTATAGGGTTATCATCAATAATTAAAACCACATTTTTTTGATTAGTATTTGCATTAATTTGTTCCACATAAAAAAACTTAGCAAAAGGGATACCTATTATTGTTCAGCATCTGCTAAAAGTTGTTTTAATTCTACTAAGGCTGTTGATTGTGGATTTACCTTTTCGATGCTGGCAATATAATTTTTGACTTTACTCAATCTTTTGTTCTCTAGTTCTATTTTTGCCCAGTCTATATACAGCTGTTCTATTGTTTGTAATCCGACATGTGCAGTTTCATTTTCTGCATCAAGTTCTAATACTTTTTGATAACAAGATAATGCAGTTCCTCTTTTACCAGAAGTTAAACTTCTGTTATCTAAATATCTTTTACAACGAGGTAATAGTCTAGCTGTTTCTACACGTTGTTTTAAATCAGCCAATATAGTTGATT
Organism: Candidatus Marithrix sp. Canyon 246; assembly: GCF_001723685.1. Classification (GTDB taxonomy): domain Bacteria; phylum Pseudomonadota; class Gammaproteobacteria; order Beggiatoales; family Beggiatoaceae; genus Marithrix. The sequence goes on from NZ_MCBX01000014.1 coordinate 20,357, forward strand.
CTGGATCAACTTTTTCTATACTAGCCATATAAGTTTTAACTTTATTTAGTTTATTTCTTTTAAATGCCTTTTCTGCTAAACCTAGATAAACTTCTTCTATATTTTTTAATCCTTGAACAGCATCTTCATTATCAGCTTCAAGCGCGAGTACATCTTTATAACAAGATAATGCAGTCTTGCCGGTTCTGCTGGATGTTAAACGTTTTGCATCTAAATTTTCTTGGCATTGAGCTAATAATCTTGCTATTTTAGCTTTAGCTTGTATTTGTTGTTCTGTTAAAGCAGGTGGTTCAATTGGTTTAGGTGCTATGACTACAACTGATTCAGGTTTTGCTACTATAGTTTCTATTTCTTTGATTTCAGGTTCAGTGGGTTTCTGTTGTGTTTCGATTACAGTTTCATTTACTTGTGGTGTAGAAATCACTGGAGTTTCTGTATGATTTTGAAATCCAAAAAAAGCCGTTAATCCTCCTCCAATTAAAACACATAATACTCCAACTATTGTAAGTGATTGTGCAAGAACAGATCCACGCAAGCTCTGTTTACTTTTGTTAAAATTTTTATATACCATAATCATATCCTTTTATATAGAACGTTGTTGTTGAAACATCTACAGTATTACATAATAATTTATTCAAGAAAAGAGGATTAAAGTATGAAAATCAATTTAAAAATTAAGTTATCTTTGTTGTTGTTATTATTATTAATAGGATGTGGACCTATTTATAGTACTAAGTATCACTATCAACCACCTAACAACCCAGACGGAAGAAAGTGTCTCTTTCAATGCGAAAATTATAGATTGCAATGTGAACAAATGGAAGATATGAGAGAAGAAGCTTGTGAATTTCGCGCTCAACAATTATGTTATGATAGAGAGGGTAATGAAATTAAAAATTGTTATAAACCAAGTTGTTATAGTAACTATAGCAGATGTGAACGTATGTATAGAAGTTGTTATGAGGCTTGTGGAGGTGTAATAACACCTCATAGAGAATGTGTATTAGGCTGTAATTAGTGCCACTAGCAATTATTTCATGATAAAATCAGTATAATTTTTAATTTTTCCTTCTTCTAATATTAATATATATAATAAAATGTCAAAAGTTACATGGCCTCATCAAGAGGCAAAACGTTTACGTGGTATTGCTTCAAATTCTGATAAAGCAATTATTTTTGAAACTGGATATGGACCTTCTGGTTTACCTCATATCGGTACCTTTGCCGAAGTAGCACGCACAACTTTTGTCATTAAAGCTTTAAAAGAAGCATTTCCAGAAGTTAAAATACGGCTAATTGCCTTCTCTGATGATATGGATGGTTTAAGAAGTTTGCCTGAAAATATACCTAATCATGATACATTAGCTAAATTTTTAGGAATGCCATTATCTTCGATTCCAGATCCATTTGAACAAGCGTCCAGTTTTGCTGATTATATGAATGGACAACTCAAACAGTTTTTAAATACTTACGGTTTTGAGTATGAGTTTTATTCTTCCACTCAATGTTACAAAGATGGTATATTTGATCAAGGCTTAAAAAAGATCATGGATAATTATACCCAAATTAGAGAATTGTTTATCGCTACAATTTCTAAAGATAAAAGAGAAGCCTGGAGTCCATTTTTTCCAATTTGCGAATCTTGTGGCAAAATTTATACAACACGAGTTGTTAATGTTGATCCAGAAAATTATAGTTTAACTTATAAGTGTGATCAAGACAATTTTGAATCTTGTGGGCATGAGGCAACTACTATGATTACTGGTGGTAAAGTCAAAGTAGGTTGGAAGATTGATTGGGCATTACGTTGGGCTACATTTGGTGTCAATTATGAAATGTATGGCAAAGATTTAATGAGTTCTGCTAGTATGGCTGGTAAAATCTGTACTATCTTAGGAGGTAAGCCACCAGTAAATTATAAATATGAATTATTTTTAGATGAAAAAGGTGCTAAAATTTCCAAGAAAATTGGTAATGGAATATCAATGGAACAGTGGATGAAGTATTCACCTGTTGGTGCCTTATTAAATTTTTTACTTGCCAATCCTAATAAAGCTAGACAAATGGGATTGCCAATTTTGCCGAAAATTGTTGATGAATATATCGACACACTGCGCAAACCACAAAATAATATAAATCATAATTTATGGTTTATTAATAGTATCCAGCATGAATACGAAGTATCCAATTTAGATAAGAATGAAATTAGTTACAATTTGTTATCTAATGTAGCACAAAATTTAGGCATACGTGATGCTTCATTATTATACAAATATGCTTTAAAATATGATTCAACAGTAGCAGATAATGCAGATTTTTTCCGCTTGTTGTGTGAAAAAGTCGTTGCTTATGTAGAAGATTATGAAGCACAAATAGTAACAGAACCTTTAGAAATAGATAAGTCTTATTCTACTTATCTACCTGAATTAATAGAAATTATTGATCATACAGATAACTTTGACGCTTTAGCGGGCGAAGATATTCAAGCCCTTGCCTTTATTATTCCTAAAAAATATGATCTGAATAAATCCCAATGGTTTAAATTTCTTTATTCAGTATTATTAGGTAAAGAAAAAGGTCCGCGATTAGGTCCATTTTTAGGTATTTTAGGTAAAGAAAGTGTATTATCTATGCTACGTAAAAGCTTAAAATAAATAATTGACTAAGGTAATAAAATTTTGGAAGAGCAACAACACCGTAACGCACTCCCACAAGGCTTTTTACTCAATGAGTATAAAATTGACTCCGTGCTTGGCAAACCGGGTGGTTTTGGTATTACCTATTTAGCTATGGATACCCATTTAGAACAATGGGTTGCAATTAAAGAATATTTGCCAAGTGATTTTGCTCTACGTGAAAGTTCTAGTAATAGTGTTCATGTTCAATCAACCTCCTATCAAGATTCATTTAATTGGGGTTTAAATTGTTTTATTGACGAAGCACGAGTTCTAGCCAAATTCAAACATAAAGCAATTGTAAGAGTATTACGTTATTTTGAAGCTAATAGCACAGCTTATATGGTAATGGAATATGAGGAAGGTCAAAGTCTTGCTGAATATTTAAAACAAAAACGTATTCTAACAGAAGAAGAATTATTAAGTCTAATTAATCCCTTATTAGAGGGATTAATGGAAATACACAGTGTTAATCTATTACATCGTGATATAAAACCGGATAATATATATATTCGTGAAGATAATACTACGGTATTACTTGATTTTGGTTCAGCTCGTTATGCAGTAGGACAAAAAAGTCGTACTGTTACTAGTATTGTAACCCCGGGTTACGCGCCTTTAGAACAGTATGATAATGAAGGTATTTCCCAGGGTCCGTGGACAGATATTTATGGACTCGGGGCAGTTATGTATCAGGCGATTAGTGGTAATACTCCACCAGCGGCAACTCGTCGTGTCATGAAAGATCCAATGAATCCAGCTATTAAGATAGGTAATGGTAAATATAAAGAAAATTTACTAGAGGCTATTGATTGGGCATTGCAACTTAATGAGGAAGATAGACCCCAGACAGTAGATCAATGGCGAGATAAAATGTTTTCGCCTACAGCTCCTTCAACATTTTATCCATCTAAAGAAAAGTTATTTATTTGGAATACAGTCAGTTGGGTCAGTAATATCGTATTATGTCTTACTATTGGTGTATTATTATATGAAAATCATGGGCTTAATCAAGAAAGCAAACAAACTATAACACAAATTCAAAAGATTGAAATTGAACTTCAAAGCAAGCAAAAGAGTTTAGATAGAGCTTATAGTGATTATAAATGGGCTAAAGCAATATTAGAAAAAATCCAGAAATTTGATCCTGAAGTAGCTAAAGAACTAACGGGTTTTGAAGAAGGTAAAAAATATTATGAACTCATAGGAGTTAAGGTTCATGACGTATTAAATGTGCGTGAATTTCCGGGACATCTTAATAAAAAAGTTACCGAAATACCAGCCGCTGAAAAATGTATTGAATTTTCTGGTCATTATCGTCTATTAAAATCACAAATTTGGGTTAAAGTTAAATATAACAGCAGAGAAGGCTGGGTGAATTCAACTTATCTGGTAGAAAATGCAAAATGTTTTGAGGATAAAAATATTGAATAAAATTAATCAGTTCAATGGTGGGTTTCGCTATCGCTCTACCCCACCCTACAAAACTATAATAATGTATTATCATGTCTTTTATGTAGGGTGGGTAGAGTGTAAACGAAACCCACCAAAATGGTCTATAATAAAATTCATTCTTAAGTGCTTACTAATTTGTCTATTACCTATAAATAGTTTTGCTACTGGATGGATAGAAAATATATCTTTTGAAAATTCCAAAATAAATATTCATCATCATGATTGTCAAATCAAAGAAACAATAGAAACAAGCTATAAGCTAATTATAAAAATAGGCAATTGTTTCAGTAAAGCTGGAATAATTAAAATTAAACATCCTAATTTACAACAAATTCATTGGGCACAACATGATCACCGTCAACAAACAGTTTGGGTAGTTGCTACTTTTGCTATTCCTAATTATCAATTTGCAAGGATTAAATTATCTTCTACTGTTGATCAAATTTCTATATCCAATAACAATAAAACTATGTTTTTACTGAAGGGTATTAGATTTCAAATACCATTAGAAAATATGGATATAGAAAAATTTATTGACAGATCAATTGGATATATACCTAAATTTTTAGTAAAAGATGGTTTACCTCATTTTGGTTCCAAACGCGATGATTGGAAACGCAAAACTAGAAAACATAAAGGTTATGATATATACGTTAATAATGTTAATGTTATTGCAGCCGCTGATGGAATAGTTACTAAAGTCAGAACAACTAGTAGAGCGGGCTTATATGTAAAATTACGTCATGCTGCAAAAATATATACACTTTATATTCATTTAACCAGTGCTAGAGTTAAACGTGGGCAAGCAGTTAAACGTGGGCAGATTCTTGGTAGAATTGATGGAGCATCTGGCAATGCAATCGAGGCTCAATTACATTTTGAAATTAAACCATATAATAAAAGCATAAATCCATTAGCCTTAATTGAAAATTATTATGATAGTAATCATTTAATTATTGAAAAAATTCGCTATAATAAACAATTACTAACAACAAGTATTAGAACGAGAAATATCGCAGTTAGAAATTTTCTTCAGTCCCATAGATAGGCATCTATATTGCATATTATTAGAAACTATAACGATTACTACTTACCTAGTAAGGTTATAGTGAGGTGCTTTAAATGTTGGTCACATTTAAAGACACCTTCTCTTATTTCCTCTCTTCATCAGCCAGTAAAATTTTTCATAAAAATAGCTCGATGAATATCACCTAAACTCAACATTCCAACCAATTTCTCTCCTTCAGCAACTGGAATACGTCGAAAATTATTTCGTGCCATAATAGACACAGCTTTTAAAATAGGTACATCAGGACTAAGGGTGATAACACCTTTAATCATTAAATCAGAAGCTTGTAGTGGTAGTACTTTTTTATAATCATTTTCCATCGCTTCAAAATCAATGGCTTCCATATTTGCCATTATATCTTTGATACTTGGAAATAAATAACGTAAAACATCGCGTTCTGCAATAAAACCTACTAATTTTTGATTATCATCAACCACAGGTAAACCACTATAACGCTTTAGACACATCAAAGATGTAACTTCTTGTAAACTTGTATCGGCTTTAACGGTTTTAACTGGATCAGTCATTACATCTTTTACTAACATAATTATTTTTTCCTTTATAATTTTTTGTATTTTACCAAGGCATAAAGTTATTTGCAAATGACATTGGACGTGAAAACTTGGACATATTATGATTCATGCTATTTAAATTATGTCGCATTGTTTGCATAGAATCATCCATATTTACAATTGATGTACCAATTCTTTTGATTGAACTATTCATACTTCCTATCGAATTATCCATTTTTGCAATTGATTGATCCATTCTCTTTATCATTTTATCCATATGCGACATTGTATGCACAATGTGTTTCATGGATTTATCCATTGATGGTAGTGTATCTAATTTGACAGAAATATCTTTCATAGTAACTGTCATAATTTGAAATTGTCCAGACATAATTAAAATTTGTTCAGACAAAGTACTAATGCTATTAGTCATAGATTCCATATGTTCTCCCATCTTAGAATCCATACTGTTTGCCATAGAAGACATATCAGCAGTTAAACTATAAATGAGAAAAAATCCATAAGCAGCTAAGATTACAAAAGCAAACATTGCAGGATAAACAATGATCTCCCATCGTCTTGTACTTTCCTGAAAATGTCCAACAAATTGTTCCATTTTGCTATTGCTAATAGCAGCTCCACACTCCATCATTGTGATTGGCTTTTTTTTAGGAGGTGATTCAGTGTTCATAAAATTAATTCCTTATAATTAATTCCTTGTAAAAAAACTTATCTATGCTACACTATTTTGTGAAAAATTTCAGGAGTACCTAACAAATATAGTATTATAAAGGAGCAAAAAATGTTTCAAGGCAGCATGGTTGCATTAGTTACACCAATGGATCAAGACGGTAATATTGATGAATTAAGTTTGCGTAATTTAATAGATTATCATGTGGATAATCAAACAGATGCAATTGTAGCAGTTGGTACTACTGGCGAATCGGCAACTCTTAATCATGATGAGCATTGTCGAGTTATTCGTATTGCTGTAGAACAAGCCGCTGGTAGAATACCAGTAATTGCTGGCACCGGTTCAAATTCTACTGATGAAGCTATAGAATACACTAATTGTGCTAAAAAAGTAGGAGCTGATGCTTGTTTATTAGTAACTCCTTATTATAATAAGCCTACACAAGAAGGTTTATATCAACATTATAAGAAAATAGCAGAGGCTGTTAATATTCCTCAATTGCTTTATAATGTACCCGGGCGTACCGCTTGCGATATGTTACCTGCTACAGTTAAACGTTTAGCTGAAATAAATAATATTATTGGTATTAAAGAAGCTGTAGGTGAAATCACTAGAATACGTGAATTATTAGAATTAGCTAATGATCATTTTGCTATTTATAGTGGTGATGATGCAACAGCATTGCAATTAATATTACTGGGTGGTAAAGGTACAATTTCTGTCACAGCGAATGTTGCTCCTCAAGCAATGCACGATATGTGTCATTTAGCATTATCTGGTAATCGTGATGAAGCCGAAGCGATTAATCAAAATTTAATGAGTCTTCATCAGAATTTATTTGTTGAAGCTAATCCTATTCCAGTTAAATGGGCATTAAATAAAATGGGTTTAATTCCAGAAGGAATTCGTTTACCATTAACAATATTGTCTGAACAATATCATGAGATTGTTACACAAGCTATACAAGATCAACATGTCAATTAAACCAATAATATTATTATCTATATTTTTTCTCTTATCTGCTTGTAGTATGATTACAAAACAGCTTGATTCTACTTGGGAAGATGATAGAACTGTTTATGTGTGACTCGTTTCTAAGTAACTGAAATAAAAATTGTATTCAGGAATTAGAGTATTGAACATGGAGTTCAATATAACTGGTAAGAATGGTAAGGTTAAAAACCTAGGGCATTAGTTGAAATATGTTCAAAAGCATTACCCGGCTGGCGCAATGACACGTTGCTGGTTGAGCAAGGGTAAAACGCCATACAAGGATGAAAGGCAAGCAAAGATAGCAGGGCTACGAATAGAAATTAGCGTTTGAAACGTCGGTAGTCTAAAAGGACACGACAGGTTAGTAAGTCATAATTGTATACGTGTGATTTAATCAACTCAAGAGCCTCGGCGTATAGCTAAAGCCTAAACTATCAATGAAAATGGTCTCTGACCATTGAAACATTTTATCGGAACGAGGAAAAACGGGTGTAGTAATGCACTTTACCATAGAAATGGTATGGAAAGAGGTCAGCAGTCAACTGATAGCGCAGCATTCGGGTAGGAACTAAGGGGAAATTATATGGATATAAGATTACCTTAGTGTCATGTGGAGCATAAATCGTGAATAACAATTCCCTTGAGAAACAGGGTGAATAGACATAGAAATATGATAACAGTAGAAACTATAGATCAACATTATTTAGACAAAACAGGGCAGAAAGCCCCGGCATGGCTCACCTCAGAGTGGGAATGGCAGGATATTGTCTGGAGAAAAGTTGAACGAACGGTTTTTAATTTGCAAAAGCGTATTTATAAAGCCACCAAAGCTGGTCAACTGAAACAAGCAAAAGCTTTAAGTAAACTTCTACTAAGAAGTAGTTGTTCGATAATCTTAAACGTTCGTAAAGTTACACAAGATAACTCAGGCAAGAAAACTGCCGGTGTTGATAGGGTTAAGTCATTAAGTCCTCTAAAGAGGAAAGAGTTAGTTAAAGAGTTAATGATAATAGCCCAATCATCATTCAAAAGTTATCGTGCAAAGCCAATAAGAAGAGTATGGATACCAAAGAAAAACGGTAAGTTAAGACCACTTGGAATACCAACCATCAAAGATAGAGTGGTTCAAGGAGTAGTGAAAACCGCTATAGAACCCTCCTTTGAAGCAACCTTTGAACCAAATAGTTATGGTTTTAGACCAGCACATAGTACTCATGATGCCATAGAAGACATTTTCAAATGTCTATCTCGCAAACAGAAATGGGTGCTAGATGCTGACATAAAAGGCTGCTTCGATAACATAGACCATAAACATTTATTAAGCTTAATAAATGGAAAGGTAGCCAAAGCTACTATTAAACAATGGTTAAAAGCAGGGGTTATGGAAAACCAAAAATTCCAAACGTCAGATATTGGTACACCACAAGGCGGTATTATCAGTCCACTTTTAGCAAATATAGCCTTAGACGGAATGGAAGACTACTTATACAATAAGCTAAGAGATAAAGGCTATAAGGCACATGATCTGCGTAGAGGGGCTATCAAAATAGTAAGATATGCCGATGACTTTGTGGTAATGCATGAAAATAAAAAGGTCATAGAAGATTCTAAGCTTATAATAGCTGAATGGTTAAAGGCTCGTGGTCTGGAATTATCAGAAGAAAAAACCAAAATTGTGCATAGCACAGAAGGGTTTGATTTTCTGGGTTTCAATTGCAGGCACTACGAGAATAAAATCACTGGTTACGAAGCAAGGAATTTCGCGAACAAACAAGGTTTCAAGATACTCATAAAACCAAGTAAAAAATCCATTGAAACACATTCAGATAAGATTAAAGAAGTACTAAGGCAAATGAAAGCAGCGACTCAAGAACAAGTAATTCGGAGATTAAACCCAATAATTAAGGGTTGGGCGAATTATTATAGAGTTGGTGTGGCTTCAGATACATTCAGTAGCTTAGATAACTTGATGTGGGAAAAACTTTGGGCATGGGCTAAAAGACGGCACAATGCCAAAGGCAAAAAATGGATTGCAGATAAATATTTCCACACCATTAAGAATAGAAAATGGTGCTTTGCCACGAAAAAAGACGGAATCGTAGATCAAATCTTGGTTAAATATACAGATACCAAAATAAAAAGACACGTCAAGGTAAAAGCAGGGAAATCATTCTACGACGGTAATGAGTTATATTGGGGTCTAAGATTATCAAAAGGCTATGGTAATATATCACCAAGCAAAGCTAAAATGCTTGTAAAGCAAAAGGGTAAATGTGGGTACTGCAATGCAAGTTTTAAAAATGGGGATTTGATGGAAACTCATCACAAAACCTTCGTAGCTGAAGGTGGAAAAGATACTTATACAAATCTTGTGTTAATGCACAAACATTGCCACGATCAGTACCACGCCGGATTCATGAAAACAATGAAGGCGACAGGCAAATTCAAAGGGGAAGCATGAACTTCGGATTTGAGGTAGCACTGATAAAGACCACATGGGGGGAGCCGGATGAGGTGAAAGTCTCACGTCCGGTTCTGAAGACGAGTTCTTTATGGCAACATAGAAAGCTTAGTTTAACAATAAAAGCAAGGAGCTACCGCCATTAGAAATTCCATCAGAATTATCATATTAATTATGTTATCGGGATGTAGTACAATTGATAATGTCTTACCAGATTATCGAAAAGACTATCAAAAAAGTAAAACAGAGCCCGAATTAGAAGTTCCACCTGATTTAATTAATTCAACTAGTAAAAATCAGGAATTAAGTATTCCTGAAGTACGTAATACTAAAGCTGTGTTACCAGTTTCTAAACAAGCAAAAGTAAAACATGATGCTAATAGCCGCTGGTTAGAAGTAGAAACTGAACCTAAAATTGTTTGGGCAAAAATTAAGCAATTTTTGAAAAAAAATGAGTTGAGCTTAAAAACAGAGAATCCTAGTACGGGTATTATGGAAACTGAATGGGCTGAATATAAAGCTGATATACCTCAAACTGGTATTCGCAAATTTTTTGCTAAAACTTTAGGTACAGCATATTCTACTGGCAATCGTGATAAATTTAGAATACGCTTAGAACGAGCTACAGATATAACTAGAATATTTGTTACTCATAAGGGTATGGAAGAAGTTTCTCATGCTAACAATTTTATTTGGCAGAATCGCCCTTCTGATCCTGAATTAGCAACTGAAATGTTAAATCGTATTAAAGTATTTCTTACTACTCAATAAGTTAAACCTGACAGGTTTTTAAAACCTGTCAGGTTTGATGTTTAAAGCCCTCGAACAGTTTTTAAAATCATACTAAATTCATCACCATTCTTTTCAATATGTACTACCTTAACAGGTAAATAATGTAAGCTTGATGCACACCATAATGTAGTGCTACGTTTATTACTTGATGAGCGACGTTGATATTTTAAGGTATCTAATCTACCTACTCCTGTATTTATACGTTCTGTGCCTAAAAACTTTGGTGTATAAGTTTTGACTTTTCCTTTATCTGCAATCTTATATTGAAGCTTACGTTTACCTTGTTTTAAGTCTTGCATTAATACTAATTGATAGAGTAATCTATCCAATATTCCATTTTGAATTCTAATCTGTTTGCTTTGGTTTTTAAAAGTATTGCTTGCAATGTTTTTTGACCAATCAAAAGATATTATATTGAATCTATCTTTATGCCCTGTTTGACGATAAGTGTATTCTAAAGGCTGAATTTTATTATTCAGTCGTTTAAATCTACTACGTTCAGAAATACGAATTTTTTTAAATAAGGAAATGAAACCGGTGGTTTCAGCCACTGTTTCAAATAAAAACTTACCATCTGCAAAAGCAGTTAAACTTCTGGTAGCTCTTCCTGCTGGAAATCCTTCTGCATATAATTTATATTGAGCAGTAAATGTCGGCGGAAATGAATCATTGGCATATACACCATAATTCCATACACATAATAAACCTATTATTATCTTTTTCATGTTTAATAAAACTCATATCTTAATTGTTGGTGATGTGATGCTAGATCGTTACTGGCATGGCGTTACTTCTCGCATTTCTCCAGAAGCTCCTGTACCCATTGTACATGTCAAACAACAACAACAATGCCCCGGTGGAGCAGGTAATGTTGCTTTAAATATTCGAGCTTTAGGTGGGCAAGTTACTGTAGTTGGAGTAACCGGTAAAGATGAAGCTGCGGATATATTAACTAAACAATTAACAAATAACAATATAAAATGTGCATTTATTCGTTTAGAAAACGCGCCGACTGTTACAAAATTACGTGTTTTAAGTCGTCATCAACAACTAATACGATTAGATTTTGAAGATCATTTTAGTAAAATGGATGCGCGATTAGTTTCAACTAAAATGCAATTTTATCTTGATAAAGTTAATGCGGTTATTTTATCAGATTATGGCAAAGGTAGTTTAGTTGATTCTTCTATGATGATTGGATGGGCGAGAAAGGCTAATAAACCAATCTTGGTTGATCCTAAAGGTAATGACTTTGAAAAATATCGAGGTGCAACAGTTATTACGCCTAATGCTGCTGAATTTGAAGCCGTTGTTGGTCATTGTAGCACTGAAACTGAGTTGGTTGAAAAGGGTCAAAATCTACGTGAACATTTAGATTTAGATGCTTTGTTGATTACTCGTAGTCAAGATGGTATGACTTTATTAAGAGAAAATCTTCCGCCTTTGCATTTACCAACTCATGCGCGTGAAGTGTTTGATGTTACTGGTGCTGGTGATACAGTAATTGCGACTTTAGCAACTGGTTTGGCTGCTGGTTTGGATTGGGAAGCTGCTACTAAGTTAGCGAATAAAGCGGCTGGAATTGTGGTTAGTAAACTTGGAGCCGCTACTGTTAGTTTGGATGAGCTTGAACCAAGTTCAGAAACGGTGGTAATGACAAATGGTTGTTTTGATATTTTACATGCTGGGCATATTCAATATTTAACTCAGGCGCGACAATTAGGTGATCGTTTAATTGTTGCGGTTAATGATGATGATTCTGTACGTCGTTTGAAAGGTAAGAGTCGCCCTATCAATAGTTTAGAACAACGTATGATTGTGTTAAATGCGCTAGAATGTGTAGATGAAGTAGTTGCTTTTAGTGAAGATACTCCTGAAAAACTAATTTGTCAAATTTTACCTGATATTTTAGTCAAAGGTAGTGATTATACAGTCGATCAAATTGCTGGTAGCGATTGTGTACTAAAGAATGGTGGTAAAGTATTAACCTTGGATTTTGTCGAAGGTTGTTCCACTTCTAATATAATTGAACGTATAGGAAATAATAAATGATTGTAGTTACAGGTGGTGCTGGATTTATTGGTAGTAATATTGTAAAAGCCTTAAATAAGCGCGGTTATACTGATATTTTGGTGGTAGATAATCTCACTAAAGGTGAAAAATTCAAAAATTTAGTTGATTGTGATATTGCTGATTATCAAGAAAAGGATATTTTTTTACAGCAATTGGATACATATGATTCTATAGAGGCTATATTTCATGAGGGTGCATGTAGTAGCACTACTGAATGGGATGGTCATTATATGATGACTAATAATTATGATTATTCTAAAGCTTTATTGCATTATTGTTTAAATCATAATGCTGCTTTTATTTATGCTTCTAGTGCTTCTGTTTATGGTGATGGTAAACTCGAATTACCTCTAAATATGTATGGCTACTCTAAGTTTTTATTTGATAAATATGTAAATCCTCTGTTAGCTACTTGTCAATCCCAGATTGTTGGTTTACGATATTTTAATGTTTATGGTTCTCGTGAACAGCATAAAGGTACAATGGCAAGTGTAGCTTATCATTTTAATCAACAATTATTAAACGGTGATGAAGAAGTTAAGCTGTTTGAAGGTACTGATGGTTATGCTGATGGGGAACAGCGTCGCGATTTTATTTATGTAAATGATGTCGCAAACATAAATTTATGGTTTCTGGATAATCCAGATAAATCTGGCATTTTTAATGTTGGTACTGGGCGTAGTCAGACATTTAATGATGTTGCTCGCGCTGTTATTGATTGGCATGGGCGAGGTAAGATTAAATATATCCCATTTCCTGAACATTTGCGTGGTCGTTATCAGAGTTTTACTCAAGCTGATATTAGTGCGTTACGCAATATCGGTTATGACAACTGTTTTTACACAGTGGAAGCAGGTGTGAAAGATTATTTGAATAATTTAAACGGGAAGGCTTAAAATGGCAACTGTATTAATAATGGCTGGTGGTACTGGAGGGCATGTGTTTCCAGCTTTAGCTATTGCTCAAGAATTGCAAAAACAGGGTATTAGTGTTTATTGGTTAGGAACACGACGAGGTTTAGAAGCTCGTGTAGTGCCTGAAGCTAATATTGATATAAAATATATCAGTATTAATGGGCTTCGTGGTAAAGGAGTGCTGAGTTTATTAGCGGCACCTTTTAAAATTAGCTTGGCTTTATGGCAAGCAATAAGAATCATACGTAGTTTAAAGCCTAGTGCTGTTGTGGGTTTAGGTGGTTTTGTAACTGGTCCGGGTGGAGTTGCGGCATGGTTATTACGTGTGCCTTTATTAATTCATGAACAAAATGCTATTGCAGGATTAACTAATCGTTGGTTAGCAAAATTAGCGACAAAAGTAATGGAAGCTTTTCCTAACACTTTTCCAGAAAATTACCATGCAATATATACCGGCAATCCATTACGTGCTAATATAATAGCTCTGAATCCTTCAACCCCAAATAAACAGTTATTACATATATTAATTGTTGGTGGAAGTTTAGGAGCCAAAGCATTAAATGAAACTGTACCCAAAGCTTTGCAACAGCTAAGTACTAATATTGAGGTTTGGCATCAAACAGGTAATGCACATATTGAATCAATGGAAAAAGCATACAATGGTGCATCATTTAAAACACGAGTCGCTGCTTTTATTGATGATATAGCAGAGGCTTATCAATGGGCAGATTTAGTCATTTGTCGAGCTGGCGCAAGTACAATCAGCGAATTAGCACAAGCTGGCGTAGCTAGTATTTTAATACCTTATCCATATGCAGTGGATGATCATCAAACTAGTAATGCTAAATTTTTATCAGATAATGGTGCTGCAATATTGTTACCCTCAAAGCAATTATCAGTAGATAATTTAGTCAGCACAATTAAAGATTTAGACCCTTCTAAACTAGAAGCAATGTCATTAGCGGCACGAAAATGTGCTAAACCTGAAGCCTTAGAACAAGTAATAGAATTAATAAAATATGAAATTTAATCTTCCTAAACGTGGCAGACGTATTCATTTTGTTGGTATTGGTGGAGCCGGAATGGGCGGTATTGCAGAAGTCATGCACCGTATCGGTTATGCAGTAACTGGTTCCGATTTAAGCAAAAATAATATGACTCAACGATTAACTGCTTTAGGCGTTAAAGTACACACTGGGCATAAAGCAGAACATGTACATGGTTGTGATGTAGTCGTAATTTCCAGCGCGGTTACAGAAGAAAATCCAGAAGTACAAACAGCTAGAGAACAACGGATTCCTGTATTACCACGCGCTGAAATGTTAGGCGAATTAATGCGATTTAGTGAAGGAATTGCTGTTGCTGGCACACATGGTAAAACCACTACAACTAGTTTAATTGCAAGTATATTAGCTGAAGGGAATCTTGATCCAACTTTTGTTATCGGTGGGCGTTTAAATAGTGCTGGTACACATGCTAGTTTAGGTTCTAGCAAGTATTTAGTTGCTGAAGCAGATGAAAGTGATGCTTCCTTTTTATATTTAAAAGCGACTATGGCTGTTGTTACTAACATTGATGCTGATCATTTAAAAACATATAATAATGATTTCAGTATTTTGCGTAAAACCTTTGCTGATTTCTTACAGCAATTGCCTTTTTATGGCTTAGCGGTTTTATGTGTAGATGATCCAGTTATAGAGGATATGTTGCCACAACTTACTAAGCATAAAATCACTTATGGTTTTTCAGAAAAAGCTGATATTCGTGCAGTTAATTTACAACAAAAACATGGTAAAAGCTATTTTAGTGTCTTACATAATCAACTGCCTTGGTTAGATATAGAATTAAATTTACCGGGCGAACATAATGTCAATAATGCTTTAGCCGCTATTGCAATTGCGCATGAGTTGGGAGTTAGTAATATTGATATTAATCGTGCTTTAGCTAACTTTAATGGAATTGATAGACGTTTTCAAATGAAAACAGTCGGGGAAATTTTACATATTGACGATTATGGGCATCATCCATGTGAAATTGCTGCAACTTTAGATGCAATAAATGCAGGCTGGAATGATAGACGATTAGTGGTAGCATTTCAACCTCATCGTTATAGCAGAACTCATGATTTATTTGATGACTTTGTAGAAGTTCTATCTAAAATTGAGAATTTAGTGTTATTAGATATTTATCCGGCTGGCGAAAAACCAATTGAAGGTGTAACTGGTGAAAGTTTATGTGAGGCAATCGCAGAAAAAACTGGAGTTAAACCACAATTGGTTTCACAAGTAGCGCAATTAAAATCTACTTTAACCCCAATATTAAAAAATCAAGATATTTTATTAACATTAGGCGCAGGCAATATTGGTCAATATGAACACTAAATTTGGTAAAGTCGCTGTACTTATGGGCGGTAATTCCGCTGAACGAGAAGTTTCTTTAAAAAGCGGTACTGCCGTTTTAGCCGCTTTAAAACGTCAAGGTGTTGATGCTCATGCTATTGACACTGCTGATAATATCAAAGCTTTGCTTTGTACTCCAAAGTTTGATCGCGCTTTTGTGGTTTTACATGGGCGAGGCGGTGAAGATGGAACAATACAAGGTTTATTAGAATCTTTAGGAATACCTTATACCGGAACTCAAGTATTAGGTTCAGCCTTAGCAATGGATAAATATCGTACTAAAATGCTATGGCAAGCTATGGGCTTAACTACTCCTGAATGTATGCCATTAAAAAGTGAGGCTGATTTACATACGGCTGTTGAAAGGTTTGGTTTGCCATTAATGATTAAACCAGTGTTAGAAGGTTCTAGCGTTGGAATAAGTAAAGTCAACCATATTGATGAAGTAGCGGCTGCTTGGAAAAACGCATCTCAATATAATTGCTTAGTAATAGCTGAACGCTATATTACAGGCTTAGAATATACGGCTGCAATCTTAGATAATCAGGTATTACCTTTTATCAGATTAGAAACACCACATGATTTCTATGATTATAATGCTAAATATAATGATGATACTGAAACATCTTATTTAGTTCCTTGTGGTTTAGGTGATGTAGAACAAAGTTTACATGACATGATGATGCAAGCTTTCTTGTCAGTTGATGCATTGGGGTGGGGTCGTGTAGATTTTATGATGGATTCAAAAGGGCAAGCTTGGTTAATAGAAGTTAATACTGTACCGGGGATGACTGATCATAGTTTAGTTCCTATGGCGGCTAGCCACGCTGGTATCAATTTTGATGAATTAGTCTTGCGTATTTTAGCTACTAGTGTATGAAGAGAATATGCCAAAAGAAAAAAATTTAATAGTTGGTCTTGATATTGGTACATCTAAAATTGCTGCGATTGTCGGTGAAATTTCTGTAGATGGTGATCAAGTTGAAATAATCGGTATTGGTCAACATCCATCACGGGGTTTAAAGAAAGGCGTGGTGGTTAATATTGAATCGACTATTCAATCGATTCAACGTGCCGTAGAAGAAGCTGAATTAATGTCTGGCTGTGAAATTAATTCAGTTTATACGGGCATTGCTGGTAGTCATGTCCGTAGTATGAATTCACATGGAATCGTGGCAATTCGTGATAAAGAAGTGACACAGGATGATATTGATCGGGTTATTGATGCAGCTCGTGCAGTTGCAATTCCAGCCGATCAAAAAATTATCCATATCATTCCACAAGAATTTGTGATTGATAATCAGGAAGGAATTCGTGAACCAATTGGTATGTCGGGTGTGCGTTTAGAAGCTAAAGTTCACTTGGTTACGGGAGCTGAATCAGCGGCACAAAACATTATAAAATGTATCCGTATGTGTGGGCTAGAAGTAGATGATATTATCCTCGAACAATTAGCATCTAGCACTTCTACTTTAATTGATGATGAAAAAGATCTAGGTGTTTGTTTGGTTGATATAGGTGGTGGAACAACTGATATTGCTGTATTTACAGAGGGTGCAATACGTCATACGGCTGTTATTCCTATAGCGGGTGATCAAATCACTAATGATATTGCTGTTGCAATGCGTACACCTACTCAATATGCTGAAGATATAAAAATTAAGTATGCTTGCGCCTTAACGCAATTAGCAAATGCTGAGGAATTGATAGAGGTACCTAGTGTAGGCGCACGCCCACCTCGTAATTTAGCCAGACAAACTTTAGCAGATGTAGTTGAGCCACGTTATGAGGAGTTATTCACGTTAATTCAAGGTGTATTAAGACGTAGTGGTTATGAGGATTTAATTGCAGCCGGGATTGTTTTAACTGGCGGCAGTGCCAGAATGGATGGTGTTATCGAGTTGGCAGAAAAGGTATTTCATATGCCAGTTCGTGTTGGTTATCCTAAGTATGTAAGCGGTTTAATTGATGTTGTGCGTAATCCTTGTTATTCAACTGGTGTGGGTTTGCTTTTATTTGGTCATAAACATGATCATGAAATGATTTCAGATATAGCCCAACAAAATATGGGTGTAAAAAGAAAAATTGGTCAAATTAGAAATTGGTTTCAAGGAAACTTTTAAAGTGAAAAGAGGTTTAAGAAAGTGTTTGAATTAATGGATACTTATAGTCAAAATGCTGTTATTAAAGTCATTGGTGTTGGTGGCGGTGGCGGCAATGCAGTTGAACATATGCTGCAAGGTAATATTGAAGGCGTTGAATTTATTTGTGCTAATACTGATGCTCAAGCCTTAAAAAATTCATCAGCGCGTACAATTTTACAATTAGGTACTGATGTTACTAAGGGTTTAGGTGCAGGTGCCAACCCTGAAGTTGGTCAACAAGCGGCATTAGAAGATCGAGAACGTATCATGGCTTTGCTTGAAGGCACTGATATGGTATTTGTAACAGCGGGAATGGGTGGTGGAACTGGAACTGGAGCCGCTCCAATTGTAGCACAAGTAGCAAAAGAACTGGGAATCCTTACTGTTGCTGTTGTTACTCGCCCATTTCCTTTTGAAGGCAGAAAACGTGCTGCTGTGGCTGAAGAAGGTGTAAAAGAGTTAAGTCAATATGTTGATTCCTTAATAATTATTCCTAATGAAAAATTATTAAGCGTTTTAGGTAGAGAAACTACCTTATTAGATGCTTTTAAAGCCGCTAATGATGTTTTGCAAAGTGCAGTTCAAGGTATTTCTGAACTGATTACACGCCCCGGATTAATTAATGTTGATTTTGCTGATGTTACCACAGTAATGCAAGAAATGGGTCTTGCAATGATGGGTTCAGGCTATGCTAAAGGCGAGGGTCGCGCTCGTAAAGCAGGTATTGAAGCCATTTCCAGCCCTTTATTAGAAGATGTGGATTTATCAGGTGCTAGAGGTATTCTGGTCAACATGACTGCTGGTATGGATTTAAGTATCGGTGAATTTGAAGAAATGGGTGATGTAGTTGAAGAATTTGCCTCTGAAAATGCTACTGTTGTTGTGGGTACTGTGCTTGAACCAGAGATGAATGATGAGTTACGTGTTACCGTAATTGCAACAGGTGTTGGTCCACTTACAGATCAACAACAGCAGCAACAGCAGCAAGAACGTGCTGCAATGAAAGTAATACAAAATCCAGCAGTTGAAAAAAATAATAAAATGAGTGACTATAGAGAATTTGACAAACCTACAGTAACACGTTTGCACAACAATAAGAATGATTCATCTCTTGATGATCATGAGAATCATGATACACAATCTGGCGACTATTTAGATATTCCAGCTTTTTTACGTCGGCAAGCTGATTAAAAATATATATTATTTATCTTGGCATAAGCTACGCATAAACTGTGTAATGTGATTCAACCATGATCATATTGGGTCATTGATAGCAGAGATAAAATAATGATAAAGCAGCGTACATTAAAAAACGTAATAAAAGCTACAGGTGTGGGTCTGCATACAGGTGAAAAAGTCTATTTAACCTTAAGACCTGCGGCTGCGAATAGCGGAATTATTTTTAGACGAGTAGATTTAAAAATACCGGTAGAAATTCTAGCACGTACCGAAAATGTAGGTGATACTAGATTATCTACTAGCTTAGTTAAGGATAATATTAAAATATCAACAGTTGAACATTTGTTATCCGCTTTAGCTGGTTTAGGTATAGATAACGCATATATTGATGTAAGTGCTTCAGAAATTCCAATAATGGATGGTAGTGCAGGGCCCTTTGTATTTTTAATTCAATCTGCGGGCATAGAACAACAAAATGTTCCAAAAAAATTTATTCGTATAAAGCGTAGAATTGAAGTCAAACAAGGGGATAAATGGGTACGTTTTGAACCCTTTGAAGGTTTTAAAGTTAATTTGCAGATAGATTTTGATCATCCTATATTTCAGCAAACCCCTCAAAGTGCTGAGATTAATTTTTCTCAAAACGCTTTTGTTAAAGAAATTAGTCGCGCTCGTACTTTTGGTTTTATGCATGAAATAGAATCTTTACGTGAAAATAATTTAGCCTTAGGAGCTAGTCTTGATAATGTTATAGCAATGGATGAGTATCGTATATTAAACGAAGAAGGTTTACGTTATGAAGATGAATTCGTAAAACACAAGATACTTGATGCTGTAGGTGACTTATATTTATTAGGACATAGTTTAATTGGTGCTTTTTATGGTTACAAATCTGGACATGAATTAAATAATTGCTTATTAAAAAAATTATTAGCAAATAAAACTGCATGGGAAATGGTGCATTGTGATGGAGATCAGAAATTACCAGTAGTAAATTATTTAAAACCATTACTGGTATCTTAAAAATGCTCCTGAATTTTGCATATGATAAATGCAGTTATAAAATAATATTTTTTTTACTTTTTATATTGAAATATATTGCAAACTATGTTATAAAGAAGTTTTTAGTGGCGTACTATTTTATTCAATGGGCGTACTTTAATTTCTAGTTGTTCAATTATAGACATTAAATTGTCTTGTTGCCATTGCTTAATCAGTGCAGGGGCAATATAACGCAAGCGTGTTGCCCATAGGGAAGATTCAGTATATATTACTAAGATTTTATCCCTGAAATTGGCAACTTGGCAGTGTTGATTTAATGGCTTGGGTAAATCTTCTTGGAGTTGATGATTCAATTTTTTAAGTATATTATGATGTGCTGATAAATTACTAAGAATCTCTGAGTTATTTATCATTAATTGACCAAATAATTTCATTATATTGCACTTCCGATTAATAGGAGTATTAATTATGGACGTCATACTAGTTAGAAAAAGCTTTGAAAAAAGCAATCATACGCAATTAGCGCAATCAATTTTTGTGCCTGTTGCATTTGTCTCAATGTTGACTGTAGCAAGTGTAGGCTACTCAGCTTATAATCATAGCGGTAATAATGCTAATCCGCAAAATGATCTTGAAAATTTAGCATTACATGTAAGTAGTGAGCAAGATAGATTAAATCAATGGGGTCAAGATTTAGTTAATAATGAATCTGACCAAATTAATCTTAGTATATCTTGGGATCAAGTAATTAGTGGACAATCACAAATTGCTAGCCGTTCCTTATCTAGTGGTAATTCATCTAAAATAAATGATGTTAAGCCTTCTATTAAAATAATTTCTGCAAAAATTTTACAGAAATATCGTCATAGACGGATGGGTACTTTACCTAATGGTTGGCCTTTAAAGCAAGGTCGTGTTTCTTCAAAATATGGAGCTCGCGGCAGCCGTAAGCATAAAGGTATGGATATTGCGGTAAATACTGGTACGCCAGTTTTTGCAGTAGAAGCTGCTACTGTTATACGTTCAAAATATGTTCGTGGTTATGGAAATTTAGTTGAATTAAGACATAGTGATATGTATTCAAGTCGTTATGGTCATAATAGTAAGAACATAGTCAAAAAAGGTCAACGTGTTGATAAAGGTGAAATTATTGCCTTATCAGGTAATACTGGTCGTTCAACAGGACCCCATGTCCACTTTGAAGTAAGACAGTCTGGAGTTGCTATTAATCCATTTAAATATTTGGGTGCAATGAAACATTTTTCCTTAGCTTCAAATATACCAATTTCTAAATACGTAAGAGTATCTAGTAGATAAAATTAGTGGTTGTTTAACCATGAAAATAATAATAATAACATATAGTATTTGTATTCGTCATTAATGGCGAATACGCCCCCTTCAGATTCCCTTCTTATATATAAAACATGATCAGTAAATTCTTTACCAAACTCTTCGGTAGCCGCAATGAACGGCTTGTTAAACGTATGTTCAAATCTGTGGATCAAATCAATGAATTTGAAACCACAATGGCAGCCTTAAGTGATGAACAATTAAAAGCCAAGACTGCTGAATTTCGTCAGCGTTTACAACAATCTGGAACTTCATTAGATGATTTATTACCAGAAGCTTTTGCTACGGTTCGCGAAGCCGGAAAACGTGTATTAAATATGCGTCACTTTGATGTACAACTAATAGGTGGAATGGTATTACATCAAGGTAAAATTGCTGAAATGCGTACTGGTGAAGGTAAAACCTTAGTCGCTACCTTAGCCGCTTATTTAAATGCTTTGTCTGGTAAAGGCGTTCATATCATTACAGTTAATGATTATTTAGCTACTCGTGATGCCGAATGGATGGGTAAGCTTTATGAGTTTTTGGGAATGACAACTGGTATTGTTGTTAGTAATATGTCTTCAGAAACGAAGCGTGAAGCTTATGCGGCTGATATTACTTATGGTACTAATAATGAATTTGGCTTTGATTATCTTCGTGATAACATGGCTTTTAGTATTGATGATAAAGTACAACGAGAGTTAAATTTTGTCGTTATTGATGAAGTAGATTCAATCTTAATTGATGAAGCTCGTACTCCGCTTATTATTTCAGGACCAACTAATGATAATTCAGATTTATATCAAAAGATTAATGTAATTATTCCTAATTTAAAACCACAGGAACGAGAAACTGAAAAAGATGAAGAAGTTGACGTTGCCGGCGATTATTTTATTGATGAAAAAAATAAACAAGTAACCTTGAGTGACGAGGGTCATCAACATGTTGAAGAATTGTTAGCACAAGAAAACATATTGCAAGCTGGCGATAGTTTATATGATCCAGCCAATATTAGTTTAATGCACCATGTTAATGCTGCATTACGCGCTCATACTTTATTTGAACGCGATGTTGAATATATTATTAAAGATAGTCAAATTGTAATTATTGATGAATTTACTGGTCGTCAAATGCCGGGAAGACGCTGGTCTGATGGTTTACATCAAGCCGTTGAAGCTAAAGAAAATGTGCATATTCAAAATGAAAATCAAACTTTAGCGTCTATTACTTTCCAGAATTTATTTCGCTTATATAATAAATTATCCGGTATGACCGGAACTGCTGATACTGAAGCATTTGAATTTCAACAAATTTATTCTTTAGAAGTTGTTGTAATGCCGACTAATAAGCCAATGGTACGTGATGATAAGGCTGATTTAGTTTATATGACTACTGAAGAAAAATATAGAGCCATTATTGAAGATATAAAAGATTGTCAACAACGTCAACAACCGGTATTAGTTGGTACGACATCAATTGAAAGTTCTGAATTAGTTTCGGCGGCTTTGAAGAAGGCTAAAGTTACACACCAAGTATTGAATGCAAAATATCATAAGCAAGAAGCTAAAATTATTACACAAGCTGGTCGTCCCGGGGCTGTAACAATTGCGACTAACATGGCTGGGCGTGGTACTGATATTGTTTTAGGTGGTAGTCTGGAAGCTGAGATGAAAGAACTTGGTAAAAGTCCGAAACCGGAGAAAGTCGAAAAATTAAATCAAGATTGGCAACAACGTCATGCTACAGTTCTTGAGAATGGTGGTTTGCATATTATTGGTACCGAACGTCATGAATCACGACGTATTGATAATCAGTTACGTGGGCGTTCTGGACGGCAAGGTGATCCGGGTTCTAGTCGCTTTTATTTGTCTTTAGAAGATAATTTAATGCGCATTTTTGCTTCTGATCGTATGGCTGGTTTAATGCAAAAGCTAGGCATGGAAAAAGATGAGGCGATTGAACATTCTTGGGTAACAAAGGCGATTGAAAACGCTCAACGTAAAGTCGAAGGGCGTAATTTTGATATGCGTAAGCAATTGCTTGAATATGATGATATTTCTAATGATCAGCGTAAAATTATTTATCAACAACGCAATGAGTTAATGGCAAGTGATTCTATTGCAGATAATATTATTAGAATTCGTCATGATGTGTTAAGGAAACTTATTGATTCTTATATTCCACCACAAAGTTTGGAAGAGTTATGGGAAATTCCTTCACTCGAAACTGCAATTAAAGAAGACTTTGATTTAGAATTGCCAATTAAAAAATGGTTAGATGAAGATGATAATTTGCATGAAGAACCATTACGTAAAAAAATAGAACAGGCTATTGTTGATGCTTATTTAGAAAAAGAAAAAGTGGTAGGTAGTGAAGTTGCACGTCATTTTGAAAAATCTATCATGTTACAAATTCTGGATAGTCATTGGAAAGAACATTTAGCCGCTATGGATTATTTACGTCAAAGTATTCATTTGCGTGGCTATGCACAAAAAAATCCTAAACATGAATATAAGCGTGAAGCATTTGAAATGTTTTCTCAAATGCTTGAGCGAATTAAGCGTGAAGTGATTAGTATAGTTTCTAAAGTACAGATTAATAATGAAACTGAAGCTGAATCTGAACAGCGTCAACAATTACCAGATATGCAATTTCAACATGCTCAAGTAGAAGGTTTAACTAATGAGTTGGCAGAAGATGTTGAAGAAGTAGAAGCTGCTGAAGAGAAACCACAACCTTTTGTCAGAAAAGACAAAAAAATTGGTCGTAATGAACCTTGCCCTTGCGGTTCCGGTAAGAAATATAAACAATGTCATGGTAAAATTACTTAATAAATATGGTTGTTAATGGAATTAAATTGGGTACGGCTTGTGCCCAAATTAAACAGGCTGAACGCGATGATTTAGCTTTACTGGAATTAGCACCAGAAAGCACTTGCGCGGCTGTTTTTACTCGTAATGCTTTTTGTGCTGCTCCTGTTACTGTGGCACGTCAACACTTAGCTGCTACTAATCCACGATATTTGTTGATTAATTCTGGTAATGCTAATGCTGGTACAGGATTGGATGGTTTACGCGATGCTCTGAGTTGTTGCGAAGCGGTAGCAAAATTAACTAATTGTGCTGTGAATGAGGTGTTGCCATTTTCTACTGGTGTAATTGGGCAAGCTTTACCGGTAGAAAAAATAAAAGCGGCTTTACCAGCGGCAGTTGCTGCACTTGATAGTGATGCTTGGCAACAAGCCGCTGAAGCTATAATGACTACTGATACTGTGGCTAAGTTAGCTTCGGTAACAGAACCTTTTGCTATCATAGGTATTGCCAAAGGTTCAGGCATGATTAAGCCTGATATGGCAACAATGTTATCTTATGTTGCCACTGATGTAAAAGCACCAGCGTCAGTATTACAAGCGGCACTGAATCAAGCGGTAGAAAAAAGCTTTAATCGTATTACAATTGATAGCGATACATCTACTAATGATGCTTGTGTTCTAATTGCAACTGGCAAAGGTGTAGCTATTGATAACACCGATCATCCAGCCTTTGTGGATTTTTGCAAAGCTGTTACTGATATTTGTCTTCAATTAGCGCAAGCTATTGTGCGTGATGGTGAAGGTGCAACGAAATTTATCACAGTATCAGTAGAACAAGCGGCGACTAAGCAAGAATGCCTTGATGTAGCTTATACTATTGCACATTCACCCCTAGTAAAAACAGCATTTTTTGCTAGTGATCCCAATTGGGGGCGTATATTGGCAGCAGTAGGTAGATCTGGAATTGAGCAATTTGATATTAATGCGGTTAAAATTTACCTTGATGATGTTTGTATAGTCGAAAATGGCGGAGTTGCTGAGACTTATACAGAACAACAGGGGCAAGAAGTTATGAATAAAACTGATATAAAAATTACTGTTTTATTAGGGCGCGGTGAATCTCAAGATGCTGTTTATACATCTGATTTGTCTTATGATTATGTGAAGATTAATGCTGAATATCGGACTTAATCACCATGCCAACAATTGATAATTTATTACAAGGTTCTACACTCAAAGAACAATACGCCTTAATTTACACGCCAAGTCGTAAACGAAAGCGTTTTGCTGCCAATTGCGTTTTTCCTGAAGTTGACAAGGAAAGCGCGTTGGCAAATGCTGACTCTCAACAGCATTTATATCCTGCATTAATTTGTGGACCCTCTAAATCTTCTGAAGGGTTTATGTTGTATTATTTAATTCAGTGGCTTGATACACAAGAAAAAATGTTATAATATAAGATATGTTTTTAAATGTATGGAAGACCATTTTTAGCACAACGTTAAGATAACAAATTTCAATTGAGTCAGATCTAATGAGGGTTGATTTATCGGTTTGTGAAAATCACTTTTTCTATCATCGCTTCTCCGCTTTCATTGCGTCTGTATATCAATTCGGCATCGTATTTTGCCGCTGGTTCATATTTGCCTTGGTTGTAGATGCTATCAAATATTATTTTTAGGCTTTCCATTATTCTTTCTCCGTCGGCTGGTTTGGTTTTTACTGTTCCTCCATTGTTAGTTATCGCGCTTAGCCAGTTGTTTAGTCTGTCTGGTATGTTGTTTGATGAAAATGGGCTTAGTGTTGCTATTTTTATTTATACATTTTTGTTGTTCTCCTCTGTATTTGTATTGGTATTCTGAGCATGTCCATTCTTGTACGTTACCTAGCATGTCATATAATCCAAAGGGATTCACTGGAAAGGAGCCTACTGGGGCTGTATATTTAAAGCTATCTCTACAATTTAAACATAAAATAAGCCAACTCTTTGAGAATGTAATAAACGATTACCAAAATTATCAATTGTGTCATCCATTTCGATTTGATTTAAGTTTTAGGCGCACTATGAGCTGCTGGAATTAATATTGTTAATATTAGTAATATTTTTAATTTCATAATTTCTTTATTCTCGTTCCCACGTTGGAGCTTCAATACCATTAATTCGTAGTTTTTTTGTAGGGTGGGTAGAGCGATAAGCGAAACCCACCAATCATGTCAAATGGTGGGTTTAGCTTCGCTGACTTCGTATCGCTTCGCTCTACCCACCCTACAAAAACTAGGAGAGTTTTTATAGTTGCATAAATATAAAGTCTTTAAATCCACCGCTGCCGGCTTGTGAGACGGTTTTTTGTCTGTTGCCAGTTAGTTGGGTTACATAGTTTGATACGTAGGCATCTAGTTCTTTGAACATGATTTTTCCATGATCTTCGTCGAAGATGTCTGCTTTGCCTTTTAAGCCTTTTAGTAGGCTATAGGTAAATACTCCATGCCCTAGCTTGTCCATTTCTATGGATACATTGTCTGCATCTGTGGCACAATGCACTATTATATTTTGATCTGCTGAATCTTTCAATAGTCGTGGGTTGAAGGCGTTGCCGGCGTGGCATGTGTTTATTAGTAAGATTTTTCGCCCTAAGCCTTGGACTAGTGCGTTTTGTATTTTTTGCCATGATACAAGACTATTTTTATCCATTTGGGAGCCACGACGTTTTGCATCTCTGGGTATTAGGTAGTAGTCTTTGCCTATGTTCATGCCGTGTCCTGATAGAAATATTATACTAGTATCTTTGGCTTTTGCTTTGCTTAGTTGTTTTAGAGCTTGTTCAATATTGTTCTTAGTTGGCATTTTGCCGTTATTGTCTGATAGTAGTTTGGCTTTTATGCCGCTATAGAGTTTTTTGCCTTTTGTTTGTAGTAGTTTATGTATTGCTTCTGCGTCTTTGGCTGGCTCCTGCATATTGCAAGTTTAATTCGGCACTGGTGATACCAATGCTATTTTTGGCTCTGATGGTGATTCTATTGTTGCCAGTTTCTAAGGGAATTTCTATGGTTTTTGTGTGTTGTTGCATCATTGGGTGCATTTTACGGATTCTATGTGGTGTGACTTCACGTCCATTTATATAAACCATAAATTTTTCAATTGCTACGGTATTTGCCGCTATTTTTAGTTTAACTGGCACTATTCCTGTTGTGACGCGAGTACCACTGCGAGGTGATATTATTTGAAATTTAGGTGGTAATTTGCGTGTTAGGATGTTTAGATTGAAGTCAGTATTTTCTGCTTGAGCTAGGGCTTGTTTGGCACTGCCTAGCTTTATCAACTCCTTTATTGATCTGCCAACCAATCATTTTATCGCCATTAGGCGAAGAAGCATAATGCCCACTAGGAGTCCAAACTACCCATTCTCCATTGCTTCCATGAAATAGGGTTAATAAATTTTCCCGCGTTCTGACATTCCAAAGCCGCACCGTTTGATCAGCAGCACCAGAAACCAAGAAACGTCCATCTGCTGAAACTGCCACTGCCCAAACATCGCCAGTATGTCCAACATAATCGCCGATTTTAGAACCATTGCGTTGGTAGGCTGTTATAACTCCGTGACTTCCGCCGCTGATGATGGTTTGTCCGTTGGGTGTGAAGGTGTAGGAACTATGAATATAACCATCAGTACTACCGCGTTCAATGCTGGCAATGGTGCGGTTTTGGTTTTTAATGTCAAGGATGGCATTATTACAAATACTAGCACCAACACCCCGCAGCCGCTGTTTGAGTGTGCCATCGCGCCGATTCCAGATGTGAATTTCTTTATTTGAACCACCACCTGTAGCAATTACAACGTTGTCATGTTGTTTATAGGTGACTATTTCCTTGCCGCTGGGATAAGATCATACATGACAATGCATTTTGCCTGAACCAACACCAGACACCAAATAACCACCATCAGGACTAAAGGACAAACTACCAACAACTGTGCCTTGATTAGCCAAGGTTTTAATAAACTGCCCTGTTTTTCCATCCCATATGCGAATAGTGTGATCCTTACTTCCAGAAGCTATTGTGCCATTTTTAGGAGATATTGCCACTGATCTTACTTTATTAGTATGTCCTTGCAATTTAGCTATCAGCTTACCATTTTTTACTCGCCACAAACGCAAACTATGATCATAACTACCAGTTATTACCACACGCTTAGAATCGGGAGTAAAGGCTACAGCGTAGATGTTATTTGTATGTCCTTTTAGAGTGTGTAGTTGCTGCTTTTGATTGATGTCCCAAATAATGGCATTTTTATCAGCACTACCTGACACTAAATAGCGGCTATTGGGGGAAAATGCTAATCCTAAAACAACATTAGTATGCCCTTTAAGCAGCGTCACTAACTTGCCGGTGGGGAAGTTATAGAGGCGGATTTCATCATTTTTCATCCATCCCCCCGCCGAGACTAAATAACGACCATCGGAGGTGAATGTTACATCTTTAATCTTAGACTTATGTCCGCCCGGATCAATTTGTAGGATGGGAGGGGCGGTGGTTGTTGTTTTAGGTTTTGGTGGGTCTTTTATTACTTCATTGCATGATGTCAGGATTAATAGAGTTAAGCCTAGAGTTAGAACAGACCTGACAGGTTTTAAAAACCTGTCAGGTCTAATTCGGGTTGGATTTAAGGGTTTGATAGTCATTTGTTTGTTCCTTATCTAATTTAGGGTGTCTATTATAGTATAAGTTATATTTCATTGTCTGAATCAGGATTTGCAGGATTTTAGAATTTACAGGATTTTTTTTCTACGAGCTTCATTTCTGTAAATCCTAAAATTTTGTAAATTCTGATTCAGACAATGAAAGGAATAATATAAATCCGTTGTACTAAATATACTATACCTATATAATCCCTGCTTATTTAAATTTATTGAGCAGATGTATTTTATGCCAAGACAATTGAGCCGCCAAATTATCATGATCGACTATTAATTCAGCTTCATGTACTTCAGCAACCATGTAATAATCATTAAGTGAATTATCAAATATATAAGCTCGATTAACCAGCAAACAAGCATTAAATAGTTGCTCCATAGTCCTTTTATAACGTGGCACTATTTTTTCTTCTGGCACACCATGACCACCTAATTTTTCACGGTTCTTAACACGTTCTTTATTTATATCAGAATGTTCTACACCAATAAAATAAAGATAAGTCCGATAGCCGGCTATTTTTGCCCGCTTTAAAAAATCTAAATGGGAAGAGTGCGACATAACACTTTCGTATGTCATAGATTGACCTTCAAGCAACAATTGCTCCCTTTGCAATACTGCAACCTGTTGTGCTTTCTTCGCACGTGTAAGTTCTTCACCTTCTAATGTCTGAGCTATTTCATCTGGGTTCACATAAACACCTAAGCTAACATGTTCTTGCAAAATATCTGCGGTAAAGGTTGACTTGCCAGACCCATTAGGGCCGCAATCTTGGCCTACCCATTGCCATAATATTATCCTTCAAGATTTTGAAGAGGTTCTATATGCCCATTTGGATAAACCCAAACAATCTGCCCATCTCGAAGTTCGGTTACACGAAATCCATGTTGTTTGGCATTATGATATGCCTTTCTACCTGCCCGAGAAGCAATCGTTTTAAGTTCATCAATAGTTAAATCTTCAATATTTTTGCCTGCTACCTTAGTTAAATCAACTTGATTATTCATTGTATTGTTACTCACTTCAGTTATTTTCGTAGGTTGAGCTGCATTGACTCAATATTCATATTTTTAATTTTAAAGCCCTGAAGGGGCTATATTATGATTCAGATCAACCAACCACGCCTAAAACCCAAAGCCGCTAATGGTATAATCAACAATATTAACCAATAACCCTGTTCTTCCCAGCTAGCATGAGTTGCATCTGTCAATTTGCCCTCATTATTAAAATGTTTGGCTTTTAATAATATATCTAAGTCTTCATCATCAGCAGTTAATTCTACATAATTGCCTCCACCTAGCATCGCTAATTTTTGTAACTTATCTTGCTTATTAATTGCTAATACAGATACAGCATAGCCTTGAGCTTTTAATTCACGCGCTTGAGCGAAGCTTTGTTCTTTATAACCTAGTTCATCTGTTATTAATAACACTTCTCCTCCCACCTTAGCTGTTGTCAATAACTGTTTTGCTTCTGCTAAGGCAAAGCCAGTTTGCTTATCTTTCACTGGTATCCAATCAGTATCTAAGCTATGAACAATATGAGCAATAGTTGCATTATCATCAGTCAGAGGTGATACAACATGAGGGCGAGCAGCAAATATAATTAAAGCAGTTTGCCCTTCTTGCCGCCGCTTTAGAATATCTAAAATTTTATATTTGGCTTTTTCAAAACGCGATGGTTTTATGAATGTATCTAATACTAATACCAGAGCAGCTTCAGAACGATATACAGACTGTAAAGAACTTGACCAAGTTGGTCCTGCTAAAGCTAAAACTGTTAATAACCAAGCAGTTGCTAAAAACATCAAGCCCAAAGTTTTTTGGCTTTGCCCTACATTTACCAATAAATACTCTAATAAATGAGCATCTACCACTTTCTGCCATGAATTATTAGCAGTTGGTGCTTTTCGCCATAACCAGATTATCAGTAATCCTAATGGAATTATTGACAATAACCAAAGTGGTCTAATAAAATGAAATTGTTCTAGCATCAGTTATCCTTTGTAACCAGCATCCGATCAACATTTTGAAATCCGCGCGGTAATTTTTGCCCACGCCGACTACGTTCTCCAGTATAAGCTTCAATGTCACGAGCTTTGAGAGTTAGATGACGTTTACCAACATATATTGTTATTATATCTGTTTCTGGTTGTAATTGATTTAGAGCTATTATTTTTTCTTGATTTTTATTTTTCGCTGGAATATTGAGCAATTTTACTCCTTTACCTTTACTTAAACGCGGTAATTCTGTTAGTGAAACTATAGATAAATAGCCGGCACTGGTAAGCACTGCATAGTATTTATTTTCTATATCTGTGATTTTTACTGGTGCTAATATTTTGGCGTTATTTAAACTTAAAATAGCTTTGCCAGCTTTGTTTTTAGTGTATAAGTTTTCTAAGCTGGTAATAAAACCATATCCTGCTTCAGAAGCTAATAAATAATCAGTATTTGGTTCTCCTAATAATACATGGACAAATCCTACACTATTTGGAGGTGTAAAACGTCCAGCTAAAGGTTCACCTAAGCCGCGTGCTGATGGTAAAGTATGAGCAGGTGTTGAATAGCTACGCCCATTAGTATCTATAAATACTGCTTGTTGATTGCTAATTCCTTGATAAGCATCAGCAAATTCATCACCAGCCCGATAGTTTAAACTACGTGGATCAATTTCATGACTCTTAGCAGCTCTGACTAATCCTTTAGCAGATAAAATCACCGTAACAGGCTCAGAAGCAACCAGTTTAGTTTCATCAAAAGCTTGTGCTTGTTGACGTTCAATTAGAGGCGAACGGCGTGGTTGATCATATTTTTTTGCATCCGCCTTAAGTTCTTTTAAAATTAAGTTTTTAAGCTTAGTCTCAGATTTTAAGGTTGTTTCAAGAATTTTAGCTTCTTTAGATAGTGTAGTTTCTTCAGCTTTAAGTTTATTTTGTTCTAATTTTGCTAATTGACGCAGTTTTAATTCTAAAATCGCATCTGCTTGTATTTCACTTAGATCAAATTGTGTTTTTAATAGTTGTTTAGGCTTATCTTCGTCACGAATAATCGTTATTATGTCATCAAGATTTAAATAAGCGATTAATAATCCTTCAAGCAAATGTAAGCGTTTTTGGATTTTTTCTAGGCGATATGTTAAGCGACGACGTACAGTTAGAGTTCTATAATCTAGCCATTCTGAAAGAATCATTTGCAGATTTTTTACTTGTGGGCGATTATCTAATCCAATCATATTCAGATTGACACGATAACTACGTTCTAAATCTGTGGTAGCAAATAAATGTGTCATTACAATTTCAGCATTTATGCGCTTAGATTTAGGCATTATGACAATACGCACTGGATTTTCATGATCAGATTCATCACGTATATCTTCGATCATCGGCAATTTTTTCGCAGTCATTTGCTCAGCGATTTGAGTAATGATTTTACTACCAGATGTTTGATGTGGTAATGCTACGATTACAATATCCTCACGTTCGCGGATATAAGTTCCTCGCATCCTGACAGAACCTTTGCCGCTTTCATACATTTTTAATAAATCAGCGGCTGGAGTAATAATTTCTGCATCAGTAGGATAATCAGGAGCTGGTATATAAGCACATAAATCAGCGACGCTGGCATCAGGATGTTTTAACAAATGAATAGATGCTGCTACTATTTCAGAAATATTATGCGGTGGAATGTCGGTTGCCATTCCAACCGCAATACCAGTAGTGCCATTTAATAAAATATGTGGCAAACGGGCTGGCAATAAAGTTGGTTCATGCAAACTACCATCAAAATTATCTTGCCAATCAGTTGTACCTTGCCCTAATTCACTTAATAATAACTCAGTAAAAGCGGATAAGCGCGATTCGGTATAACGCATAGCGGCAAAAGATTTAGGATCATCCATTGAACCCCAATTACCTTGCCCATCCACCAAGGGATAACGATAAGAAAAATCTTGTGCCATTAAAACCATCGCCTCATAACAAGCCATATCACCATGAGGATGGAATTTACCTAGAACATCACCTACAGTTCGCGCGGATTTTTTATATTTACTAGTAGCTTTTAAGCCTAATTCAGACATAGCATAAATAATACGCCGCTGAACCGGTTTTAATCCATCACCAATATGAGGTAAAGCGCGATCTAAAATGACATACATAGCATAGTCAAGATAGGCTTTTTCAGTAAATTGATGTACAGAAACACGTTCTATTTCTTCTTCAGAGACAAGAATTGATTGCATAATTTTATTAAAATTTCACCTATTGATATAATTAGACTATTATAATCGCTATTATCACTATCAGTCATGAAATTAAATAATTATGAAAAAGTTTTTTAACACTGCTGGAGCTTGCGTGCCAGAAAAGCATTATATGCTTACAAATGATTTTACCAATCTAAAAAAATTGATTGACAATGAACGCTATTTCATCCTACACGCGCCACGTCAAACTGGTAAAACCACATTAATGTTGCAATTGATGGAACATATCAATAAGCAAGATCAATATATTGCACTATATATAAATGTAGAAGTAGCACAAGCTTGGCGTAATAATGTTATCGAAGTTAATAAAACAATTATTAATGAACTCCGTATTCAAACCGAAATATATTTACCAATAGAATATCAACCATCAGCAGCTTGTTTTGAAAATATTAACAATGAATTTTCTGTATTCTTGATGCGATGGTGTTTAGAACTTTCAAAACCTTTAATATTATTCATGGATGAAGTCGATGCCCTGATTGGTGATGGCTTAATTTCGGTTTTACGCCAATTGCGTAGCGGCTATACTAAACGCCCACGCGCTTTTCCTCATGCTTTATGTATGATAGGATTACGTGATATTCGAGATTATAGAATCTATTCGGATTCTTCACAGCGTTATATTGTTGGTGGTTCAGCCTTTAATATTAAAGAAAAATCAATTCGCCTAGAAGATTTTACTTATGAACAAGTAAAAGAACTATACGCACAACATACAGAAGCAACTGGTCAAAATTTTACTCATCATGCCTTGCAACAAGTTTTTGAACTAACCCAAGGGCAACCGTGGTTAGTAAACGCTTTAGCTAGAGAATTATGTTTTGATGATTATGCCATTGCTTGGGAAAAAACCATCAATAAAACTGATGTAAATAATGCTGCTGAAATTTTGATCAAGCGTCGCGATGTGCATTTAGATCAATTAGCAGACAAATTGACAGAACCAAGAGTAGAACGGGTTATTCAATCAATCTTAATTGGCGAAGAAATAGAAAATACCAATCTGAATGAAGATAAACAATACTTAATTGATTTAGGATTAATTCGATTAGGAAAACAAGGATTAGAAATAGCCAATCCAATTTATCGTGAAGTAATTCCTAGAGAATTAACAGCTTACCGTCAAGATATGCTAGGGCAAGATCCTCAATGGTATGTAAAAGACGATGGAAAGCTGAATATTAAGAAAGTTTTAGAAGCTTATATAGAATTTTATAAAGAACATAGTGAATTAGTAACAAAACGCAAAACCTATACTGAAGCGGCTCATCATTTATTATTTATGGCATTCTTACAAAGAATAGTAAATGGTGGCGGCTATATTAGTCGAGAATACGCTGCTGGTTTAGGGCGAGTTGATTTATGTATTGATTTTGCTGAAGAAAGATTTGCTTTTGAATTAAAACTGAGTAGCAAAAAAGCCCTAACTGAAGGTACCAAACAACTAATAAATTACTTACATAGACTCAGTTTAGACAGCGGCTGGTTGATAATTTTTAATCGTAAGGCAGTTGAAGATTGGGATAAAGTTGGTGAAAGGCAAATTATAGAAGAACAAGGCAAAAGGATTGAGGTTATTTATTTGTAACTATTAAGGAGCTTTGCACTTGTTGTTGTTTTAGCCCCTTTTTATCGTATAAATGATAATTATAATAATTCAATATACATTTTTTTAAAAAAACTTTACAATTTTTTATCCTATAAAGTATAATGAAATTTCAACTTATTTATTAAATAGGATTAAATTAATGAAATTTTCACTAACGAAAGTAATTGCTATAACAATAGCAGTATTGGCAAGTTCAGTGGCTTTTGCTTCATCGCTTAATCAAGCTGCTTGGGTTCCTAATACATCTACTTATAAGTTTGGTTATAACTCTATTCCAAATATACCAGTTATCAATGCTCCAGCCGATACAGATTGGAAACGTTGGGCAATGTTGCACGATGGATCAGCATATCGCCTTTATTTTTTCAAAAAATATAGCAGAAATAAATTGTATCAATTTGCCTTTAATAGATCCAGAAATGCCTATCAATATGGTTATAAATCCATACCAGTCTTAACATTAGTGAATGCACCACGAGATGCAAATTTCCGTAGTTTTTCTATGTTACATGATGGTCGTGATTATCGTCTGTATGTAAAACAAAAAGGTAATCCAAAAGCATTATATCAATTTGCTTGGGTTCCGGGAACTAGTACTTATAAGTTTGGATATAGATCTATTCCTAAAATAGATGTAACAGGTTTTCCAAGAAATACAGATTGGAATAGATGGCAAATGTTACATGATGGTAGTGCATATCGTTTTTACGCTTTTAAGTCAGGTAGTACAACTAAGTTTTATCAAGGTGCATTTAAACGTTCTACACAAGATTATGAATATGGTTATAATTCAATTCGTGTTTTAACTTTAGTTGGTACTCCAAGAAGCAGTAATAAGAGTAGTGCAGCTATGTTACATGATGGTAGTGCTTATCGCTTTTACTTTCAAACCAGATGAATAAAAGTCCTTAAATTACAATAACATTCTATATGCAATTCCTGTAGTTTTTTTTGTGTCTTAATATGTATGCTTCAAATTCTCTCAAAGCTACTGGGCGACTATTTCCATAACCAGTAGTTTTCATACAAGGATCTTCAACACCTCGCAAGGCTCATATCCTTGTACATAAATATTCAATAATACATAGACTAAGTTTAGACAGCGGCTGGTTGAAAATTGGGATAAAGTTGGTGAAAGGCAAATTATAGAAGAGCAAGGCAAAAGGATTGAGGTTATTTGGTTATAAAATATAATAAGTCATGAAATTACAAGCATCTCAACTACATAATCACCTAAAGCAGCAAAAACTGGCTCCAATTTATTTATTAACTGGTGATGAGGCTTTGCAAATGATGGAATCTGTGGATTTAATCAGAAACTGCGCACGTCAGCAAGACTTTAGTGAGCGTGTAATTTTGACGCTAGAAACTGGATTTGATTGGAGCAGTCTTGATCAAGAGGCTAATAGTTTTTCTTTATTTGCAAATAAACGCTTATTAGAATTGCGTTTGGCTAATAAATCACCGGGCAAAGATGGTGGTGCAGCCTTAGTTGCTTATACTAAACAATTACCTGCCGATACTGTGTTATTAATTACTGCTGATAAATTAGACGCTAGTCAACAAAAAACTAAATGGTTTAAAAGTATAGAACAATCTGGAGTTGTAATACAAATATGGCCATTAAATGCGCTTGAATTACCTAGATGGATAGCGGCGCGTATGAATAAGTATGGTTTAAAACCTGATTCTGAAGTAATGAATATAATTGCAGAACGTTCAGAGGGACATTTATTAGCTTGTTCCCAAGAAATTGAAAAGTTACATTTGTTATATGGTTCTGGTCAAATTACTATAGCACAAGTAACTGAAGCAGTGGCAGATACAGCGCGTTTTCAGATATTTGATTGGGTAGATACGATGTTAGCTGGAAAAGTAAAACGTGGAATTCACCAATTAAAACATTTAGAACAAGAAGGTGTAGCAGAAATTTTAGTAGCATGGGCATTAAATAGAGAAATACGTAATTTATGTTACATAACAGCAGCCATACAAAACCGACAATCACAGGAACAAGTATTTAAGACATACCGAATTTGGAGTAACCGCAAAAGCAGTGTAAGTAACGCAATAAGACGGCACCCCCAAGCTAAAACATGGCAAGCTTTTTTGAAAGAAACAGTAGAAATTGATGCTATAATTAAAGGCGTGAAAAAAGGTAATTCTTGGGATGCTTTGCAACAATTAAGCTTGAAGGTTGCTGGGGTTAAATTGTTTAAATAAAGGCAAACCTGACAGGTTTTTAAAACCTGTCAGGTTTAGTTGCAGAAATACCATCATTTAACACCCTCAGACTAATAGCCCCCTTATCTACAGTCTGCCATATCCTAACATTACGCTGACGATATCTTTCTAAAATCTTGGGTTTTGGATGTCCAAATCTATTTCTATAACCACTAGAAAATAACGCTATTTTAGGATTTACTGCATTTAAAAATGCTTCTGTTGAGGAGGTTTTGCTACCATGATGTGGCACTATTAGTATGTCTGATCTTAATTGTTTGTTAGCATGTTTCACTAAATATCTTTCTGATCGTTTTTCAATATCTCCGGGTAATAATATTGTTCCACCTATCGCGCTCACTTTTAATACGCAACTATGATCATTCTTTTTTTTAGCGGCATAATTGGCTGGTGGATGTAAGATTTGAAAATGTACTCCATCTATTTGCCAATTTTGACCCTTTTGACAATTGTTTTTAATTAAAACCTCACTAACTGTTAAGTTTTCTAACACGCTTGCCATTCCACCTATATGATCATTATCTCCATGACTAATCACTAATTTGTCAATTTTTTTGATGCCTTTGGCGCGTAAAAATGGCACAATTACAGCTTCTCCAGTATTAAAGCCACTACAATATTTTGGTCCAGTGTCATAAACTAATACAGAATTTTTTGTACGTATTACAGCGGCTAATCCTTGCCCTACATCTAATAAATCCAACCACACTTCACCATGTTTTGGCTGAGCTGGCGGTATAAGAAATAATGGTAATAACCAAAATATACCAATCCAACGCGCTGGAAAACCACGTGGTAATAGTAAAATCGCAACACCTATCATCGCTATTATGACGCTCCATAATGGCGGAGTATGTTGTTGCCAAACAGGAAAATCTGCTAGCCAACTTATAGAAACCCATAAGGCATCAAAAATATTAGCCGCTAATTCTAATAACAAAGTTCCAAGCGTCGGTGAAACTAAAATTAAAATAGTACCTAATAAAGTCAGCGGCACTATCACAAAACTTACCCAAGGAATTGCAATAATATTAGCTACTAAACTGGTTAAAGACACATAGCCAAATATTGCCAATACAATCGGAATTAAACCCAAAGTAACTGCCCATTGAGTGCGCCAACTAGCTAACCCCCAACGACTTAATGCTGATAATCTAGCTTCATTTCTATTACTTAAAGCATATAAAATCACTGCAACTGCTGAAAAAGATAACCAAAATCCGGCTGATAATACTGATAAGGGATCCCATATTAATACTACAACCAAGGTTAAAACTAAAATACGTGAAATCGCAATATTACGAGCCAATAAAATTGCCAAAGCGGCAATAGTAAGCATAATTAAAGCGCGTTGAGTTGGTAAAGTAAAACCTGCTAATAGAGCGTAACAAGTAGCAATAAATAAACTTAAAACCACTGCAAACAGCGGCGCAGGAATGAATCGAATGAGAAAATTTGGATACAATCTAAATATACGCCGCAGAATCCAAAACAAGATAAAAGTCAGAGCGGCAAGTAAACCAACATGCAAACCAGAAATTGCGATTAAATGAGCCGTACCAGTTTTTGCCAAAACTTGCCGCTGCTGCTGACTAATCCATTGTCGTTCCCCCACAGCTAAACTAATTAAAATACCCATACTAGGCTGATCACCGATAGCTTGCCGTATTGCATCAATAATCCGATAACGCCAATAATCTATATTATATACAGAAGGCTGACTTAAAAGTTTAGCCTCAGCTTTTATTGAACCATTGGCGATAATTCCTTTTTGAAGCAAAGACATAGAATAATCACTAACACCGGGATTTCGCATCGCATGAACGCGCTTTAAACGCACAGTGAATTGCCATTTTTGCCCCGGTTGCAATGCGGTGGGAGGTTCATTAGACCAACTTAAACTAATATACTTATGCCAATTGTCTGGAGCAAAAGTAAAACGCCAACTACAAAATTTTTGCTTAGATTCTACTTTTTTAGGAATACCAATAATCGTACCTGTAAGTATGATGGTTTTCCCTTCAAGATCTTTCGGTAAGCTATGTGAATAAATATTATTCACATGCCATGCAAGCCACAATAAGACTAGAAACAATAATGAGGATTTTAAACGCATAAGCCAAATTTATTTGTAATACGAATATTTATTCTTTGATCCTTTTTGAAACTAGCAGCGGCATATTCTTGATGTTTTTTTATTTGTTCTTTTGCATTCACAATTGGCTGTAAGTCTCCAGATTCAAATGCTTCCAATATTTCTTGTTCTTCTTCATCTAGTTTATAGTTAGCCATATTCACTCTCCAATATACTTTTTTGTTGCTTTACGGCTAGGCATGATAGTTTTCAGAAATATTTCATTCTGCCTTCAGAATTTTATTCTTTTCTTGATTCCAATTATAACGTTTCATAACACTACATTATAGTACAATGTGTGCCGTTTGTACTATAATATTGATGTTAGTTACAAGTTATATATTCAACTATAACAGGCTGTGTCATATTGTTCAAATATCTCTTGGTTCGCCCCATTCTATATAGTCAAACCAATATTTTATTGAAATCCAGTGAATGGCCCATATGTTATAGCAAAGGCCATATAGACACTAAGATTTTTTTTTAAACCTAAAAAGGAGATATTATGCTGAAAATTCGTAAATTTATTACGGCAATTGCCTTATCAAGTGTATTAGGCAGCAATGTTTTGGCTGGTGAAACAGTTTCTTCACAAGCCATTTATGATTCCAAGACTAAAATCCTATATTTAGAAGGTATTTTAGTTCCATTCATCAATGAACTAAATTTTGACAGTATCAAATTTAAGAATATGTTTGATGGTGAAAAAGTTAGTGGTTATATCTTATATAACCCCAAAACTAGATCGGTCAATATACCTTGCTTCAAAGCTACCACTACTTCTCAATTTGGTGATGGATTTGAAGGAGATATCATATATTATCAGGATGTAATTATGACATCTCGGCATATAACATCTGCAATGTTTGGTATTGAAGATCTGATTGAAACTGATAGCTGT
The DNA here is from genome assembly GCF_001723685.1 of Candidatus Marithrix sp. Canyon 246. Taxonomy (GTDB): domain Bacteria; phylum Pseudomonadota; class Gammaproteobacteria; order Beggiatoales; family Beggiatoaceae; genus Marithrix. The sequence continues at coordinate 60,713 of NZ_MCBX01000014.1, forward strand.
GAAAGTTCAGTAGAACCAACTGAAAAACCAAC
>NZ_MCBX01000016.1 GCF_001723685.1 Candidatus Marithrix sp. Canyon 246
ACTGTTGCAGAACTAGTAGTTCTAATAGTTCCTTCTAATTTACCACCATTTACTGATGCTCCTCGTAATTCCGTATCTTTTAAGCTAACATCTTTAGGAAGTTTAACAGTTTTATCAAGTATTACATGACTTAACTCAGCTTTAGCAGTTATTTTTACATTGATCAAGATAGCCGGTGCTTCTGGATTACCATTAATTTTACCTTCAATTTGTCCGCCTTCTATCTTAGTATCTTTTGCTAAAGTTACGTCTGTTAGAGTGCCTTCATTCTTGATTTCTCCTTCGAGAGTTCCGCCTTCATTTTTTATAACGCAGTTGATGTTTGAGGATAGAGTGCAACCTGTTGGTTCTGGTGTTGTTTGTTGGGTTGGTGTTGAAGATGGAAGTGGATTCACTTTAATATTAAAGGTTTGAGCTGCTGATGTCTCTATGTCATCACTTAATATTACTGTCACTACTGCGCTGCCAACAGCACTTGGTGTAAATGTCAAGTTACCTGAAGCATCAATTGTAGGTTGTACAGAAAATAGACTTTCATTATCATTAGTGACTGTAAAGCTTAGCGTTTGTGATGATTCATTTGATGATCCTGCATCAATGTTGGTTGCCCAAGCAGTAATGTTTTGTGCTGCACTTACAAAAACTGTTTGATCATCACCTTTAATAAATGAAGGTATATCATTAACAGCAGTAACATCAATAGTCATAGTAAAAGCAGCATCACTAAATGATGTACCATCATGCACCTTAAATTGGAAAGTGGCATAACTATTACCATTAGCGTTAGCTGCTGGGGTAAATGTCAATTTACTAATGTCGGCTACAACAATTTCTTGATCAACTGTGACATTAGCACCGTCAAGTTGTAAAGTTCCAACAGTTGGCAATTGGGTTATTTGGATTTGGTTTAAACTGTTGCCACTATCTATATCAGTAAATGCAAAATCGGCTTCTTTAAAAGGATAAGTTGCATCTTCATTTAGTGTAACTGTCTTATCAGCTGTTGTTGGTGCATCATTAACCGGATTAACAGTAATATTTATTGTATCATCATCAGTCAATGTACCATCATTTACTACAATCTGTACACTTGCACTACCATTAAAATTACTTGTAGGTGTAAAAATCATACCTGCCAACCCAGTATTAATATCATTTTCAGTACCACTGAATTCCATGTTTACATCATCTGTACCATCACCAATGTTGAATGTTAGATTTGTGGTAGAACTTAAAGTTAAAGTACCATTCGTTGCTGTTAAAGTTACTGTAACTGAACCAATATCTATATCACTGATTGAAATCAAATTTGAGTTAGTTGTGGAAAAACTAAGTGGCGTATCTTCATTAGTTGTTTGTGTATCTGATACAGTATTTGTTGGTGCATCATTAACAGCAGTAACATCAATAGTCATAGTAAAATCAGCATCACTAAATGATGTACCATCATGCACTTTAAATTGGAAACTGGCATAACTATTACCATTAGCGTTAGCTGCTGGGGTAAATATCAACTTACTAATATCAGCTACAACAATCTCTTGATCAACTGTGACATTAGCACCGTCAAGTTGTAAAGTTCCAACAGTTGGCAATTGGGTTATTTGGATTTGGTTTAAACTGTTGCCACTATCTACATCACTAAACTCAAAATCTGCTTCAGCAAAAGTATAAGTCGCATCTTCATTTAGTGTTACCGTCTTATCAGCCGCTGTCGGAGTATCACTAATAGCAGTAACAGTAATATTTATCGTATCATCATCAGTCAATGTACCATCATTTACTACAATCTGTACACTTGCACTACCATTAAAATTACTTGTAGGTGTAAAAATCATACCTGCCAACCCAGTATTAATATCATTTTCAGTACCACTGAATTCCATGTTTACATCATCTGTACCATCACCAATGTTGAATGTTAGATTTGTGGTAGAACTTAAAGTTAAAGTACCATTTGTTGCTGTTAAAGCTGCTGTAACTGAGTTACCAACAGCATCTTCAGCCTCTATGTCACTGATAGAAATAAGATTTGAATTAGCTGTTGAGAAGGTTAGTCTCGTATCTTCATCAATTGTTTGTGTATTTGGTACGTTATTAACAGGGGCATCATTCACGGCTGTTACTGCAATGGTGAAGGTTTCTGTATCCGTCAATGTACCATCACTAACCGTGATTGTTACAGTTCCACTAGTACTCACGCCTTCGCCGGGTGTCCAGTTTATCGCTCCGGTTGTGGCATTAATAGTCATGCCCGTGGGTTCTCCGCTGATTGTCCATGTAAGCATATCGTTATCTGCATCAGTTGCAGTAGGGGTATAGGTGTACTCCGTATCTTCGGTGGCACTAGTGCCAGCCGTGGTATTGATGGCAGGAGCACTATTGGCAGCAATTACAGCAGTGCTATTAATACTGCTTTCAACCGCTGTACCACTGGAATTAGCATTGACTGGTGTGACTTCAAAGCTAATAAATTTATCAATGTCAGCATTGCTTAACACATAGGTTTCACTGGTTGCACCTGAAATAGCGGCTTTATTTGTGCCACTCGCATCATCAGAATGATACCACTGAAAGCTGGTACCATTTTGGCTATCGCTTTCGGCATCTGCGTAAGTGTAACTGCCTGTTAAGGTTTCACCCTCTAGTAATGTGCCTGAAAACGTGACACTGCTGGCGGTTGGTGGAGTATCGGGGCAGGTTGAACCAAAGGTCCCAACAATTTCTGTGGTGCTGGTGCTGCCACATTGATTGACCACAGCACCACAAGCAGCGGCTGTAACATCTAAATTACTGGTACAAATAAACAAATCCCTAGCATTAGCTGTACCGTCTTGTAAACCTGTTCCTATGACAACTGTATTGTTACTGAAGCTAACATCTTTCAATGTTGTTGTGCCGTTCATGGCAAAGATAGCACCGCCGCCGCCGAATCCGCCGCCGCCGCCGAATTCGCCGCCGCCATCGCCGCCTCCGTATCCGCCTCCGCCTTTACCTCCGCCTCCGCCTCCGAATCCGCCTCCGCTTCCTCCGAATCCTCCGTATCCGCCTCCGCCTCCTCCGAATCCTCCGTATCCGCCGCCGTCTCCGCCTCCGCCTCCGAAGCCGCCGTCTCCGCCGTCTCCGCCTCCGCCGCCGAAGCTACCAATACTCCCACCATAATTCCCATTCCCTCCATAAGCCCCATTCCCATTTGTACTGGAGGCAAATAACCCACCACCGCCTTTGCCGCCAGCATTACCAAACATTCCGCCGCCACCATGAGAAAAAGCATCTACATTGCCGCTTCCCCCCGTGGCATTATTATCACTGAATATCACCATATCCACAGTAACCGTACCATTATAGATAAATAAAGCACCACCCAAACCAGCACCACCGCCGCCTAAATTACTATCACCGCCTTTGGCTTTACCATTTATCAAGCTCAGATTTTGAATGGTGACTGTACCTGATTTAATAAACAAAGGGCGATAAGTATCCCCGCCACTGATACTGCGAGCTGTGCCATCATTTTGTAAGGTGACATCACTATTAATCAGGGTTTTCATCACCCCTGTAACAGTTACATCGGTTTGCACAGTAATGGTATCCGCACCTGCATTGTTATTGGCTTGTAAAATAGCCCAACTCAGCGTATTTGCCGTACCGCCGGTGCCATCATCAGACCCTACGGTTACAGGGTAATCAGTTGCATATGCAGGCATACTCTTGCCTAATGCCAATGTCATTGCCGTAGCTAATACACTATTAAATTTCGATTTTTGCGGTTTTTTGGTAGGGAGCAAATTTGTAACGGTGATATCATATCCTATCATTCGTTGAGACAATCGGGCTAAAGTCTTGCTTTGATGAAAATCCTTTGCCAACAAGCCAAAAGCAGCTAAATCAATAAAATTTTCGTCTTGTTTTGAATAAATATGACCAGAGCGAATCCCTTCTGCATTAAAGCCTAGACTCAATAAATTTCTCTGTGGCTGGAAATTATTCTGATAACTATAAGCATCAATTTTGTTTAAATGGTATTGATTAAAACCAAGATCTAACAGCAATAAGGTAGCTTCAATGCCATAGCCTGCTTGACGATGATTAGCAAACAAACCAATCAAATATTCAGCACGGCAATGCACAGGAGAATAATCGGCTAAGGCAAGCAAGCCAATGGGACCTTTGCGTTTATGGATAATTAGTATTTCTAAATAACCACTTTGCTCAGGACTATGTTGCCATTGTTTTTCCAGATAGTTCTGCGTTTGTTCTAAGCTATTAAAATCCCCATTTAAGCGGAATAAACGCATAAACTCGCTATCACCGAAAGCATTTTCATACAGTATATTTGCATCTGCTGGAATGGTTCGGCGTAACAGTATATTTTTACCCACCTTTAAAATTGGTGAATTATCTATGTCATCATAATAAATTGTTTTCATTGTCTAACTCTAGGGTAAAATAGTTGATAAAAATCCACAAACAGCCGTTGAATATCAGCTTCAATTCGTGCCGATATTTGATGACGTTGTGGTGGTGATAAACTCGTGCGAGTTTGATGTGAATATTTAAAACGGTAATAACTATCACTTTCATGGGCTTTAACAGGCAATTTTTGCGGGTTAAAAGCTGCAGACGGCAAATCTAACCAGCGATAAATATCTTGCATAACTCGTTGCGGATCTTGCATAAGATCTTCAAACACAACATAAAATAAGCGTTTTTGCAGGGTTTCAGCTTCATCCTGTAAAGCTTCAATAGCTTTCATTGGACCACCAATTACCCCATCACTGGCAAATAATTTTTCAGCTCGGGCATAACGTGATAAATGTGCCAAATGATCAGGAAAGTCCAATAACAGTGTGTTTTGGTGTCGGGCTTCAATAGAGCCATAAATCTGGGCAGGCTCGCGCACACAAACCAGCATTCTAAAGTCAGGATTAAGCAAAGACACACTATCCAACTGGTTTAACCAGCCACGATTTTTATCCACTACCCACGGTTTATCAGTTTCAGCAAACCAACCATTAATAAAGCCCCGATAGGCATTTAATAAGCGTTGATAGCCTAAATTAAAATCACAATCAAGCTGAGATAATAAAAATTCATTATCACTAAGATTATGACGCAATTGGTTTAAAGTCTGACATAAAGGTGACGAATGCCCAGTGCTGTATATTTGACTGTGTATATCCAATAACTGACACAATAAAGTTGAACCTGAACGGGGCAAACCTGTTACATATAAAATATTTTTATTAATACTGATATTCATAAATTTAAAAAATAATTTTACAGTGGTTATTATAATCAGATTATTATCAGATGTCAAGCTATTGTTTTTTTTTGCAAAATCATATATATAAATATAAATACTTCAATATCTAGCCTTATGTTATAATTAATGCAAATGGCAACAAACATCTTTAAACATCAGTCTAATATTATACATCAAAAACCTCACCCAGCCTTAGTACTCTGGTTCACTGGCTTATCAGGTTCAGGCAAATCTACCTTAGCTCATGCAGTAGAAGAAAAACTATATGAAATGCAATATCATACATTTGTACTTGATGGAGATAATATGCGTAATGGCTTATGTAGTGATTTAGGATTTTCTGATGAAGATAGAATCGAAAACATTCGTCGTACTACAGAAGTAGTTAAATTATTTTTTGATGCTGGATTAATTGTATTAACTGCTTTTATTTCACCTTTTAGAAGTGATCGTAATAAAATAAGACAATTAATAGGAAATAACTTTATTGAAATTTATTGCGACACTCCACTTTCAACCTGTGAAACACGTGATATAAAAGGTTTATATAAGCTTGCAAGAGCAGGTAAAATTAAAGATTTTACAGGAATTTCATCTCCTTATGAAAAACCTGAAAACCCAGAAATAACCATAGATACAGTTAATCACAGTATTGATGACTGTGTGAATCAAGTCATAGTAAACCTGACAACTAATTATTCTTGTTCTGTTCCGTCAGGGTTTGTAAATTTTAACTGCAATACCCCTGAACCGAAAAAATAGGCGAACCAGAGTTACTAATTGGGCGAGAAAAGGAATTTAAACCGGCAAAACTAGCTTTGTACAACGAATTTTCAACCAATTATGGACATAAAATAAATTCTGAGACAAAAGTTATACCATTTTAATATTACCGGGCTTTTGCTTCACAGTATATTTCTTTTATTACTCAAATTCCAAACTTGGTAAGTAGGTACGCAAAAGTTTATTAACAAAAATACTTAATATTATGTAAGTATGTTAAAATATTTATACGTACCGACATAATAGATCATTTATCTAGTAAATATTTAGTTTATATGACTTAGCTTCGCTGACTTCGTATCGTATCGTTACTTCGTTTAGTTTAGTTCTTAATTCGTTGTACTAATCTTCAATTAGTTTTAGCAACTTATTTATCCTTGAGTAAACCTGTCAGGTTTGTTCAACTAATTATTCAATGTTTGCGCCGCTGATGTATCAATACCATCATTTAATACTATTGAAACTACTGCACTACCTGTAGCATTTGTTGCTGATGTAAAACTCAAATTACCAGTAGCATCAATTGCAGGTTGGGCTGCAAATAGGCTATTATTATCATTAGTTTCTATCGTTAAAAAGCTATTACCGTTAAAATCAGCAGTTGGATTAAAACTAATTCCTGCTAAAGCGGTGTTGATATTAATTAGAGTTCCAGTGAATACCATACTAACATCTATATCATAGATTGAAACCAGATTATTATTGTTTGTTGAGAAAACTAATTGGCTGTCTTCATTTGTAATTTGTGTGGTAGATCGTATTTTATTGATTGGTGTTTTATTTAATTGTTGATAACAAGAAAGGAATATTAGCAATAATATTATTATTTATAATTGTAATGTTATTAACAACAGTTGGCGGATGATTTATAGGAAGGTTATTATTTGCAAAGGCAGTTTGTAAATGCCATAGCAGCGTAAGGAACATTATTAATTGATAAAAATATTTCGACATATTATCTTGCTCTGGTCATAGTTTATGAAATAAGCGTCATAAATATCATTATAAATCATATCAATTAATTTAAACAATAACTATTTAAATCCAGAGTAATAATAGCCAGAAGGAAAAGCGGCAAAACCAGCTTTGTACAACGCATTTTGAACCAATTATGGACAGAAAATAAATTCTGAGACAAAAGTTATACCATTTTAATATTACCGGGCTTTTGCTTCACAGTATATTTCTTTTATTACTCAAACTCCAAACTTGGTAAGTAGGTACGCAAAAGTTTATTAACCTAAAATTGGTTTAAATAAAGTTGAAGTTTATAAAACTCTTTTTCCTGACGCTATTGTTTTAGCTGGTTATTTATCTTTGGGTGATTTTTGTTTGAGACATGGAATTGGGGTGGATGATAAAATTGAAAAATTACCAATTTAGATACTTATCTAAACAGCGTAATAATTGGTTACAATCTCAGAATCGACGCTTTTATCCTACTAGTTTGTTTATGTAAAAATTTAAGGTTTACAAATGAAATCACTACCAATATTATATTCTTTTCGTCGTTGCCCATACGCAATGAGGGCTAGAATGGCTTTAAAATACAGCGGAATAGCTGTTGAAATACTAGAAGTTAAATTAAGCAATAAGCCTCAAGAAATGCTTAATTATTCACCAAAGGGAACTGTGCCAGTATTGATTTTACCTAATGGTGATGTGATTGATGAAAGTTTGGATATTATGCTTTGGGCTATTTCACAACATGATCCTAATAACTGGCAATTAGAAGGGTTTAAACAATTGATTGATGAAAATGATTATGTGTTCAAACAACACTTAGATAAATATAAATATTCTGTGAGGTATCCAGAACATTCAACAGAATATTATCGTCAACAAGGAGAAGTTTTTCTACAACAATTAGAACAGAATTTAGAACAGCATAAATACTTATTATGTGATCAAATAACAATTGCCGATGTAGCTATATTTCCATTTATTCGTCAATATGCACATGTAGATAAACAATGGTTTGATCAAACTCCATATCGACAATTACAAATTTGGTTTAATGAATTTTTACAATCGGATTTATTTAATGCTGTTATGAAAACTCGAACTCCAAACTTGGTAATAGATCATTTACTATAAGAACAAGCAGAATTAACATTCGCGCAACCGCATAAAGCGCATTACTAGAATTGAGAGACCATTTAAAAAGGATTAACATCGTCGCCAAAACCGGAATAAAGGCAATGGCTAAATTTATAATTGCTATGGTTTCAACTGAATTATTTTCCAAACCGCCCAAATTTCTCTAAAACCTCAATTTCATACCCATCAGGATCTGTTATAAAAAAGAATTTAGCAAATGAGTTAAAACTAACAATTTTTTGAGGATTAAATCCTAAATCACTTAATCGTTTATGTTCGCTTTCAATATCATCAACAACAAAAGCTAAATGCCCATATCCAGAACCGTGACTGTACGGTTCTTTTTGATCGTGATTATAGGTTAATTCCAGTTCAATATCACTTTCACTGTTTCCCAAATAAATAAGACTGAAACCATCAAAATCACATCGTTCAGCTATTTCAAGATTAAAGACTTTATTATAAAACTCAATAGATACATCAGGCTTAAATACCCGTATCATCGAATGAATTATTTTTGCCATTTATGCACCAAAACGCTTATTTAAATAAGTAATAATATCAGCAGATTCATACATCCAAATCACCTTGCCTTTTTCCTCAATCCGTAAACAAGGAACCTTAATTGCACCACCTTCAGCCAACAATTCCTGCCTATATTTAGGATCATTTTGAGCATCACGCAACTCAATATTAATATTCAGAGCATGTATTGCGCGACGAGTGCGAATACAAAAAGGGCAAGCATAAAATTGATATAAACTTAAACCCTCAGCCTCTTTATCAACTAACTTTTGTGCTGCATCTGTTCTAATTATTTTTTTAGGTTTAGTAATAAAATTAATAAAAACAATAAGTCTGCCTAAACCTTCACGAAGAGCTTTTAAAATCATAAATTATTTTATCCCAGTCGAACCAAAGCCATCACGCCCCTGATCATTCAATTCTTCTACCCATTCCAATTGCACCTGCACAATTGGAACAAACACCATTTGACAAATACGATCACCCGGATTAATTACAAAAGCAGTATCACTACGATTCCAAACCGCAATCTTAACTTCCTTTCTATAATCAGAATCAATCAAACCCACCAAATTAGCTAACACAATACCATGCTTAACACCCAAACCAGAGCGCGGTAATAACATCGCACTTAAATTCGGATCATTAATATCAATCGCAATACCACTACCAATCAACTGAGTTTCACCCGCTTGTATTTCTAATGGCTTCTCAATACAAGCACGTAAATCAATGCCAGCAGCACCATTAGTAGCATAACTAGGTATAAAATCAGCAATTAACGGATTAACTATTTTTGCTTCTATTTTCTTCATAATGAGCTTTACAGCAATAATAATGCTGATCTAAATACAAGGCTTCCTGTTTAGGAAAAAAGATTCCACAATGATCACAACTTACCATTAAACCAATTTTAGTAACATTCTTTCGAGACTTATAACGATTTATAAATCCCCATATTACAAATATCAACAATAACAATAATAGTAAACGTATCATTTATTATTAGCAAGCTTATCTAAAATACTATTAACATATTTATGACTTTTCTCTGCCCCAAACCTTTTTGCTAACTCAACCGACTCATTAATAACAACTTTAAAAGGTACATCAGGGCAATATTTCAATTCATAACTACCAATTCTTAAAATCACCAACTCAATCAAATCCAATTGACTAATATCGCGATCTAAAAAACCGACAAAGCTAGAATCTATATTCTTTAACTCTTTAGGAATCTCATGCAACAGCTTCTTAAAATAAGGCACATCAACCTTAGCCATATCTTCTTCTTCAAAAAACTGAGACTCAATTAATTGAATATTTTGCTTAGTGATTTGCCATTGATATAAGGCTTGTAAAGTACGTTGACGTGCATTAGTACGAGCTGAAAAAAATTTTTTAGCCATATTAAAATAAACTCTCAGTAATAAAACTATTAAAACGTCCTACCACTAAAGCATACGGAGCATCTCCGCCTGCAAAATCACCTTCAATAATTGTACTCATTTATGTATCTCATTATTAATATAATCAACTACTTCCATGCCAAAGCCAGATAAAGCGTGCATTTTCTTTGGCGCACTTAATACCCGCATCTTACGAACACCTAAATCAGATAAAATCTGCGCCCCTAAACCATGATTTCTTAAATCATGTGTAGGAGGAAGTGCAGGTAAATCCTCACCATGATCTTTGCGTGAACAATTATCAATTCTATGAATCATAGTATCAACATCCTCATCCTGATGTAAAATAACTACCACACCACTACCTTCATCTGCTATCCGTTTCAAAGCCCCACGCAAAGGCCATCCACACTCAGGACGCGAACTAAAAGTTAAATCACACAAAGTATTACGAGTATGTACTCGCACTAAAATTGGTTCCTTAGAATTTAACTCACCTTTCACCAAAGCAAAATGCAATATATTCTCAATATTATCCTTATAAGCAACCAACTTAAATTCACCAAACTCCGTTGGTAAATTACAACTACTCATCCGTTCCAGAGTTTTCTCATGCGCCATCCGAAACCGAATTAAATCCGCAATAGTTCCAATTTTTATATTATGCTGCTTTGCAAACTCTTCCAAATCTGGACGACGCGCCATCGTACCATCTTCATTCAAAATCTCCACAATCACAGCCGCTGGCTCTAATCCAGCTAAACGCGCCAAATCACATCCAGCTTCAGTATGTCCAGCGCGTCTTAACACCCCACCAGCCTGAGCCATTAACGGAAAAATATGCCCCGGCTGTACCAAATCAGAAGGTTTAGCATCCCCACTGACAGCCGCACGAATAGTAACCGCACGATCAGCCGCTGAAATACCAGTAGTTACACCCTTAGCAGCCTCAATTGAAACCGTAAAATTAGTAGAATGTACCGCATTATTATCATTTACCATCAAAGGCAATTGCAACTGCCGGCAACGCTCAGATGTCAAAGTCAAACAAATTAAACCACGTCCATAACGTGCCATAAAATTAACATCTTCAGCCCGTACCTGACTAGCAGCCATAATCAAATCGCCTTCATTTTCTCGATCTTCATCATCCATCAGGATGACCATTCTACCTTGTCGAATATCAGCGATAATTTCTTCTATATTATTTAAAGCCATAAGCAAATTTTTTTTCTAACCAGCGTCCAATATAAGTACGTGGCGGCATCTCTCCAGTTACAAGATAAGTCAACACTAAGTGATCATACCAACACCATTTCATCCATGTTGCAGCTCCTTTTTTACTACACCATAATATCTGATCATTTGGTGCTAAAACTTCATCATTTTTAGGTAATAGTATTGTTTTATCACCACGTCGCAATAATAATGCTACTACCGCTAACCTAGAATCACGATCTCTAGGATCCTTTCTTAAATATCCTAAATTAATCACTTGTCCCTTCTCAATCGCCTGCCACAAAACTGGACTTTCTTTAGTAGTGATTGACATTTGCCAAGTTATTGGTATAGTATTACCTAATGTATTCTGTAAATAGTTAATAAGTTTTAACACTAATTTATAATCATATGATTTAGTTAATAAATCCAAAAAGTCTTCTAATAAAGGATTAGTTAATAAAACTCGTATATAGTTAGCAATAATGTTACTAGCTTGCATCACAATATCCGCCCCTGCGGCATCAAAAATAATTTGATTAGTCGCATTATTTTGACGAATAACAATAAATAATGATGGATTTAATTTGCGAGCTAGCATAATAATTGAAAGATTAGTGACATCATCATTGGTTCCAACAACAATACCAACTGCATCTTCAATTTGTGCTTGTTGTAAAGTATCAACCTCAGTACCACGACCAACTATACATTCACCCCTTGGATAACCTGTTTCATCTGGATTAGCCTCAATCACAATTATATGAATATTTTTTTCTGTTTTAAACTCTTCATATACAGCTTTACCAAAGCGTCCATAACTACAAACTATCCATAAACCTTGTTTGGGAGGTTTTAAAGTCTTGCAGTCTGAAAAACATTTATGTCTAGTCAGACATTCACGTAATGTTAATAGCATTGAAGCATGTAAAGCATAATGTAATTTCTCTGCAAAAATCTCAAATGGATCAATTACATAATCACTACCAAATGCCAACATATTATTAGCTATTTTCTCCGAATCAGCACGTCCAATTATTGTTAATTTAGGTTTCAGAAGCTTACTACTAATTGCAATATGTAAATTCGCTATATTATCATCAGTAATAGCAACGACACCAGCACAGTTTTCATTATTTAATGCAACTTGCAAATTCTCTGGTTTACTTGCATCAGCGCAAAGTGCAGGAATATGAACAGAATAATTTTCTAAAATTAAATGATTGAGACGATCTGGATTGGATTCTATTACAATAGTACCTAAAGCACGTTCTGTTAAGGCACTAACTAATGCAGTTCCGGTATCTCCATAGCCACAGATAATATAAAAAGGTTCCTTAATCTTTTTTACAGCATTCTCAAAACTATTTTCAGTTAATACATTTTGTAATGCATCATCTTGCAACAGTTTGATTAAGCCAGTTATAGCATAAAACCATGATATAACTGTCATATATAAGGAAATAGTTACCCACATCCGCTGTAAATCAGTAAATTCATGAGGTATTTCGCCAAAACCAATAGTTGTACCCATATAAGATACAAAATAAAAAGCATGGAAAAAGCTCATACGTTCATTATTAATATCAGGAATTAAAGTCATGCCTACTCCTGCTATAGAATAGACAGTCAATAATACCAATAATGGACGACGCATCCTGCGCATCACCAAAAAGAAAATCATGCTATTCATTAACGTCTTAACATTGCAGTATCAATTACAATTAACAATACCGAAATAACATTAGCTAACATAGCACCACCTGCAAGTGAAACTATACTTGGCATCAATTCTACTAAATTATTAGACCCAACATGAGTTGCAGAATACCAAACCATCGCAGCAACAATCAATTGTAAATTAGCTACCAAACTAGTAGCTAACAACAAAGCTCCAACTTGAGTACGATCTCCAAATTTTAAGATAGTAGCAAATAGGTTCACAACAATAGCCATTGCTAATTCATAGACATTATGATGTTTTACATCAGCCATATCACCTATAAAAAAGCCAAAATTTAGTGTCAATGCCAATACTATAAAAAATCCGAACGCAATTTTTTCCAGATTCATTAATCAACTACTTTAGAAACATGACTTATAGGTTTTAATTCTTTAGGATAAGGATTTTCTCTTAACCTTCTATCTTCATGATATGCCATACCAGTACCTGCCGGTATTAAACGCCCTACGATCACATTTTCTTTTAAACCACGTAAATCATCACAACGTCCACTTACAGAAGCTTCAGTTAATACCCTTGTTGTTTCTTGGAAAGAAGCCGCTGATATAAATGAATCAGTTGCCAAAGAAGCCTTAGTAATACCTAGTAATTGAGGTTCATAAGTGGCAGGTTGCTTATCTTCTGCAATTACCCGTTCATTTTCTTCCAATAATTTTGAACGTTCAATTAATTCATTATGCAATAAGCCTGTATCGCCCGGATCAATGATCATCACTTTACGTAGCATTTGACGTACAATCACTTCAATATGCTTATCATTAATCTTAACCCCTTGTAGGCGATAAACCTCTTGCACCTCATTGACAATATAATTTGCTAAAGCATCAACACCATTAACCCTTAAAATATCATGTGAATTTGACGCACCATCAACTATTTCTTCACCCTTCTCAACTTGTTGACCCTCAAACACATTAATATGTCGCCATTTTGGAATTTGGATTTCTATTGGATCCCTATCATCAGAAGGCGTAATAACTATTCGCTGCTTAGTTTTAGTATCTTTACCAAAAGTAACAGTACCAGAACATTCAGCTAGAATTGAAGGTTCTTTTGGTGTACGTGCCTCAAATAAATCAGCAACCCGTGGTAAACCACCAGTAATATCCCGTGTTTTAGAAGACTCTTGCGATAAACGAGCAATAATATCACCTACCTTCACCTCTGCACCATCTTCAACATTAATAATAGCCATAGGAGGTAAATAATAATTAGCTGGAATATCAGTACCAACTAGAGTTAAATCTCGATCATGCTCATCCACTAATTTAACTATTGGACGCAAATCTTTTGCATGAGATGGTCTTAACTTAGGATCAATAACCACAATATTACTTAAACCAGTAATATCATCAACATCCCTACTAACCGTAACACCTTCTACCACATCAACAAATTTGACAATTCCAGCTACTTCCGTAATAACAGGAATAGTATGTGGATCCCAAGTTGCAATTGTTTGCCCAGCTTCAACCTTATCTCCATCATGAACGCTTAACATCGCACCATAAGGCACCTTATATCGTTCACGTTCTCTACCAAATTCATCTAATAAAGTTATTTCACCAGAACGTGACACCGCAATCAATTGCTGCTTATCATGTTGTAAAAGCAATTTCAGATTAGAAAAGCTTAAAGTACCAGTAGATTTAACCTCAATATGACTAACTGCGGCAGAACCAGAAGCAGCACCACCAATATGGAAAGTCCGCATAGTTAATTGAGTACCCGGTTCACCAATAGACTGAGCCGCTATTACACCTACAGCTTCACCACGATTAACCAAATGCCCTCTACCTAAATCACGTCCATAACATTTAGCACAAACACCATAATGAGATTCACAAGTAATAGCAGAACGAACTAGAATTCTATCAACACCTTCTTGTTCTAAAAACTCCACCCAATCCTCATCAATTAAAGTACCAGCTGTTATAACAGCTTCTTCTTGTTCAGGCTTCATCACATCAACAGCTACTACACGTCCTAATACTCGATCTCCCAAAGGTTCAACTACTTCACCACCTTCAATCAAAGGATGCATTTCTAAACCATGAGTGGTCTCACAATCATATTGCTTAATCACCATATCTTGAGCCACATCAACTAAACGCCGCGTTAGATAACCAGAGTTAGCAGTTTTTAAAGCAGTATCAGCTAGACCCTTCCTAGCACCATGAGTAGAAATAAAGTATTGCAATACATTTAAACCCTCACGGAAATTAGCAGTAATCGGCGTTTCAATAATAGAACCATCCGGTTTCGCCATTAAACCACGCATACCAGCTAATTGACGAATTTGAGCAGCAGAACCACGCGCCCCAGAATCTGCCATCATATAAATTGAGTTAAAAGAAGCTTGCTGTTCCTGCTCACCTTTTTTATTAGTAACTGTTTCTACACCCAATTGATCCATCATAGCCTTAGCTAATTTTTCATTGGTATGTGACCAAATATCAACTACTTTATTATATCGTTCACCTTGAGTAATTAAACCAGAACCATATTGATCTTCAATCTCTTTAACTTCTTTTTCTGCTTCTTCAATAATTTGATGTTTATTGTTAGGAATCCTCATATCCTCAATACCAATAGAAATACCAGCGCGAGTTGCAAAAGAAAAACCAGTGTACATCAATTTATCAGCAAAAATAACAGTATCTTTAAGACCTAAACTACGATAAGCACTATTAATTAAATTAGAAATATTTTTCTTGGTTAAATCTCGATTTAACAATTTAAAAGGTAAACCAGCCGGCAAAATCTTAAATAATAAAGCCCGTCCAACTGTAGTATCGAATCGCTTAATATTAGTTTCAGTAACAGTGGTTTGATTCTGAGGTGTTTCAGGTTTAGTTATAACAGTTTCTTCTAATCTAACTGTAATCATTGCATTTAATGAAACTAACTTATTTTCATAAGCACGTCGTACTTCATCAACATTACTAAATATCATACCTTCACCAAGAGCATTGATAGATGATCTGGTCATGAAGTATAAACCTAGCACCACATCTTGAGAAGGTACAATAATAGGATCACCATTAGCTGGTGATAAAATATTATTAGTTGACATCATTAAAGCACGAGCTTCTAATTGCGCCTCTATAGATAAAGGAATATGCACAGCCATTTGATCACCATCAAAGTCAGCATTAAAAGCAGTACAAACCAATGGATGTAATTGGATTGCTTTACCTTCAATTAAAACTGGTTCAAATGCTTGTATGCCTAATCTATGTAATGTCGGAGCACGATTCAACATTACAGGATGTTCACGAATTACTTCTTCAAGCACATCCCAGACTTCTCCACCTTCTCGCTCAACTAATTTTTTAGCCGCTTTAATAGTAGTTGCAAAACCCTTCAACTGTAACTTTCCAAACACAAAGGATTTAAACAACTCTAAAGCCATTTTTTTAGGTAAACCACATTGCTGTAATCTTAAAGTTGGTCCAACTACGATTACAGAACGTCCAGAATAATCAACCCGCTTACCTAACAAGTTTTGTCGAAAACGCCCCTGTTTACCCTTAATCATATCAGCTAATGATTTTAAAGGTAACTTATTAGTACCAGTAATAGCCCTGCCTCTACGACCATTATCCAATAAAGCATCTACTGACTCTTGCAACATACGCTTTTCATTGCGCACAATAATATCAGGAGCATTCAACTCCAATAAACGATTTAATCTATTATTACGATTGATTACACGTCTATAAAGATCATTTAAATCAGAAGTTGCAAAACGTCCACCATCTAAAGGCACCAAAGGACGTAATTCAGGCGGTAATACAGGTAACACCTTAAAAACCATCCATTCTGGTCTATTACCAGAATGTAAAAAAGATTCTATTAACTTCAGACGCTTAGTATATTTTTTAATCTTAGTCTCTGAACGCGAAGTACTTATTTCCTCGCGAAGACGATTAACCTCACTCGCTAAATCAATTGAAGCTAATAACTCACCTATTGCCTCAGCTCCCATTTTAGCTTCAAACTCATCGCCATATTCTTCAATAGTTTCCAAATAAGCATCTTCAGTCAGTAATTGACCTAGATCTAAAGGAGTTAAACCCGGATTAATAACTACATAAGCTTCAAAGTACAGAATACGTTCAATATCCCGCAAGGTCATATCCAGCATTAAACCCATTCGAGAAGGCAAAGATTTTAAAAACCAAATATGAGCCACTGGACTTGCAAGTTCTATATGACCCATACGCTCACGGCGTACTTTAGACTGTGTTACTTCAACCCCACATTTCTCACACACAACCCCCCGATGTTTCAGACGCTTATATTTACCACATAAACACTCATAATCTTTTACTGGTCCAAAGATTTTGGCGCAAAACAGACCATCACGTTCAGGTTTAAAAGTACGATAATTAATCGTTTCCGGCTTTTTAACCTCACCATGAGACCATGAACGAATTTTTTCTGAAGAAGCTAAACCGATACAAATTCTGTCGAAGTCTTCTATATGACCCTGATTATTTAATAACTTGATTATATTGCGCATAATTAAAATTGTTCTAACTCAATATCAATTCCCAAAGAACGAATTTCCTTAACTAAGACATTAAAAGACTCTGGCATTCCAGCATCAATACGATGATCACCATCTACGATATTTTTATACATTTGAGTTCTACCAGCGACATCATCTGATTTAACAGTCAACATTTCCTGCAATGTATATGCAGCACCATAAGCTTCTAAAGCCCAAACTTCCATCTCACCAAAACGTTGCCCACCAAATTGAGCTTTACCGCCTAATGGTTGCTGTGTAACCAAACTATAAGGTCCTGTAGAACGAGCGTGCATCTTATCATCCACTAAATGATTTAATTTCAACATATACATATAACCTACTGTTACAGAACGTTCAAAAGCATCACCTGTTCGTCCATCATATAAGGTAGTTTGACCACTAGTTGGTAAATCAGCTAAAGCTAGCATTTGTTTAATTTCTACTTCACTAGCACCATCAAACACAGGTGTTGCCATAGGCACACCTTTACGTAAATTTGACGCTAATTCCATTATCTCCGAATCGCTTAATGTTTCTAACTGTTCTTTTTTACCACTGACATTATAGATTTTTTCTAAAAATTCTCGTAAATTACTAATTAAATTAGACTCAACCTCAGCCTCTTCAGCTATTTTTAGCCTTCTCTTTTCCTCATCTAATAAATGAGCAATTTTTTCACCTAAATGTTTAGCCCCCCAACCCAAATGAATTTCTAATACTTGTCCAATATTCATTCGTGAAGGCACACCTAAAGGATTTAACACAATATCTACTGGTCTGCCATCGGCACTATAAGGCATATCTTCCACAGGAACAATCATTGACACCACCCCCTTGTTGCCATGCCTACCTGCCATCTTATCTCCCGGCTGAATCCGTCGTTTAATTGCCAAATGGACTTTAACCATTTTTAAAACACCCGGAGGTAACTCATCTCCAGCTACAAGCTTCTGGCGTTTATCTTCATACATATCATCAGAAATTTTTCGCTGTTTTTTTACTTCCTCAGCATAAGACTCTAATTGAACTGCAATTTCTGGATCTTGTAAACGAATATCAAACCAATATGGACGCTTGACACTATTTAAATAGTCTTGATCTATAGTAAGACCATCTTGTGTAACTTTACCAATTAATAATTGCTCTAACCTTTTATAAAGCGCATCTTCAATGATCCGAAACTCATCTTGTAAATCTTTTTTAATTTTAACTAAATGACCCTGTTCAATTTGTCGAGCGCGATCATCTTTTTCCAATCCATCTCTGGTAAATACTTGTACATCAATAACAGTAGCCATAGTGCCACTAGGTACTCTTAAAGAAGTATCTTTAACATCTGAAGCTTTTTCACCAAAGATTGCTCTTAATAATTTTTCTTCAGGAGTTAATTGAGTTTCACCCTTTGGTGTCACCTTACCTACCAAAATATCACCAGCTTTAACTTGCGCTCCAATCGAAACTATTCCAGATTCATCAAGATACCGCAGTGCAGATTCACTAACATTTGGTATATCAGCAGTAATTTCCTCTGGGCCCAATTTCGTATCACGAGCCATACAACTATGCTCAATAATATGAATAGATGTAAATCGATCTTCTTTTACCACCCGTTCCGAAATTAAAATAGAATCCTCAAAGTTATAACCATTCCAAGGCATAAAGGCAACTAACATATTCTGCCCTAATGCCAACTCTCCCAAATCAGTTGAAGGACCATCTGCTAATACATCACCTGCTTTAATTTTATCTCCCGGTTTAACTAAAGGCTTTTGATTTATACAAGTATTTTGATTTGATCGAACATATTTGGTGAGATTATAAATATCCACATATTTATCACTACTATCATCATCAATACGCACCACAATACGACCAGCATCAACATCATCCACAACACCATCATGTTCTGCTACTAAAGTTACACCAGAATCTACTGCAACTCTTCTTTCCATACCAGTTCCAACTAAAGGCTTTTCAGCACATAAAGTTGGTACTGCTTGTCGTTGCATATTAGAACCCATTAAAGCCCTATTAGCATCATCATGTTCTAAAAACGGAATCATTGAAGCAGCAACAGACACAATTTGCTTCGGCGATATATCCATATATTGAACTTTATCTTTGGCTAATACAGTAAAATCATTTTCATGCCTGACAGTGACTAACTCATTTAGCAAATAACCTTCACTATCTACCTTAGCATTAGCCTGTGCTATAACATAATTACCTTCTTCGATGGCAGAGACATATTCTATCTTATCTGTTACCTTAGCATTTTCTACTACTCTATAAGGAGTTTCTAAAAAACCATAAGCATTAGTTTTAGCATAAACAGCCAAAGAATTAATTAAACCAATATTAGGACCTTCAGGAGTTTCAATTGGACATAATCTGCCATAATGAGTAGGATGCACATCACGTACTTCAAACCCAGCACGTTCTCGCGTTAAACCACCCGGCCCCAGTGCCGAAATACGACGCTTATGAGTTATTTCAGATAAAGGATTATTTTGATCCATAAATTGTGACAATTGACTAGAACCAAAAAATTCTCTAATCGCTGCTGAAACTGGCTTCGCATTAATTAACTCTTGCGGCATCATAGATTCAACTTCAGGCAGACTTAAACGTTCCTTAACCGCACGTTCTACGCGAACTAAACCAATACGAAATTGGTTTTCTATCATTTCCCCAACACTACGAACCCTACGATTACCTAAATGATCAATATCATCGATTACACCCTTACCGTTACGAATATCAATCAAAGTACGCATTACATCAAGAATATCTTGATTTGAAAGAATACCTTCACCAGTGAGCTTATCCCGACCAACCCTTCTGTTAAATTTCATTCTTCCTACCGTTGATAAATCATAACGGTCTTCAGAAAAAAATAGGTTCTTAAATAATGTTTCGGCTGCTTCTGGAGTCGGAGGTTCACCCGGACGCATCATCCGGTAAATTTCTACATAAGCTTCTAATTGAGTAGAAGTAGTATCAATAGCTAAGGTATCAGAAATATATGGACCCCTATCGAACTCATTAGTATATAAAATATCAAAACCATCAATCTGATTTGACATTAAGTTCTTTAGATTTTCTTCAGTCAATTCCTCATTAGCAGCAGCTATTTTTTCACCAGTGACAGGATCAATGACTTCATGAGCTAAGATTTTGCCTAATAAGAACGAATTTAAATTTCCATCATCATATTCATAGGGAATTGGTACACTAGTAATACCAGCAGATTCTAACTTCTTTAAATGTCTAGCATTTATACGTCTTCCTGACTCAACAATGATCTCACCATCAGGTCCTTTCATATCAAAGTTAGCCACTTCACCACGTAAATGCTCGAAATTTAATACCCAATAAAAATCAGAACCAATGCGTTTAATTTTATGAGTATCAAAAAACAAAGCTAAGATTTCTTCATTAGAAATCCCTAAAGAACGTAATAATATTGTTGCTGGTAATTTACGTTTTCTATCTATCCTAACAAACAGTTTATCTTTATGATCAAATTCTAAATCTAACCATGATCCGCGATAAGGTATTATTCTAGCAGTGAATAAGTTTTTCCCAGAACTATGCGTTTTACCTTTATCATGATCAAAAAAGACCCCGGGTGATCTATGTAATTGTGATACAATCACTCTTTCTGTGCCATTAACAACAAATGTTCCATTTTTGGTTATTAATGGAATTTCACCCATATAAATTTCTTGTTCTTTTATATCTTTAACAGCTTTATTTTTACTGTCTTTATCATATACAACAAGACGTACTTTAACCCTTAGTGAAGCCGCATAATTCATACCCCGCTGCTGACATTCGTTAACATCAAATTTTAAATTTTCTAAACGATAACTAACATATTCAATTGCAATATTGCCAGAATAACTTACAATTGGAAAAACAGATTTGAAAGCTGCATGTAAGCCAATATCTAAACGTTTATTAGCTTTGATATCCGTTTGTAAAAAATTTTTATAAGAATCTATTTGGATAGCTAGCAAATAAGGTACATCTAAAATGCTAATACTTTTTCCAAAATTGTTGCGGAGGCGTTTTTTCTCAGTGAAAGAATAGGTCATATCTGGAACTATTTAGAAGATGGGTACGCAGCTCAGAAGTTGCGTATATATGTTAGATTATTTACTTTAAAGTAAAAACTAATAGTAAAATCAATTCAAGTTGTATATAATATAAAATGTGTAGATTTGTTTTTATTGTTTAGTACGATGATTAAATTAGGAATAGTGAATGTTATTCACTATTCCTAATACAATTATTTAACTTCTACACTACCGCCGGCAGCTTCAATATCTTTCTTGATTTTCTCGGCTTCATCTTTAGTAACATCTTCTTTAACTACTGAAGGTGCTCCTTCAACTAAATCCTTAGCTTCTTTTAAGCCCAAACCTGTAATTGCACGAACTGCTTTAATGACGGCTACTTTCTTAGCGCCAAAGCTGGTTAAGTTCACAGTGAATTCAGTTTGTTCTTCAGCAGCGGCGGCACCGCCTGCATCAGCAGCGGCTGGTGCAGCAGCTACCGCAGCAGCAGCGGATACACCAAACTTATCTTCCATTGCAGTGATTAATTCCACTACTTCCATTACACTCATGTTTGCAATGGCTTCTAAAATATCTTCTTTGGCTACTGCCATAATTAATAATTCCTTTATGATTTACTATCGCGTACAGCAGCGATTGTGCGTACTAGTTTAGCGTGTGGTTCTTTGATGGTGCGTACTAATTGAGTAATTGGTGCTTGCATTACAGACATTAACATACTAACTGCTTCAGGATAAGTTGGTAACTTAGCAACTTTTTCAAGATCCTTAGCATCTAATAGTTCACCAGTGAGTGCAATTGCTTTTACAACTAATTTTTTATTTTCTTTTGTAAAATCTTTTATTACTCGTGCAGCAGCACTGGGTTCTTCTTTTGAGAAAGCTAACACTATTGGACCAGCTAAGCTGTCTCGTAAACATTCAAAATTTGTATTTAAGAATGCACGTCGTGCTAGAGTATTTCTCACTACCCGCAAATAGACACCACCATCTCGTGCTTTTTGACGAAGCTCTGTCATTTCTGCTACAGTAATTCCGCGATATTCAGCGGCTATAGCAGAATGTGCTGTACTAGCAATATTAGCAATATCAGCAACAATAGCTTGCTTATCTTCAAGCTTGAGCGGCATTAATGCTCTCCTAGATTAGTGATAAGTTTGCAAAACTTGATAGTTTTGCCATCTGCGTAGGATTTATTATTATATTCACCTACGGTCTTTGACGGCTGCTGGAGTATTATTCCAGTAGCTCAAAGTCTTTTTAGTTCTAATTAAATACTAGAACTATCTACAGCAATACCCGGTCCCATTGTGGTCGAAAGAGTGATCTTTTTCAGATACACACCTTTCGCAGTACTAGGTTTTGCTTTTGTTAAACCTGCTAATAAAGCTTGTAAATTTTCTTCGATTGCATTATTAGGAAAATTAATTTTTCCTACACTACAATGAATAATTCCACCTTTATCAGTTCTATAACGTACTTGTCCAGCTTTGGCATTTTTTACTGCTCCTGCAACATCAGCAGTAACAGTACCGACTTTAGGGTTCGGCATTAATCCTCGTGGTCCAAGAATTTTACCTAATGTACCTACAATGCGCATTGCATCTGGTGATGCAATTACCACATCAAAATCTAAAACACCTTTTTTAACTTGTTCAGCTAAATCCTCAAATCCAACAATATCCGCACCAGCTTCTTTAGCGGCATCAACATTGGCTCCTTGAGTAAATACTGCAACCCGTATATCTTTACCAGTACCATGTGGTAATACAGTAGAACCTCTGACCACTTGATCAGATTTACGAGGATCAACACCTAAGTTGATACTTACATCTAATGATTCAGTAAATTTTACTGCTGGCAAAGATTTTAGTAAATCAATTGCTTCATTGATTGCATAAACCTTACCGGGCTGTATTTTTTCTTTGATAGCTCGTATTCTTTTTGATAGCTTAGCCATTTAAACAACACCCTCTACATCAATACCCATACTACGCGCACTACCTGCGATGGTACGCACTGCTGCATCCATATCTGCTGCTGTTAGATCAGGCATTTTAGTGGTTGCAATTTCTTCTAATTGCGCACGATTAACTTTCGCAACTTTATCAGTGTGTGGAGTTTTACTACCTTTAGTTATTCCTGCTGCTTTTTTCAATAAAATTGACGCTGGTGGCGTTTTTATGACAAAAGTAAAGCTTCTATCAGAATAAGCTGTAATAATGACTGGAGTTGGCATCCCAGCTTCAAGTTTCTGAGTTTTGGCATTAAATGCTTTACAAAACTCCATGATATTAAGTCCATGTTGACCTAATGCGGGTCCAACTGGCGGACTGGGATTAGCTTGACCAGCTTTAACTTGTAATTTAATGTAGGCTGTAACTTTTTTTGCCATTGTTTTTCCTTATTGGGTGCAAACGCTTTATCCAAGCTCCCCATAGTTATTCTTTTTCAACTTGTCCAAATTCTAGTTCAACTGGAGTTGAACGCCCAAAAATTGATACTGCAACTCGTAAACGATTTTTTTCATAGTTGATATCTTCAACTTCACCATTAAAATCATTAAATGGTCCATCTATAACACGTACAATTTCACCAACTTCAAATAGTACTTTTGGACGGGGTTTTTCTGCACCTTCTTGGACTCGCTGTAAAATTATCTCAGCTTCTTGATCCGAAATAGGCGCAGGACGTTCTTGACTACCACCAATAAAACCTAGAACTTTAGGCACATCTTTAACTAAATGCCAAATCTCATCTCTTAAAGAAAGAGGGTTTCCATGATTATCTTGTTGTTCTGAATCTACTTCATCCATATCCATTTGGATCAGAACATAACCGGGAAACAGTTTACGCTCACTTTTGCGCCGTTGACCTGCACGCATTTCAATGATTTCTTCAGTGGGTACTAATATTTCCCCAAAGCATTTTTGTAATTCACTTCTAGAACGCGCAAGACGTTCATCTAAAGAACGTTGAACTGTTTTTTCATATCCCGAATAGGCTTGCACAACATACCAGCGCAAAGCCATAATATTTACCCTCCTTGGCCAGTCAAACTTTGTACAATCCACCATAAAAGGCTATCAATTGCCCAAATAAATAATGATAATAGTATTACCATTATTATTACAATGCCTGTCATTTGTACGGTTTCTTGTCTGGTAGGCCAAACTACCTTCCTAACTTCAATATTGGTCTCACGTAAAAACGTTTTAGTATTTTGACCTTTGGTAGTGCTAAAAGCAATCACAGTTACAATAGCTACAATAGCTAATAAACTAAGGACACGTAAGAGTAATGAATATTCGGTTAGGGTATAAAAACTTACTATGCCGACAGATAGTAATAATACAACTGATAACCATTTTAATTTATCAGAAGTATTTGATGTTGTTTTTGTACTCATTATGTGAGTGTGATATGAGTGTTTGAGAGAAAAAATGGCAGGACAGGAGGGACTTGAACCCCCACTCGGACGCTTTGGAGGCGCCTGCTTTGCCAATTAAGCTACTGTCCTAGAAATTTGACTAGGGATGTTTTAAACATCCCATACTACTTATTCGATAATCTTAGATACTACACCAGCACCAACAGTACGTCCACCTTCACGAACTGCGAAGCGTAAACCTAATTCCATCGCAATTGGAACGATTAATTTAACTGTCATTTTGACGTTATCACCCGGCATTACCATTTCTACACCTTCAGGTAATTGACAAGCACCAGTAACATCAGTGGTACGGAAATAGAATTGTGGACGATAACCTTTAAAGAAAGGAGTATGACGACCACCTTCATCTTTACTTAGAACATATACTTCACATTCAAAGTGTGTATGTGGTGTAATTGAACCCGGTTTTGCTAACACTTGACCACGTTCAACATCTTCACGTTTTGTACCACGTAATAATATTCCTACGTTATCACCAGCAACACCTTCATCTAGCAATTTACGGAACATTTCAACGCCAGTACAAGTGGTGCTGACAGTGTCTTTAACACCAACAATTTCTATGGTTTCACCAACTTTAACGACACCACGTTCGATACGTCCAGTTACTACTGTACCACGTCCAGAAATGGAGAATACATCTTCAATTGGCATCAAGTAGGCTTGATCAATATCACGTTCTGGTTGTGGGATATATTTATCCATTTCTTCGACTAATTTTAATATCGAAGGAACGCCAATCTCACTTTGATCGCCTTCTAAGGCTTTTAGTGCTGAACCTATTACGATAGGTGTATCATCACCCGGGAAATCGTAACTATCTAATAGTTCACGAATTTCCATTTCGACCAATTCTAATAATTCTTCATCATCAACCTGATCAGCCTTATTCATATATACAAGAATATAAGGCACACCAACTTGACGTGATAATAAAATATGTTCACGAGTTTGAGGCATTGCACCATCAGCTGCTGATACTACTAGTATTGCACCATCCATTTGTGCGGCACCAGTAATCATATTTTTTACATAATCAGCATGACCGGGACAATCTACGTGAGCATAGTGACGATTATCAGATTCGTATTCTACATGCGCTGTAGCAATAGTAATACCACGAGCACGTTCTTCAGGGGCATTATCAATTTGGTCATATGCTTTAAATTCACCGCCATTTTTTTCAGCCATACATTTTGTAATTGCGGCTGTTAAAGTGGTCTTACCGTGATCTACGTGACCAATAGTACCAACGTTTAGATGTGGTTTACTGCGATCAAATTTTTCCTTGGACATTTATTTCAATAACCTTCTCAAATGCTACTATACTTTATTACTATTTAATAATAGCCCATAACCGGATTTGAACCGGTGACCTCGTCCTTACCAAGGACGTACTCTACCAACTGAGCTATATGGGCATTTCAATGGGATTTGGAGCGGGTGATGGGGATCGAACCCACACTATCAGCTTGGAAGGCTGAAGTTCTACCATTGAACTACACCCGCAAATTTATTAATACCGTTTGGGAACCTCTCCCATCTTTAAAGTTATAACTTTAGAAGGATTGTAATGCAAGTGGTTTTGATATATACGGTATCTTTAATTTAAACAAATTCTTTTGTGGAGGGGGGAGGATTCGAACCTCCGAAGGATGAACCAGCAGATTTACAGTCTGCCCCCTTTGGCCGCTCGGGAACCCCTCCAAACAAGCCACGTATTATCCAGCATTTTTTATCAAATGTCAACGGTTTTTTGCATTTTATTTTTTTATTGTTATTATAATAATGTTACATGCAATGGAAATTGATCAGTAGTGACATCATCAAAATAATAGTTTAAGGTTTTTTCTATAACTGGAAATGCAATATTATCCCAAGGTATTTCATCTTTTGTGAATAATTTCACGTCTAAACTTTCTATGCCGGGCGCATAATTTAAATCGCTTAATTGAGCAAGAAATATCATATAAACTTGATTTCTATTAGGCAAACTTATCATTACATATAATTTAACTTGTTCTACATTTGCTTTGGCTTCTTCGGATGTTTCTCGTATAGCGGCTTGTTCAACAGATTCATTATTTTCCATAAATCCGGCGGGTAATGTCCATAAGCCATAACGGGGTTCAATCGCGCGTTTGCATAATAAAATTTTATCTTGCCATATAGGTAAAGTTCCTGTAACAATTTTAGGGTTTTGATAAAAAATCGTTTGGCAATTTTCACATATATAACGAGGTAAATTATCGCCTTCAGGTATTTTAAAAGCTAGGTTTGCTGATCCACAATTGCTGCAATATTTCATATATTTGATTTAAATATCAGTTGTTACGGTGACAATACAAAAAACTTGTATTGCTTCTCCACGCCCAAAGGCAGTTAATCCTTCACCAGAGGTTGCGGTTATACCAATGTCTTGTGTTTCTAAACCCAATAGTTGACTAATATTGGTTTTCATTTCTGATATTTTTGGAGTAATTTTAGGTGTTTTGCATTCAATGCTGAATGATACGTGTGTAATGTGCCAGTCTTTTAAGTGGTTGAGTGCTTCTTGTAAATAAAAGCGGCTATCTGTTATACCATGTTTATGGCATAAAGTGTCGCTTATTTTGCCTAAAATATTGACTCCGGTTACACCTGATATCGCGTTACATAAGGCATGTAGTACTACATCCGCGTCACTATTACCTTTTAATGGTGGTTGATTTTCAAATAGGACGCTGCCAAGTATTAATTTTTTAGTTTTCTCTTCAAAATCAAAACGATGGCTGTCTTGGCCTATTCCTGTTTTGATGCGCATAAATATTGCTCTGCTAATTGTAAATCTTGTGGATGAGTTATTTTTATATTATCAGGATGCCCCTCTATTAGGATTGGTGATAGTCCTAATTTTTCAATTGCTTGTGCGTCATCTGTGACTAATTCATTATGTGCTAAGATGGTTTCTAGGGCTGTTGTTAGGGTTTTTAGACGAAACATTTGTGGAGTTAATGCGTGCCATAAATTTTCGCGATTAACGGTTTCTGTAATGGCATTTTTATTATTGGCTCGTTTCATGGTATCACGTACTGGTAATGCTAGTAAGCCTCCAACTGGGTGATCGGCTAGTTGTGTCATCAGTTTTTCAATATCAGTGGTACGAACGCAGGGGCGTGCAGCGTCATGAACTAATACCCAGTCATCAGGATGGGCTTGTTGTTGTAATATGTGTAAGGCGTTTAATACTGAATGACAACGCTCTTTGCCACCATTGACGCGAATAATTGGTTTAGCTAGATTAGTAGGTGTTTTCCAGTAAGGATCATCTTTGGCTATAGATACTACTATGCCTTTAATATTTAATTGGGCAAGCCGATCTAGTGTATGTTCGATAATAGGTTTTTGTTGTAAATGTAAATATTGTTTTGGGAACTGACTATGCATACGGGAACCTATTCCAGCAGCGGGTACTATTGCCCAGTAGTTGGTTTTTTTCATTAATTATTATGTGTATAGTTAATAATATTTATATTTGTTTTACTTACTGATGTTACTTAGTGTCGGGTTTTAGACCTGACAAGTCTTATGGTGTATTGTCGTGGTTCATGAATTGAAGCAGAAAAGGCTCAATAATAGCTGACCATTCATCAATTTTATCTTTTAGAGATGATAACTCATTCAAGTGGGTGATATACTGGTTTATAAATAATAACTAAAAAAGCTGTGTTTGATTCTAATAAAATAGAATATGAACCTTTAGACTGTATGAATTTTAGTATTTTCATCTATGCCCACAATCTGCAACAAAATACCCAATAAAGTTGGCAATTCCTTAAAAGTGTACTCATCAATATCAATATAAGCATATTGCTGATCCAATTTAAGGAATTTCCAGTTGGTGCCTGTCGTCACGGCACCATAAATATAAGGAACAGTTTGTTGTTCTTTTTCATTGAATAATCGCGCTGCATACATCGTTGCCAAACATTGTCCAAGTCCTTCCACAATATTTTCTTTTTTTGCCTCAACAATCGTCAGTATGGGGGTAGATAAATAATACTGTTCGGAACTTAAGCTAATAATATAATCACAAAAACCATCCAATCCTTGTTCAGGGGCAACATCCAAGCGTGTTCTTTCACTTCAGCCAAAATGGGTGCAATAATCCATTCTGAATAAACTGCAATGCAATTTCCGCTAAAGGTCTTTAGGCGAAAATCTTTATCTGAAAAACTATAGTATCATAGTTATATTATAGTTGATTTTTTGATAAAAATATGAAACAACAATCAGATATTTATAACGCTACTTTTATTGAGACATTATATGAAACTTATTTAGTCAATCCAATGGATGTTAGCGCAGAATGGCGTAGCTATTTTGAGCAGTTAGAACAAAAAAAACCAACCGTAGTCAAGAACCCTTCTCTTACAAAACAAAGTGCGGTTTTACAATTAATTCATGCTTATCGTTTTCGCGCTCATCAACGAGCTAATGTTGATCCATTAAATTTATATACCGCTGCTTATATTGAGGAATTGTATCCTGAATATTATGGCTTTACTCAGGCTGATATGCAGACTGTATTTAATGTAGGTTCTTTTTATGGTCTTGAAAAGGCTAAATTATATGATATTATTACGCGCTTGGAAAGCATTTATTGTGGTGCTATTGGTGCGGAATATATGCACATCACTGATACTAAGCAAAAGCGTTGGATTCAGCAACGCTTAGAAGGTTCATTTGCTAAGGCTGATTTTAGTGTTGAAAAGAAATTACATATTTTAAAAGCTTTAAGTGCTGCTCAAGGTTTGGAGGAATTTTTACATACTAAATATGTTGGACAAAAACGTTTTTCCCTTGAAGGTGCAGAAAGTTTAATACCTTTATTAGATCAGTTTATTCAAGATGCTGGTAGTTTGGGTGTTAAAGAAGTTGTGCTTGGTATGGCGCATCGTGGGCGTTTGAATGTGTTAGTCAATTTGTTGGGTAAGCGTACTAAGGATTTATTTGCTGAATTTGAGGGTAAAGTTGATAATCAGCAACTTGGTTCGGGTGATGTTAAATATCATTTAGGATATTCTTCGGATATTATGACTTCTGGTGGGCTTGTACATTTGGTTATGGGTTTTAATCCTTCTCATTTAGAAATTATTAATCCTGTAATAGAAGGATCAGTGCGTGCCCGTCAAGAGCGGCGCGGTGATACAGAACGTAATATGGTATTGCCGCTATTGATTCATGGAGATGCCGCTTTTGCTGGGCAAGGTGTGATTATGGAAACCTTGAATTTATCACAAACGCATGGTTATGGCACTGGGGGTACGGTACATATTATTATTAATAATCAAATTGGTTTTACTACTAGTGAGCCATTTGATTCGCGTTCAACTTTGTATTGTACTGATGTAGCTAAAATGGTGCAAGCACCGATTTTTCATGTTAATGCTGATGATCCTGAAGCAGTATTGTTTATTACTAAACTGGCATTGGATTATCGGATGCAGTTTAATAAGGATGTGGTAATTGATCTGGTATGTTATCGTCGTCAGGGGCATAATGAGGCTGATAATCCTTTTGTGACTCAGCCTATGATGTATAAAAAAATTGCTGAACATCCAACCACACAATCTATTTATGCAGAGAGTTTAGTAGAACTAGGTATTATTGATGCTGATGAAGCTGAGGCTTTATTACAGCAATATCGTGCTGATTTAAAAACTAAAGATATTGTTTCTATAGCCGAACATCATGATTTTAAAGAAGCAATTGATTGGAAACAATATATTGGAACTGATTGGGATGCAAAAACAGATACTAGAATTAGTCTGGAGCAATTACAATCTTTAATAAGCAAATTCACTACTATACCTGAAGGATTTGAATTAAATCATGTGGTTGCTAAGTTAATGACAACTCGTAAGCAAATTCTTGATTGGGGTTGTGCTGAAACTTTGGCTTATGCTTCATTGTTAGAAGATGGTTATCCAATACGTTTATCTGGGCAAGATAGCGCACGTGGTACTTTTGCTCATCGTCATGCGGTGTTACATGATCAAAATAGTGGTGATACATATATTCCCTTACAAAATATCTCTGAAACACAAGCAAATTTTTTAGTTATTAATTCTTTACTTTCTGAACAAGCTGTGCTTGGATTTGAATATGGTTATAGTTCTTCTAATCCTGAAACTTTAGTCATTTGGGAAGCACAATTTGGTGATTTTGTTAATAATGCTCAAGTTGTGATAGACCAATTTTTAAGTTCATCTGAAGCTAAATGGCAACGTTATTGTGGTTTGGTATTGTTTTTACCACATGGTTATGATGGACAAGGTCCTGAACATTCGTCAGCGCGATTAGAGCGTTTTTTATGGTTATGTGCAGAAGATAATATTCAGGTATGTATTCCTACAACACCAGCGCAATTTTTCCATTTGTTAAGACGGCAAATGTTAAGAAACTATCGTAAACCATTGATTATAATGACTCCTAAAAGTTTATTACGCCATAAACTGGCTATTTCTCAGTTTCATGAGTTTACTGAGCAAGGTTTTCAAACTGTGATTGATGACATTGTAGAGCCTACAGAAATTAAGCGGTTACTATTTTGTAGTGGTAAAGTTTATTATGACTTATTAGCAGCGCGTCAACAACATCAATTAAAACATATTGGAATCATTCGTTTAGAACAATTATATCCATTCCCAGAACAAGCAATGGCAACAGTATTAGCGCGTTATGAACATGTTAAAGATCGGGTTTGGGTACAAGAAGAACCGCGTAATCAAGGGGCATGGGAATATATACGCGCCCATCATTTAAATCTTGGACATAGTCATGCACTGACATATGTTGGACGTGCTGCGTCAGCCTCACCAGCAGTTGGTTATTTGCAAATTCATCGCCAGCAGTTGCAGCAGTTGATTAATGAGGCTTTGGATTTGAAATAATTAATTATTAGTCTTCGATAGGTAAATTGGATCGCGTTGTTTGATATATATTTTGTCTTCCGAGTTTGCGTATGTCGCTGAAAAGTTTTGCCCTTCAAGTTTTTCGGTAATTTCTACCAGTTGTGACATTAATACTTGGGCTACTTCAACATATCTATCTGCGCCTTCAATATCATAAGCAGATAATCCAATAGGTAGTTGGATTAGTTGAGCATTTTGACACGGAATGGGTGGTATATCATATTTTTCAACACCAAGAAATTCGGTAATTTTTTCATCCGCAGTGTTTGCAGGCATATTTTCTAACAATGTAAGTTTTGCAACTAAGTCTAGTTTTTCTAGTACCCATTCTGGTATAAGAGAATCAATGGCAAAATATAAGACAATATCTCCTTTTGTAACTCCGAAAAAAGCCATGATTTTTCTCCTTATTAGTGTATAATCAATTTAATAACTCATGTTACGCATTGTAGCCCAACAAATTCACTGATGTTAAGTAACTTATTCTAATAGCATAAGTTCAATACCTTCTTTTTTTACTATTTGATCTATTGCTCTATTTTGTGAATGATCTGCTAAAACAACATCTATTTTTTGATCACCTATTAAAGATTTCAGTAGCACTAAAAAATCTATTTTCTTTTTAATTCCATTTACAATTCGATATTCAGATAAAATATATAAATCAATATCTCCACCACATCTGGAATCATCAATTCTACTACCAAATAAATAAATTTTAGAATCAGCAAAAAATTTCTCTTTAGCTTTTAAAATCGCTGAAATCTGAGTTTTCGATAGTCTCATAAAACTTGTTTATCTCTATTTTAGTATCTTCAAATATGTTTGAATACATCTTGGTTTTAACATAATCTAAAATATCTTTAAATATTTTAATAATTTCTAAACCCTTGGTTTCAAACAGGTGATTTAGAAGTTCTATATCACTATTTATATCATCTAAATATTCGTGAGCAAGAGAATTTCTAATTTCTCTCATACTTTGCCAATCAATATCATTCGCAATAATGCCATATTTTTTCATAATATTTATGATTTCTAAAATCGGCTTATTAAAAATTTCTGTTTCACCTAAATTTGCTAACACAGATTTAAACAGCTTAGTTCCCATATCGTCTTGTAGCTTTTGAAATCTATAGACGAATTGATCTATATGTTCTATTTCTTCATTGGATAGATCATTATATTGAGAGAGAGTTATTAAAGGAAAAAAATCCATCATTCTTCCTCTTGCATATAAAATTCTATAGCAATGTCTAATTGCTAAACGAATATTAAAATTCAGTTTTTCTTGTTCCATAAATTAGCCCTAATACATCTTAAAATATCATAACTATCTTTTTACAATAACATTAACTGTTCTTGTTTTTCTGCTTCTTTTTGTTTATAAATAGAAGTATCGTAATTTGTTACAATTGCTTCAATCATTGGATTTCGATTCTTTTCACTAGCACCTACATGATAAAAATGTTCTCGTGTCAGAATATGAAATTTTTTCCAATATTTTTTTATATATTCATTGTTGCGATAATCGTTATGATGCCAAGTAGATAAAATAAATTTGCTTGGGGAATTAGATAAGACTTCAAATAGCAATTGTTCATTTTCTTTATTCCAACCATTATAATAATCAACATGACGACCAATGTATGGTGGATCACAATAAATAACATCTTTATCTGTAGTTGCCTTTATAGCTTGTTCAAAAGATTGACATTTAAAAGTAAAATCTTTTGCTTTTAAGGATTTAGCAACATAATCGACTTGATTAACAATTTTTGTTATATATGCTTGTGCAAATCGTTGAGGTTTTTTACAAAATGGAATATTGAATTTACCCTTACGATTAAAGCGAATCATTCCATTGAATCCAGCGCGATTTAAAAATAAGAAATCTAATGGCTGATGTTTATCATTAAAACGTTCACGTACTTCATAATAGTGTGATTCACCTTTTTCAAGTAATTTTCTACCTTCATAAATTAAATATTGACGGACAATTTCTGGAGTTATTTCACCGGAAGCAATTGCAGAATAAAAATTTATTAAATGTGGATTAGTATCAGATAATAAAGCCTGTTTTGGAGCTATATTAAAAGCAACAACACAAGTACCCATAAACGGTTCAATCCATCTGCCTTCAAAATTTGATGGCACAATACTCTGTATCCATGGAACCAGTTTAGTTTTAATACCTTGTGATTTAATTGGTGGTATATTTACTTTCATTAAATAAATTAGCTATCTCTGTATTTATTGTGCTTTGGAACAATAAGTGCCACATTTCCTTTTTTATATCTAACAAAACTTTCCAAATCAGTCAGTTTTTTTGTGTTTCCTTTACGATCTTGAATCGTTATTTTTCCGTAGTTCATCCAATAATCATCAAACCAATGTTCTCCAAGCTTTGAGAACATGCCATTTTCATTAATAAGATCCTTGATGTTGTTTATGCTACCAATATTAGCAGTATTACCACTTCCACTTTTATCACTTGCGATTAGCCATTTTTCAGCGACAAATAATCGAAAATCACGCACTACTGAACTGATAGATGTCAATTCACTCAGTTTATATGGCTTAGTTTCATCAATTGTAGAACCATCTACTCTATTATAAATAATCCCCAAACAAAAATGACCAGAATATGAGCTATATGGAAACTGTATATTTTTTGTGCTATTTCTATCTTGAAAGTATTTTCCATGCGAACCAAGAGTAAAACCATTACATAAAAATGGTTTATCAGGGATACGGTAAGTAGTTTTAAAATCAACTGCAAACTTGATTGTTTCATCATCCGCTTTAACAAAAGAAATGTCAGGATAATAATTTTGGTGTTCTGCCAATACTAGCTTGTAACCATGCTGACGCGCAAAATTCATAATTTTTGGGAATAGATGAATTTCTAATATCTTTGACACGATCTTTGTATCAGATGAAATGGTATATATATTTTGGAATACATCTATGAAACCTTTAATTGTCCATTGTCCATCATCTGTGCTAATATGTTCCTGTAAACCATTAACAAATTCTTTTAGTTGAGCTTTAAATTCTTCTCTATTTCTCATATTAATATACTTATCTCCACAAATTAGCCCTAACACATTTTAAAATATCATAACTATATTCACCATCAAAAGTGTCAAAAACTGGTTTTAAAGTATGCTGTTCTTCTTTTGATAATTCTAAGAATTGCTCTTCAATTTCTTTTATTTCTGCTGCTGGTAGTTTGATTACTTTATCTAATTCTATTTGTCTGGCTTCTATGCCTTCAGATAGGTGTTGATAAATCGTTGAGGCTTTTAGGGCGCGTTGTTCGGCTATTTGTTCTATTGATTGCCCTTGTTTAAAAGCATCAATACTTATTATTGCTGTCTCTGATGTTGTGCTTGGTAGTGGATTTAATATATCTATAAATGCTTGTGCATAGCGTTCTAGTTTGCTCTTACCAACTCCTGATAATAATGAAAACTCTTTTAAATTGCTTGGGCGTTTAGAAATCATTTCTTCTAAGGTGCTATCATGGAAGATTACATAAGGTGGAACCTCTTGCGCTGTAGCTAGTTCTAAACGTTTGGTGCGTAGTTTTTCCCAGATAATTTTATCTGGTTGAAATGTCTTAGTTTTATTGTCTTTTTTGCTGGTTTTCTTAGTTACGATATCTTTACGTAAATTTAAACGCATTTCGCTACGTAATAATGGACGAGCTTTGTCTGTAAGTTCTACACTTCCAAAACCTTCAACATCAACATTGGCAAAATTCATTGCAATTAATTGTCGAAATATTGAACGCCATTCACCTTCTTTTAATTCTTTACCAATTCCAAATGTACTTATATTATTATGTCGCAATTTGATGATACGCTCGTTGTTTCTGCCTAATAATACATCAATTAAATAATTGACTCCAAAGCGTTGCCCGGTACGATAAATACAGGATAAGGCTTTTTGAGCTACTTCGGTACCATCAAAAGTTGCCACTGGTTCTAAACAAGTATCACAATTACCACAAGCTTTGTCTCGGTTTTCACCAAAATAATTTAATAGGGCTTGACGACGACAACTTGACATTTCACAATAGCCAAGCATTGAATCTAATTTATGCCGCTCAATACGTTTTTGTTGTTCATGAGCTTCTGAACTATCTAACATTCGTCGCAACATAATCACATCTTGTAATCCATAAGCCATCCAAGCATTTGCTGCTAAACTATCGCGCCCAGCTCGCCCTGTTTCTTGATAATAAGCTTCTAAACTCTTAGGTAAATCTAAATGCGCTACAAAACGTACATTAGATTTATCTATTCCCATTCCAAAGGCAATAGTTGCAACTATTATAATACCTTCTTCGCGTAAAAAACGGTTTTGATTATTTGCACGTATATGATTATCTAATCCAGCATGATAAGGCAAAGCTAACCAACCTTGGTCATTTAACCAAGCGGCAACTTGTTCTACTTTTTTACGCGATAAACAATAAACAATACCAGCGTCACCTTTATGCCCTTCAGTTTCAAGAAAGTTTAATAATTGACGACGAGCATTATCTTTTTGCACCACACGATAACGAATATTAGGGCGATCAAAACTAGTTATAAAGACTTTTGCTTGTTCTAAAGCTAAATGCTTTATAATATCATTGCGAGTTGGTTCATCAGCGGTAGCGGTGAGCGCAATACGTGGTATATCAGGAAAACGTTGAGCTAAAATAGATAATTGAGTATATTCTGGTCTAAAATCATGCCCCCATTGTGATACACAATGAGCTTCATCAATAGCAAATAGAGCAATATTGGCGGTATCAAGAAACTCTAAAAAGCGCGTGGTCATTAATCGTTCAGGTGCAATATATAATAAGTCTAATTCACCTTGACGTAACTGATTTGAAACTAAACGCGCTTGTTCAAACGTTAAACTAGAATTTAAATAAGCGGCACGAACACCATATTGTTGTAATGCAGTAACTTGGTCTTGCATTAAAGCAATTAATGGCGAAATAATAATAGCGACACCGGGGCGAATTAGAGCGGGAATTTGATAACATAAAGACTTACCGCCACCAGTAGGCATTAATACTAGCGCATTTTTATTAGCTACAACATGTTCAATAATTTCCGCTTGCTGACCACGAAAACTTTGATAACCAAAGATATTTTTTAATATTTCTAAAGCTGATAATTTGGAATTATTCATTTTTTAGATTATACCATACATATATCAAGGTTTGCATTTAACTTAAAACAGGTATTATATAATATGTCTCAATGGTTCATGATAACTTTGGTCGGTAAAGACCAAATAGGTATTGTTGCTAAAATAACTACTAGTCTCTATGAATGTGGTTGTAATTTAGGTGAAGCTTCTATGTTACGCTTAGGGGGTAATTTTACTATTATGTTAATGGTAGCTTATGATGGCACGGATCAATCTCTACATAATTTGTTGAAGCCAGTTGCAGATAAACTAGAGTTACATCTTCATATAAATAGTATCGAAGGCCAATTGCATCAACATCAAATACCTAATGTGCGTGTCAAGGTTTATGGTTCTGATAGAATTGGGATTCTAGCACAAGTCACCACTGCCTTAGCAAAAGCTGGTTTCAATATTCTTGATTTAGAATCAGATGTTGGAGGTGATAATGCTAAGCCTTTCTACATCATTAATATTGAAGGTTTTGCTACTGCTGGTATTGAGACAGTAGAAACTGTGTTAGAAGAATTATCATCACAACAGCATGATCTTGAAGTTAAAATTGAAGCTATTGAAACAGTGGTGATGTAAGGCAGATGGCTATTCTTGATTTATTAATTTATCCCGATGTTCGCTTAAAAACGCTATCAACTCCTGTTAGAGTATTTGATGAAAAATTACATGCTTTTATTGCTAATTTAGAAGAAACTATGCGAGCTGGGCAAGGTAGTGTAGGAATTGCTGCACCACAAGTTGGGTATTTTGAACGTATTGTTATTGTTGATGTTTCATCTAAACAAAAAATTAAGCATCATGGTCGTTTGATATTAATCAACCCTGAAATTACAGACTGGAAAGGATTTAAAATTGGTCGTGAAGGTTGTATGTCGGTGCCAGATTATACTGGTAATGTGATACGTGCTAAAAATATTCATCTGCAAGCTTTGGATGAAAATGGCATAGAGCATGAGTATGATATGGAAGGTTATGAAGCCCGTGCAGTGCAACATGAAATTGATCATCTTGAGGGGTTATTATTTCTTGATCGTTTGGTGAGTCGTCGGCATGATTTATTTCAACGTAAGTGCTATTAGGAAACTTATATGTCAACAATTTTAAAAAAAGATAAAAAATATACATTCTCTGATTATTTTGAACTAAACAATCCAACCAAAGAAATTGTTGAAGAATTTGGATATAAATATAGTTTTGAAATCTTAAAATTACCAAAGTCATCTAAAGATATTGGTAATCTTGAGAGACTAAAACAAACTTATATTAAAAAACTGCCATTAATTTCTTTAAATTCAGAAATGGCAAAAAGAGAATTTTATATTTCTCCTTTATTATTAGAACTTCTTGAATATATTCAAGCTCAAATTAACATTGAATATCCTTTAAATGGTGGTGAAAATTTGAGCGGTAACATTGATTACCTAATAAAATTTACCAACAATATTATAATTCTGGAAGCTAAAAAAGGAGATTTAGAACGAGGATTTAATCAATTAGCAGTAGAATTAATTGCCTTAGATAAATCTCTTGAAAATGAACAACAACAACTACTATATGGTGCGATAACATTAGGTGATGTATGGCGTTTTGGAGTATTAGAAAGAAAAAATAAAGTCATAAAAAAAGATATGGAAGCTTATACATTAATATCGGATTTGAATGATATTATTTTGATATTGATTGGGATATTAGAATCATAAAAGACGTTAAATGTTGTAAAATAGTAACTTTAAACCATTAAACTTAGCATGAAATATCAAACAGACGATTTAAAAATAAAAACAATTAAAGAACTCTCTACCCCTGCACAAGTGCATGATGAATTACCTATCACTGAAACTGCTGCTAAAACTGTCTATGAGGCACGTCAAGCAGTACAAAAGATAATATCTGGTGAAGATAAACGTTTATTGGTAATAGTTGGTCCATGTTCTGTGCATGATGAAAAGGCTGCTTTAGACTATGCACAAAAGTTGTTGCTTGTACGAGAGCAACTGAAAGATGATTTAGAAATTATCATGCGAGTTTATTTTGAAAAGCCTAGAACAACTGTAGGTTGGAAAGGTTTAATCAATGATCCGACATTAAATGATAAATTTGAAATTAATAAAGGTTTGCGTTTAGCCCGCAATTTATTATTAGATATTAATAAGTTGGGCTTGCCAGCCGCTACAGAATATTTAGATTTAATTAGCCCTCAATATATTTCTGATTTGATTAGTTGGGGTGCAATTGGTGCTAGAACCACTGAAAGTCAATCACACCGCGAATTGGCATCTGGGCTTTCATGTCCAGTTGGATTTAAAAATAGTACTAATGGTAGCTTACGTGTATCTTTAGATGCGATTAATTCTGCTTCACGCCCTCATAACTTTTTATCTGTAACCAAAGAAGGCTGTTCTGCGATTTTCTCCACCAGCGGAAACCCTGATTGTCATGTAATTTTACGGGGAGGTGGTCGTCCGAATTATGATTCTGAAAGTATCAATATTGCAGCCGATGAAATGCAAAAAGTTGGATTGAAACCCCAGATGATGGTTGATTTTAGTCATGCCAATAGCCGCAAACAATATGAACGTCAATTGATTGTCGGTAAAGATGTTGCAAGTCAAATCAGCCGTGGTGATTTTCGCATTATGGGAGTAATGATTGAGAGTTTCTTGGTAGAAGGGCGACAAAAGAAACCTTTAACTTATGGTCAAAGTATTACTGATGCTTGTATTGGTTGGGAAGATACCGTGCCGCTGTTAGAGCAATTAGCTGAAGCAGTTCGTCAGCGACGCGCTAATTAAACTAAACCTTACAGGTGTTTTTATCTATAAATAAAAATTACTTATAGATAAAAACGCATTTTCGCAAATAAAAAATTACTTTTTTTGTTGATTATACTAATTAGGTTTTTATCTTGGTTTAGCTTATTATTTATCGAGTGTTTATATATAGAATGCAATCAAGATCAAAAAGGTCAGGGTAAATTTTAATTTATTTTATAAATATTTGTTTTTTTAGCTAATTTTTTGCAAAAAATCTTTAATGCTAAATATAGCGTTTTTACTAAAAAAAATGTAAATCAATTTAATGGTTGCATATTTTTTGATTCTATGTAAAAATAATTTTAATATTAAAAACGCTTTTTTATTGCAGGAGTAGTTTATGACTAAACCAACAACCATATCGACCATATTAATATTTTTAATATGGTTACTTTCTTATGCCCAAATCGCAGCGGCAGTAAATGCTGTTTCAATAACGCCAGATTCTAGGGTAGTATTTAGCAAAGCTTCAGACAAAAAGACTTTATTTATAAAAGTTAGCCCAGCAGAAGCTGGAGTAGAAGTTATTGTAGATGTTGATACTAGTGTAGTAGAAGTTTCTTCTGAAACATTAACTACTGACAGTAAAGGCAAAGCGAAACTGATTATTAAACCGGGTAATACTCAAAATACCACTCTTTTAACAGTTATGGCTGATGGTGCTGAATCAAATGTAATTGTGGTAGAAAATATTGCAGCAAGCACAAGCACTATAATCAAGCTTCCTGATGAGCTACGCATTGATTTTGATCAAAATCCTAATTCAAGCGCGACAATTTCAGTTATACCAGCACAAGTTACCAATGTCACAATTCAAAATCAAAATCCTGATATTATCACTACGCCTAGTGCTTTATCTACTGATAGTAGTGGAAACACAAAGCTGACTATTATTGCTCATCAATGTGGTGAAGCTGAAGTTATTGTTAGTTTGCCAGATGGAAGTGCTAGTGAAACTTTGCATGTTAAGGTAGTAGCTTGTGAAGGCATGGCTACTACTCCTACTCAGACTACTTTGCTAACAGAAGAGTCGAAAAAATTTAATGTTAAAGGTGGTTCTGGTATTTATACTTGGGATGCTGAAGATGGTAGTTTAGATGCTCATAGCGGAGATGAAGTAAATTACACTGCGCCAAGTTATCCCGGTGACTTTGATGTTATTGTCAGAGACAATAAAGGCAATAAGGCGATTATTAAGGTTCATGTCATTGAAGCTTTGAAGCTTTATCCAACTGAAGCTTGTTTGAGAACTGGAGAAAAAATTAAAATGCAGGCTAGTGGAGGTAAACTGCCTTATGAATTTAGCATTTTAAATGGCTCAGCTACAATTGATAATATTGACGCTAATTCAGCTTGGATAACAGCACCAGCTTCAAAAGGTGATTCTACAATTTTAGTGAAAGATAGTGCCGGAAATGAAGCCGAAGCCATCTTGAATATGGGTGAAGGTATGTTACTTTCTTCTAAAGAAATAGAAATAACTGAAGAAAATAACTCTAAAACAATATCAATTCAACAAGGTTGCGCTCCTTTTTTGGCTAATGTTGAAAAAGGTAATGTTGAATTAATTGGACGCGAAATTAAGATTGATCCGCCTGTTGAGAATGGTAGTTATCGTTTAATAGTTAAAGATGCTACAGGGGAACTGCAAGAAGCTTTAGTAAATGTTAAAATTCCCGGACGACTTCAAATATCGCCGAGCAAAACACGGCTAACATTAGGAAGTACTGTTAGTTTTGAAGCGGTAGGAGGAAAAGCACCATATACATTTATTAGTAGTGGCGGTAGTTTGTCTTGTAATGAGTGTAAGAATACTAATTTCTCTGTTGAAGATAGCGATTTTGATTTAAAGTTACATGTAACAGATAATACTGGTGCTAAAGCTACAGCTATTATAGAAATAGATGAACCTATTAAGGTGAGAACTGTTGATGGTCAAACAAGAAGCAAATTGATAACAGTTTATCCGGGACAAAGTAAACGTTTTAAAATCACAGGAGGAAGTGGTAGTTATTCTTATAATAATGACTTGCAAATTCCTAATTTAATTACTGAAACTAATAATGGTGATATAATTTTCACAGCTCCTATTAATATTGATAAAACATTTTCTATGACTGTAACAGATACTCGTAGTAATACTGCGCTTGTTGAATTTCAAGTTGAGCCAACTACATTAGGTATAACGCCTTCTATTGTAAGCTTAGATTTGGGTGATAGTAAAAATAAAACATTTCGGATCATCAGTGATGAAGATGATTTTAAGATATGGGCTGAAATGGGAACAATTATTGATCGTAAGGGCAAATCAATAATCTATCGTCCACCAGAGAAAATTGCTGGTATTGACTTATTACATGTGGAATCCAAATCAACTGGTGAGAAGACAATAGCTACAATTGACATTGCAAAGTCATTATCTATATCACCAGATATTATCTATATTAAAAATAAATCTTATGCTTCCAAAGTTTTTCATGTTAGCGGCGGTTATGGAAATTACGTTTTTCATGCTAAATATGGTGATTTTAATCCATCATTTGCTAAGGCTTCAGAAACAGGAGTAGATATTACTTATACACCACCGGGTGTAATGATGCCGGATGAGATCATATCAGTTAGCGATAGTAAATCTAACACAGATTCTACACAAGTTAAGATTAGCAATAGGCTTAGAATTACACCAAAAATGGTAACATTAGCACCGGGAGAGCAAGTTGAAATTACTGGAATTAATGGCGTTGCACCTTATGATGCAACTGTTAATGCTGGCAATATAGAAAAAATTAATGGTCAAACTAACAAAGTTATCTATCGTTACACTGCACCCGCCGAAACTGGTACATATAGATTAAAGATAATTGATGCTGCTGATAATGTTGCTACAGGCGAAATTTTTGTGACTTCTAGTTTAAAGATAACACCTACAACAAAAACTCTAAGACCGGGTGAAAGTGCAACAATTAGAGTTATAGGTGGTAGTAAACCTTATGTATTTACTGCTGAACTAGGAGATTTACTTAATACTGAGACAAATGGTAATGAAATTAGCTATCGTGCCCCATTTTCCTTTGAAGGTGAAGAGATAGATGACTATATTAAAATATATGATTCACAAGATAAGTATATATCAGCACACATAAAAGTTGTAAAAACTCCTAAATCTATTCTTAGCTGCAATGCTAAAAGTTTTGGCGTTGGTGATAATCTGAAAATTAATCTTAGTCTGTTAGGTATGGGTAAGGTTGATGTTTATGTTGCAGTTAAGTTGCCAGATGATTTAGGAATATTATTTTTTACTCAAAATCCAGAAGCAGCATTTGTAACGGAAGCAAGTCCTTATTTAATCAATGCGGGATTGATTAAAGAAACAAAATATGAAAATGTTTTGTCTTTGGATAATATACCTCAATTACCAGCGGGTAAATATACTTTGTATAGTCGTGTGGTACCACATAATAGTTTAGCAGCTACAAGCTTTGAAAGTGTTTTTTCGGGCGAGTTCAGCAGCTTTACTGTTGAAATTCAATAATAGGAGAACCCCAAATGAATCTTATAAAATTATTTGTTTTAATGAATTTACTCTTTTTAGCTAAAGCAGCATTTTCTATTCCATTAATAGTATCACCTACATCAGCATTAATAAAAGATTGTCAAATAGTTGAGTTTGAAGTACAGGGTGGTACACCACCTTATGCAGTAACAGCTACTGGTGGAGAAGTCACTAAAATAGTTGATAGTGAATTTACTTTTATTCCACCAGATATAGAAACATCCAGAAGTAGTGAATTTATTAACGTATATGATTCTTCTGATAATGAAAAGAGCATAAGGGTCATCATCACTAATAGTAAAGTTGATGATGACGATTGCGCTCCTCCAAAAATAACTCCTAAAGCAGTTACTACTATAATAGGGAATAACAAATCACTTGAATTTAAAGTAATTGGTGGTATTAAACCATTTAAATTTATAGCTAGTGAGGGAAGAGTTGAAGTTAAGGCTGCAACTGTGCTTTATTATCCACCAGCTAAAATTGGTAAATATCAGATTACTGTGTATGACCATAAAAATAAAGAGGGTAGTGCTGAAATAAATGTAATTTCAGTACCGGTTCTAACTCCCGGAAAAGCAGTTTTATTTCCTAATCAATCGATTCCGTTAAAAGTAAGTGGCGGAAATGCTCCTTATAATTGGTCGGCTGATGCAGGTCAATTATCCGCTGTTGAAGGAAATAATGTAATTTATGCAGCACCGAATAATACAGGCTTATATACAGTTGCTGTTATGGATCAGAATGGATTTAACAGTATGACACAGATACAAGTTATTATTCCGGGTAAGCTAGCGTGTGGTCCGACAAACAATATGATCGCAGTTGGAGAACCAATTGATTTAGCAATTGCTTATGGTCTTGCTCCTTATACATGGCAAGATGGTTATCAAGGACGAACTCATCAAATGACCTTTAATCAAGTTGGTAAAAATAAAGTGGAAGTGCGTGATGCTCAAGGAACTTCTTGCAATGTTGAAGTTAATGTGATTAATGGTGGTTTACCTATAACTCCTGCTATTGTGTATCTAAAACCCGGTGAACAAACAAATTTTGCTGTAACTGGTCTATCGCAATACACTTGGACGGCTGAAGCTGGTAGTCTTACTACTTTAGAG
This sequence comes from Candidatus Marithrix sp. Canyon 246, assembly GCF_001723685.1. GTDB lineage: Bacteria > Pseudomonadota > Gammaproteobacteria > Beggiatoales > Beggiatoaceae > Marithrix. The sequence goes on from NZ_MCBX01000016.1 coordinate 44,775, forward strand.
GGTCCACAGGTAAAATATATTGCTCCTGATCAACCGGGAAGTTACCATATAACAGTAACAGATCAGCAATCACAATCTCAAGGAATAGCAGTTGCTATTGTAACGGCTCCCTTGACTGGACCGGGCGAGGTTCGTAATGAAACCACAATAGATAATATATCTAGGGTAGAAGCAAAAATTATGGTAGATAAAAACGCGCTGGTAGATCTCAAGTTTATCATAAATATACCTAATGATCCTCAAGAAATATATAATATATATGCTGCGGTTATGTTGACACAAGCTGATACTCCGCCATTGTTATTATTTATCGCTAATAATCAAATGGTAGCTTTAAGTGATCCATTTCCTGTTTATAAATCATCAGCAAAATCAGGGCAAAGTGTGTCAATAAATGTATTTCAAGGAGTTATCACCCAATTATTGGAACAGTTTAATATACCTATAGCTGATAAAGTCAAGCTTGATTATTTCATTGGGTATAGACCAGTTGCTGCAACTGGTCTTGATAAATTAATTTTTAATCCAGTTCCATATAGTTTAGAAATTCAGTAAGTTATCTTTTAATTTTAAAAATGCGAATTTATAATCAGAGACTTTATCTAAAATTTCTCTGATTTCAAATTCGTCATAAATATGCGAACTTAGATTTCTTTGTTCAATCATATCCAACCAAATCTCTTCATCTTCAATGAAATTTTGAATATATGCCTCTTTAAAAACCATCCTTGGGCTTCTTGCTTCAATGCCTACAAAAGTTAAATACCTTTTTAAAGCTTTCCAAGCCATTTCATAAGTAAATTCAAATCGTTTAACAACAATATCTAAATAAACATCAGCATATCCTTCTGCCTCAAATTCAGCTTGTCTATCAACAATATTTACAAATTTATTCAGTGCATTTTGAAAATTATATAACCCATCTTCAGCGCGTAATTTTTTAGTAGCACTATATAAAACTTTTCCTGTTGATTTGACTCTATTTGTAAATCTATCTTCAGTAAATGCTATATTTTTTATATCTATTTTTAATAGTGTTTCTAACTCTTCTACTTCAGATTGTATTAAATAATTTTCTTTAAATTTGTCATCATCATAAGCAATATCAATATCACTATTAATATCTGCTTCACCATTAGCTCTAGAACCATATAGATATATTCTATTTGGATTTGAATAATTTAAAATTATTTGAACAATCTGTTTGATCAAAACGGTTTTATTGGTACTCATTTTTCACGACGTGAATCTAAGGTGGCTTGAATTTTATCTCGCCATAAGTAAGTTTTGGCTTTAATGTCGTGTATATCTAATGAGGTTAAAGTACGTGATTTAAGTAAATGTTTTCCCGCTACCCACACATCTGTTACTTTATCGCGCCCAACTGAATAAACTAATTGTGATAAGGGATTATAAATTGGTTGAGTCTCAATATTCAGCATGTCAATTGCTACAACATCAGCCGATTTTCCCGGTACTAAGGATCCTGTAACATCATCTATACCTAATGCTTTGGCACCATTAATTGTTGCCATACTCAGAGCAGTAGCCGCTGGAATCGAATGAGCCTCTCTAGTAAATATTTTGCCAAGTAATGCCGCTGTTCGCATTTCACCAAACATATCTAAATCATTATTACTAGCTGCACTATCGGTACCTAAAGCAACATTAACACCTGCATTTAATAATTTTGGAACTGGGCATATTCCACTAGCTAACTTTAGATTAGATTCTGGGCAATGAATGACGCTAACATTTTTTTGAGCTAATAGGTTTATTTCTTCATTTTTTAATTGTGTTAAATGTACACCCATGAATTTATTAGATAATAATTCTAAATTATTTAGGCGAGTTAAAGGTCGTTCGCCTTGTTTTTCTATAGCGTCATCAATTTCCCCAAGAGTTTCATGTAGATGAATATGAATAGGTAAATCCAATTCATCTGCCATCGCTTTAATTGCTTGAAATGACTTATCTGATACAGAATAAGGCGCATGAGGAGCTAAAATAGTTTTTATCAATGGATGATCATGATAGGTGTCATAAACTTCTCTGGCTTTGCTTAAATACTCATCAGCATTTTTAGCCCAAGCAGTAGGAAATTCAATGACAATTAAGCCTAATGCAGCTCGCATACCGACTTTATCTACGATTTCACCGACTACATCGGGAAAATGGTACATGTCATTAAAACAAGTAACTCCACCACGTAGCATTTCAGCCATTGCTAATTTAGTACCATCAGCGACAAATTCTCGACCGACATGAACATGTTCCGCTGGCCATATTCGATCATTTAACCATTCATTTAATGACATATCATCTGCAAAGCCGCGTAATAAATTCATAGCGGCATGAGTATGACAGTTTATTAATCCGGGTATTAATAAATGACTGGTTAAACGGTAAGTAATACGTGCTGAGAAATACCTCACAGCTTCATTACTTGGTAATATGGCAACGATTTTACCTTCATGTATTGCTAGTGCGTGTTGTTCATACACTTCGTTTTCTGGTTCGACAGGAATAATCCAGCCGGCATAAATGAGAATATCAATAGCTTGCATTAATTCGTCCGATAGTTGATTATAATAGTTATCTTGGATAATTATATCATAACTAAAATGCCTGAATTACCTGAAGTTGAAACAACGCGACGTGGAATTGTTAAGCAAATTAAAGAACAAGTTATTACTAAGGTTATAATACGTGAAAAACGCTTACGTTGGCCAATTCCAGATGATTTGTCTAGTATTTTACCGGATCAACAAATAGAAGCTGTTAATCGTCGTGGTAAATACTTATTATTAAAATGTACAAGCGGATATATCATAATTCATTTAGGTATGTCAGGTCATTTACGTCTGTTAGATTCTAACACTGCCGTCAAAAAACATGATCATGTCGATATTGTATTATCAAATGGATTGTGTTTACGTTATCATGATCCACGCCGTTTTGGTTGTGTCTTATGGACTTCTGATGCTATTTTTAATCATCCATTATTGGTAAAATTAGGCTTAGAGCCATTAGAAGTGGAATTTACTGGTGAGTATTTGTATAGTAATGCTCAAAAAAGACGTATGGCGGTGAAAAATTATATTATGAATGCGCATGTAGTTGTGGGTGTTGGTAATATTTATGCTAATGAAGCTTTATTTTTAGCCGGCATTCATCCTGCTTGTATTGCAAGTGAAATTAATTTAAAACGTTATCAACGCCTTGTTAAGATGATTAAACAAGTTTTACAAGCTGCCATTGAAAAAGGTGGCACTACTTTACGCGATTTTATCAATACTAGTGGTAATCCGGGTTATTTTCAACAATCGTTGCTTGTCTATGCTCGTGCTGGTGAGCCATGTGTAAAATGTGGAGAAAAGCTGTTAATGGAAAAAATTGGGCAACGCGCTACATATTATTGTTATCATTGTCAACAGCTATAAAATAATTGAGATTTAATACTAATGAGTATTTTAAATAAAGATAAACTAAAGGAATTTCGTTACCTATTCATTACTATTATTAGGTGGTTAAATTTATATCTACACAAGACTCTTAATGTAATAGAACAGATACCGCAAATGATATACAGAAGCATTATTTTAATGTTGATTCTGATCATTTTTGTGGTGCAATTAATTATTAGAATTCTAATAGCTACACCAAGATTTATATGGTTATTTTTAAGAAATAGTAAAACAGTCTTTATTGCTATTATTAATAGCATACCTAGAGTTGTAAATTGGATTTTTACTATTGGCTTTGCTGTTATTGGTTTAATGTTATCTGTTAGCTTTTTAAAAATCGGTTTGATTTTTATTATGATTGCAATCTTCATTTCTCCATATGTGAATGATTTTTTTGGGAAAACAATCAGTGTAAGTAATAAAGTCGTAATCATTTTATTAGGTTTAGTTGGTTCAATCATTTCATTAAATTATGAATCAAATCAGACACGGTTTTTAGTTGGTTTTTTGATTGAAACAGCTTGGTTAGATGAAGATAAAAAAGAAGATTTGAAAAAGTTGAAGCAATATATTACTATAGATAAGCAAAGACAGGTAGAACAAGCCTATCTAGCACAACGCGAACAACAGTTAGTGGAAATTGAAACACTATATAATAATGGTTTTTATCAGCAAGCTATTTTTTTAGGAACTCCTTATGTAACATTTGAACCTAAAATAAGAAATTTAGTTGATAAATCACGACAAATACAAAAAACTCAGCAAATTGAAACCGCACTTGAAGAAGTTCCACAGTTAATGCGAGTTGGTCAATATCAGGAAGCTTATCAATTAGCTAAACCTTTGTATTTAGAAGTACCTGAATTGCAAAGCTATGTTGCGAGAGCAAAACAAAAATTGGATAAAGATGTAGAGAAATTAGGTTATTTGTATCAAAAAGGTCAGTATAAAAAGATAGTTGATAAGGCATCTGCTTATACTGAAATAGATTGTAGAATCAGAAAAATAGTTAATAAAGCCAAAAAATCAGAAGATAGCAAAGCAGAACGTCGGCGTTTTCGTAAAGCATTGAAAACAGTTGATAATTATATTAAAAAGCGTAAATATCAGGACGCTATTGATTTTATTCTGCAATCTGAATATGTTAAACATCCAAGAATGCAGAGACGTATAAAACTCGCAATTACCAAAAATATTAAGTATTTAACGAAACGTCGTAAGTATATAGAAGCAATTCAGTTTGGAAGTCAATCTGTATTGGCAGATGATAAAGCAGTAATAAAACTGATTAAAAAAGCTAAATATAAACAGAAAAAAGCTGAAGAAAAGAAAATATTAGCTCGTTTACGTAATATTCCAGCTGAATATTTAGAGGCGAATATTAGAGAATATAGTCATTTAGTTAATTTATTTCCTAATAGTCGTAAATATCAAAGTAAATTAGATGATTATAAACGACGTTTAGTTGCTATGAGAAAACAGCCACCTAAGTTAATAACCAAAGAGATGTTTGGAGATCAATGGCCTTTTACTGTGCCTAAAGGTGAATTAGAATGTTTACCGCCTGCTCTGGTTACTTTTAAGGTCAATGGTATTATTTATGCTGTTAATGCTTTAGCCAGTGCGCGTGGTTATCAAAGCATTAATCGAATTTGGAAAACTGATCCTAATAGATTTAATGAGGCAGGTTTTCCAGCGAAAGCTGATATTTTACCTGTAGTTCATACAGGTTTAGCTTTATGTAATCCTAATTAGGATTAAGTAAATCTAAGATTTTAGACCTGACAGGTTTTAAAAACCTGTCAGGTCTTTAAACTTTGAAACCTTGCCCTTGGTTTGTCGTACCACTTCATACAAACAAATTCCAGTAGCGACTGATACATTTAAGCTTTCAATCTTGCCTAGCATCGGAATTGATACTAAGCTATCACAATTTTCTTTTGTTAAGCGGCGTAAACCTTCCCCTTCTGCACCCATTACTATTGCTAATGGACCGGTTAATTTGCTTTCAAAGATACTAGTTTTACTATAATCATCAGTACCAATGATCCATATTCCTTGTTTTTGTAACCAATTCAAGGTTCTAACTAGGTTTGTGACTTCTATTAAGGGTATATTTTCAGCGGCACCGCTGGCGATTTTACGTACTGTTGGTGTTAATTTACAGGCTTTATTTTTTGGTATTATGACTGCATGAACCCCAGCGGCATCAGCAGTTCGTAAACAGGCTCCTAAATTATGAGGATCTTGTATTTCATCAAGTATTAATAAAAAAGGTGACACCTTTAAAGACTTCAGAATTTGTTCTAAACTTGGTGTTGGTGGAACTCTGTAATTAATAATGATGCCTTGATGGTGCCCATTTTCTGATAATTTATCTAAGCTTTTTTTAGCTACTGTTTGAATTGGAATACCATGTTGTTGAGCATCTTTAATTAAATCTTGTAAGTTTTTTGAATTTTGTTGCACCCAAATTTCTAGGATACTACTAATGTCAGTATTAAAAATTTGTTTAACTGCATGTAAACCGAAAATTTTTTGATTCATTTGTTTTATGTTTTAATAAAAATATTTATAAGTTTAATTTTGACTTTCTTTATTATACCACTAACACTATTTAGTGGAATAAAATAATGATTAGTAATACCTTATATAGTCTTTTTAGGTATATTAATTGCATTAATTTAGGCTTTGAACTTTGGGATTTATACCAAATGTTCTTGTACTTATTAAGTTAATTATCATTAGAGACCCTTGGATATTTATATATGGATGTAATTGAACTTTCTAGAATTCAATTTGGTTTAACGGCTATGTATCACTTTATATTTGTACCACTTTCAATAGGTTTGATGCTATTAATTGCCATCTTAGAAACATTCTACATAGTAACAAAAAACAGATTGTGGCAAAGTATTGCTATCTTTTGGAGCAAATTCTTTGTGATGAATTGGGTATTTGGCATACTTACTGGCATACCTTTGCGTCTGCAACTTGCCGATAATTGGGCAAACTATAGTGCTTATATTGAATCGGTTAGCCGTGAATTGTTTGCAATAGAAGCTTATATTGCACCTTTTTTATTCGGATTAGTTTTTCTATTTGCTATCGGATGGAGACGCTTCAATCCTTATTTTCATTGGTTAATAAGTTGTTTACTTGCGCTTATCCTCTCTGTACAAGGCATCACAATTTTGACCTTAAATGCTTGGATGATGAATCCAGTTGGTGTGGAATTTATGTCTGAAAATGTAAAATTAGTCTCACTTTTAGAAGTATTTCTTAATCCAATTTTAATAAATAAAGTCGCCCATAGCTTGTTCTCAGCGTATCTATTAGGTAGTGTATTTGTAATAGCTATTAGCGCATGGTTTTTACTCAAAAAAGAGTCTATACAAGCAGCACGAACTTCTCTTAACCTTGGAATTATATTAGGATTTGTGATGATAATTGCTACCATGATATCAGGACATAAACATGGAGACGATGTTTCCCATTATCAGCCGATGAAATTTGCTGCTATTGAAGCTATTTGGAATCAAGCACCTTCACCTGCTCCTTTGATATTATTTTCTGTTCCTGACACTGAAACACAGACTAACCATTATACAGTCCAAATTCCTTATCTGTTAGGTCTGATGATTACTCATAGTTGGAATAAGACTATACCCGGTATTCAAGAGTTAGTTGAAGAAGGAAAACAACGAATTCGCGATGGTTTACTGGCTTATCGTGCCATGCAACAGCCCGATGACCCACAAATGCAACAAGTTTTTGAAACACATAAAAATTATTTAGGTTATGCAATGCTGTTGCAAGCTCATATCAAACAAATTGAAAATGCAACCGAGGAACATATTACACAAGCAGCACATGACTTAGTACCCAATGTACCATTATTATTTTGGAGCTTTAGAATAATGTTCGGTTGTGGTTTAATACTGTTTTTATTATGTTTATTAGGGCTAGTAATTTATTTAAAAAATGCAAGTTATAATCGCGGTTTTTTATTATTTGCTTTATGTAGTTTGCCATTACCTTGGATAGGTACTTATGCAGGTTGGTTGCTTACTGAAACTGGACGACAACCTTGGACAGTAGTAGGAATGTTGCCAACTCTTAACAGTGGTGGTCATCTTGATCCACATACAGTTCTTGTTACATTAATGTTTTTTGTCACGGCTTATACAGCACTATTTATTTTGTATGTGTTTTTAAATATTAAGTATATTAATAATGGTTTTATAAAAGCCAGCTAGTATTGAGTGAGAATAAAGATTTACGACGCGCTAGCGTCGTCGGGTTACTAATCATCATCGTATAATTCTTCATCAGTCATTTTAAAACCTTCACTCTAACAAAAATCAGCAATTCTTGGTGCCGCTTTTTAAAAAATTTACCTATAAGCGGCAATTTAGAAAATTTGCCTTGTTTATGATAAATGCTTCCTAAAACAATAGTATCGCCATTATTCATTACTATATTAGTTTTTAGTTCATATCTATTAAAATTCAATGATAGTGCTAAGCTAATACGATTATCTGGTGTAATTTCTGGAGTTACTCTTAATCTTATTTCATTGGTTTTCAATTGTTGAGCTAAATGAGCTTGTTGTCGATTCTTAGTAATAATTTTAGGTATTGAAATAATTTTTCCGCGCGATTTCATTGATAATAGTTCTAATTCTAATAATTCATTTTTGTGGTTATCAATTACTACTCCAATAATACTAGTTTTCTTTCTATGATTAGGTAATGTCACAATAAAATTATCATCTAACACATATTGATTATCATTGCTGTTATCACTAAATTTATGCCCTAATTCTTGACTAAACTCAGGTGTAGTCAATACTATTTTAGATTCTATTAATACTTGACGCGCTGGAATATCAACTAATTTTATGACCTTACGTAATTCTTCAATTCTGGTTTTTGTATCTTCAATGATTAAGCTATTACTGCGATTATCTACATTGACATTTTTCGCAAGCAAAATTTTAATAATCTCTTGTGCCTTAGTATGATGAAGCTTAATAACTTCTATACGCTGTTTTTTGATAGCATTAATTTTGACAATATTACCCTCGCGCTGCATTGTCAAACCCTTAGTATCAAGAATAATTTTCAACGCCTGCTTCCAAGTTACATTATTCAAGCGTAAACTAACAGTACCATGCACACCTTCAGCAGCTACCATATTTACATTCACGCCCGGTAATTCAAACAATATATTTAATACTGCACGTACATCAATTTTTTGAAAATTAAATGTGACTAATTGATTTTCATAATCATCGGCTAAGACACTATGACTAATAATTAGAATTAATAAAAATTTTTTCATAGACTTTTTTCCAACATCCTTTACCATCGGGAACAATTCTTAGAAATATAATATGGTTTTTCCTAATTCTAAGAACTTTTGCTTTACCAATATAATCATATCGTTTTACACGTAACACTATACCATTTGATTTTACTAATCCCCATTTATGTTTACCCATTTGTAATGTACCAACCATTTTTAGGTGTTTTATGCCTGTATAATCTATATGAGAATTTCTTCGACATTTTTTTCGCTTCTTCTTTACTACAGGTTTTATTATTTCAGGTTTTATTACTTTTGGTTTAGGCTGCTTAGACTTAGGTTTAGATTTAGGTTTAGATTTTGCCATTAAACTTTTAAGTGGTATAAATGGATCACGATTTTTTGTAGCATTATAAAAATAATGCTGAATTGGTTCATAAGCACTAATTGGTTTAATTGAACTATGGTTAATAGCTCTTATGTTAGCAATATAGGTTTCTAAATCTGATAAATCATGTTTGTTACATGCTGATAATAAAATTATTATTCCCAATAAAGAAAATAATTTATAAGTTTGCTTGATCATTTCTGTTCACTTTTTTGTCTAAATCAACAGAGCGATATATGTATAATGTCATTTCTAATATTAAAGGATATTTATCATCTTTATTGGTTCTAATATCAACATTATGTTGTGTAACAATATGATCCATAATTGCAATACGACTAACCAATTTAGCAAATTGATGATAATTACCAATCACACGTAGTCTAATTGGTAATTTCATATACAGTGAATGTTCTGAAATTTCTTTACTATATAACGGCTGAAATAATTGTCGTTTGACATTACTCGCTTGTATAATTTTAGAAATTTTCTGAATCGATGCTACATAATCCTTAGTCAATAAATGATTTAAACGATTTCTGAGCCTAGATTCTAACAATGTCAACTGTTTTTTTAATTGAATTAATTCAAATACTTGCTGTTCTGCTAAGCTTTGTTTTAATTTTTGTTCTTGTAATTGCAATTGTTTTAATTGATCAAGTTGATATTGTGTGTCAAAGTAATAAACAGAGACGATTATTATAATAAATAAGATGATAAATTTTGTCATTGCGAAGCTTGTGTTAATTCTAATTTAAAGTGACTAACAGTGGATTTTAGTTTATCCTGCTTCATTTCAATAGAGTAAATCTTAGGATTTGTTAAAAATTTAGATTGTTTAAAATTTTTTATTAAAATAAAAAAATTTTTTTCTGAGTCTGCAACCCCTTCCAAAAAAATTTTATTAGCATTTTGAGTCAGACTATTAAAATACACGCCATCAGGCACTAAGTTGATAACTTCTTCAAATAAATGTATTACTTGAGTTCTGTTGGCTTCAATTGTTTGAACTAAGTCTATGTGTTTAATTAATAGTGCTTTTTTAGCTTCTAATTGGTTTTTTTCAATCTTAATATCTTTAGATTTATCAATCTCTTGTTGTAAATACTTATTTCGCTCTAGTTGATAATTAATTTTATCTACTAATATATAGTGTTGCATAAACAATACCAGTATGCTAACAACAACTAATGAGATTGCAAAAATAATAGCAAGATTAGGTTTATATATTTGTTGCTCACGCAATAGATTAATACGATATAATGGCATAAAATTCAGCTTAAATTTTGATCAAAATTACGCAAAGCAAGGCCACAAGCAATCATCAAAGTTGGTGCATCTTTCATTAAAGCTGTTTTATTAATTCGTGATGCGATTGACATTGATGCCATTGGATTGACAATTGAGACATGCCCGCCCACTTTAGTGTATATTGGTTTTATGATATTAGGTATAGATGAACCTCCACCTGTAATTAGGAGATGTGATAGTTTGTCAGATTTATGTGAAGAGTAATAAGTTTGTACGCTTCGACTAATTTCTTGAGTCATATTGGTTTTAAATGATTCAAGCAGTTGATCAGGAATATTCTGATAGCGTTGTGCTAGTTCAGCTTGCAAATAATTGTAACTATAATAAGTTTGAATTTGTTTGGTTAATTGTTGACATCCAAACAACTTTTTATCTGTATAGAGAATTTTATTTCCATAAAAGACATTCATTGTCATAGTAGTTGCACCTATGTCAATTAAACCAATAATTTCATTATTATTAATTTCAGGATTATTTTCAATTACTAATTGTAAGGCATTAGCTAAAGCAAGTTTATCTATATCGACAATTTTAGGGATTAATCCAGCTTGTTTTATAAGTTTGATCTTATCATCTAAAGTGTTTTTTTGACAAGTTGCTATTAATACATCAATATGATTATTAGACTTCAGAATTTGAAAATCCAAATAAATATCCTCAAGAGATTTATTATTTTGAATACATTCAGTTTCAACTTGAGTTTTTATATCTTCATTAGACAAACCGCGTTCCAGTCTGATATATTTTGTAAACACAGTGGTTCCACCTACTGCAATAGCAGTATATTTAGTACGTGGTTTAGCTCGTTTAACAACACGCCGAATGGTATCAATAAGGATATCCTTATTAAAGTTTTCTGGCAGTATTTCAATGGCATAACTTTCAATATGAAAGTTTGTTCCAACTTGGCTAAGTTCAACTAACTTAATGGCAGTCGAACTAATTTCGATACCAATTACAGAATTAAATCTAAAATTGAATAAATTCATCTGCTCTTATGAGTGTTAAAAATTATTTTCGCAAAGTACTATATACTACCCTAATGATGGGTTTATTGCTGTTTCTAATAGTTGTATCTATTATCGCAACAGTTAATTGGTATTTAATACCTCAATTACCTTCTACTGAACATCTTAAAGATGTTAATTTACAAGCTCCATTTCTGGTTTATACACGAGATAAACGTTTTATAACTGGATATGGTAAGCGTCGTCGTATTCCTTTAGCTCTTGAACAAATTCCTCCTTTGTTAGTAAAAGCGGTGTTAGCATCAGAAGATGAGACCTTTTTTGAACATAAAGGCGTGGAAGCTAAAAGTTTATTTAGGGCAGTTTTTAATTTATTGATTACTGGGCAAAAACGTCAAGGTGGTAGTACTATCACTATGCAAGTAACTCGTAATTTTTTATTAACTAGAAAACGAACTTTTACTCGCAAATTTCAAGAAATTTATTTATCTTTAAAAATTGAAAAAGAATTATCTAAAAAGGAAATTTTAGCGTTATATTTAAATAAAATTTACCTTGGATATCGTTCTTATGGTTTTGGTGCCGCTGCTCAAGTATATTATGGTAAAGATCTTAGAGATTTAAGTTTAGCGCAATGGGCTATGATGGCAGGTTTACCAAAAGCTCCTTCTGCAAATAATCCTCTCAGAAATCCTAAACGCGCTCTTGAACGTAGGGGCTATGTTTTAGCACGTATGTTAAAGCTTAATTATATTACTAAAAAACAATATGATAAAGCTATGAAAGAATCTATTAAGGCTAAGCAGCATCAACCGGCTTCTGAATTTGATGGATTTTATATTGCTGATATGGTTCGTGCTTATATGATCAGTAAATTTGGTAAGGATGCTTATAAGGGTTATAAGGTTTATACAACTATTGATAGTAGATTACAAAGACGCGCTCAAAGCATAGTACGTAGAAAAGTCGGTGGCTTTGACAGAGCGCGTGGTTATCGTGGTCCACTGGCTCATGTTTCAATACCTAGAAATATCAAAAAGAAAGATGATAAATATAAATGGGCGCATGGTGCTTTAAAAAGGTATCCGCTTGAAGTTGGTGGTACTATGCCTAGTATAGTATTAAGCATTGGGCGTAAAAGGCTGACCGTTTATAATCGTATGGTAGGCGTTGTTAAAATTTATGGATCTAATGTCCGTTGGGCGCGTAGCTATACTGTACGACGGGGGCGTTATAAACGTAGAAAATATCTTAGAAAGGGAGATATTATTTGGGCAAAACCACATCTGAGAAAAAGAAAAGGTAAAAAGGAAGATCCTGATAGTATTTATGAGCAATCTTTTTCAAAAAAGACAAAAATAAAAAGATTGAAACGTGCTGGTTGGAGTGTATTTCAACATCCAGAATTTCAAGCATCTATAGTCGCAGTCGAACCAAAGGATGGAGCTGTATTAGCTTTAGTTGGTGGATATAATTTTCATCATAGTAAGTTTAATCGGGGTTCTTATGCTAGACGACAACCCGGTTCAACTTTTAAACCTTTTACCTATTCAGCAGCTATCAAGAAAGGTTATAGTGCTAGTAGTCGTATTTATGACGGTAGAATTGTGTTTAAAGTTGGTGGAACATATTGGATACCAAAGAATTATAGTCATAGATATTATGGTTGGGCAAGTCTCAGAAGAGCATTAACTTATTCTTATAATGTTGCTGCTGTACGTTTATTAAAACAGGTTGGGCTTGATTATACGCTGGAACATTTAAAGAAATTTGGATTTAATAGAGTACCTCGTAATTATACTATTGCTTTAGGATCTTCTGAGGTGACGGTATTAGAATTAACTTCTGGTTTTACGGTTTTTGCTAATGGTGGATATAGGGTTAAACCTTATCTAATTGATCGAATTGAAGATTATTCTGGTAGAGTTGTTTATACTGCTCATCCATTTAAAATTTGCCGTAAATGTCCCAAAGATGTTTTAGCTACTCTAAAGGAAGTAAATGCTAGTGATATTGTGGTTCCTAATCAATCTTGTTCATTAGTACCGCGTTATGCACCACGAGTGATTAGTAAACGTAATGTTAGAAACATGACATCTATGATGAGAAGTGTAGTCAATCGTGGAACTGGTAAGCGAGCAAGATATCTCGGGCATGGTTTAGCAGGAAAAACAGGTACTACTAGTAATCAACGTGATGTATGGTTTGCTGCTTATACTTCTAAACTAGCAGCTAGTGTTTGGTTAGGTTATGATAGACCTCGTTCTATTGGTGGTAAAGCAGCAGGTGGTAAAACAGCGGCACCAGTATTAGCTAGATTTCTTAAAACTGCTTTAAATAGTAAAGTTGTAAGTTCGTATTCCAGACCAGTGCCTACAGAAGTAGAAAAAATACGCGAATATGATTATAGTAATATAACAGAGAGTGTAAATTCTGAGTCATCGGTTAAAGAAATTACCGAAACTGCAACTACTGGAACTCGTGCTTTGTTTGTACCTAATTCTCCTCGTAGTGATTATAATAAAAAGCGGAAAACAACTAAGAAAGAAAAGGTTAAAGCTAAAACTAAAACTAAAACTAAAAAGAAACGTCGTAGTAAACGTAAACGTAAACGGAAACGTAATAATAGATAATGTTAATTAATAGTTTGTTAATTGTTGGAGCTTATTTGTTAGGCTCCATTTCAGGTGCAATTGTTGTCACTAAATTGATGAATTTAACTGATCCACGTACTCAAGGATCAGGTAATCCGGGTGCGACTAATGTATTGCGTCATAGTGGTAAAACAGCGGCTTTATTAACTTTATTAATAGATATTAATAAGGCTGTAGTTGCTGTGTGGATTGCGATTTTGTTTACTGATAATGTCAATATATTGGCTGCTGTAGGTTTAGCAGCTTTTTTAGGACATGTATATCCTATTTTCTTTAATTTTAAAGGTGGTAAAGGAGTAGCTACTGCTCTTGGAATTTTATTGATATTGACATGGCAAGTAGGTGTAGCGGCATTAGTAACTTGGTTAATGGTAGCATTAGTCTTACGTTATTCATCATTAGCCGCGATTTCAGCTGCTATTTTTAGTCCAGTTTATATGTATTTGTTTACAGATCAATTGGCTTATGTTGTGATGAGTTGTATAATAACTGCTCTACTCCTTTGGCGACATCGTAGCAATATTGATAAATTATTAAATGGTAAAGAAGATAAAATAGGCAAGAAATAAATGGCAGGACATAGTAAATGGGCAAACATCCAACACCGTAAAGGTGCGCAGGATGCTAAACGCGGTAAATTATTTACTAAATTAATTCGTGAAATTACTGTAGCAGCTCGTCTAGGTGGAGGCGATGTGGATTCAAATCCGCGTTTACGTGCCGCTATTGATAAGGCTTTAGCTGGTAATATGACTAAGGATACTATAGAACGCGCTGTAAAGCGTGGTTCTGGTGCCCTTGATGGTGAAAATTACGAAGAAGTTCGTTATGAGGGTTATGGCCCCGGTGGTGTTGCGGTTATGGTTGATTGTATGACTGATAATCGTAATCGTACAGTATCTGAGGTGCGTCATGCTTTTAGTAAATCTGGTGGTAATTTAGGTACTGATGGTTCAGTCTCTTATCTTTTTACAAAAGTCGGATTATTGAATTATCCTGCTGGTAGTGATGAAGATCAAATTATGGAAGCGGCTTTAGAGGCTGGTGCTGAAGATGTTGTACATCATGATGATGATTCAATTGATGTATTAACCGCTGCTGATAATTTTTATGCTGTATCAGATGCTATGAAAAAAGCTAAGTTGATACCGGATCATGCTGAAGTAACAATGCAGGCTTCAACTACTAGCACTCTTGATTTAAAGACTGCTGAAAAAATGTTACGTTTGTTAGATATGTTAGAAGATTTAGATGATGTACAAAAAGTGTCTTCTAATGCTGATATTAGTGATGATATATTGTCTAAATTAGGGTGACAATACGTATTTTAGGTATTGATCCCGGTTCGAGAATTACTGGATTTGGGATCATTGAAATTCAGTCGCGTAAAGCTACATATATAACTAGTGGTTGCATACGTCTCAAGGCAAAAGCAATGCCTGTGCGTCTCAATGAAATTTTTGAGAGTGTAAATGAAATTATTGAACAATATCAACCAACTATATTGTCAATTGAACAGGTATTTGTGTATCGTAATGCGGCTTCAGCTCTTAAATTAGCTCAAGCGCGAGCTGTTGCTATAGTTGCAGCTATGCAACATAGCTTATCTGTACATGAATATGCTCCTACCAAAATTAAACAAACTATAGTTGGAACTGGTCATGCTGATAAAGTTCAAATACAACAAATGGTTAAGTTATTATTAAATCTTCCCGGCACACCACAAGCTGATGCTGCTGATGCTTTAGCGATTGCCCTTTGTCATTCACATCATTCCTCTTATTAAACATGATTAGTAGTTTACGTGGTTTATTAATAGAAAAACAAGCTCCTTCTTTGGTCATTGATGTACAAGGTGTTGGTTATGAAGTATTAGCACCTATGTCAACTTTTTATAATTTACCTTCGCTAAATAGCGAAGTAAGTTTATTAACACATTTAAGTGTACGCGAAGATGCGCATGTATTATATGGATTTTTAACGGAATCTGAACGTTCATTATTTCGTGATTTAATTCGTGTCAGCGGCATTGGTCCAAAATTAGCTTTGAGCGTTATATCGTCGATGGAATTACCAACGTTTGCGCAATGTATTAATCAAAATGATACTAAGCGTCTGATTAAGATTCCCGGTGTTGGTAAAAAAATGGCTGAACGATTAGTAGTAGAAATGCGTGATCGTTTGTTGAGTGTTAAAACAACATCTACTACTATCCCTGTAACAAAAGATATTGCAACACCAGTTGAAGATGCAATTAGTGCTTTAATAGCATTGGGTTATAAGCCTGCTGATGCACGTCGTTGGGTGCAAGCAGTTGCAGAAGATGGTTTGACTAGTGAAGTTTTAATTCGTAGAGCTTTACAGTCTGCTTTGTGAGTTTATCAACTAACATTGAGATAAAAATTATGAGCCAAATCATTACACTAAATCTACCAGATAATTTTTATGATCCAATAAAACGTATGGCTGAAGCTATGGCTCAACCTATAGAGTCTGTATTATTAAAAGCACTTCAGTCTTCACTGCCGCCACTTGAGGGTTTATCTCGCGAAATAACTCAAGAATTAACTCAGTTAGAGATATTGGATAATGATTCGCTTAGGCAATTATTATTAAAAACCGTTCCAAAAAAGCAACAACAAGAATTAGAAGAATTACTACATAAAAATCAATTACAAGAACTTAATCAAACAGAAGAAAAACAATTAGCAAATTTGCAAAAGACGGTTAATAAAATTATGTTGCAAAAAGCACGAGCGGCTGTTTTATTGCGATTTCGTGGACAACGTTTACCAACTTTGGCTGAATTACGTAAATTAACTACAAAAGCATAATGAGTAAAACTTATGTACCAGTTGCGCTTAGGCGACATATAACAGAGTTATCACGTCATCGTTGTGGTTATTGTTTACGAACTGAAGAATTGATGGGAATGTCAATGACAATAGAACATATTATTCCTGAAGCATTAGGTGGCACAACTACTGAAAATAATTTATGGTTAGCTTGTCCGAGTTGTAATCAATTTAAAGGTAGCAAAATAAAAGCACATGATCCAGAGAGCGAAAAATTAGTAAAACTTTTTAATCCTCGTACTCAAAATTGGAACGAACATTTTCAGTGGAATATTGATGGTAGCCAAATTTTAGGTAAAACAGCTTGTGGACGAGCTACTGTAGTAGCTCTTAATATGAATAATGCTGAAATTGTTATCACAAGAAAGTTATGGGTGAGCGCAGGATGGTGGCCTCTGGATGATTAGGGAGATAAATGTTCAATCTCCCATGAATTATTCGCATGTGTATATAAAAACCTATCATGCAATCTATTAGTTTTACCTTGCCAAAATTCAATTTTCTTGGGAACTACTCTAAATCCTCCCCAAAAGCTGGGTAAGGGTATTTGACCGTCTTTATATTTTTGTTTTATTTCTTCAAATTTGTTTAATAAGACGCTTCTGGATGATATGACGCTACTTTGTTTGGAACACCAAGCTCCAATTTGACTGCCTCTGGGGCGACTAGCAAAATATTTAAAGGATTCAGCGGCGGAAATTTTTTCCGCTGTGCCCATAATTTTTACTTGACGTTCTAGTTTTAACCACGGAAATAATAGGGCAACATTTGGATTTTCTGCAATCTGTTGTGCTTTTTTGCTTTCATAGTTAGTAAAAAATACAAATCCATTTGTATCAAAATATTTTAAGAATACTGTTCGTATTGTTATTTCTCCTTCAGAGGATGCTGTTGCGATACTCATTGCATTGGCTTCGATTATCTCAGCTTGTTGTGCTTCTTTAAACCATAATTCAAATTGTTCAAAAGGGTTATTATTCATTGCCATAGTTATGTTAAAATTTAAATTTTAACATATGTCTGAATTTGATTTAATTAATCGTTTTTTTAAGCAAAAGTTTCCAACACGAAAAGATGTGATTTTAGGTATAGGGGATGATGCTGCTTTATGTACTGCACCTGCTGGAATGCAATTAGTTATGGCTATGGATACATTAGTCGAGGGGGTGCATTTTCCTATAGATACTAAACCTGAAGATATTGCTTATAAAGCTTTGGCGGTAAATTTAAGTGATCTTGCTGCAATGGGTGCTACTCCTGCTTGGATGACTTTGGCTTTAACTTGTCCAAAAGTAGATGAGTCTTGGTTAGCGCGATTTAGTCAAGGTTTATTAGATTTAGCTACAGCGGCTGATATTAGTTTAATCGGTGGGGATACTACTCGTGGTTCTTTAACTATAACTATACAAGTTACTGGTTTTGTTGAGCTTGCTTTGTTGCGCAGTGCCGCTAAAGTTGGAGATGGTATTTATGTAACTGGCACTTTAGGTGATGCTGGTTTAGGTTTAGCCGCTGTAGAAAAACGTATTAAATTAGCTCCTGAAATGCAAAATTATGCAGAATCGCGGTTAAATAAACCAACTGCTCGTCTCAAAGAAAGCCAAAATTTAATAGGTATTGCTAATGCTTGTATTGATGTTTCTGATGGTTTAGTTGCAGACTTAAATCATATTTTAACTGCAAGCAAAGTTGGAGCGTCATTAAATGTAGAAACTTTACCTTTATCAAAGGCTTTGCAGTCGATAAATCGAGCAACTGCATTGGAATTAGCTTTAACAGCAGGAGATGATTATGAGTTATGTTTTACCATGCCAGATCATAAAAAACTATCTATAGCGGCAACTCGTATTGGTACAATTGAAGAACAATTGGGTTTACGCTGTGGTAAAGCTTTTAGTGGTAAAATATCTGGCTATCAACATTTTTAACTTATAGATATACTTTCTAGTGAAGCCATAGCAACTTCAGTTATTGAAGGTGAAATATTACAACGTTCTTCAGTTCATTCATCTATCAATAAAATTTTAAAACTTGGATTAGAAGACTACAGTGCAGAGTGATGCAATTGTTGAAATCACAATAGATGCGAAACAGAATGCAAAACAGCCATTGACTAAAGAACGACTTTGTCGTTGGCATAAAGCATTGTTTCCTATGGGAGAGTATCGTAGTGGTAAAGAGGATATGAAAATAGTTTCTGGAGCTTGGGGAAGAGAAAAAATTCATTATATAGCCCCTGCTTCAAAACAAATTGAAGAGCTAATGGCTGAGTTTTTAATTTGGTTAAATAGTGAAAATGAAAAAAATATATTTTATAAAGCATCTATAGCGCATCTTTGGTTTGTTCTTATTCACCCTTTTGATGATGGCAATGGACGAAAAGAATATTATAGTGTGCTTGATAGCATCTGTAAGCAAATAGATTTAGATATAAGTCTTTGGATAAAGTGGTTTGTATCTCTGTTTGATGCTTGTATAGATGAAACATTAGTTAAACTTGAATCTATTCAGAAAAAAGCCAAATTTTGGGATAAACATCAAGACACAAAGCTTAATGAGCGGCAAAAAAAGATTATAAAGAAGATGCTTTCAGCTTTGCCTGATCATTTTGAAGGCGGTATGAGGGTTCGTAAATATACAGGAATTGCCAAAACCACACGCATTACTGCTAGTAGTGATTTAGCGGATTTGGTAGAAAAGGCTGTTATGAAAAAGTTTGGAAGTGGGCGTGGGGTTTATTATGAGTTGGTGTTTTAATTAATTCTTAAATAAACTACATGGATTGCATATAAGCAAGGAATTTATGTAATCATCCCAACCTACTCCTCACTGCCATTAGATTGTGTTAATTCTAGTTTTTGGTAAATGAAAATGATGAAACTTATACTGCATAATTACTAATTGTAATATTTTTCCAACTCTTTAATAGCACGATTAATAAGTTCTCTTCGTATATGAAGAGTTGAAGAATAAAGTATAGATTTCAAACAAGATTTAATTTCATCAGCAGATCTTAAACCACAACGCACTGAACGTAATAAAATTCCAAGAGTGCCATGCACTCGTAATTTCATTTGTGCTGCTGCTAAACGTGCAGAAGCGTCATCTGTAAGAAAAAGAACATTATTTTTAGTACGAGCAAATGATAAAGCTGATACTTCACCTTCATGTAAACAAAAAGCTTTAGCTAAGGTAGATAATTGTGAATCAACTACTGGTGCAGATATAAGCTTAAAAGGATTCTGACTTAAATCAATAAAACGATGTTTTTTTTACTTCTTTTAAAACAGTTGTTGTAATAAAAACACTTGAAAAATCATTAAGTAATGACAATTTGAGCTAATTCAGTCATTTCCATGTAAACCCCATTCAATATCCTCTTCAATAAACGATACGAAGTCAGCGAAGCTAAGTAATGGAGCGCAGCGGAATAAATTGTTCTGTTAAATCCATAGGATGAGAATCAATATAGCGGCGTAAAGCTTCTTCAACCGCAGCTTCAATATCCTTAAATCAGCCCTCAACTACCCTTTTTTCAAGATTTTTGTAAATTTGAGGAGAAACATCTATAGTTAGCGTTGACATAAAACAACTCCTATTATTGCTGTGCTATCATAAATAGACTAACATTTTATATATTTATAATGAGGTAATTATGTCTAATCCTCAACAAAACGGGATTACAAACATGGAATGATACTCTTGCCACTTTACACGCTGCTGAAATGGAATTCAGATAACAATATTCTATTGAGGGCATAGAGGAAATTGTAGGTTGGGCTGACGACAGGAAGCCCAACATTTTGCCATGATTCTGTTGGGCTTCCTGTCGTCAGCCCAACCTACGAGCTACGAGCTTAATTCCAAAAAGTATTAAAACTTATCCTTCGGTACTTATTGAAATAAGTGTTAAAATACTTTGTCGTACCTACTTACCATTAGATGCCTGATCAATTGTCCTTGATTATTTTTTATTTCTGTGGTTTCAGAAAAATAAAGCTTGAACTGACGCAAAGATATGCAGTAAGCCCAAAAAGCTATGAGTTATGAATTAATTATTTCGTACACAACGCGCTGAACGTGTTGTAGTCTCATTAGTGTTGAATTTGCTACCAATTTTCAGATTATATTCATCCCTATTATTAATGGCGACTGCTTTGGTAGGCTTATCGGTTCCACCGATAAAACACGAGTTAGGTCCAATAGCTTTAAATTGAACTGTAGCATTGTTTGTAGTTTTTATCATAATATCAGACAATTCATCTTGAATTGGCAACCTCCAATCAGTATAAGAATTTAAATTCAAATTATCACAATACGCTTTTGCTTGTGTCCATGGATTAGTTCGATGATGTTCATTATCTTGCCACATCAATGATGTTGAATGATCAATCAACACACCGTCTTTTGAAGTTAAATTAGCAGCAGAATTTGTAGTTTTATTTTCTACTGCCCAACACTGGTTATTACAAAGTTGTTGATTAACTTCTTCAAGGGTTCCAAAACGATGCCATTCACCATAAAATCCATACCAAAGATTATTTTCTGTAGTAATTAGAGCAGCTTGATATTCATTGTTATAAAAGCGCGAATATTGAATTTCATTTCCAGAACCATAAATTTGTGTTCCAGTCGCTGGAAAGAAATATTGAGCATAATCTTTTTCAATAACATCAAAAATGGCATTTGATTTATTTTCAAATGTTATTGCAGGAGTAGTATTATTGGAAGTAGTATCCGTTGGGGTGGTATTAGTTGAATTTCTACCATTTGATTTACCAAAAACTTGTACCCAATAATGCCGATACTGACTTGAATCTAAATGTGAATAACCAAAACCAATTTCTGTGTAATTGCTATTCAAAATATTTTCACGATGCCCTTGGCTATTCATCCATCCTTGAATAACATCTGCTGGTGAAGTGTTTCCTGCCGCAATATTTTCTCCGACATAAGAATCATTATAACCAGCCGCTTTAGCACGATCCCATGGTTTAGAGCCATTTAACCCAGTATGACTAAAATAGTTATTTCTAGCCATATCATCAGCATGGTTTTGTGCAGCTTGATTTAATTGATTTGATAAGCTTAATGCTGCTACACCTGCTTTTTGTCTTTCCAGATTTGTGAGCCTTAATAATTCAGCGTCATATTGACTCGCTGCTGTAGCAGCTGAAAATGTTATTAATATAACTATATTTAATGCAATATTTAGTTTAGTAAACATTATTTATACTCCTTCTTTTTTAATAAATTGAAATAAAACCACAGCATCATGTACTTTTTTTCCAAATGCATTTGCTTGTGGATGTTTGTTGGGAAAACGTTCTGTGCCATCATTGTTATATAAACCTGCTGAATATAAAGTACCCAATATATCTGGGCGGTTATTGATTGGAAATCCTACATTTTTCCATCGAGTTTGCATCATTTTTAGATAAGCTGCTGCATATAAAATATTGAGCTTAGGTGTCATCAGTTTGTCTATTAATTCTGCAACAGTTTGACTTATAGTCATCGTATTTTTATGCACTTGTCCCAAGTAAAAAACACTATCTGGATCATCTAACTGATGTTCGATGAAATAAGCTGTTTTTAACTTGATTTGACAGAATCCTATTGAACTATTTTTACCTAGTTTTGCCATAGTTACATCCCAAGCATCATCTGTCCAATCATAATTCAAAGTTCGTTCAGTATAGATGACTGCTGACAAATAATCAGGACGAATATTAAATATTAATGCCGCCCGCTGAATGAACGGCTGATATTTTTTTATCTTTTGTAAAGTAATATCAGCTTTTTCAGCAAACACTGGGTTTGATAAACTAGCTATCAAAGTAAATATAAGTATAATAATTTGAGACAAGCGCATAATAATAATTTATTTTGAAAATGCTACATCAAAAAGCCGTTCTTCTGGAGAAGCGCGTCTTCTAACATTAAAACAAGACTGTGATAAGCTTAAAGTAATTTCCCCATTTTCAGAAGTGCCATCACTGGAACCATAGACATCATTAGGAATACCAACAACACCTTTCAATTGATCTCCTTCAAGTATCATCCGATATTCCCGATTGGTACTCCAGCTACCATTATCATTAGCATCATTTTTAAAACCCAAAGCTCTGACACGTTTAATGCGAATCAAATAGCGCGTAGCTGTATTTGAGGGCAGTTTATCAAGAACTTCTTGAGAAATATAATCAATATCAACAAATTTACCATCAATTTTATATTGTGACAAAATATCACCTGTCACAACGGCTTCAAGATAATGATCATATTCTGATGCTTTTGCTGCATCTGAATGTAAGATACGCCCACCTACATAGCCATTTTGAACAATATTTAATTGTAAAGCGGTTAAGTGAACTTGATCATTGATCAAATATTTACCTTTCCAAATAGTATTACGCAATTTTTGTTCAAGTTGCTCTTTAGGTGAGGCTTTCTTTAACGCTCCAACAATGGCTAAATTATAATTATCAAGTAATTTAAATTGAACGTCATAAAACAAATTATCCCATAAAGTTGTTACTCCACCGAGACTTAAAGTATTGACCCCTGATTCATATGGAATCACATATGCCTTTGAAAAATCTATATTGGCATTTTCATCAGTATAAGCATTGCTAGTTATCAGTAAACCGGCTGCACATAATAATTTTTTCATCATCTACCTCTTAAACTATAAGTTAATTTTTAGCTCTAATAACACGATATACACTAGATAAATCATATGGGCGATAACGCGCTGGTTCCTGACGACTTTCTCCGCCATAACTTAGCATTAAGGCTGTTTTGTTACGGTAATCTAACCAATCTACAAATATTGCACTATGTTCAATATTTCCATAGGAATGGTTGAGGTAATAAAGAAAATCGCCCGGTTGAATCTGATTTCTACTAACATATGGTCCAGTCTTACCACCTTTAAAAATAGTTTGACGCTTACTTGGTCGATTTGAATAACCGGCACGATTATAAACCTCATTAGCATAATCCCAACATGATCCGGGAATAATAGATTTTTGAATCAGTGTCATTCGTCTTCCAGTGTATAATATTTTATTCCCATTGCGAGTAGCTTTTCGCTCAGCCGCTAAGATAATATTTTGTTGATTGACACTACTTCCAGCTTGTTTCTTTGGACATTGTTTAGGATTTGGTCGCATAAAATCATTTATACCTCCTAACAATCCGCCAATAGCCGCACCTTTTGCAGCAGTTTTATAGTCGCCTTTAGCGACTCCATAAATTGCGCCTACTAAGGTTCCTTTAGTTGCTGAATTAGAAACACAGCCGCTAATTAGTAACAAGAAAAATAATATTATTATTGATTTATATAATTTCATAATGTTTCCATGTAAATAAGTAGGTTGGGCTGACGAAAGGAAGCCCAACATTTCGGGTGCGTGCCGTAATTATGGAATTTAGGCTCAACGCCGTTGGTCGGTTCCGTAAACTCCACCGACCCTACAGATACTTTGCCCTAAAGCAAGCTTATTCATTAACCCCATATTTATCCAATGTCCACCACAATTGACCATCTTCAGTGGGCATAAATTTAAGATCTATCCACAAATTGGATGATGAACCAGTTAAGCTTTGATAACTGGCACTGGGCAGTTTGATATTGAGGTTAGGTGCAATAGTGGCTGCGGCGCAGTTGTTGGTATTGGTGGTGTTACTCAAGGGATCCTTGCTTGGCGTGGTTGTCGTTGTGCCACCGCCACTGATTTCTAATCCCAATAATCGACTGGTTTCTCTTAAACCATAAAAGCCTATTTTAGTGTAAGTAACATTTTCTTTTATTTCTATGCTTTTTGTTAATTTACCATTAGAAGCAAATATTTTAAGCTGATTACCTACAAAAGAGATCTTTGGTTCATCCCCTAAACTAGAAGATCCTTCCACGTATTTTCCATTAAGATATATGTAGGCATCATTAGAGTAGCCAAATTTTACGCGAATTTTATATCCATTCCCTTCCAAGTCAAGATATTGACCATCAACAGGCTTATGATTGAAGAAGATTGCAAAATCCCCCGATAAGTTCACAGAAAATTCAACCGACCCATTATCAAGCGCATCAGGTTCGCCAGAAAGCGCACCTTCTTTAACGACCACATATTTTCCGTAACTGGGTTTGCTACCTTCGGCTAAACTGGTTAAATTCAGTAAATCAGTTTTTGCCCAGACTGATTGAGATTGAACACATATTAATGTCAATAATGATACTGCAAACAAGTTTTTCATATAAATTTACCTCTAAATATAAATTAAACAAACAGGTCAAATAAAATTGTTCATAGACTATAAAATGCTGACTGTCATCCATGATATGAGTTCATTACCATTATGTAACATCAGCGTATCCTAGATGCTATTTGCAATTTCATTGAACGAGGCTACAGACTACTTCATCTCTAATCCAAGAACAAATACAAGTTGAAAAAAATTATCTTGGAAACTTCTATCACTATGTAATAATATAAAAAATATTAAAATAAACATTCTCAAGACAAAAGTTTCCAAGATCATTCTTGGAATAGCGGAAACCATGAAATGAAACTACAAGTTTTTGGTAAATTAAGATTAGTTAATGGAAATGATAAGGCTTATACTGCACAATTAGGCTTATTAATAGCAACTTATATAGTGATGGAACATCAGGGCAAAATAGATCGTGAATATTTATGTGATATATTTTATCCAATGAAACCTACTTGTCCTGATAATTTTAATACTATCAGTAAACAAATTTATGAAGAATTATGGAGATATAGTATATCCGCTCGATATAACAAGGAAAAACCATATTCTATAAATCATCATGATGTTAGTGACAATCTTGAATCAGCTCATGAACAATTAAAAGATTATGATGTAATTAAAAATGCTACGCTAATTAATAACACTTGGAATTACAAGCTTTCTGATAAATTTGATAATTATCTATATAACTTGAGAAACTTTGATGAAAATGAGTGCAAAATCAAAACAATTAAAAAGGTTTCTGAAAATATTTCTAATATAAGAAAATTTATACCTCCAGATAAGATAGATGAAATGTTGCCCACAGGCAAACGAGGAAAAGCAAATGAGTTTTTTATCATCAACTTACCCATTAATGTAACTGATCTTGAAAATGCCTTAGCTGAAGAAGATATTAAAACAATAAAAACTGTTTATACAGGAGAGTTTTTATTAGATATAGAAGGTTCTAGAACTTGGTTAGCTCCTAGACTTCGCTGTTGGATTCAAGAGAAATGTCAAGATTTTGATAAAAAAGTTAGGGAAATTCTTGAAGATGATGAACGCAAATCCTGTAATTCTATTACATCAAATACATTTTTACCCTATTTCGATTTCACTGATAATACTGTCAGGCGATCTTCGATAGTTAATGTTATTACAAATAATTATCAATATCCTGATAATAAAGTTAGAGAAAATTCACACAACTTGCCTCCCCATTTGCGTCAGCATCTACTAAATAAGATGAATGAGGAATGTGATAGCATACAATTGCAAAATCAATGGATTAATACTCAAGTATCAATTAAAATTTTGAAATATGATTCAGAAAAAACCGTTGCTATTTTGGATCATCAATTTTTTACAGCTTTTTTTGAACAAAGTTATGGTTTTATGATCTTGTTGGGAGAAGCTGGTATGGGTAAGACTATAGCTCTATCTAATATTGCTCAGGAATTAATTGATAAAGCTAAAAATAATATTCAAAAACCAGTACCCATTATTTTATATTTAGCAGATTGGGATACGAGGTTTGCATCTTTTGAGGATTGGTTAAAACATGAACTAATATTAGTTGGATTACCAGAAAATAACATCGAAGCTGATTTTAAATTATTGGTTCATGGTAAAACATGTGTATTTTTATTAGATGGATTTGATAATTTACCGCCACAACAACGCATGGATCGTCTAGCATCCATCAATAGTTTTATTCATAAATATGGTGAATCTGAGTTAGGAGGCATCTTAATTACAAGTCGCCCAGATGAATATCAATTCGCCAAAGATTTATTAAATAACAATATAAATTTCCGTTTTTATACTGAAGCCACTATAAAAGCTTTAACCAGTGAATTTAGTCATAATTATCTAAACAATCATCATATTGACTATCCAGTAGATGATAAATTCAAACAAATAATTGAAACTCCATTAGGTTTAAACTTACTTGTTGAAACTAATAATATTTCTGAAAACAATCTAATCTCCACATATATTAACTTGCGTTTTGACAAAATGAAGCAACCGCCATATCAGAAAGAACAAGTCAAAAAGTGGTTAAGCAATATTGCAAATTCTATTACTATAGGTAAAACTTTTAATGTTGAAGTTTTACCAGTAAAAATGCTAAATGAAAAACAACAACAAACTTATCAATGGTGGTTTACTTGCTTGTTTGGAATAGTATTTGGTGCAATGATGGGTAGTATTGGAGGTTTGATTTTTGGTAAAAGGTTTGCAAATCAAGTAATTGATAACAATGATGTTATCTTACCTGATGCTTTAATGGGAATTCATTACACATTAACACAGTGGATAAATCATGATTTACTATTTTCTAAAATAGCTTTAGTAATTTCTTATGCAAGTATCGGTATATTATGCAGTTTATTTATGAGCGTCATAACTTTATTATTATCAAAACCTTTCAGTTTTCCTATATTTCTATCAGGATATTTAGCATTATTTTCAGGTATAACTGGCTGGTTAGTTGATGGTGGGCAATGGAGTTTTTTTGTAATCATTCTATATGGCAGTCTGGGAATATTAGTAGGAATTATGGTAGATCCTGTACATACAGATCCTTTAGAAATTACATTAGGTAAAGAAATACGATTAAACTATAAACAAATCCTGAAAAAAGCCTTATCGGCGTTATTATTTATTCCTGTGACTATCTTGATGATGATAGGATTTCACTTGCTAATTCCTAAATTAACAATTGAAATGGCTTTATTACAAGGATTTATAATAGGAACAAGTTTAAATTTAGCTTATATTTTCTATTTATCAAAAAAATCAGAGGATTGGAAAACACACATATTTCTTCCCAGTCATAAAATTAAAGCAAGCTTACAACGCAGCGCGTTAATGACCCTAGTAATTGCTGGAATAATTACTTTATTTGTTACAGGTTTGAGTGCATCTACATTAGGATGGTGGGGAGCATTGAGTTTAGGGCTTCGTATAGGTATGACATTAGGAATTATATTTGGTTTTATGTTTTATGGCGGAGTTGAAGTATTAAAACATGTAACATTACGATGGTTTATGTATCATCAAGGAATCGCACCGAAAGATTATATAGATTTTCTTGAATATAGTAAAAAACTAATGATTATGAAATCACAAAGTGGCGGATATGCCTTTAGACATGATTTGTTTCAAGAATATTTCAAAGCCAAAAATTAATCAAAACTATCAGACCTGTCAGGGGCTATTGTTGTATTGTAGGTTGGGCTGACGAAAGGAAGCCCAACATTTTGCCATGATTCTGTTGGGCTTCCTGTCGTCAGCCCAACCTACGAGCTAAATCCCGATGAGCTTTATTTACGGATTACAAGTTGAACATACAGGGCGGGCACCAGATATTGTATTCAAGGCACCTCCAATACCTGCCATTATCCCAAATACTCCTTTCATTCCCAAATATGGTGACTCTTTAGAAAGATTCCCATGTATTTGTTGCATTTTACCCAAATTCCACCAATGGTAGCCTGATTTGCGAATCGCTATATCATGTCGTATAGCCGCTTCATTTTGAAGGTATGTTTTATATCTTCTATAAACTCTTTTACTTGGATCAATACCTTTAGAAGCATCATTCATACCTGCATAATAAGCACCATGAGATATAATCTGTGCTGGTAAGCTAATTAGTTTTTTAGTAATATTTTTTAGAGAATCTCTAATTTTCTTTAAGTAACTAAAAGAGTTACTCGCTACTCCATTCGAAAACTTTCCGCCGCCAATTGCTGATGCAGTACCAGCTGCGAGCATAGAACGTAATTTGCCACCTATTTGGCCCATTATTTCTGTCATAAAACCATGTTCAAAGCGTCCACCCTGAGCCATATTCTGAAAGCCTTGCACAACACCATTAGTAATTGTTTTGCTTGCGAAATGAATAAACGGGTGTGCTATTTTATCTAAATTTCCAACACCAAAGTTTAGCCCTGCAATAGCACCGCCAATCAATCCGCCTTTTAGCCCTGCTTTTAGTGCATTACCAATATTACCACCATTCACTAAGGAACTAGCAAATGCGCCACCAAAACCAAAGCCTGCACCTGATAATATCGCTGTTCCCAATGCGCCAAAACCAAGCGCAGTACCAATACCAAACGTAACCGCACCAATCGCCAATCCAGCTATGGTTGCAACAACAGGTTTCCAAATTTTCTTAACAAACCTTTTCACCGCACGAAAGATTTTCTTAAAGAAAAACCCACTTGGATCACTATAAGATAGTGGATTATTCAGTACATAGGAATATCTATTTAAACTTTGCATATTTCCCGGTGATTGTATCACTGGATCGGCTGATAAGAAGCGTCCCAATACTGGGTCATATACTCGTCCGTTCATATGGATTAGGTTTACTTCATCCAGATGTTCGTGTCCAGTAAAGCCTCTACGCAAGCTGGTATTATTTACTAAGTCAATAATTTCTTGTTGGCTCAATGTGTCCCATTTTTCAGAACGACGTTGTCCCCACGCATCAAAACTCAAACTGGTATCTAATGTACCTTTTTCATCGGTGAGGCTTTCAACTGAACCTAAATGGTCGCGGTGCAAATAGCTGGTTTTTGATGTGTTGTTGCTGTCATCTATATGTACGGCTACTGCTTTATCACCTGCAAAGATGTGATGTTTGTATTGTGTCACGCCGCTGCTGGTTTCTTGTTCATACAGTTTGCCTAAATACAGTAATTCTGTTATCTGTCCATTGCTTACAATGGTTTGCTGATAACGCGCACGGTCTGGATTATATTTGAAGCTCAATTCTGTTGTGCCTTGGCTAATCAATGTAGGTTTATTATATGAACTATATTGAATTTGTTGCCCATTTGAATTGGAGATTCTATTGCCTACTGCGTCATAGGTATATGTTATACCGCCTGCGCTAGTAACGGCATGAGGTCCAGCATTGTTGGCTCCATAGGCATACATTCCCACGCCTGTCTTGGATAAAATATTACCTATTTCGTCGTAACTAATATTTACTATTTTACCACCAATTATTTGTGTGCGAGTCAGGCGATTTAAGCCGTCATAACTGAATTTTTCTGTTAGATTGAAACCTTTATTTCGTTCTAATAGATTACCTAAAGCGTCAAACTTATAACTTAAATCTTGCACTGAGTCAATTTTAATGGTTTGCAGAAAACCTGTTAGTGGATCATAGGTTTTTTGTGTGCTTAAACCATTGCCAAATTGCTGTTCTTCTAACTGCCCTCGCGCATTCATGGTTTTTGCTTGCCAGTATTGCGTATTGTTATTGGCATTACGCACTATTGATAAATAACCATAATCATTGTATTCATGTAACACCGCAAAACCAGTGGGATAAGTCAGTGCTGCAACGCGCCCGTAATGATCGTATTGAGTGTTGAGAGAGTATGTTTGTCCATTCATCAGGCTGCTGGTTTGTGTTAAACGCCCGAAGCTGTCATAACGGTGTTTTTGCTGATAAGCATCTGCACCTGTCATTGTTGCCAGTTTGCCAA
>NZ_MCBX01000037.1 GCF_001723685.1 Candidatus Marithrix sp. Canyon 246
AGATGTGTATAAGAGACAGGTATTATGATCGGTGGGTTTCGCTGTCGCTCTACCCACCCTACTAACTAAATAATCTTATCCCAAATTTTATCAATTCTATCCTTAACAGCCGCTGTCATGGTAATAGGCTTGCCCCATTCCCGTTGAGTTTCGCCTTGCCATTTATTAGTAGCATCAAAACCTATTTTGCCTCCTAATCCTGATACTGGTGAGGCAAAATCTAAATAGTCTATAGGTGTATTCTCAATAATGGTACTATCACGCGCTGGATCCATGCGAGTTGTCATTGCCCAAATTACATCTTGCCAGTCGCGCACATTGACATCATCATCAGTAATAATTACAAACTTAGTGTACATAAATTGGCGTAAAAATGACCAAACTCCAAACATTACTCGTTTTGCATGTCCGGGATATTGTTTTTTGATGCTTACTATTGCCATTCTATAAGAACAGCCTTCTGGGGGCAAATAAAAATCTACAATTTCTGGAAATTGCTTTTGTAATATTGGCACAAAAACTTCATTTAAGGCTACTCCTAAAATAGCCGGCTCATCTGGTGGACGACCAGTATATGTACTATGATAAATAGGATCATGACGATGAGTTATACGTTCTACAGTAAATACTGGAAAAGTATCCACTTCATTGTAATAACCTGTATGATCACCAAATGGTCCTTCAGGGGCAGTTTCATTTGGATAAATATAACCTTCTAGGACAAATTCAGCACTCGCAGGTACTTGTAAATCATGGCTAATACAGCGCGTAACTTCGGTGCGACTACCACGTAATAAACCAGCAAAGGCGTATTCTGATAAAGAATCAGGGATTGGAGTGACTGCGCCTAAAATAGTTGCTGGATCAGTACCTAATGCCACTGCAATGGGAAAAGGTTTATCTGGATTAACTTGTAGCCATTCTTGATAATCTAAGGCTCCACCGCGATGAGATAGCCAACGCATAATCAGCTTATTTTTGCCAATGACTTGTTGTCGATAAATCCCTAAATTTTGACGCTCCTTATGTGGACCTTTAGTAATAACTAAACCCCAAGTAATCAAAGGTCCAGCATCTTCAGGCCAACAGGTTTGAATCGGTAATTTAGATAAATCAGGTTCAGTAATAACAACTTCCTGACAAGCCGCTTTACGAATCACCTTAGCGGGCATATTTAATACTTGCTTAAACAGCGGCAACTTTGCCCAAGCATCCTTAAAACCTTTTGGAGGATCAGGCTCTTTTAAAAAAGCTAATAATTTTCCAACCTCTCTCAAGGCAGAAATAGAATCTTGCCCCATACCAAGGGCTACTCGTTCAGGAGTACCAAATAAATTGGCTAAAACTGGAATTGAATGCCCTTTAGGATTCTCAAATAATAAAGCTGGACCCTTGGCACGTAAAGTACGATCACAAATTTCAGTCATTTCCAAATAGGGATCAATCTCTAATTGAATACGTTTGAGTTCGCCTTGTTGTTCTAGTTGGTTTATGAAGTCTCTTAGATCTTTGTATTTCATGTTCTAATAAACAATAGCATCATACTCTTGAGTATCTTGCATTTGAATGGTGATTTTATTGGGAAGGCATACAGCTATTTCTCTTCCATGAGTTAGCCAGCCTGTATGTACACATTGTTGATTGTGACAAGGTGAAGTTACAAATCTAATACGTCCTTGTGATATTTCTATTATGCTTTTTCCTATTGCACCTTCTATATTAAACTTTTTATCTTCATGTAAGTTAATCTTTATAGGTGCTTGGTTTGCTACTAAGATTTGGGCATAATTTGCCTTGTCTGGTTTTATCCAGTAGTGTTGATATAGCCAGATAATAAACATAATTGCTAAAGCAATTATAATCTTATCTGCTATCGTGCTATAATACATTCCTTATTCTTTGCATTGCTTCTTTTAAGGTTTCCATGCTGGTTGCAAAGGATATACGTATATAACCTTGGGCACCAAAAGCTGAGCCGGGTACTAAGGCAACACCTGCTTTTTCAATTAAAAATTCACTTAATTCTACATCTGTTTTGATATCTAAACGTTGCATCACTTTTTCCATATAGGGAAACAGGTAGAATGTGCCTTGAGCGGGTAAGCATTGAATGTCTTCTATTTTTAGTACTGAATCTAACACAAAATCATGGCGTTTTTTAAATAGCGCGATCATTTTTTCAATAAATGATTGATCACCTTCTAAAGCTGCTACAGCGGCATATTGAGATATAGATGTAGGATTAGAAGTGCTTTGTGATTGAATTATCTTCATTTTTTGAATGATCTGATCAGGTCCAGCGGCATAGCCTATACGCCATCCTGTCATAGAATATGCTTTTGATACTCCGCTCAGCACTATGGTACGATCATATAATTCTGGGCATACATTTAAGATATTTTTAAATGGACCACCTTCCCAAAGTATATGTTCATACATATCATCTGTTGCAACTAAAATTTTAGGATAATTACGTAAAACTGCACCTAAAGCTTCTAATTCTTCGGGGGTGTAGTGTACACCTGTAGGATTAGACGGACTATTTATGAAAAATAATCTGGTTTGATCTGTTATAGCTGCTTCTAATTGTTTAGCTGTGATTTTAAAGTTTTGTTTAATACCAGTCTGAAGTATAACTGGTATAGCACCGGCTAACATGACTATATCAGGATATGATACCCAATAAGGGGATGGAATAATAACCTCATCACCGGGATTTAAAAATGCTTGAGCTAAATTATAAATACTTTGCTTGCCACCTGATGAAACCAAAACTTGTTTTATACCATAATCAAGTTGATTATCACGCGCAAATTTATTAATGACTGCATTTTTCAACTCAGGAATACCATCAACAGGCGTATATTTAGTATAACCTTTATTCAGTGCCTCAACAGCGGCTTCTTTTATATGACGTGGAGTATCAAAATCAGGCTCACCTGCACCTAAACCAATAATATCTTTGCCAGCGGCTCGCATTTCAGCGGCACGAGCTGTAATGGCTAAAGTAGGAGAAGGTTTTATAGTTTGAACTCGTTGGGCAATTTGTAAATTCACAGTTCGTTCCTTATTAAGGTTAATAATTTGGTTTGTTTTAACTATTCTATCAAATATAAATAATAAATATTATGCAAATTGGTCCATATAAATTAAAAAATCGCTTGGTTCTAGCTCCAATGGCTGGTGTTACTGATCGCCCTTATCGGCAATTATGTAAGAAAATGGGTGCTGGAATGGCGGTGTCTGAAATGATTTCGTCTAATTCTCTACTTTGGGGTAGTGAAAAAACTAAGCGTCGCGCTAATCATGAGGGTGAAATCGAGCCGCGTTATGTGCAAATTGCTGGAGCTGATCCTAAGTTATTGGCAGAAGCGGCGCAACATAATGTTGATAATGGGGCGCAAATTATTGATATTAATATGGGTTGCCCTGCAAAAAAAGTTTGTAACGTTATGGCGGGTTCAGCTTTGTTGAAAAATGAGGCTTTGGTTGCTGATATTTTGGACGCTGTGGTTAATGCAGTTGAAATACCAGTAACTTTAAAAATACGCACAGGTTGGGATAAAGAAAATCGTAATGCAGTTAAAGTAGCTCAAATAGCTGAACAGGCTGGTATTCAATCTTTAGCGGTACATGGGCGTACTCGTGCCTGTGGTTATAGTGGTGAGGCTGAGTATGATACTATTGCTGCGATTAAAGCTAGTGTTAATATTCCTGTAATTGCAAATGGTGATATTCGTACACCAGAACAGGCTAAGTATGTTTTGGATTATACTGGGGCAAATGCAGTTATGATTGGGCGTGCTGCTTTAGGTAAGCCTTGGATTTTTCGTGAAATTGATCATTTTTTAACTAAGTCTGAGCATTTAGCTCCACCCTCTATTATTGAAATTCGCGATGTGTTGTTAGAACATTTAGATAATCTCTATCAATTTTATGGTGAATATACGGGGGTACGTATGGCACGTAAACATTTATCATGGTATAGTAAGGGACAACGTTATGGGGCAAATTTTCGCCAAGTGGTTAATAAAGTAGATACTTGTGCTGAACAACTGAAATTAACAAAAGATTTTTTTGATGGATTGCTTTCATGATAACATTGCTTGACATTTTAGTGGTTAATTTAGAGATAATATATGAGAGCATTAGCATTATTTAGCGGTGGATTAGATTCAACATTAGCTATGAAACTGATAGTAAATCAAGGTATTGAAGTTATTGCAATAAATGTCAATACTGGATTTGGAGGTACACAAGATAGATTAGTACATATGCAAAATATGTGTGATCAAGTTGGAGCAGAATTAGAAATATTAGATTTAAGAGAAAAATATTTAGATGAAGTATTGTTTGAACCGAAATATGGTTATGGTAAAAACTTTAATCCCTGTATAGATTGTCATGGATTTATGTTTAGACATTCCAGTGCTTTACTCAAAAAATATGATGCTTCTTTTGTCATAAGTGGTGAAGTATTGGGGCAACGACCAATGAGTCAAAATAAAGATGCTTTAAATAAAGTAAAAAAATTAAGTGAAATTGATGAACTTATTGTAAGACCAATGAGTGCAAAACTGTTACCAATTAGTAAACCAGAAAGAGAAGCTTGGGTAGATAGAGAAAAATTATTAGATATATCTGGACGAGGAAGAGGAAGACAGTTAGAACTAGCAAAAGAGATAGGATTAGAGGATTTTGAACTACCAGCAGGTGGATGTTTATTAACCAAAATACAATTTAGCAATAGACTAAAAGATTTTGTTAAACATGATGGACTTGAAGTTGATGACATCAATACATTAAAATTTGGAAGGCAATTAAGATTACCAGATGGTGCAAAACTGATTATTGGGAGAAATCAAGAAGATAATGATAAACTAGAAAAAACTCATAGCAAAAAATATCTAAAAGGTAAAATTGTTGATGCTGTTGGTCCATGTGTATTGCTTGATAAAAATGCTAGTGAACAAGATAAGCTATTAGCTGCTAATAGCATTATCACTTATGGTAAAACTGAAGCAAATAAAGAATATGAAATAGATTTTGGTGAACTAAAAATTAAAGGTCAAAGATTGGCTTCAACAGATGAGATTCAACAATATATTATCACATAATATAGCAATTATTTTACCAGCCGCTCCGCCTCCTGAAAGTCAAATTCATAAAGGTGAGCGGCAGTAATATCCACAGTCAATCCACCACGATTGACTTTTAATCCCCTTTCTTGTAAACGAACAAGCATCATACGCTGAAGTTCATACAATCCTTTGAAATTGCCGTGAGAATTCCACACATTTTGTGAACGAAACTGTGCAAAAAAATGCAATTGTCCATCGCGTATTAGAGCTTGAATGTGAGTTAAACATGCCATACGTTTGATATTGGGTTGAATTTTTCGTTCCCATTCAAGTGGATGTATCAAGTTGATGATAACTGATTTGGACTCTGGGCGTTTTCTTAGTTGTTCAACTGCGGTTTCAAATTGATTACCATAAGGATTAACAAAAATACGATAACCATAACTGCCACCAAGTTCTTTATCAATTTTGGTGGTTAGTATTTTTCTTACATATTGAGTCTGCCGCGCCATATCCATTAATGGATGTATAGATTCAAAATCTGCATCTGGACTAAAATAAACACTCACTCCAAACTGTTCTCGAATCTTTTGATCATCATCCTTACCCATTGTGCTATTATTGAATACAGATGATACATAACTAGTCCATCCATCAACGATGGAATGGGCAACGATTTTTTTGCCGAAATGGTTCATGATATTTTCCGATATTGTGAATTTAAAAACCATCCGAGCTCGGTTATATAGTTCATAACAGACACTAAAAAAAATCGTCCCACTTTTTCTATAAAAAAATAATGAAAGAATATAAACAATATTTATGGTGTTGTGGATGTAAAATGGAATCACCACCATCAGAATTGGTCTTATTATTGACAAAACATTATCCTCCTAAAAAAACTGATAATAAATTTACATCATATATCAGAAATTTAGATATATACTCTGGAGAGTTTTTGGCTAACTTTGCAAACGGATTATGTAACCGTATGCGTTGGCGTGGATTATCAAATGTTTACCCAAAATTTATTTGTTATCCATTTTTTGCTGATTGGGGAGAAAGAGGCGCATTTGATGCATTATTGATAGATTGTGTTGAGTATGCTATAGTTAAAAAATTACTGGATTATGTTCAGCATTAAAAAAGTATGACAATATTGACTATCTTGTTTACAACAATATCAAATCTTTTCTACATGATAGACAACGACATTGTGATCCAATTGGTTATGCTGTAGGCATAAATACCCAAGTTGCGGTTCAACAAGCGGTTACACAGGGTGTGTTCACCGCTCAAGAATTAAATAACCAAGGAAAAGTCTATAATGAAACAATACTGACAGTTTCTGCTAATAGTTCATCAGAGGAACCATCTAATAAGGAAGCTTTAAAAAGAGCACTTGGTAAAACCAAATGGCTTCAAATACAGTTAAAATTAGTGGAAAGGAGAAAACCAGTCCAAGCTTAACTGTGTCAAGTAATTTGCCAATTAGCTGAACAAGGTTATATAAGCAGTTTCAAGTTTGGAGATTTGGCGAAAATTATTAAGGATGAAGTTCGTTCAAAATGGCAATCTTTAAACCTCGCATTGGAATGCGATGAATTTAATCAAATTTTCAAACAACTTGACAATATTGCCGAACCGCTAAAGTTTGATACCACTGATGAACAGTGGGAAAGTTGGCAAAATTTAATTAAACAAATTAATAATGATATTGATAATATGAATTGTCATTCTAAGGTTCGTCAACGAATTTTTGAAGAATTTCAACTAATTGTCACTTTGATTGAAGAAGACCAAGAACCGCCTTCTCAAGCTCAATTGGCAAAATACCTAAAAATTCCCAAAAATACACTTAATCAAGATATGAAAAGGCTCCGTAAACTATTACTCCAAAGACCTAACACTAGGGAAATATAATGAGCCAAAACCCTTTAGAACGATTACATCAACTTGCAGATACAATGAAGACCAAATTGGAGAAAGTAGCCAATAAGCTTTCCCAATTACCAAAAACTCCACAAGCTGGAGATATTTTTAGAATTGATAATCAGAAAACAATAGGATTATTGCAATGGGTGCTACTATATTCACAAGCAGAACAATGGTTCATAGTACCAGCAGATGATAATCCAATGACAGGCACTACTGACATTGCTATTTCAGAAAAAGCCCTATGTGGACCATTGACATTGCGCTGTAGCCAAGGAATATGGATACCAGAAACAAATTTGGATTTGAGCTTACGTGTTGGAGTCCTAGAAAATTGGCACTTATACCGTGCTATTGATAAGGTCAAAGGCAAGATACAAAGCACCGCTTGGCAAAGAGAAACTGAGGCTGATCCTGAATATGAAGAATGGATGGAACAGGTAATTCAAGAACGGGAAACTTTGAAATTCAAAAAACCAGTGGTGAACTTGATTCAATGGTTTCAGAATAATTTTGCTGATTGGCTAGAATTGAATCGTATCCCGACCAATCTGGCTTTTCTGCCAGTTAGAACAAAGGCAGTTAAACGAGCTAAAGAGATCAATTTAGGCAAGGATTATAAGGTGGTTCTTGTTCTTGATATACGTAAATTTGATAATGAGAATATCGAAGTAGTATTTTGGCTGTGTGCAGAACAAACTGCTTT
This sequence comes from Candidatus Marithrix sp. Canyon 246, assembly GCF_001723685.1. Lineage (GTDB taxonomy): Bacteria > Pseudomonadota > Gammaproteobacteria > Beggiatoales > Beggiatoaceae > Marithrix. The sequence continues at coordinate 7,723 of NZ_MCBX01000037.1, forward strand.
ACCGAAAAATATCAAATTCACGCTGTTTGATAAATCATCTGGAATAGATCGGGAAAAAACCGCTAATGGCACTGAAAAATACCTAAATATAAAATGGTCATTTAGTATTAAAGAAGAATTTTGTATTGCAATACAATTAGATGATGTGAGCTTTACTGAAAGTTTTATGCTTTAAGTGCTACTCTTCAGTAGCTTTTTGATTTTTTAAAAATTGACACAGTATATTTTGTAATATAGGGGCAAATGCGGAAAGTTGTCCATCTTCAGGCTGGTTCAGTTCTGTCATTATTATTTCTAGTGATTCATCATCTAGCAGCTCAAAATTTTCGGGTGAATCCCACTGAAAAATTAGCGTTTCAACCAATTGTTTACGGGTATAAATTAATGCTTTGTTGCTATCGCCCAAGTTTAAAACATCAATAGTCTTGGTGGCGCGTGCTGTTAAGCCTTTTACATGGCCAGAAAGATAAAATTCTAGTTCCGTCTCACATTCGCTCATTAGAGGCGTTAATGGTATTATTTTTGCGCCATGTGCTTCACCACATTGTTTAGGTTTGTTACAACTGGCAACTATGTTGTGGAAATTCAGCGTCTGATTAGACGCAACATGTTGTGGTTGGATATGTTCATTATGCGATTTTTTATCAGTAATGCATTGACAACAGTAAGCACATAGATAATATTGTTCTTCTAAGCAAGTATTACTAATGGCTTGGCGTTCTACCTTGCTTAAGTCCTGATATTTCCCGTTAGGATTATGTCGCTTCCAGTGGCTTAAGGTTTTTGGCTCGCTTCCTTTAACGATTTTTCGCACGCAATACCTCTAATCGTTTGATCAATAGGCGAGCCTTAGCTAATTCTAAGTCATCAGCAGACAATTCTTTTTCTAATTCAGATAATGAAACTTTAGCTTTATTACAATCTCCATGATGAATTAGTTCTAATAATTCAGTAAGTTGCTTCTGCACAACTTCATTACGAATTTCGGTATCCATGACTTTTAGAAGAACCTGATTGGCATCTAAACCATATAAATCTTCTATTGATGTTAAATGGCTATCATTGAGGACATAACAGTGTACATCTTTAGCATCACTGATCACCAATGGCGAGTGTGTGGTCAGCAAAAATTGACAATTTGGAAAGGTATCGCGTAAACGTTGGATGATGCCACGTTGCCATTGTGGATGCAAATGTAGATCTATCTCATCAATAAGTATGATGCCTTCACCATCTAATGGATTTTCCAAGCCGGGATTCATCATCGCCAAACGACGTGCAATATCACCCACTAATGCCATTAGTAATTTTTCACCTTGGGAAAGCTGTGCCACATCTAAGGTTTTGCCATGTTTTTCCACTGTCATTCGTAATCTAGGCTTACGTTGCACTCGCAATTTAGAAAAACCCTGCATAAAAATTGCAATCGCATTACGCACCGCAGTTAGCTGCTTATCATAAGGAAGTTGTGATAGTTTTCCCCCGCCGCGCTCATCTTGGTAATTATCCTTAAGTGATTCCAAAATCTGCTGCATACTTTCATTTTCGGTATCTTCGCGTTCGCGAAACCATTCAAAAAATCTACGAAAATCCACCCCTTGCGTAAGTGCATTATCATAGCCATCCAATTGAGCAAAGCTATGGTGTTTTTTAATCTTCAGTGGAATATCTAAAACCACACGTTCGACTGGATAATAAACCACTAGTGGTAAACTACTATTGTTGTCCTGACTTATACAGTTGCGATACCTATCTGCTAAACGAGTGACATTTTTCAAGTCACTACTCTGTTTACTCTTAAATCCCTTACGTTGCTTTACTAATTTCCACTGAAAAAAATCAGATAAATCACCAACTTCAATGGTTATTTGGCTATACTTAGCATCATTTTCTATATCCGCTTCTAAAATGGGACTACCACTACCTTTTTCCCGTTCAATCCTAGCAATAAGCCAAGTTAAAAGTATTGTTAATGCCCGCAATAAAGATGTTTTACCAGCCCCATTATTGCCGATAAAGACCGTAAAATCACTGGAAAATTCTATAGTTAAATTCGTAAATTGCGTAAAATTTACAATATTGAGTTTTTTGATTTCCATTTTAAATTAAATTAGATTATTATAGCAGTATTTCTAACTGTTTGTGACAATTTATATGGCAAAATTAATCACTTTAAATTTTTCTGGCGATTTTGAGAAAGGTTTTGAGATAACGCTGCGGGATGAAGGAACTAATCTATCACAAGATGTTTCTTCCTTGTCTTCTAACCCCATACTGCCTGAAAAGTATCAAACATGGCGAAAAAACCATATAGAAAACCTTGATACTCCGCGAGGTATGCCAATTGATGAAGATTATTTTGATCTTGAAACTTGTAAGGATTCATACTCTGACTTGCAAAACTGTTTTAAGTCTTGGCTTCAAGAAGCTGGTGGAGAGCGGTGTCGAAGTTTTATTCGAGAAAAATTATCCTCTTTGAAAGCAAGTGAGGAGCAAGCAAGAATTGTTATTCAGACTGATAATCCAAAATTAGGGCAATTGCCTTGGCATGAATGGGAAGATTATTTATTTAAAAACATTTGTCTCGGCAGAGCAGCCATTGCTGTTGGTCCTAAAACATTTCAATCTCCAAATTCGCTTGCCAGCATTCAACCACAAAATAAGGTAAAAATTTTAAGTATTATCGGTCAAAGTGATGATCTTAATACTGACTTTGATCATAAGGTATTAAATGAAATTGTATCATCAGAACAAGCCGAGATTCAATTAAAAAAACCAGAAACTAAAAAGGAATTATTAACACATATAAATCAAGAATGGCATATTTTCTTCTTTGCTGGGCATAGTGCCAGCGATGATGAAGGAAAAGTAGGTCAATTCTATCTGAATCAAGATAGTGTCGAAATCGAAGATTTAAAATATGCCATTTCCAATGCCCTTGAAAAGGGATTACAATTGATGATCTTTAATTCTTGTAATGGTATTGGCTTAGCAAACCAACTAGCTGAATTGCACTTACCTCAAAGCATTGTCATGCGAGAGAATATTCCAGATGAAGTTGCTTTGAGTTTTTTAGAAGCTTTTTTCACTGCTTTTGCTAAAGAAAACAAATCACTATATTCAGCAATGCTAGAAGCCCGTTTAAGTTTAAGAGGCTTTGAACAGAAGTATCCGGGTATTATGAGTTTACCAGTTATTTACCAAAATTCGGCTGTAGCAGCGTTGAGTTGGAATGATTTGGTGGACGACGATCCCGGATTTGTATTTATTGATGATGATGAAATAACAAGACTCAATGAATTCCAAAAAGACATTTATGATACTTTCGATGATCTAGGAATTAGTTCATTATCTCAGTATCAAACATTGGATAAACAAGAACGTTTAGCTTTTAATAAAGAAATTATCAGTAAAATGATTGGTCTTGGTGGATCACCGGATCAACTTTTGGAACTGAATCATCTCAATACCAGATTTCCAACTAATCTTGTAAAAAAATATAGTAAAGGAAATCAAGATCCGTGGAATATCTTACACCGTAAAACAGCGGTTTATTCTGATCATTCGATTATCTGCATTGCTCCAATTACAAATCCTGAACGTAAGTATGCACACAGTTTTCAAAATCCAACTCAAAATATTGACGAACGAACAATAAATATGCTACTTCAGCATCGTCCACTTATAGAACTTGGTAAAATGAGTATTGTGCCTGAAGTTGTGAAAATTGAAGGTAAGAATTTTAACGAAAAAGTCCTGTTTAATGTACAAGAATTAGAAACAATAAAAGTGGATTTAAATGATCCAGTTGTTAAGAGTTTTTTTATGAAAGAAGGTAAAATGTTGAAACGGGAAGGTACCCTTGTTTTTAATTCGCCCAATAGTGGAGGATTACCGCTTGATCAGATTATGGAAATAATTGAGGTAGCTAATCCGCAAGCCTATGAATATTTCCAAACGCATCTAAAGAATACAATAACTTCGATTAATCCTGAAGATGATACTCAGGGACTTCGACATGCTCTCAGAGCTGTAGATGAGGGTATTCAAGAACTTGATAACAAGTACAAAATTGCCAAAGAAAAATATCGTAAAACCACTCTTGTGGCAGCAGGTTCAGGGGCACTTGCCATAGGACTTTATACGGCGGGGATTGATGTCATATCAGTTATCGCTGCTGCATTCGCAGGTAGTACTTTGAGTTCTCATGTTTCTTTTATTCCGGGTTCTGATCCTATTCCTGATGAGATTAGGCAATCGCCATTTTTTATTCCTTGGTTAATTTCTCACCAAAGTCAGTCAGCTTAATAGGGTATTTATATGTCAATCCAGATATTAGACTACCAGTTTATAGAACGTTGTAACCAAATTAACAATACTGAAGAATATCAAACATTCCTAGCGGATGTAAGAAAAGTAGCTAAAGGATATAATCCAGTCTCTATTATTCAAGAATTTCTAAGCGAATCGTCAAACACTTGCCTTGAGCAAGCCAAAGCGTTGCTATACCTTGCGGTTCAAGACACAGATGTAGCTGTTAGTCAAACAAGCTTAAACAGCATCTTATTATCAGATAATAACTTTGGAGGATGTCTTACAGCAGCTTGTTTGTATTTAGTAACTCAAAGAGCAGATGATGATGCCTATTTGCGGGAACTACTTCTCGCTCAAGATTCATTCACTTCGCCAAAGGCATCAAGAGATGCGCGTTATTATCTAATAAAATTTATGGGTATTTCAGATAATACTAGCTTTGTTGATTTGCTCGGCGAAATTTTAACAAAACATTACCATTTTTGTGACCAATCTTTCACAGCAACTGCACTAAAAACACTTGGCGCAAGCCCTGATGAAGAGGAAATACCATACACTAGATCAATTCGTATTGGTCGTAATATCGACTCAGGCATTATTATTCACACTGATGAGAAATACACAGGATCCAGTGAATGTCCTAAGTGCAGTTTTTTCCCTTGTAAAATAAATCACTACTACGCAGGAGGAATACAAGCCTGCAAATTATGGAATCAAATAGATCCTGAAACAGCCGGAGAAATCAGAGATAAAAGAGATTGGGGCCAACATTTAGTCTCAGAAAAGGTAGATGTTAACCAACAGCAGAAAAAAACATGGAAACAAGCTCGTAAATTTATGGCAAAAAAGTTATATAATCAAGCGATTCCATACCTTTGTTCATCCATGCTATTACAAGAACAATGGACAGCAGAGTCAAACTCCAGCATTCTTCCTCTAGCTTGGATATACCTTTCCCACTGTTTTTCTAAAAATAATGAGAAAGGATTAGCTTTTATTGCTATGAGAGAAGCCTTGCAATACCAAAAACTTATACCGAAATCCAATGTTGCCGAGCAACGAATATTACAAGCTTTTGATGATAATCCAGTAAATATTCTTGGTCAAATAAAGAACCAAAAGAACCAAAAAAACAACCAAGCCATTAATTACAAGGACCGTAAGCAATGGGTAAAGGCTTTTGATTGTTATGTATATGAGAATATCTGTAACGATGGTAAAAATCGTGGTGGTGATTGGTTTAACATGGGTGAGTGCTGTCATAAACTGGGTGAATTGCACCTTGCCAAATTATTTATGTCTCAGGCTGTTGTTACCACTCCTGATCGTCACTTAAGTAGTATATTTTCAAAGGGAGAAGATGATGTTCAGCAACTTTAGTTAGAAAATAAGGAGACTGGCTTATCCCTTGAACGTAGGAAACAGGAAAGAATTCCCGTTCCAGCAAAAATTGAAGATGGATTTTGTTTAAATACATACAAGTTTGAGGAAATTAGCGAAGCTGCTAAACAAGCTACACAGGATTGTAATGACATTCGTGATTACTTTAGATTATCAGAAGTAGCTTATGAACGTGGAAACTTGGAATTAGCTATATCAATATTGCAAGTTAATGTAAATTCAATAATTTTTAATAAAATTAAAGCTGGTCCTCTATACATGATCGCTCTTTTACAGATTAACTTACAAGAATATGATAAGGCAAAGAAATACTTAGAGTGGGCGAGAGAATTGGATCCAGAATATGAAGATATTCGTAAGCTTTATACAGATCTTGCTAAATTGACACCTTTCCGTAAATTCCTTTTTAAAAATGGCTATACTCCTAATTATTTCACGAAAACCCTGAAAAATTTACTTAAACGTCTTAAATCATCGTTAATGCAACTGCGTAAAAGACCAAAAAAAATAAGAACAGGGCAAGGAAAATTACTGAAGACATTTACTGTCTATAAAAAACCATCATCTATAAATTACAATGACTACAGTTTCTACTCATTATTTTTAGAAAAAGACTATGTTGTAGAAGATGATGATATTGTAGAAGTAGTAGAAGTAGGATTCTCTTGGTCAGCTTTTTTCTTTACTTGGATTTGGGCTTTTATCAATAATATGTATGGTTTAGGTACTGTAGGAATGCTTATATTCATGCTTGCTGTAAGTAATATAAGTATTGTTAATATTGCATTACTTATTATTTTATCTGTTATTTTTGGAATAAAAGGAAATAAATGGAAAGGAAAGCATTTAAGAAAAAGATATTTTGTAAAAGTTAAAGAAGTTATGACAGTAAGCAAGGAAGATACAATTATTGCTTGTTTTAAACCTGAATTACGAGACAAACAAGAGGCAACTTTTAGTTCTATGACATCAGGAATACGAAAAAATTGTAATCATTGTTACTATGAAGATAGTAACCGCACGCTTCATGCTACAAATGATAATTATCCGGGACCAAGCTATGATTTTGATTTTGAGATAGCAAGGGCGGTATGGTGTAATTATCACAAACGCTATATTGGAGAGGAAGATCGTCACGCCTTAAAAAGGCTGGCGGACGGTAGTGTTAAGGAGAATGAATGGTGTAAGGTATTTGTTATAAATGTTGGTAAATAACTAAGCTATATACTCATTATATTTAAGGAAAGAATTAATTATCAGGCGAACATATGATAATTTCACGGCTGTTTATGATAAAATAATAATCATCTGTTGCTTGTCTATTTTATGATGTGGAGAAAATTATAAAAAAAATCACCAAATATCTTGACAGACAATAATTATTTGTAGTATTTTAGTCTTAAGGTGATAGATGTTTTATCACCCCAGTTAGCTCTGCCCCTGAAACATAAGTGCGACTCGTTGGTAGAAAATCAAGGCATCAACAATTGTGATGAATGTAAACAAAAAAAATATTTGTAGGAGATAATAAATGGGTATTAGTTTTGAATATGAAAAAATACAAACTAAAGAGTTGCATGGAAATAATGCTATAGAGGCAAATTCTGATTTTTCAACAGAAAAAGAGTTGAAAAAGACTATTACTTTTTAAAAATTATCAATGTCCAAATTGTGGTGGTCATAAAATGGATGGGAATAGACTCATTGTTGAAATAGGAAAAATAAAATTTTTTCGAGAAGTGAGAGAAAAAGGTTTTTTTGGTAGTAAATATGTATCAAAACATGATAAAGATGTTTGGCGTGTTTATAACATATATTTAAAACGAAGTGGTTTTTTAACCTCAGCAGGCTTTATTAAATGTAAATCATGTAAATGGGAAGAGAAAGGTGCAAAAGGTATTAAATGGGTATCTATTGATGATGTTAGAAATGGACGATTTTAAAACTAAATTGATCAAATAACACAATTTGCGAGATAACATTTCAGCCGACCACAAATCTAAAGCTATGATGGTTGGCTAAATTTGTTTATATAAAATTTACTCTTGAGATTTAAGGAAAAGGTAGAATAATCCTAGTCCTGCTGCTACTCCCGCAGCTTCGCCAACAGACGTATGTTCTGAATCCATCTTATCTACATATTCCTGAGCAGATGACTGTGAATACCATAAACTGCTATTGCTTACCAATTTATTGCAATCGCAAGAATACCAGTGTACCACGCTATTATTATACCCGGGATCCGTTACATATCCTTCTAATATTTGTAGATTGCTATTATTGTTTCCAGATACACCGTAAACTGTATCCCATTTATTTACAGCAAAAGTATTTGAACTCCAAAAAAATGATGTAGCTATCAAACTTGCTGATAGTGAGGTTGCGATTTTCATATTTAATTACCTTATGCCCCCTTGATATAATGATATGAGATTAGAAAAGAGGGACCTCCTTTTCTAATCTCAGATAAAACTTGAGAAACTATACTTAATTAGAAATTAATACTGGATGTAACCAACCAACTACATTATTATAATTATGAGTGATTATAGCAGCAGCCGATCCACGACTAGAATTTGCATTAATCCAGTTCTGATCCAAGCTTCTAAAATCATTAACATTACCATCAATAAAAATTGCTACATGTCCTATACCATCATTTGACCTCCAGAAGATGATATCTCCTTTTTGTGGTACTCCATTAGGAGTATTTTGAACTTGCTCCAACCGGACACGTCGTGTTCCTGAAGATATAGTAACGTTTGCAAGACGACTCCATAGCTGATAAGCATGACCTGTTATACCATGTGTTAAACGTGGAACACCTAAAACATCCTGAATATATGAGTGCATCAAATCCACACATTGGCAACCAAAACTACCGTCCATATCAGTACATGTACCAGTCTTATTTTGAACAAAACTATCAACTGATGCGGAGCTTGGAAAGCTAGTATTAACAGTTGAACTGCTTATTGTGACTGTAGCACCACTTTTTGTAATCGAACCATCCGAGCTAAAATTCACGCGAATAGATGAACCACTGACTGTAAAACTAACATTGAGGGGACCACTTACCCTTCTTACTTGTTGTCCATTACTATCATAAATGCTTATCCAATCATAATTACGTTCTGTTTCACCGGTAATTTGCACCTGCAAACTACTGGCTCCAGAAATTGAGAGTGTGCGATTTATGTTTTGGTTGTTTTCATAACGACCAGTGCTAAAGCTTGCTTGATTACTAGTAGTTCGTGCTACAGTAAATTGTCTAGTAGTTGACCAATTACTAGCAGTACTATTATTACCTGTACGAACTCTCCAATAATAACTAGTACCTTGGGCTAAATTGAAGCCACTATAGGAAGTGCTAGATATTTTTGCTGTAAAACAAGTATTATTACATATACTATTAGCACCTTGATCACTGAAACCACTAAAATCACTTGTCGTACTTACTACAATACGATAAGTGTTAGCATTATTTACTCGATTCCAATTGAAAGTTTGACCGATGTCTGAGACATTGTTTGTGTTATTTGCAGGACGGACCAAGTTAGGAGGAGACAAACGATCTATTATCAATTCTCTTATAGAGACTGTAGCACCGTTTCTTATAACTGAGCCATCTGAGCTAAAATTAACGCGAATAGATGAACCATTTACCGTAAAACTAACATTGAGGGGACCACTTGTTCTTCTTACTTCTTGTCCATTACTATCGTAAATGGTTATCCAGTCATAATTCCGTTCTGTTTCACCGGTAATTTCCACCTCCAAACCACTGACTCCAGAGATTGAAAGTGTGCGATTTATGTTTTGGTTGTTTTCATAACGACCAGTACTGAAGCTTGTTGCACTTCTGGTAGAAGAACGCAATGAGCGTTCTTCTACTTGTTTTGTTTGTTGTTTTATATTAGTAATAATAAACTGTGGTAATTCCGATGAATTTTCGGAAAGCACTTGCTTCATACCAACTGCATAATCTCCATCTTCACTGAGTTTGGGAACTTCTATACAAGGAATAGAAATTGTACCGTTTTCTTGAGTATAAGTTGCTCTACAATTTGCTGCATTCATACCATCCCAAGATACTTCCAATATATTTTGAGGTATAAATTGGAGAGGATCAGTGTTAGGCACTAGCTGCATATCTACAGCATAAGATTGTAATAATAAATCACCGTCTTTAGTAACTATATCTATGCATGGTACATGCAAGATTTCTTTTTCTGGCAAATAAATGGTTTGACAATTATTACTGTCATCACTAGATGCCATACTAGTTATTGGATTTATTGCTAGTAAACCTAGCAATAATATCTGAGTCCACAATTTCATAATTTTTATATCCTATAATAGGTGGTTCAAATTGTGGATTATCAATGTTTCAATGATTTGTGTCATCTGATTTATGTTCGCCAAATGCTTTGGATAATATTTTTATTTTTATGATAGTCTATGATAAAATAATCATCATCTGATTTATGTTCGCCAAACCTATCAATTATCATGTCTCAATCAGTATGTCTCTACAGTGAACTTGAACCCTATAGTGGTTCTATTAGTCATAATCCTTCAGATTTGCCTCGTCTGATTCGGCATTTAATATATGCTTGTCTATTTTATGATGTGGTTGTTGTGCATCGTAGAAATGTATTGGAACATCCTCTAACATTACCAGCCTTTGAAATACTAAAACCATTTGTACAATGTGGTCAATTATGGACTAGTGCCAATGAATCCGACGGTTCGCCTGAGAATTATCTTGAACAAAAAACGCAAGAGTTAAAAGATTTTTTTAACAGCGACTATGTCAAAAAAATAAGCGCGGTGGATAATATTAAAGACAGGTGGTTGGATATCATACCGGCTGAATGGAAAATTACTAGAAACGCTAATGACCAAGCTAATTGGGTATTAAAGAATATTAATGATTATTTATATAAATATCAGAATAATAAATCATTATTTCCTTTACTTGATGCAGTTCAGAATATGCAGGATTTCAATAAAGAAAAAACATTAGCAATATTGGCTAATTTACGTGGCAAAATTTATCCAGCGGATTTATCTGAAATTGCCAATTTGATTCAAACCCAATTTATCAGAGCCGGTGCTAAGTTTAATAATAATGCAGTTATTTATCCCGGTAACTTGTACCTAGTCAAAGAACGCATTAAACACATGGATTTAAACTTAGACAGATTAATCAATAATTTGTCGGTGAAGGACCTATGTGAAGTAGCCCACGATCAGAAATGGTTAATGATTAGAAATGCCTTATTAAATAATATTTTGTATAAGGAAATTCAACAAGAAATATATTCAATTTTTAATAGTAAACAAAGCTTTCCAAAGCAAGTTGAGGAACTATTAAAGATGTCTGAGGTTCTTCCAATTTGTATGCCATCGTCTTGGGCATTAGTTAGCCAATCTTTACTAGGAACTGCCCATGCTGCCGCTAAGGATGAAGTTGGCAAAATATTTATTTTAGATTTAGATCATCGTGTGATTTATGAGAAAAACTCAGCAAATTCTCCAGTTAAACTGGGTCTGCAACAGACAAATTTGCTTTCCATTTTAGTTATTGCTGGAAAATTAGGTTTAACAGTTGAGCATATAAAACAATGGCTAATTGAATTAGATGCTTTTAAAAAGGAAAAGTTAAAATGGAAATCTCAAGCTGAACTCAATCCCAAATATCATGAGAAGTTTTTTGAATTAAGAAATAGAATTGATGGTTTAAAAAGGGACATAAATAAAAAACTGAAACCGCTTGGTTTGAGAATCGGTGGTGAAAAAGGTAAAGGAATATGGTATTTGGAAACTTACAATTCTGATCAAGACTTTGTTATAAAGTTGTATAACAGTGTTTGGGGAGAATTCTTTGAGAAAAAAGAAACAAATTACACTCCCCAAGGATTATCAAAACAATCAAAACTGATTTGGCAATGTTTATGGAAATTTTCTCCTAATCCTATTCATGCGAAAAAACTTGCAGAAATCCTTGAAAAGGAATGGAATGAAAATACTCCAAAGCAAATTTATAAGAGCGTTTATAAATTGAAACTACGCTTAAATAATGAACCTTGGATGATTAAGCATAGTTACTTGGGTGAATATGTGCTTGTGCCAAGACTAGAACATTGGTAAAATCAATTCAATAATTAATCCAGACTCATCTTCACGATTATATAATCGACAAGAGCCGCCATTTCCCCATACTATACTAGAAATCATTGCTAAACCTAATCCCATACCTTTTACTTCTCCTGTAAAATATTTTTCACTTTGATAGTAAGGTGTCCATACTTTATTTAATTCTTCATTCGGAAGTCCATTACCATTATCTGTAATAGATAACATAATTCTATTATTATCTTGTGCATGAATTGCGATTTCTATCGCAGGATTTTCTTCAGGATGAAATTTTTTTGAATTCGTAAAGGATTCGCGTATAATTAATTCTAGTGCCTTATAAGTTAATGTGATAGATTTTTTTTCTAGTTCCTTGTCTATTTCTATAGATATAGTTTTTATCTCTAAATCTGTTCTGATTTTTGTTAATAATGTTGATAAGTCTGATAACTTAAATTTATCATGATATTTAATTGCTTTTGATGAATCCATAAAACGCAATATTTCTAATATTTGATTGCGCAAGCGTTTGGCACTATCTTGTGCAATTTTTAACAAACCTTTTGCTTCTGTCGAAGATAAATCGTCTTTTTGTTCTAAAATTTGAAGACTAACTAAACCATGTAAAGGCGCACGTAATTTATGTGAAATCATAGATTGAAATGACCACACTTGTTGCTGCAAATTAATATGTTCACTTACATCGCGTAAGTGTACTAATTGATTATTAATATTATCAGATGGTTGTTCTAAAATATTAACTTGCAACCATAAAGCAGCACTTTGCTTAGATTCTGGGCGTACTAAATAACGAGGCAAGGTTCCTATATTTGGAACTGGCCAACTATCCCATGCAGCCGCTGGTTCACATTTTAAATTTTGTTTTTCTATATAATCAAAAAATCCTTCGGGAGTCAAATCATCTTTTAATCCCAAATAAAAACGCGCTGATGAATTAGCATATTCTATAATGTTACCGTTATTTAGTAATAAATAACCATCATTAGATTGTTCTACAGCCCATTCAAAACGAACCCGTTCTGTTAATAAACGACGATATTTTTTTATATCTAATACAACAAAATCTGCTGTAGCATCTTCATCATTCGTAAATTCATAATCATTTTCAGCAAGTATTTTTTTTAATGTTGATTGTCCTTGTTGTTCTTCATCGACAATCAATCTACAGTTTTTTTGAGGCATAGCCGATCCTAAAAAAGCATGTTTTTATTAAGAGTATTTGTAAATAAGGTGCAATGATTGTGACAAGTATTCCTTTATTTTACACTCTTGATATATTTTTTTTCTTCTATATATAAATATAGATTTTATAATAAGAGATATTAAAAAGATGGCATACGAAGTTAATGGTAAAACAATTGAAACTAATGCAAATGGTTATTTAGATAATATAGATGATTGGAATGAAGATGTGGCAAAAGTTATCGCAGATGGTGAAGGTGTTACTGAGTTGACTGAACGCCATTTCAATGTCATTAATTATCTACGTGATGAATATATTAATAATGCTGGTAATCAGCCTAATATGAGAAATATCGTTAAAGCCATGAAAAAGGTTATGAATGATAGCAAGTTAGATAGTAAATCTCTTTACCAGCTATTTCCTAAAAGCCCTGATAAGCAAGGTAGTAAAATTGCTGGCTTACCAGAAAGTAAGCGTAAAGGCGGATATTAAAAATTTAAACAAACCTGACAGGTTTTAAAAACCTGTCAGGTTTTATTAATTATTATGCAATTAAAAGAAAATATCAAATCCAGCAATGTCTGGATGCGCGGTTTTTTTATATTTTTATATGCTATGATTTCTTATGTCGCTATTTCTTTGACTTTTTTTGTGATATTTTTTCAGTTCGGCAGCCTATTATTTACAGGTAAGTTGAATCAACGTTTATTGCCTTTTAGTCAAAGTCTTAGCATTTTAATTCATCAAATATTTAATTTTTTAACATTTAATAGCGATGAAAAACCCTTCCCATTAGGCAATTGGCCCACAAAGTAAAGCGTGAAACGTTTTGTTCATTTACATCTTCATACTGAATATTCATTAATTGATAGTCTGATTCGTATCAAACCGTTAGTACAGACGGTACGTGATGCGAAGATGCCAAGTTGTGCTATTACTGATTATAGTAATTTATTCGCGCTGGTAAAATTTTATCGCGCAGCACAATCTCAAGGCATTAAGCCTATTATTGGCGTTGATGCGCGATTGTATCATAATGATAATTCAGCTTCTCATTTAGTATTATTATGCCAAAATAATATTGGTTATAATAATCTTACTCGTTTAATATCTCGTAGCTATACTGAAGGGCAACGTGATAATGTGCCTTATATCCATACTCAATGGTTAAAAGGTGCAACAGATGGCTTGATTGCTTTATCTGCTGGAATTCATGGTCATATAGGCAAAACTTTATTAGCGGAAAATTTTGAATTAGCACGAAAACATATTGAAGCATGGAAAAAATTCTTTCCAGAGCGGTTTTATTTGGAGTTACAACGCACTGGTCGTGCCAATGAGGAACGATATATTCATGCCGCTGTTGATTTAGCTTTAGAGGCGGATGTTCCTGTTGTAGCTACTAATGATGTTTGTTTTCTTGAGGCTGATGATTTTGAACCTCATGAAATTCGTGTCTGTATTCATGATGGTAAGGTATTAGAGGATAAAAACCGTCCACGCCGTTATACTTCTCAACAGTATTTGCGTTCTCCAGAAGAAATGGCAGAATTATTTGCCGATATACCAGAAGCAATAGAAAATACATGGTTAATTGCTGAGCGTTGTAATATAGAATTAAGCCTTGGTAAAAATTATCTGCCTGATTTTCCAGATATTCCTAAAGATCAACCAGTTGAGGAATATTTTCGTAATCAAGCCAAATTAGGTTTAGAACAACGTTTACCTACTTTGTTTGATACTAGCAGTGAGGATTTTGCTAAGCAACGTAAGCCTTATGATGAGCGTTTAGCTCTGGAATTGGATGTTATTATACAAATGGGCTTTCCGGGCTATTTTTTAATAGTTGCGGATTTTATTCAATGGGCAAAAGATAATGATATTCCAGTAGGACCGGGGCGTGGTTCTGGTGCTGGTTCATTGGTAGCATACGTACTTCGTATAACCGATTTAGATCCTATTCGCTATGATTTATTATTTGAGCGGTTTTTAAATCCAGAACGGGTTTCTATGCCAGATTTTGATATTGATTTCTGCATGGAAAAGCGCGATGAGGTGATCAAGTATGTTGCAAGGCGTTATGGGCGCGAGCGCGTATCACAAATTATAACTTATGGCACTATGGCAGCCAAAGCGGTAATACGCGATGTTGGACGTGTTTTAAATCATCCGCATGGTTTTGTAGATAAAATTGCTAAACTGATTCCGTTTGAAGTAGGAATTACGCTTGAGAAAGCCTTAGAAAAAGAACCAGCTTTAAAGAGCCGTTATGAGGAAGAAGAAGATGTACGCGCTTTAATAGATATGGCGCGTAGATTAGAGGGATTAACTCGTAATTCAGGCAAACATGCTGGTGGTGTTGTAATTGCTCCTACTGTTTTAACAGATTTTACGCCGCTGTATTGTGAGCAAGACAGTACAGATTTAATGACTCAATTTGACAAAAACGATGTAGAAGCAGTCGGTTTAGTTAAATTTGACTTTTTAGGTTTAAGAACACTTACTATTATTAAGTGGACATTAGACACAATCAATCGTTTTGCTGAGAAATCAGTAGATATATCGAAAATTCCTCTGGATGATGCCGCAACTTTTGAATTACTCAAACGAGCTGATACTACAGCAGTATTCCAATTAGAATCATCTGGCATCAAAAAACTGATAAAACAATTACAACCAGATTGTTTTGATGATGTAGTTGCATTAGTAGCATTATATCGTCCCGGACCCTTGCAATCTGGGATGGTAGAAGACTTTATAGCGCGAAAACACGGACGTGCTAAAGTTGAATATCCGCATCCTGATCTTGCACATATTTTGAAACCAACTTATGGTGTAATTGTTTATCAAGAACAAGTTATGCAAATTGCTCAGGTGTTGGCTGGGTATAGTTTGGGTGGGGCAGATATATTGCGTCGTTGTTTAAGTGGCTCAACTCAAATTGTAGATGTAAAAACAGGAAATTTATTTACTCTTAAAGAAATAGCTTCAAAACCAAAATATTGGCTAGGGCGTAAGATATTTTGTCTAAATTTACAGACACAAAAGATTAGTAAGCAAAAAATTACAGCCATTTATCCTAATGGGGTTAAAGATGTATGGCAAATAACAACTAAAACTAATCGTAAAATTAAAGCTACAGGTGATCATCTTTTTTATACATTATTAGGCTGGAAACCTTTAGACTCTTTTAAGGTTGGAGATCGCATAGGATTAGCTAAAACACTTCCTATAACAAATAAATCAAAGATTTCTGATGCTCAAATAAAATTAACAGCTTACCTTATTGGTGATGGACATCTTCCTGTCAAAAAGAAAAATAATAGTTATTTCTGCAATACTGATTCTGAATTAATTACTGACTTTAATAATTGTTGTAATGAACTTTTTGGCGATCCAGCACCAATTGATTACCAAATACACCCCGGGCGTAAATCTGTAGCATATGCTAGAGTTGGTCATTTAGCAGCTTTCAGAGATTGGATAGATCAGCATATTAAATGCGCACTATCCAGAGATAAAGAGATTCCTGATTGGGTATTTTCATTATCTAGTAATCAATTACAATTATTTTTAGGAACTTTATGGTCAACAGATGGGAGCTTTGACAAAACAATTGGACATAGTGATTATAATTCAACATCTAAAATTCTAATAATCCAAATTCAGCATTTATTATTGCGTTTAGGTATAGTTGCTCTATTTAATGTCAAAAACAGTATCTATAAAAATAAACCTTACATATCTTATAGAGCGCAAATAACTGGGCGTGAAGATATGCTTAAATTTTGCAAGTTGATTCAACCATTTCTTAGTGAAGACAAGTCGAATAGAGCTAATATTTGTTATCTAGTAATTAAAAATAAATTAAAAAATTACTCAAAACATACAATTCCACCAGAAGTTATTACACTAATTGCAGATGCAAAAAAAAGCAGCTGTATGACTTGGAAGCTGATTGATCAAGCGGCTGGTATGAAAAGTGGCTCAATGTCATCAGGTTTAAATTTTAAAAAGCCTCCTACTAGGAGTTTAGCTCGTCATAGGGTTCGCAACTTTGCAACAGCCTTAGAAAATAAAAAATTGATGCAAATTGCAGAATCGGATATTTTTTGGGATGAGATTGTTAGTATTGAGCATATTGGTAAAGAAGAAGTTTTTGATTTAACTATTCCAGAAACTCATAACTTTATAGCGAATGATTTTATTGCCCATAACTGCATGGGTAAAAAAGTTCCGGCTGAAATGGCTGAACAACGAACCATATTTCTAAAAGGTGCTGCTGCCAGAAATGTTGATGAACAAGTTGCCACTTCGATTTTCGATTTGATGGAGAAATTTGCCGCCTATGGTTTTAATCTAAGTCATAGTGCTGCTTATGCTTTGGTTTCTTATCAAACTGCTTGGTTAAAAGCTCATTATCCTGCCGCTTTTATGGCTGCGGTGTTATCTGCTGATCTTGATAATACTGATAAAGTTGTGATGTTGGTTGATGAGTGTCGCGCTATGAAGTTGAAAATTTTGCCGCCTAATATCAATCTCTGTGATTATAAATTCACTGTGGTAGATAATGAAGATTTGTCTATTTATTATGGTTTAGGTGCGATTAAAGGAGCTGGTGAAGCGGCTCTTGAAAGTATTGTTGCGGAGCGTCAAGAACATGGAACTTTTAGTGATTTATTTGATTTTTGTAATCGCATAGATTTACGTAAAGTTAGTAAGCGTTTATTAGAACCTTTAATAAAATCAGGTGCTTTTGATGATTTAGGTCCTAATCGTGCAATTACGATGGCTTCTTTAAATACTGCTATTAAAACTGCGGAACAAAATTCTAGTAATACTGCCGCTGGGCAAAATGATATTTTTGGTAATTCAACTAGTAACAAAAAACCTGAATTTGTTAAAGATGTACCTAATTGGAATGAAACTCTACGTTTAAATAAAGAAAAAGAAAGCTTAGGTTTTTATTTAAGTGGGCATCCTATTACTCCATATTTGCCTGAATTAAAAAGAATTATCCATACTAGTTTAGCAAATATTAAACCTACAGAAAGAAAGAAAACTGTACGTGTTGCTGGTTGGTTGATGGATGTGCGTGTTAATACTAAGCGTGGGCGTATGGCTTTTTTAAGCTTAGATGATAATACCGCGCGTATAGATGTAAAAGTTTATTCTGAAGTTTATAATCAAGTCTCTGAATTGTTGGTTAAAGATACTCTATTAATTATAGACGGATCAGTGCGTTCAGATGATTACACTGGAGGTTATAGTATGACTGCACAAGGCGTTTCAACTCTTGAAATAGCTCGTGAAAATTTAGCCAAGAGTTTGGAAATATATGTTTCAAACACATCTGATAATTTAGCTGAAAAAATAGTTAATAGCTTGACTTCTCATCGTGATGGAAAATGTCCAGTTACAATTCATTATAAGCGTCAAGATGCAAAAGTAGATTTACAACTAAATTGGCGTATTAAACCTGATACCAACTTAGTGGATGAATTAAAAAATTTGCTTGGGGAAGATCAAGTTAAGGTAATATATTAAAGATATGGAATTTAAAGTTTCAAGCGCACCGTTTATACATAATAACAATACAGTCTCCAAAATGATGCAACAATTACTCTATGCTCTAATACCGGGTATTGTTGTATATGCGTATTTTTTTGGTTGGAATATTGTTGTTAATTTATTTTTAGCTACTATTACTGCATTGACTTGTGAAGCTTTGATGCTATGGCTACGCAAACGCCCTGTACGCCAATTTATTAGTGATTATAGTGCGATAGTAACAGCGTTTTTACTAGCTTTAGCTTTGCCACCATTTGTGCCGTGGTGGATTACTGTATTAGGAACAGCTTTTGCGATTATTGTGGCTAAACATTTATATGGTGGTTTAGGTTATAATTTGTTTAATCCGGCAATGGTTGGCTATGCTGTGTTATTGATTTCATTTCCATTACAGATGAGTGATTGGTCAATAATATTAGATACAATAAGTGGCGCAACACCTTTAGAGACGATGAAAACTGAATTAAGATGGCAATGGATAAACGCTGCATTTCTGTTAGGTGGCTGCTGGCTGCTGTATAAACGCATAATTACTTGGCATATTCCAGTAGCAATGCTAATTAGCTTAATTATCATATCAGGAATATTTTTTCTGATAAACCCAAATTTATACCCAAATCCACTATTTCATCTTCTAAGTGGCGCAACAATTATGGGAGCATTTTTTATCGCAACAGATCCAACAACAGCGGCAACCTCAAATAAGGCTCGATTAATTTATGCCGCTGGAATTGGGATATTAATTTATGTGATTAGAACTTGGGGTGCTTATCCAGATGCAGTGGCTTTTGCGGTGTTGTTGATGAATATGGCTGCTCCTACTATTGATTATTATGTTAAGACTTGAATAAAAATGCTACTCCAATTTATAGTAAAAAATTTTATGTGCTTTGCCGAAGAAACCATATTTTCTATGGTGCTAACGCGCATGGTAAAACCAAATTTATTGAAGCCATAGGCTTTGCCAAACAGCTTATTGTTAATGGAATTCAAGGCACTAAATCCATTCCAGTAAAACCATTTCGTCTTGATAAAATCTTGCGAACTCAGCCAAGTCAGTTTGAATTTATTATTTTTTATCAAAATATTCGCTATCATTATGGATTTATTATTAATAACCAACGAGTGCTTGAAGAATGCTCCTAACAAAAGAGAATTACGTTATTTCGAGCGTGTTACTTCAGAAACGGGCAAAGTTACTGTTGAATTAGGTGGTTCATTAGCGCGTAAAAATACTAAACAAAGACAATTTCTTGAATTTGTTGCCCAAGGCACACGCCCAAATCAACTCTAATTAGAGCCAATAAAGAAAAACCCTCAGTTATTATGTCTAGTAAAGGCAAATCCTATACCTTATCTGCTAACGAATTAGGCGAACCAATACTTATTCGTTTAGAAGCACAACATCATGGAAATGATGGAAGCGTTGTATCTTTTGATTTTGCCAAAGAATCAGCGGGTACACAACAACTTGCCCATTTCTTACCAATATTATTTGATTTATTAAGCTCAGAAAAAGTTTATATAGTTGACGAACTAGATCACAGTTTACATGCCTTACTACCCAAACTATTCTTAGATAATAAATCTCAAAATGAATTCAGATTTAAATATTTAAAAGGCTTATCTTCAAGGGCGATTTGGGGGAATTCCTTTTGTTTCTGAGGAATCAGTAATTAAAGACAATGGTTTTCAATAGACATCTCCCTTAATAAATAAAACTGGTCTGTAGTACAACGAATTAAGAAATAAACGAAACGAATCATATCAAATTCGTTTATTTCTTAATTCGTTGTACTAACAAAACAATTTTAAGCCTGTTTAATTATTTTAAAGCAAGATGGCTGAATCAAGTTGGAACACATGTTTATAAAGTTGTTGAACAGTTAATAACATGAGACGATTTCTTAATATATTTTTTAGCTGAACTCCATAATTATGTTACTAAAAAAATTAATTTTAAAAGCTTATAAATCACACAATAACACCCAAATTGATTTACATAACTTAAATGTATTTATTGGTGCCAATGGAGCTGGAAAGTCCAATTTCATTTGCTTTTTTAAATTATGGAAGACAGCACATCATCTTTCCGATGGTACACTAAAATTCTTATGTCTGGCGACGGTTTTGCTTCAAGCACAAGCACCTACAAGCATTATTCTTGATGAACCTGAATTAGGCTTACATCCTTTTGCTATAAATATTTTAGACGGGTTAATACGCAGTCTATCTAAATCAAAGCAAATAATTTTATTAACACAATCAGTGAGTTTGCTTGATCAATTTCAAGCGGATGATGTGATTGTCACACAAAGGATTAATGAAGTATCTTAAAGGAAGCGATTGGACTAGGTTAAATTTTATTTCCAAACACTGCACCTTCCAAAAGATTATTAAATTTATACGAAGGATATGAGAAAATAACTCACAGATGTGATGCAGCAGAATTTATAGGTTTAACTTTAATTAGGAAAAAATGTTATTTATTTAATAAATGGATGAATACTTTAGAAGCCTTGCCAAAAACAACTTTGCGCAAGCTTGGAAATTAGGGGTATCAACTTATGCTTATGCTAAGATAGAGCGATGTGAGACAAATGTTGGTCATGATAGGCTTAGGCAAATTGCTGAGGTTGGATGAAAAAAGTGTATTTAATTTATTTGATGCTAATGATAACAATACTCAATGCAATGTTAATTTACAATTAGCTGATCAAACAGAACTTCAACATGAATTAGAAAAGGCACAGTTAATGATTGAACTGCGGGATAAAGAAAATGAATTATTAAGACAACAGATAATTGACTTACTTCAAAAGCCATAGAATTAGTGGGGTGGGCAAACTTGTTGCCCACTCTACTAAATTAACCTCCGCATCTTCTCCAAAAACACCTCAGTTCTAAACAACTGCGCCCTTTTCTCACAAGCGGCACGCATAGTCAAAGCCTTATCTTTAGACATAACAGACACAGCCTCTGCCACACCAATTACTGGCTTACCGGCTGTCATTGACTCAACCGGAGACATACCAAAATATTCTTATATTGGTATATTAATATTTGAATAGCCTGCTGCCAAACTCCTTAAACATTCTAAATTTCACTTGTTTATCAGCAACTGTTAGATAAAGAAAAATTATAATTCTCCCCGGAGACCATGAACCGGCTGACCATTTGAGTCAAAGCATAGACAACAAGTGCCCGGGAAAGCTTGAATCAACCTATTCAACATATCAAAATCATCATGAAAAACAGTCATCCAGATTGACCATAACCCCTGAATTTTTGCATTCATTACAATGAAATTCCGCATTTTAGGATTATTATTCTGAGCCAACTGAGTTTTCGCTAAGTATGCTAAATCCCAAGCCTCTTGGCGGTGGAGCCAACGTTTATCTTTTGGACTCGGTTTATTCAGGGTATTTGGATGTCTATCTAAGCCAGTCAATTTAAGTGTTTTTTGTGCCTTAGCGTAAGCAAAAGCCTTCAATGCAGAGTTAATTTCAATCATACCACTCGGTTTGTAAACAAACACACGAAAAGTATTATCTAGTGAAGGCCAATAATAATAAGACTGAGTAATATCATCTCGAACTTTGGTTGATTTAGTAGAATTGCAATTAGTACAAGCCAATAAAAAGTTATTCCACGATAATTCAAGTTGCGGTTGAGAATTTTTGGATTGAATATGCTCAACAGCCAAATTAGTTTTTATTGGTCTTTCACAATATGAACAGTATTCGCCTATACGACTAATTAAGTCCGGCTGTGCTTGGTTGTATTGATTATATTGTTTAGATTGACCTTTGGCATCAGTAGGAATATCACCTCGTTCAACTGGTCTCATATCAAATTTACCCTAGCCCCATCGCTTCACGTTGCATTTCTAAAAAAGCATGATAGGAGATGTTATCGCTAAAAGGCGCAGCTAACTCATCTAATCGATTCTTTAGTAGTTGCTTGTTCTCCTCTGATGAACTTGTCTTGGTTTGTTCTAAAACACGGTAATATTCTTTAGCAGCAGCCATCATCTCTAAATAACGTTGGCTACGTTGTGGAATTTCTACCCCCATCTGATATTCAGCTATGTCTTCAATACTCTTATCTTCGTATTCAGTCGGTTGAGACTTATTAAGATCAATTAACTCACCATCACGCAAAGATTGGATAATAAAAGGAGAATGACTAGTTGTGATAAATTGAATTTTAGGAAAAGTAGTTTTTAAGCTGTTGACTATTTTCCGTTGCCAATTGGGATGTAGGTGCAAATCTATTTCATCAATTAATACTATACCCGGAGTCTCTAAGGCTACTTGATCTTCTAACTGTGGATTAAGAGAAGCTGCTTTATAAGTAATATCTGCCACCATTGCTAAAATAGTACGCTGTCCATCACTCAATAGATGAGCGGGAAGAATCTGCTGCTGAGCTTTCATTACTATGAGTTGATCGTATGGTATATCAAAATAGACAAATTCACAGCCTTCCAAACAATTTTTAACCGCAGATCGTAAGCCTTCTAATACTCCAATAGAAACTTTTCGCTGTAAGGCAGCAATTTCCATAGTTTTAAACCAGCGCATAAGCTGTTTTTCATCGGAGGCAGGATCAAGGCAAGTATTATATTCTGACAATCGGGAATTAGGTTTAACTATTTCAACTGTTTCCGGCTTTTGTAACCATAAGCGACCAGTTCCATAATAACTTAGCACGGGTAATATAAGAGACTTATCACCAGCCCTCACTCTTTCTTGTAATTGTTTCGCCTTCTCAATGATTAGTGAAGCTTCGTGGAGAGTTGTTTTATTTCCTTCCTTAATCAATTGCCAATTGATGATACCGGTATCATTTACTTCACCTTTACAATTTACAATTGTTGGGGATTGCGGTTCAAGTTTTAGATCTTGTCCTAATTTATATCCAATATGACGTATTTCGGTTGAGCTGATAGTACGGGAATTAATATCATCAAAACCTAATAATAGGGCACCCATTCCCACTGCCAAGGCATCTAGGATTGCAGTTTTTCCAATACCATTATCACCACTTAAAACGTTAAATCGTGGCGAAAAATCAATCATTTTGTGTTCAAAACCTTTGAAGTTTGTTACTTCAAGATGGTCAATTCTCATCTTATCATTTCCACAATTATATTATTAATACAATTATACAATTATACAATTATTAATATGATTTAGCAACAAAGTTATGCTAAAATAAGGGATTTTTAAACTTATGACGCTGTCTAAAAAATTGAAATTACTTCGCTCATATAAAGGTTTGACACAAGAACAAATAGCAGATAGATTTGGAGCAGTTAAAATAATTACCAAAATTGAAAATTGAAGCTTAATTATCATATAAGAAATATTTTTTTGATAAACCCAAATTTATACCCATAATTATGTTACTAAAAAAATTAATTTAGCTCAAAAACTATTTGATATATTGACACCTTAGCTAGTATTACAGCATTGACTTGTGAAACTTTGATGCTATATACGCAAACGCCCTGTACGCCAATTTATTACTGATTATAGCGCGATAGTAACAGCTTTTTACTAGCTTTAGCCTTGCCACCATTTGTGCCGTGGTGGATTATAGCTAAACATTTATATGGTTGGCTATGCTGCATTTCTGTTAGGTGGCTGCTGGCTGCTGTATAAACGCATAATTACTTGGCATATTCCAGTAGCAATGCTAATTAGCTTAATTATCATATCAGGAATATTTTTTCTGATCAACCCAAATTTATACCCAAATCCACTATTTCATCTTCTAAGTGGCGCAACAATTATGGGAACATTTTTTATCGCAACAGATCCAACAGCGGCAACCTCAAATAAAGCTAGATTAATTTATGTGATTAGAACTTGGGGTGCTTATCCTGATGCGGTGGCTTTTGCGGTGTTGTTGATGAATATGGCTGCTCCTACTATTGATTATTATGTTAAGAGTTGAAGTTCTAAAGGAGTAATGCCATTAACTTCAAATAGTACAACGAATTTACGGAATAAACGAAAAGAAGTCAGCGCAGCTAATTTTAAATAGCACCTCAATATTTTGCACCAGACAATGAAATATTTTTCATCTCAGATAGTTGTTTTTGACAATAATTCTTTTTTGATTACATTGAAGGCTGAGGCTGTGCAAGCCAATCTGGCAAATCTTCTGTTGGTTTTATTGAACGATAATAATCAAGAATTGCATTTGTTGTTATCTGATATAACCAACTTTCAAGTTTAGTGTCATCTTTGAGGGAATTGCTGAGAAAAAAAGAGACTTTATTCTTGTTTTAAAACAGCAAACCAAACTATTAAACATATTCCACTGCTGGAAATGGTTCAATAGGAATACGTAACTCTTTTTCCTTCAAAGTATTGCTCTCCACAAAATTCGCACTGTTAGCAAGGAACATCATCCATTATTAGTAAAGCCTACCACATTACAACTTTCACCTCTTCCACTTTCTTGATCGGCATGTATGGAAAAATAATCTTCATCATTCTTGATCTTATTTTTTATCCATTCTATATCAAACATGGTCTTTTATTTCAATACGTTTCATAACATACATTATAGCACAAATCTTACCATCACTATTTGCCCACTTAAATACATCATTTTTATACAAAAAAAACATAGTAACAATTGGCAACAAATCCATACGACGGCAAGAATTCTTATATTGATGAGTATAAGGAGCAAGTAAATTTCTATAAAAACAAAAACGTAAAAACTCATCATCAAATTTTAAATTGTTATAACCAATACTAATAGTATTAGGCTGATTAATTAACTTATGTATTTTCTGAACCGCCTCAAATTCACAAATACCTTGTTGCATTGATTTAGCGATAGAAATACGATGAGTAACACTAGCTTGAGGAGAAGGAATAATATCGGGGCGTAATTTGACATAAAACTCATGCCGCTCAATTTCATTAAAGCGAATATCAGTACGAATAGCGGCAAATTGTAAAATTTGATCAAAAGCTTTATTTAAACCAGTAGTTTCTAAATCATAAAACAGATAAGTATTCATAATTACAATTCAATAACTTCAGCTTTACAATAAAGTTCTGAAGGTGCTTTACTAAAATAATGATACAAAGCTGGGCACAACCAACCTTCTAAACCTTGTTCATCCCAACGATACCAATTTCCTTCATCTTCTTCTCTATCCCATACTAATTTAGCTTGATGATTAGGAAATGGTTTAGCAGAAAATAACAACTTAAAACCTTTTTCAGCATTAGGAATATTTTGAACAAATAAATCTATAATTTCAGGCATACCTTCAACAAAAGGTTCCTGTACAAGCCCCACACGCTCATCATCAAACATCCAAGTACCTTGATGACGATAGGGGAATATTACCATGATTGAATTTGACATAATTTTTAAGGAAAATATTTATAGAAATCTCTTCGATGCAAGCATCGCACAAAAGTCACGACTTTTTCTGCCTTCTTATATAATCTTTGCTTATATGCAATCCCTGTAGTTATAGGTTAAATAGTCTCATAATCGCTCCAAATTTAGATAATAATCCAATTCTTCCTGAGAAAGAAAATCATTTGAGTTATCTTTGATAGCCGATAATTCAATATCATTCTCATCAAAACTTAAATTACCCTCTGGTAATAATTGACTATCAAAAGATACCATATTCATAATAGCAACCTTTTCTTAAATCTCACAGATAACGAATCTTACCATGATTGAATTGGAAATTGGTATAATTCAATTCTTTTATGATTTGATGATCACAATGCCCACAAAAAAAATTACATCAATTTATATTATATGCTAATATATAATATAGGTATAGTTAATAGGTAGGCTATGCCGAAATTTATATCAATATTAAATATAGGAAATTAATAATGTACGAAGCTTGTTAATATTTTTAGCAAGTGTATTATTTACCTTTGTTTATCTCTCGACGGCACAAGCTGCTGTCATCCAGATGGATAGAGAAGAAGTTATTCAGCGTTCCAAGTTGATCTTGGTGGGTACTATATTAGATAAAACACCTCGTTGGAATAAGAAAAAAACCTGATCGTAACTGATTATCGCTTGAAAGTTGATGAAGTGCTATTTGGAAAAGCAAAAAAAGAGCTAACTTTAACTTTTGCTGGTGGTTTTTTGCCGGGTGAAGGCGGACACCGCATTTCTGAGGTTCCTAGTTTCACAGTTGGAGAACAAGTTCTATTAATGCTTGATAGTCATGATAGACCATCGTTTAGTCCAGTTACCGGAATGTATCAAGGCAGTTTTTCGGCAAAGAATTGGGATACTAATACTCAAAATATCAGAAGCAACAGAAATAAGCCAATCTCTTTTCAAAACTTCATCAATATAATCAAGCAAGAAATACCTAACGCTAAAAGTAAGCCATTACCAGATAGATCTGTCCCTAGTAATTTGAGACAATTTAACCGTAAAGATCTGCCTTCCAAAACCTATGATCCTTCCCCAATAGCACCATCTGAAAAATCATCAAACAGTGGATAAATTGCGCATAATTTTATATTTCTGGGAAAGAAGCAGCCAGCACCAATTGTCTTTTATCCGCTTCCAGAAAGCTCCAAATTTTCTCCATATGATAAGTATCAAATGGAATATTGGAATAAATATGCTGATATATTCCAAATCAGAACTAAGAGTGACAATAAGTGGGGCTGGAGAAATGGTCGTAATGAGATTGCTGGCTTTCTGAGTTCTGCTGATATGCTATTGAGATTTGGTTTCCCTTGGGACGATAATATGTTAGCTATAACTTTTATTAGTTGGTACAACTTGGAACCGAATACCATTATAGAGTCAGATATAGCCTTCAACAGTAAGTTTGATTGGACTACTAATGGGATTAGCACTAATCAGAATAATAATCTGGTTAATTTTAATTATATATGTCTTCATGAATTAGGACATGCTTGGGGGCTGGACCATAATTTCAAGGAAATTTCTATTATGAACTATATGCGACCTCAATATATGGTTTATGAACGCTTGTATGGTGATGATATAATAGCAATCCGTCAAGCCTTTCCATCAAATGTAATAGCTAGAACTGATTTAGGTGTTCATCTTTATTATTCATCTGGGATACAAGAAGTTTCAGACGCAGATGTGACTTTAAAGGTTTCATCTGGTGGCAATTTAACTGTTAATAACTACATTATTGAAAATGTTGGTACTAACACGATTTCATCTCCAACAATTGAGTGGTATTTAACGCCTAATATACATAGTTTCAATGATGCTATTAGCCTTGGTTTGACGACATATTCTTCTCTCAGCCCCAATAAACAATTTACAAGGACTTCAGTAGAGAGAACTTTAAAGATTCCATCTAATGTGCAGGCTGGTCGATATTATTTAGCAGCTAATGTTAGGCTGGAAGAGGATAGTGTGAAAGAAAATAATTATAGTTGGCTTAATCGCCCGATTACTGTCCTACCGAAATTTGTTGGTAATTTAACCTATGCTCCTAGTAATTCAGAGTTTGAGTATCTATTTATGAGGGATGATAAAAATAACTTATACGCACTATTGTTTAGTTCATATTTTGGTTTCTTAGAAAATTTAAGCAAGGCAGTAGATGGGCAAACCATTGCTGGTGATCCAGTCTATTATCGTGAAGATAATGGAACTGAGCATATTTTTGTGAGAGATACTAATAATCACTTACGTGAATGGTGGTGGACAACGGATAGCGGTTGGCATTTAGAAGATTTAAGCATTGCCGTAGGTGGACAAACTATTGCTAGTGATCCTGTTTATTATAATGAAAATGGTAAACAACAAATTTTTGCCATCGATTCAGAAGGCAAAATACGTCAATGGTGGTGGACAATTGAAACTGGCTGGCAAATGTTTATGATGTAATTGATTAATTTGGTCGGTTATCACCGACCCTACAAGCCTTAATTTATAATAAATAGCTGAAAGAAAAACCTGACAGGTCTGATGGCTTTTATTTGCCTTTTTTCTTCAATTATTTCAATCAGTGCTGCTTTACTGAGAGAATCGATAGGGAAAATTTAAAAAATTGAATTCAATGTAAATATTTGATGACAATAGGCACACATATATGTTAAAATAACTAATCATGAAACCTATTAACTGGAACCCAGATAAAAATAAAAAACTTATTGCTGAGAGAAATATTTCATTTGAAGATGTTGTTTTCTGCTTGCAATCAGGTGGATTATTAGATGATCTTGCTCATCCAAATCAACGAATATTCATTGTTTCTATTGATGAATATGCTTATTTGGTTCCCTATGTCGAGAATGATCATGAAATTTTCCTTAAAACAATAATACCAAGCAGGAAAGCAACTAAACAATATCTTCGAGGTAAAAAATGAAACAGTTTCAATTAGATGAAGAAGAACAAGAACTTTTGCAAGCATTTGAATCTGGAGAATTTGAATCTGATATGTCTCCTTCACGCAAGGAATTTATTGAGCAATCGGCAGCACAAACGTTTAAGAAAGATAAAAGAATTAATATCAGAATATCAAATCGAGATCTTGTAGCAATCCAAAGAAGAGCATTAGAAGAAGGTATGCCTTATCAAACATTGGTAGCCAGCATTCTCCATAAGTATGTTTCAGGTAGTCTATATGATATTACAGCTAACAAGTCAATTGAGATCAATTAACAATGTTAAACCACCAACCAGTTTTATTATCACCAGCATTAAAAGGCTTAAATCTACAACCCAATGGTATTTATGTAGATTGTACCTTTGGGCGTGGTGGGCATACACAAGCTATTTTAGATCAATTAGATCAAAATAGCAGGGTTTTAGCCTTTGATCAAGATCCTGACGCTGTTCAAGCGGCACAGTCTTTAACTGATAGTCGTTTTACTATTATTCATAGTAATTTTGCTGAATTAACTAAACATATAACAGGCAAAGTCAATGGAATATTCTTAGATTTAGGAGTGTCTTCACCGCAACTTGACGATGGAAGTCGCGGTTTTAGTTTTATGCGAGATGGACCATTGGATATGCGTATGAATCCATCACAAGGTATCTCAGTAGCTGAATGGCTTTCTGAAGCGAAATTAGAACAAATAACTGAAGTATTAAGAATTTATGGAGAAGAACGTCATGCTAAACGTATTGCACAAGCAATTGTAGCAGCGCGTGAAGAAGAAGCAGAACTTAAAACAACTCATCAATTAGCTAATCTAATTAGAGCAGTATATCCGAAAAGCAGAAAACCAGAATTAAAGCATCCAGCCACTCGTTCTTTTCAGGCTTTACGTATCTTTATTAATCGAGAACTGGAACAATTAAAAACATTATTAGAACAAGTATTAGAACTATTAGCACCCGGTGGGCGTTTAGTAATTATTAGTTTTCATTCACTAGAAGATCGTATAGTCAAGCGTTTTATTCGTGATTGCGTTCGAGGAGACGATTTTCCCATTGATTTACCAATTACCGCTGACGCTTTATGCCCCACTTTACGCGCCATTGGTAAACCAATATTCCCTGATGAAACAGAAATTAATGACAATCCGCGCTCTCGTAGCGCGATTATGAGAGTAGCGGAAAGAACTAACAACTAACTGATGTTACGCAGTTTTCAATAATTTATCCAACAGAACATATATTTCATCCAGATGTGCATTGATATGATAATTCATTATTTTAAGTTCGTCTGGTTGGGTACCAACAAAAACTAAAAAAGTATGTTTATGACAAATGAATCTGTATCTACATATTCAGATCCTTGTTTGGGTGTACTAGAAAACAGCATATCATCATGATTACAAACCAAAACTGCATCAATACCATTTTTATGTTCAGAAATTTTATCAAATAATTGTACTAACTCTTGTTGTTCTTTTCGCATAACTTCATACTCTATTGTTGATTGTATTTTAGTATTCTCGCTATAAAAATTGGAAAATTGATCCCCTCCAATTATTCCAAGTTGTTCATTGGAAGGTTTTTCTAGCCAGTTTGCATCTTTAAATATAATTTTTAATAAATTGAGAAAGGTCTCTTTCATATCATATGGAATGAAAAAAATGCAACCATCAGTATAATACCTTAAACCTTGATGAAATACCGATAATGGAATGATGTTGTTTGGACGTTTTCCGTCATGATCTTTTGCAAATGTTTCTGTAGCATTAATCAGTATATCTAAAAAATGATGACGTGGATCACTGTTTTTCGGAGCAGCAATATGCGCTACATCCAACTTTTCTAACCAATCATTAAAACTTATACTATCACCTACAGATAATTGTTCTATTTTTCTTAATTCATCTAAATGAATATCTGTATTTTTAGTCATTGCTTCATAGATTTTACTCGCAAGTGCTGAAGCAATACCAGTTTTCTTATCAGTTTGAGAAGATACTAATGTAGCAGGTCCAAATACGTGCATAAAAGGAGATTTATGTGTAAGATTACTTTTAATATTTCTCTCAATTGCTGCCGCTGTATTTATTATTACATCTGCATCATCATATTTTAAACGTATTAGGTTTTCTAATTGTCGATAAACCCACATAAACCAAATAGTTATACTTTCATCTTTTAATGGACCATTTTTATATTCTTCATATTCTCCATCTTGCTCATGAAAAATATTACAAAAGTGATAATTTGTATCAATAATTACCGCATCTAAGGGCTGTAGATTGAATAGCTTTGTAATATTAATATTTTTTATAGCAGCCAGTAAACTTTTAAATCTTGAATGATCATATACATGAAATGGATTTAATGGTGAACCAACAATATACTCATATTTGTGTCCATCTTGATTTACAGTATAAGTTTTTTGTAAAGCTAATCTTTCACTTTGACCAGATTCCATTGGAATTGGGATAAATTTCGCTGCATCTTTTTCCTTCTTATAAAAAAGCAAACGCGAAAAATCCACATTCATGCTATTTAAATCAAGAACCAAAATACTTTTTTCTGTTGGATATAGTATGATGATAACAATAATGATTGTAATGTTTTACCTACACCACCTTTACTACCAGTAATTATATGCCATTCCATATTTCTGTTCCTATGCCTTAATCTTCATCTATTGTGAGCTGATTGCGTTTTTTATATTTTTTAGGATTTCTTAACCATATATAAAAAACTTCTATTATTATAATAAACAAGCCTATACCAATAACGAAGAAATACCAAGGAATACCCCTATACAATGACATATAGTCTTGTTGTTTGATTTCACAAGGCACTGATTTATTTTCAATCGCCTGAACTTTACATTCAAATTTAATTTTTTCTGGTTCTGCACCTTTAAACTCAAACAAAAACTTAAAACTATCATCTTCTAAAAATGCCCAAGAAAAACTATCATCTTCTTGCAACTGTTGCTTTAAAGATTGTCTTGAAATAAGATAAGTTGGTGGTTCAGATGTTGAAATTTTGGTTAATTAATAATCCTGATCAGCAACAATTCCAGTTAAAGAATATGTTGATGTATCTGTTGATATTTTTAATTGTTCAACTTCAAAAACAATTAGCGATTCATTCGGAATAGCTTCTTTAAGCTCATAATATGACAACACTATTGCTAATGTTATAGCCAAAAATTCTAGGCTATTTTTTAAAAATTTTCCCATATTTATCTACTCATTTTCATTCTTTTCAGTAAAACTATGTATTTGACGACGCTGTTTTTTAGTTGGACGACCAACACCACGTGGGCGTAAAGCAGCCGCTTGACGATGTAAATTCGTCTCTTGTTCGCGACGTTCAATACTTTCAGCAGTTTCCTCATATAACAACACCGCCTCTTTTGCTGGGCGACGTTGTATAGATAAAGTCCTTACAATAACTGTACGTTCAATATAACCAGTACGTACAAGCAATTCATCTCCAATATGAACCTCCCTAGAAGGCTTAATACGCTGTTGATTTACATGAACCTTACCACCACTAATTGCGTTAGTAGCAATGCTACGAGTTTTAAAAAACCGCGCAGCCCATAACCACTTATCAATTCTAACTTTAGATGTTTGCATTCTATTACTCTATAATCGAAAACCTATATTTTATATTAATATGACAATCAATGAAACGGAAAAACGCCGTACTTTTGCAATTATTTCTCATCCTGACGCTGGTAAAACCACAGTCACAGAAAAATTATTATTATTCGGTGGTGCCATTAGTTTAGCTGGTACAGTTAAAGGCAGAAAAGCCGCACGTCATGCTACTTCTGATTGGATGGAACTGGAAAAACAACGTGGTATTTCAGTCACTTCTTCTGTGATGCAATTTCCTTATAAAGATCATATAATCAACCTATTAGATACTCCGGGGCATGAGGATTTTTCAGAAGATACTTATCGTACTCTTACTGCGGTTGATTCTGCCTTAATGGTAATAGATGCAGCCAAAGGGGTTGAAGATCGTACTATAAAATTATTAGACGTATGCCGCTTACGAGATACGCCTATTCTGACTTTTATTAATAAACTAGATCGAGAAAGTCGAGAACCTATTGAAATATTAGATGAAATTGAAAGCGTCCTAAATATAAATTGTGCCCCTATTAATTGGCCTATTGGTATGGGATCAAGATTTAAAGGCATTTTTAACTTATTAGATGGCAGCGTCACCTTATTTGAAGCGGGTAAAAATAGCATTAAAGGTGAAGCTAAAACTTTTAACAATCTTGATGATACAGAATTAGATCAAACAACAATTGATGAATTAAAAGACGAAATTGAATTAGTGCAAGGTGCCAGTCATAGCTTTGATTTAGAAGACTTTTTAGCCGGTAAATTAACCCCAGTATTTTTTGGTTCAGCTCTAAATAATTTTGGACTCAAAGCCTTATTAGACAGCTTCATAAAATATGCACCACCGCCACAGCCGCGCTCAAGTACAACACGTGAAGTAACAGCATCAGAATCTAAATTTTCAGGTTTTATCTTTAAAATTCAAGCAAATATGGATCCAGCTCATCGCGATAGAATAGCATTTTTAAGAGTTTGTTCAGGGCAATATCGCAAAGCTATGAAAATGCGTCATGTGCGGTTAAATCGAGACGTACAAATAAATAATGCCTTAACTTTTATGGCTGGTACACGTGAACACACAGAAGAAGCTTGGGCTGGTGATATAATTGGCTTACACAATCATGGCACCATTCAAATAGGTGACACCTTTACTCAAGGAGAAGATTTAAAATTCACAGGTATTCCACATTTTGCACCAGAAATTTTTCGTCGCGCCCGTTTACGCGATCCATTAAAAATGAAAGCTCTACTAAAAGGCTTACAACAACTAAGCGAAGAAGGAGCAACTCAACTATTCCGCCCACTAAGCAATAATGACTTAATATTAGGCGCAGTAGGAATATTGCAATTTGACGTAGTCAGTTGGCGATTAAAAAATGAATATGGAGTTGAATGTACTTTTGAAAACGTACAAGTTGCAACAGCCCGCTGGATTAGTTGTGAAGATGACAAAATATTAGAAGAATTTAAGCGTAAAGCCTTTAATAATCTAGCATTAGACGGTGCAGCAAATCTTACATATATTGCTCCTACAAAGGTTAATTTATCAGTAATAGAAGAACGTTGGGAAAATGTAAAATTTTTAGCAACGCGAGAACATTAAATATTAGACATAAACTATGATTATTTATTTATATGTCGGTACGTATAAATCTTTTAACATATTTACATAATATTAAGTACAGCTAATTACGTGGATAAACAAATTATTTGGATTAAACTTTATTAGTTTATCCACGTAATTCGTTGTACTTATTTTTGTTAATAAACTTTTGCGTACCTACTTATCAGAACAATTACAAAAATGATATCTCCTCTTGAACTGTTAATGGCGGTAGTAAAATGAACCTAAATAGCATCAGAATCTAAATTTTCAGGTTTTATCTTTAAAATTCAAGCAAATATGGATCCATATCATCGCGATAGAATCGCCTTTTTAAGAGTTTGTTCAGGGCAATATCGTCAAGCTATGAAAATGCGTCATGTGCATTTAAATCGAGATGTACAAATAAATAGGTGACACTTTTACTCAAGGAGAAGATTTAAAATTCACAGGTATTCCACATTTCGCCCACTAAGCAATAATGACTTAATTTTAGGCGCAGTAGGAATATTGCAATTTGACGTAGTAAGTTGGCGATTAAAAAATGAATATGGAGTTGAATGTACTTTTGAAAACGTACAAGTTGCAACAGCCCGCTGGATTAGTTGTGAAGATGACAAAATATTAGAAGAATTTAAACGTAAAGCATTTAATAATCTAGCATTAGATGGTGCAGAAAATCTTACATATATTGCTCCTACAAAAGTTAATTTATCAGTAATAGAAGAACGTTGGGAAAATGTAAAATTTTTAGCAACACGAGAACATTAAATTGAAAAGCATTCTAACAAATGTAATATGGGAACTAAATGGAATAATAATTCCATATTAGATTATAAGGTATAAATATAAATCGTTAAAAAATACTAGAACTTAAGGCAGATGAATACCAATGGGTAATTAATTATACTAATAGCTAAGATATTATATATTAATAACATATAATCACATTTTAAGTTATAATGAGACTGTAATTAATTATAATTATATCTTTAAATCTCCGTAGGATCACATTTATGGTAAAAATAGTAATTTGGGCTTTTGTCATTATTGCTTTATCGGCTTGTTCACATACCCCGTATGTAAATCAAAACCCTGTTGTTAGTAAAAAGGTTGATTTAACTGCGATTGATCAAAAAGTGGCTAAGCTTGATAAAATTGTACCTAACAAACCTGCTTCTCTGAAGACAGACGTTAGTCTTAGTTCTAAAAACTTTGAAACCCAAAAGTTCATTACAAAATTGGAAAGTGATGAACTGACTGAAGCTAAGCGCAAATGGAATGAGCGTCATATAGCTGTTGAGCGTGAACGGGAGCAACGTAAAAAGGCTGAAAAGAAGCGCAGGTTGGAAATAGCGCGTAACAAGGCTGAAAAGAAGCGCAGGTTGGAAATAGCGCGTAACAAGGCTGAAAAGAAACGCAGGTTGAAAATAGCGCGTAACAAGGCTGAAAAGAAACGCAGGTTGGAAATAGCGCGTAACAAAGCTGAAAAGAAGCGCAGGTTGAAAATAGCGCGTAACAAGGCTGAAAAGAAACGCAGGTTGAAAATAGCGCGTAACAAAGCTGAAAAGAAGCGCAGGTTGAAAATAGCGCGTAACAAGGCTAAAAAGAAACGCAGGTTGAAAATAGCGCGTAACAAGGCTAAAAAGAAACGCAGGTTGAAAATAGCGCGTAACAAGGCTAAAAAGAAACGCAGGTTGAAAATAGCGCGTAAAAAGAGACTAGGTAAAAAGCGATATAAAATTGCTCGGTCTCGTTCCAGTAAATACTACAAAGTTAATGGTCTTTATGGCAAACAAATAGCACGGGCTGCGAGAAGAACAGGAGTTGATCCGAGACTATTACGTTCTGTAATTAAAGCTGAATCTAATTTCAATGCTAGAGCTAGATCTAGTGCTGGTGCTGTGGGTTTAATGCAATTAATGCCCGCTACTGCTCGACGCTTTGGTGTCAAAAATCGCCGTAATGCCGGTTCCAATATCATGGGTGGTGCTCGCTATTTACGCTATTTATTGAAAAGATATCGTGGCAACAAAAGATTAGCTATGGCTGCCTACAATGCTGGTGAAGGTAGGGTGAGACGCAACGGCGGTAAAGTTCCCTCTTATACAAAACGTTATGTCAATAAAGTGTTGAGAGGTTATCATAGATCATCTAAGAAAAAGAGGAGATCATCTAAGAAAAAGAGGAGATCATCTAAGAAAAAGAGGAGATCATCTAAGAAAAAGAGGAAATAGATAAGAATCTACTAGTGTAAATGTAGTGCTAAATAATTGCTAATCTTAGATTATTAAATATTAATCTAATAATCTAAGATTAATGAGAGTTTTATATACTTTTCTCAAATCAAACACAGTAACAATCTTTTTGCCTTTATTATCGGTTGAATTAGGAACAACAGTTCCTAAAATAATACCTGTGCTTTTATCGCCAAGATAAAAACTAACCTTTTCAGTAGATTGATAAATAAACATCCCCTTGCTATCAGTATAGCCACTATAGCCTTTACCGACAAAGCGAATTCCTGCAATCGCACTATCGATTAAAAATCCAACTTCGCCATTAATTGCTAAACGTAAGCCCCTACTTTGCCATTCATTTTTATCATTCAAAGCTATACAACGTAAACTGATTTGCCCTTGATGTTCCGATGTTGTTTCTGATTTAGTTGCAATAAATAAAGTTTTAATGTCTGGAGATAATGCTAAAGCAGTAACTTTATCATCATTATAGGCAAGCCAATCACTGACATCAGCAAATGCATCTAAATGTTGTTGAGTTTGAGATAAATTATAAGTGATTTGATTGTTGGTTATATCATCGGCTGGGCTTAAACTCATGGCATTCAGCCATTGTAAATTAGGTAATTCTCCAATACTAGTCATACCTAATGCATATAAATGAGGCATAGCATTAGGTAAATAGACAATGATTGATTTTGTTCAGTTTCCAATAAAAAAATTATATCAGTGGTTTGCAAACCTTGTAAACGCAATTGCGAAGTTTCACTTTGCTCAGAGTACAAAGGTAATAAAACCGCTTGCCCTAGTTCTACATCTTGCGGTACTAAAGTGACACCGCGTATTTGCTGCTTGGGTAGGGGCAGCCAATCAAATCGTTTTCCTGGAACATGGCATTTTTATGTAATTGGTGATGGCAAAACTCTGGTGTATGGAATCGCCCACCAAGCGCAACGCTTTATATTGCAAATACAGATGATCCTTTGACAGTGAATGCAACTGTTCATTCAGTAATTGATCCTGAAAATGATAAGACTACTGTTACTTGGTATGTACCGGGAAAAGATGTAAAAATTAATAATGTCTTAAAAAGTAGAACCATAACAGTTCCTACTAGATCAACACCGAAGGCAACATACGCCAATGGTGGTGGACAATTGAAACCGGTTGGAAAATGTTTAGGATGTAATTTTTTATAAAAAATTGTAAAATGCACATTACAAAAACTACAATATTTTGAATGTTACATTTTACAATTTTTTTTCAAGAACAACAAAAGCTATTACGGCATATTGAACTTAAAGTAAAGCGTTATCTTTACAAAGAGATAAATTGGCATAACCGATCTAGTCTAATCGTAGGGCAAAGAGGAGTCGGTAAAACCACTTTAATGTTACAGTACCTTAAAGAACAATACCCTAATTCACCTAAAGCACTCTATATCTCAGTAGATAATCCATACTTTAAAACCATATCACTCTATGAGTTTGCTTCAGATTTTGAGAAGTATGGAGGTGAGATAATTTTTATAGATGAGATACATAAATATAAAGATTGGTCATCACATATCAAAGCTATCTATGATACAACTGAACTCAAGTTAGTTATATCAGGCTCATCTATGATACAGATTCATAGTCAAGAAGCTGATTTGAGTAGGCGTATTAGACTGTATCGTTTAGCAAACCTCTCTTTTAGAGAATATCTAATCTTTAAAGATATTGCTATTTTTCCCTCATACTCAATTCCAGATATTTTTGAAAATCATATAACTATTGCAAATGATATACTAACTAAGATTAAACCATTAGAACATTTTAATGATTATCTTAGTGGTGGATGTTATCCTTTTATATTGAAAGGATATGATAGTTATAATCATCTGCTTATAGGTGTACTCAATCAGATATTAGAAGGTGATTTGCCTTATGTGACTAATATAAATTATTCACAAATAGATAAAATCAAAAAATTGGTTTATCTTTTAAGCACTTCTGTTCCCATGAAACCTAATATTAGCAAACTAGCTACTGCAATAGAGATTTCCAGATTAACATTGTTAGAATATATTCATTATCTGGAATTAGGTAGCATAACCAATAGTGTTAATCAAAAAGCAAGAGGCTATGGTGTTATAGAAAAACCTGATAAACTTTTTATGTATAACACTAACCTAATGAATGCTATATCTCAAAATTGCAATAAGGGTACACAAAGAGAGACTTTTTTTGTCAATCAAATCAAGAGTAGTTTTTATAATGAAGCCACGCTTATAGATGAAAATATACTTTTATCTTCTTACGGTGACTTTATTATTTCAAACCAATATACTGTTGAGATAGGTGGGAAAAACAAATCGTTTCAGCAGATAAAAAATATCAAAAACTCTTTTGTAGTCGCTGATGATATAGATATGGGATTTGCTAATAAAATTCCTCTTTGGTTATTTGGATTTTTGTATTAATTTAATAAAGAAAAACTATGGCTCAATATATTTACACAATGAATCGCGTTGGAAGAACCGTTCCACCAAAGCGACAAATACTTAAAGATATTTCATTATCCTTTTTTCCCGGCGCGAAAATTGGCGTTTTAGGCTTAAATGGCTCAGGTAAATCTACCTTGTTACGCATTATGGCTGGCATCGATACAGAATATACCGGTGAAGCACGCCCACAAACCGGTATTCGTATTGGTTATTTATCTCAAGAGCCACAATTAAACCCTGATAAAGATGTGCGTGGCAATGTTGAAGAGGGTGTTGCTGAAACTAAGGCTATCATAGATAGATTTAATGAAATCAGTATGAAATTTGCTGAACCAATGAGCGATGATGAAATGAATAGCTTATTGGAAGAGCAAGGCACATTACAAGATGCTATTGATGCCGCTGATGCTTGGGAATTAGATCGACAATTAGAAATTGCCGCTGATGCACTGCGTCTGCCAGCTTGGGATGCTGATGTTACTAAATTATCTGGTGGTGAAAAGCGTCGTGTTGCATTATGTAGATTATTATTATCTGCTCCTGACATGTTATTATTAGATGAACCAACTAACCATTTAGACGCTGAATCAGTAGCATGGTTAGAAAGATTCTTACAAGATTATAGCGGCACCATTGTCGCTGTTACTCATGATCGTTACTTCTTAGATAATGTTGCTGGTTGGATTTTAGAATTAGATCGAGGTTATGGAATACCTTGGGAAGGTAATTATTCTTCATGGTTAGAACAAAAACAACAACGCTTAGCTCTTGAAGAAAAACAAGAATCATCTCGACAACGAACTATTAAGCAAGAATTAGAATGGGTTAGAAGTAATCCCAAGGGTCGTCATGCCAAAAGTAAAGCCCGTCTAGCTAGATTTGAAGAATTGAATAATCAAGATGTACAACAACGTAATGCTACCCAAGCACTTTATATTCCACCCGGACCAAGACTAGGTGATTTAGTCGTAGAAGCAGAAAATCTTAGTAAGAGTTTTGGCGATGAAGTATTGGTAGAAAACCTCAATTTCAATTTACCAAAAGGTGGTATTGTAGGTATTATTGGTCCAAATGGTGCTGGTAAAACCACCCTGTTTCGCATGATGGTTGGACAAGAACAACCAAATAGTGGCAATTTACGCCTTGGTTCAACGGTTGAACTAGCATATGTAGATCAATCGCGCGACGCACTTGATGATACTAAAACTGTATGGGAAGTTATATCAGATGGTCAAGATAATATTATTGTAGGTAAATATGAAACTCCATCCAGAGCCTATGTAAGCCGCTTTAATTTTAAAGGTACTGATCAACAAAAACGAGTTAAAGACTTATCAGGTGGTGAACGTAATCGGGTTCATTTAGCTAAATTATTGAAAAGTGGTGGTAATTTATTATTATTAGATGAACCAACCAACGATTTAGACGTAGAAACTCTACGCGCCCTTGAAGAGGCATTATTAAACTTTCCCGGTTGTGCGGTAGTAATTTCCCATGATCGCTGGTTTTTAGATCGTATTGCAACTCATATATTAGCCTTTGAGGGTGAAAGCAAAGTTACATGGTTTGAAGGCAACTATGCAGACTATGAAGCAGATCGTCATCGCCGCTTAGGAACAGATGCTGATAATCCACATCGTATTAAATATAAGAAATTAAAGTGATAAAATTCATTAAATTTCTTAGTATTTATATACTAATTGCTCACTGGCAAACATTTGTCTTCGCTGAAGACAAACTCTATTATCGTATTGCCAGTGGCTTAGCCACGGATACTGATTTACAAAAAATTGTGCGCGGTGATCTGGAAATTGATGATCGTCATACAGGTATTCTTGGCTTTGAATTAGGTAAACCTTTAGTGGAAGATGTTTATGGTTTACCAGTAGATTTAGTAGCTAAGGTTGGTTTGATACGCCATTTTGAACGCGGCTTACAAGATGACTTTAATCAATATACCTTATCAATAAAAGCCTATTATAAAAAATTTCCTTGGTCAATTGGCACACGTTTAGGATTTGCCAATGGCTTATCTTATGTAGATCAAATACCCTTTGTAGAACGCGAAAGCCTTGAAGGTAGAAACCGAAATACTTCACATTTACTGCATCACATGGATTTAAGCTTTGATATGAATTTAGGTGATATTTTTAATAGCAAAAAATTAAAAAATTGTTTTTTTGGAGTTGCTATTTCTCATCGCTCTGGCATTTTTGGTAAAGTTAAATTTTATGGTGATGTTGATGGAGGTTCTAATTATAATATGTTTTTAATTGAATGTTTGAGATAAGCTAGTCAAACCTGACAGGTTTTTAAAACCTGTCAGGTTTACTTAGCTTCTAATCAACCTTACATTATGTTGAGATTATTGTTTCATTTTTTTGTAAAATCATCAAATGACTAAAAAAGCCGTTATATTACTATCAGGTGGATTAGATTCTGCCACTACCTTAGCCATTGCTAAATCACAATCTTATGATTGTTATGCCCTCAGTTTTGATTATGGGCAACGTCATCGCGTTGAACTAGAAGCTGCTACTAAAGTAGCAAACACATTAGGTGTTATTGAACATAAATTCATTAATTTAAATTTAAATGACATTGGTGGCTCAGCTTTAACTGATAATAACATTAAAGTGCCTGTTGAAGGTATATCAGATGATATACCAGTTACTTATGTACCAGCTCGTAACACCATATTTCTGAGCCTAGCACTAGGATGGGCAGAAGTATTATCAGCTTATGATATATTTATAGGCGTAAATGCGGTTGACTATTCAGGCTATCCAGACTGTCGCCCGGAATTTATTAAAGCCTTTGAAACAATGGCAAATGTCGCGACAAAAGCCAGCGTAGAAGGCAAAAAATTCAAGATACATACACCATTGATTAATCTCAGCAAAGCTGAAATAATAAAAACCGGAATAGAGCTAGGAATAGACTATAACATGACAATATCATGCTATCAGCCTAATTCAAAAGGCGAAGCTTGTGGAATCTGTGACTCTTGCCGCTTGCGGGCTAATGGTTTTCGGGAATTAGAAAATTAATTCATCAAATTGATATATTGCTAAACCAATCAATACTATACCGCTGCCTAACCAAATTGTCATATGAATATTTTCACCATTTAAATATTGTCCTAAAATAAGTGCGATAATTGGCGTTATTAAAGTGATTAATGCAACTTTTTTAA
Organism: Candidatus Marithrix sp. Canyon 246; assembly: GCF_001723685.1. GTDB lineage: Bacteria > Pseudomonadota > Gammaproteobacteria > Beggiatoales > Beggiatoaceae > Marithrix. Next base: position 49,920 of record NZ_MCBX01000037.1, read on the forward strand.
CGTCAATGTTTTTGATTATATAATAATAAAACATAAATCCAATAACAGAGCCAAATATACCCAAATATACTATAGATAATAAGCCCCGTGTCGATATTGTAGTTGGTACAGTTTCTGTTCCTATTAATAACCAAGTTATTCCATAAAATGGTAAAGCTACTAATAATCCGCCTGCTGTCATTGCTAATGCAGGAATGGAAACATTTTCGCGTTTTACCCAAACACTACTAAAAGAATATAAAAATACAGCAAGCAAAACAGCTAAGAAGCCTTTAATACTATTGGCGTTAATATTTAATTCAGCATGAAAAATAATAGCTAAGCCTATGATACCTAATATCATTCCAGCCCATTTTTTGATATTAATGTCGCGTTCACCTAACAAAATCATAGTGAATATGCTAGTAACGATTGGTGTCATCCCAAAAATAACTGAAATCAGCCCTGAAGGAATAAATTGTGCGCCCCAATAAGTGGTGATCATTGCTCCATAAATAGCGATACTGACGGCAAAATAGCTACGGCGTGCGCGTTTATGCCAAGGAAATTTGACACGCATTAAGGCAATAATCACCAGACATAAACTAGCAGCTAAGAGCATACGTGTAGTAACTCCGAATAAAACTCCTGTTTCACCGCTCCATTTTATAGCTAAAGGAGTTGTTGACCAAATCATAATCACACCTAAATAGGCAATTGGGACAGACATTGTATTAATTCCTGAAGGCAAAAAAAAAGGCCACAAACGTCAAGCGTCTGTGGCCTTCTTTTAATTATTAATATATTATTAATTAATTCATGACATTCTCGGCACACAGACAAGCGCAACAATAGCTACGAATAATCGCAGACATTTTTGCCAAGGTTTTACTGTGTATAGAGAAATAATCATGCTGCTTATCATAATTGTTGTATTAGTTTTTGTCAAGCTCTTTTTAATAACAACTAATACAAGCCGTAATTTATCCTTGTAAATTAGATAAAACCTATGTTAGTTTAAAAGCTTCAAATTAATAATTACAACAAGGTATTTTGATTATGAATAAAAAATATTTTATAGCTACTGTGTTTTTAGTATCCATTCCTCAAATGGCACTAGCAGATGGTTATCGCTTTAAGGATGAAAAAACAATAGCACTATCAGATCATGATGATAAAAAAACTTGGAAGGGTGAAGGTGAATTTGGTTTTACTCAAACTAGTGGTAATACTGACACTCAAAATATAATTGGAAAATTAGGAATTAATTATCTAAAACAAAGTTGGGAACATCAATTCAATATCGCTAGTTTGCGTGCAGAAGATAGCAATAAATTAACTGCTGAAAGTTATGGCTTGAAATTTCAAAGTAATTATAAATGGTCTGAAACACAATATTGGTTCAATAGAATTAAATATGAAGATGATCGTTTCAGTGGCTATGATTATCAAACTTCAATTAGTACAGGTTATGGATTTAATGTCTTTAAAACGAAAATGACTAGCTTAAGTTTAGATATCGGTATAGGTTTTAGACAAAGTCAATTAATTGGTGCTACTGATGCTGAACAAGAACCAATTGCAGTTGCTAAAATTGACTATAGCAAAAAAATTGGTAGTCATACCACATTTACTCAAGATTTTTCGATAGATGCTGGTAGTGAAAATATTCATAGCGAAGCCAATACAGGATTAAAGGTTAGTATTACTGATACTATCGCTATGAAATTCTCATATTCACTTAAAAACAATAGCGAAGTTCCCGCCAATGTCGAAAAAACTGATGGAATTACTGCTGTAACTTTAGTATATGGTTTCTAAAAAAACCATGACGGGTTTAATCCATCATCACAGTTTTTAAACCATCATAATTACCATCAGCGGCTAACTCATAGCCGCTAATATGTTTAGTAGTAGCCAAAACATGATCTTCATACCACAAAGGCACATAAGGCAGTTTCTTTAATAAAGCTTCTTGCAACTTCCTATATAAAACAGCCTGATCTGATAACTTCGTTGCAGCACCAGCTTGATCAATCAAAGCATCTATTTCAGAATCATTTAAACGCCCTCTATTTGCACCATTAGGTGGCATAAACTTACTATGAAACACGTATTGAAAAATATCAGGCATTTTAATTCCTACCCATGACAAACTATACATTTGAAAGCTTCCAGATTTTATATCGCCATAAAATGTACCCCAATCATAAGTTCTTAAATCCATATCAATTCCTACATACTTTAATTGTTGCTGGATAACTGTTGCAACACGAATTCTAACAGGATTATTAGAAGTTTTATAAGATAATTTGAAAGGATTTTCTTTGTTAAAGCCTAATTCTGCTAATAAAGCGCGAGCTTTTTCAGGATTATAATCGTAAGTTGGTAAATTTGGATGCCCAGCCCAATGAGTGGCAGGCAACATAAAACTACGTGCTATGCGAGCAGCATTACCAAGAACAGACTTAATAATTTCTTCACGATTGATTGCATATGCAATTGCCTCCCGAATAGCAAATTTCCCAGTCACTTCATTTTCTAAATTAAAACCTAAATAACTAAAATTAGTACCTTGAACTTTAGTAATATTAATCTCTGAACGTGTGTTTAACCATTCAATTGACTCAGCAGGTAAATCGTTTTGTAATATATCTACTTCTCCTCGCACTAACTTTAATGCTCTAACAACAGGATCTTTCACTTCTACAAATTGAACCATTTGTCCATCTGATTGTCGTTGTATAGATAAATTACCAGTTTTTTCCCATTTAATAAATTTATAATCGCCACTTCCAACTGGTTTTTTATTAAAAGGGTGTTGATTATTTATCATATCTATTGGCAAAATGCCGATAACTAAACGCCCGGGAAATAAAGCATCAGCTTTGTCTAGGAAAAATTCAATTGTATTATCATCTATAACCTTAATTTCTTTAATGACGCTTAAATTACCTTTATGAGGGGAAGCATTTTTTTTATCTAAAATAAAATCATAAGTAGCTTTTACATCTTGCGCGGTTAAATCATTGCCATTATGAAATTTTCGCCCATCAGTTCCTAAATTAAAACGATAATGTGTGGGTGTAACTTGTTTCCAAGTAGCTAACTCAGGTATAGGAAGTAAACTTTTATCAAAATCAACTAAACGACGATATAATAAACGACAAATTCGCGCAGAAGTAGCATCTGTAGCAAAACGAGGATCTAAATTTATTGGTGCTGCTGATAATCCAAAACGTAGAACATTAGTATCAGTTTCATTGCAACTTAATAATATAGGTATTATTATAATATATAATAATAAAAGTTTTTTCATAGTAAGTTATCCTTTTTTTTGATTAAGATAATATCTTAATATATAATATCATCTATTGCTAGGTTTTTTTAAGGAATTTTAATATGGTTTTTAATGCAAATCTGAATAGTTCATATGATTCAAGACAAAAAAAGAGTAAAACTCGTGTCTTCTTGTTGATAATGGTGGGATTATTGATAGCTGGTTATTTTCTGGTGCCAAAATTTTTAAAATTTAATTCAGCCGAAAAAACAGCACAAACTATAGAATCAAACGCAACTCTGACAGAGTCACAAATTGTGAAGGAGATTGAATTACCTAAATTAGAAGAGATTAAACATTAATTTTGTAGGGGAATATTTAGAACCCCTACCATATGAATAATTAAGGCATATCTTTTTTTGGTTTTTTCCAATCAAAAATTATTTCACTTTCTGTAATATTTATATATTCATTTGCTTGACTATTTGTTGATATTGTTAATGCTCCTAAAACAATAGTTATAAGAATAAAAGTATTAGTTGTTTTTTGAATGTGTTTATTTATATTTTTTAAAGTTTTCATGATTATTTTATTAATTATAAGCAGTAAATATACCATATGAACTTAATACTTACTAAGTACCTAAGCACAAAAAATACCAATTTATAGTTTATATTTAGTAAAGCATTCACTTATAAAATATAATGTTTATAAAGAATCTTGAATTTATTGTAAAGAATATGTCAAAATGACTTTTATCCAATAAACTATTCCATTAATTAAAAAAAGGTTTATATAATGAAGTGTAGATTCTGTAAGGTTTCGATTGTGACTATTGCAATCATTTTTTTAAGTTTTCTAATCGCATACCAATTTGTTGAGCCACCACCACCAAAAGAAATCAGTATGGCTACTGGTAGAGAAGGTGGAGGCTATTACAAGTCTTCTTTGCAATACCAAAAGCAGTTAGCGGCACAAGGATTTCACTTAGAAATTCAACCAACAGCAGGATCAATTGAAGTTCTGCAAAAACTCAAATCTGGAGAAGCCTCAATTGGGTTAGTGCAAGGTGGTACCGCAAAAGAAGTTGAAGGTTTGCAATCTTTAGCTAGTTTATTTTATGAACCAGTTTGGGTTTTTCATCGTAAAGATCAGCCAATTAAATATTTATTTGATTTGCGCGGCAAACGCATAGCAGTGGGAGAAAATGGTAGTGGTACCAAGCCTTTAGCTATCCAATTATTGAGTTTTAATCATGTGACTCCAGACAATTCTAACTTTTTAAATTTGTCTAGTCGGAAAGCGGCAGCAAAATTAGCAGCTGGAGAAATTGATGCAGCTTTTTTTGTAACTTCTCCTAAAGCTGGTATTATTACTGAATTATTAAGTAATCCTGCAATTGAACTTCTAAATTTTAGACGACATCTAGCTTATAGTAGCCGTTATCCTTTTTTAACTCATATTGAAATTGGAGAAGGCATGATTGACTTAGAAAACAATATTCCTGCTAACAATAAAATTTTATTAGCGGCAACAGCAAGTCTTGTAGTTCGCCAAGATTTGCATTCTGATCTGATTCCATTACTATTAAGAAGCTTAATCAAAGTTCATAAAAACGGTGGGATGTTAGAACAACAAGATCAATTTCCATCAAATAGGTTTGTAGAATTCCCAATGAATTCAACAGCAGAACACTATTTGGTATCAGGACCCAGCTTTTTAGAAAAGATTTTCCCTTTTTGGTTAGCTACTTCTATTGATAGATTAAAAATATTGTTAATTCCATTAATTGCTATTTTATTACCTTTATTTAAAGGGTTTTTACCAATATATACTTTTACTATTCGCCGTAAAATATTTCGTTGGTATGAATTGTTACGTGAAATTGATGAACAAATTCATAAGTTTTCAGAAGTCAATATTATTGATGAAAAAATTGAGCGATTAAAATTTCTACAAAAAGAATTAATTGAACAAGTGTCAGTACCCCTATCACATATGGGTGAATTTTATGGTCTGCGTATGCACATTAAATTAGTACTTGAACGTTTACAAGAACGACGGGATGAATTAGTTTAGTAATAAGTTTAACTTATTAAACTAAACAATAAAAACAATTAGACTTATTAAGCAAATAGTAGCATTATTGTAAACGATTAAATTTCAATCATATTCTTGGAGAATCCTTTATGGAACTAAAAGGTAGTAACACTGAAGAAAATTTAAAAGATGCTTTTGCAGGTGAATCACAAGCTAATCGTCGCTATTTATACTTCGCAGCTAAAGCTGACGTAGAAGGTTACAATGATGTATCAGCAGTTTTCCGTTCTACTGCTGAAGGCGAAACTGGTCATGCTCATGGTCATTTAGAATATTTAGAAGTTTGTGGTGATCCAGCAACTGGTTTACCTATCGGTGGAACTGCTGATAATCTCAAAGCCGCTATTGCTGGTGAAACTCATGAATATACTGATATGTATCCCGGCATGGCAACAAAAGCCAATGAAGAAGGTTTTGATGAAATAGCTGATTGGTTTGAAACTTTAGCTAAAGCAGAACGTTCACATGCTAACCGTTTTCAAAAAGCTTTAGATAATTTAGACGCTTAATCACCCCCTCCTTCCCCCTTATGGGGGATTTACAACATTACAAAGAGACTTTATTATGCAACGCGAAGGTAATTTAGAAGCTCCCACCAGACATGCCGTTGATTGGCAAAATCCAGATTTTTATAAGGAAAGTTCTTTATTTGAAGAATTAGAACGAGTTTTTGATATTTGTCACGGTTGTCGCCGCTGCTTCAATTTATGTCAATCATTTCCTACTCTATTTGATGCAGTAGATGAATCTGATACTGGTGAACTAGATTCTGTAAACAAATCTGTTTATTGGGATATAGTGGATCATTGTTATTTATGTGATATGTGTTATATGACTAAATGCCCTTATGTTCCTCCACATCCTTGGAATTTAGATTTTCCACATTTAATGTTAAGAGCTAAAGCAGTTAAATTTAAAAATAAAAAGACTAAATTACGTGATAAAATTTTAACATCTACAGATACAGTAGGAACTTTATTAGGTATTCCAGTTATATCACAAGTAGTTAATGCCGCTAATAATAATAAAACTTTAAGAAAAATAACAGAAAAAGTAGTTGGAGTTAGTGCTGATGCTATATTACCCAAATTTCATACTAATACTTTACGTAAACGCGATAAAACACGTACAGCAATTGAATCTGCAAAGAAAGTAGCATTATTTGCAACTTGTTATGGTAATTATAATGAACCTGAAATAAATCAAGATCTAATAAAAGTATTTGAACATAATGGCATAAAAGTAATCTTAACACAAAAAGAACGTTGCTGCGGAATGCCAAAATTAGAATTAGGAGATTTAGAATCAGTACAAGCAGCAAAAGAAGCCAATATTCCAATTTTAGAAAAATTAGTTGATCAAGGTTATGATATTGTTGCACCAGTTCCATCTTGTGTATTAATGTTTAAGCAGGAATTACCTTTATTATTCCCAGATGATGCCGCTGTTAAAAAGGTACAACAAGCTATGTTTGATCCTTTTGAGTATTTGATGTTACGACATAAAGAAGGCAAATTAAATACTGAATTTAAACAAGAATTAGGAACAATTGCTTATCAAGTATCTTGCCATTTACGAGTACAAAATATTGGAATGAAAACTCGTGACATTTTACAATTAATTCCAGAAACCAAAATAGAAGCAATAGAACGTTGTAGTGGGCATGATGGCACATATGCGATCAAAGCTGAAACTCATGCCGCTTCAATGAAAATAGTCAAGCCAGTAGTAAATCGCGTCAAAAAAGCCGAAGCCGATTATTACAGTAGCGATTGCCCAATGGCAGGGCATCAAATTGAAAATGGTTTAGGAGCAGATGCAGCAAAACCTACTCATCCAATGACATTATTATGCCAAGCTTATGGAATTTAATTATGCAAAAATTAACACGTAGTGATTTATACAGCTTAGAACAATATGCGGAAAAACGCGCAGAATTTCGCGCACAAGTAATGGCGCATAAAAAAAATCGCCGAGTGCCGATTGGAAACCATGCGACATTATATTTTGAAGATCGTTTAACTATGCAATATCAAATTCAAGAAATGTTGCGAGTTGAGCGGATTTTTGAACCAGCAGGAATTGAAGAAGAATTAGCGGCTTATAATCCACTAATTCCAGATGGAGACAATTGGAAAGCCACATTTATGATAGAATACAGCGATGTTGCAGAACGCCAAGCGGCTCTAGCTAAACTAGTTGAAATTGAAAACCAAGTATGGATAGAAATTGCTGACACAGATCGAATTTATGCAATAGCAGACGAAGATTTAGACCGTACTACCAGTGATAAAACATCAGCAGTACACTTTCTACGTTTTCAATTAAATGCAGAACAAATCGCGGCTGTTAAGGCTAATGCAGAGATTGGTGTTGGTATTGATCATGTCAATTATAAATTTGAGAATAAGCCAGTGGCTGATAATATTCGTGAAGCTTTAGCGGCTGATATTTTATAAAATGACTATATATTTCTATTCCAGCGCAGATGAATACTATGAATTTTCAAATTTTTCCAAACATGGTTTTGAGCTGAAAAATAAATACTGGCCAACAGTAGAACACTATTTTCAAGCTCAGAAATTTCCCAATCATCCACAAGAGGAACTTATTCGTACTGCCTCAACTCCAACAATAGCCAAACGATTAGGCGGTACTCGCTCGGTTCCTTTACGCGCCAATTGGGAATTGGTTAAAGAAGAAATGATGAAAAAAGCTCTTTTGGCTAAATTTCGCACTCATGAAGATTTGAAAACGCTGTTACTCAATACTGGCAAAGAGAAATTAGTTGAAAATGCACCTCGTGATTATTATTGGGGCTGTGGTGCCAATGGCAACGGCAAAAATAGATTAGGTAAAATACTTATGGAAGTACGAGAGATTCTTCGTCATGAATAACAATTATCAACAAGATTTTTTAGAATTTGCGATTGCTAAAAATGTATTACGTTTTGGCAATTTTACACTTAAATCTGGACGACAAAGTCCCTATTTTTTTAATATGGGATTGTTTAATGATGGTCAAGCTATTGCCCAGCTTGGGCGTTTTTATGCGCAAGCAATTGAACAAGCTCAGATAGAATTTGACCTCATTTTTGGTCCAGCTTACAAGGGTATCCCTCTTGTAACTACTACTAGTATTGCTTTAGCTGATCATCATCAACGTAATCTACCTTATTGCTTTAATCGTAAAGAAGTTAAGGATCATGGAGAAGGAGGTAATATTGTTGGTGCGCCACTTCAAGGTCGAGTATTATTAATTGATGATGTTATCAGTGCTGGTACAGCAATACGTGAAGCAGTTGAAATTATTCAAGCTGCTGGTGCAGAATTAGTTGGAGTAATAATAGCTCTAAATCGTCAAGAACGTGGACAAGGCAAATTATCAGCAATTCAAGAAATTGAACAACAATATAATATACCTGTAACTAGCATTGTCAATTTAGATCAACTAATCCACTATCTTGAACCACAACCAGAAAGAGCAGCAGATTTAGCCGCTATTAAAGCTTATCGTCGGGAATATGGGGTTTAGCTTTTATGATAGATTATTACAGGTACTCTATCTAGTTGATACTAAAATTTAAATCAAGTAAAAAACTATTTTGAAACTAAAAATACGTATCCTACGCTCCAGCGCATAAGCCCTGAAGGGGCGAAATAATATAGCCTAGGGCAACGCCCTAGGGATGATGTATATTATATGTCAGCCCTGAAGGGGCGAAATAATATAGCCCATTATGCTAGCACATTAAATAATATTCGCTCCTAGGGCGTTGCCCTAGGCTATATTATTTCGCCCCTTCAGGGCTTGTCAATCAAAGCTCCTAGGGCGTTGCTTATCATGAAGACAATTATGGTGTGTTTTGTTTTGAAGATGATCGTGGGCAGGCGCAGGAAGTTAAGGATACTGAGGGCGTGGAGTGCAATGTGTGGTAATCTCTGCTTGTGAATCGGCGAAAGCTACTACCAATGTTTGGCGCAACAGGGCATTAATCATGTAGTTGGAATGCGAGAATCAATTTTGGATCAAGCTGGAATTGTGTTTGCAAAGAGTTTTTGTGATGCAATTGGACGACGGGAACGAGTTGATGTTGCTGTACAAAATGCTAGGCGAGCTATTTTAACTAAATCGGCGATAACAGAGGTTTGTGTGCCACCTTATTTAATATTGCTCATATTCATTTAGCTAAACAAGAAAAAGAACAAGATTGTTTAAATTTTTGGAAAAACTTGGCATCTAAAATTACTTGAATATACCAAACAAATTAGTGGCAGAAGACCTGACAGGTTTTAAAAACCTGTCAGGTCTGAGAATTTTTATTCCCACTCAATAGTAGCAGGCGGCTTACTAGAAATATCATAACTAACTCGCGATATTCCTGTTACTTCATTAATTATTCTATTTGAAACTGTTTCTAAAAGATCATAAGGTAAATGTGCCCAGCGTGCAGTCATAAAATCAATAGTTTCTACGGCTCTTAGAGCAACTACATAATCATAATGACGCGCATCTCCTATTACTCCAACAGATTTGACAGGTAAAAATACCGCAAAGGCTTGGCTGACTTTGTCATACCAGTTGCTATTACGTAATTCCTCAATAAAAATAGCATCAGCTTGGCGTAGAATATCAGCATATTCTTTGTTCACTTCACCTAAAATTCTTACCCCTAATCCCGGTCCGGGAAATGGGTGTCTATATACCATTTCATGCGGTAAACCTAATTCAACTCCTAGTTTACGCACTTCATCTTTAAATAATTCTCGTAGCGGTTCGACTAATTTAAGTTGCATTTTTTCAGGCAATCCACCAACATTATGATGAGATTTTATTACTGCTGACTTAACTCCAGCTCCTGCTGATTCAATAACATCAGGATAAATGGTACCTTGAGCTAACCATTTTGCATCGGTTAATTTGAAGGATTCCTCTTCAAAGATTTCAATAAATAAATTACCAATAACTTTACGTTTTTGCTCAGGATCAGTTTTATTTTCTAAGGCAGCTAAAAAGCGTTGTTCAGCATCTACTCTGATTACGCGCACACCCAAATGTTCCGCAAAAGTAGCCATAACCTGATCACCCTCATTCAGACGTAATAAGCCATTATCAACAAAAACACAAGTCAACTGCTTACCAATTGCGCGATGCAATAAAGCGGCAACAACAGAAGAATCAACTCCACCAGATAAACCTAATAAAACCTGATCTGTTCCCACCTGATGACGTATTTGTTCGATGCTATCATCAACAATATTAGCTGCCAGCCATAGCGATTCACAAGCACAAATCTTATGAATAAAATTCTGTAAAATTGCCGCACCTTCTACAGTATGAGTAACTTCAGGGTGAAATTGCACACCATAAAACTGTCGCGACTCATCAGCCATACAAGCAATTGGAGCATTATCAGTAGAAGCAATAGTTTTAAAACCAGAAGCTAATTTAGTAACATGATCACCATGACTCATCCAAACATCTAAAACAGATTGATCAAATAATTGACTCTGTTCTAATACAGCAACCTGAGCATAACCAAATTCACGTAAACTGGAAGCCTCAACAGCACCCCCCAATTGCAGTGCCATAGTGTGCATACCATAACAAATTCCTAAAACCGGAATACCTAAACTAAAAACACATTCTGGAGCGCGAAAATCAATATCAGCCTCATTAACAGACTCAGGGCTACCAGACAAAATAATCCCTTTAGGCTGAAACTTTAAAATTGCCGATTCATCAATAGAATATGGTTGAATTTCACAATAAACCCCAGCCTCTCGAACGCGCCGCCCGATCAACTGAGTATATTGAGAACCAAAATCAAGAATTAAAATTTTATGGGAATGGATGTTTTTCATTGTTGTATTATCTAGCCTGCAAATGAAGTCGTTTCAATAGAAAAACTTGTAAAGCTCTATAAAAATACCACCAGTCTTTAGCTACATATTTAAATAGTCTCGGTTCTCCACGAGAACCTTGTTCTTGTAAAGTAATACTAATTTGGTAGGCTTGATTGGGTTTTTCTGGGGATTGGGCGTGGATGATAATTTCTAAATTTTTGTAGTTGCTGTTTGATCCCATTGTTGGATCTGTTGCTATTGGTATCGCTTCTACTCCTAATCTAGCACGATATAGAATATCATTTACCATATCTTTCATAGTATCAAGCACTTCTTCTTCTCTTTTTGTGCCTTTTAATCTTATATTTATGGCTTGTATAGTCGGCGCGATCTTTTTTAGTTGTACTTCATCTTCTGTTGCTGTTGCTACATTAAATGAACTCAATAGAATAAATGTGAAAATTATTTTTTTATACATTGTTAAACATTAAAGCTGTTAGTATGAAATCAAGTGCTAAAGTCGCTAATGAAGCATGTACAACTGTTCTTGTGGTTGCACGGCTTACGCCTTCAGATGTTGGTGTACAATCGTAACCTTCAAAAACTGCAATCCAAGTTACTACTATACCGAAAATTATGCTTTTTATGATGCCGTTTACTACGTCATTCATAAAATTAGTTTGGGCTTGCATTTGTGACCAATATGCCCCTGAATCGACTCCTAATAATTCAACTACTACTAAATAGCCGCCGATAATCCCAACCGCGCTGAATATCATCGCTAATAAAGGCATGGTAAATATACCTGCAATTAGACGGGGAGCAATTATGCGTTTGATTGGATTTACCGCCATCATTTCCATAGCTGATAATTGTTCAGTGGTTTTCATTAGTCCAATTTCAGCAGTTAAAGCTGAGCCAGCACGCCCTGCAAATAATAATGAGGCTAATACTGGACCTAATTCTCGCACTAATGATAATGATACTACTGCCCCTAAACTTTCAGTAGCACCAAAATTTACTAGTGTATTATAACCTTGTAAACCTAAGACCATCCCCACAAATAGCCCTGAAACAAGAATAATGCTTAAAGATAAAACACCAACAGCATAGATTTGAGCGATGATTAAGGAAGGGCGTAAAAATATACTGGGTATGTTAGCTAGTACTTGTAGCAAAAAAATGTGTCCACGCCCTAAGCGTTGAACAATGCCAATTGTGGCACTACCGATGCGTTGAAAAAAATTTAACATAATAAGTCTTCTGCGTAATCTGGTGCTGGATAATGAAATGGCACTGGACCATCGGATTCGGCATTGATAAATTGTTTCACCCAAGCAGAATCAGAGGTTTTTAATTCATTTGGTGATCCTTTACCAACTATTTTGCCATTAGAAATAACATAAATAAGATCCGCTATTTCAGCAGTTTCATGTACATCATGTGATACTATAATACTGGTTAAATCTAAAGCGTCATTGATAGAACGAATTAGCCGCACTAAAACTCCCATAGAAATAGGATCTTGCCCAGTAAAAGGTTCATCATACATCATCATCATTGGATCTAAGACTAAAGTTCTAGCTAAAGCAACTCGTCGCGCCATTCCGCCTGATAATTCATTTGGCATTAAATCACGCGCTCCGCGTAAACCTACTGCCTCTAATTTCATTAGAACTAAATTACGAATCAGGGATTCTGTTAATTTAGTATGTTCGCGTAAGGGAAATGCTACATTTTCAAATACAGTTAAATCTGTCAGTAAAGCACCGGTTTGAAATAACATTCCCATACGTTTACGCAAATTATAAAGTGCCTTGGTTTTTAAACTTGGTACATTTAAACCATCAATTTCAATTGTACCAGCATCTGGGTGAAGTTGCCCACCAATTAAGCGTAATAAAGTAGTTTTGCCGGTGCCGCTGGGTCCCATAATCGCAGTAATTTTACCACGTGGTATGTCCATATCAACACCATCAAAAATCAAACGTTCTCCCCGCCTAAAGCGGAGATCACGAATTTTAATGAAATTTGTATTATTCATTGAATTCTCGTATAAATGCAGATGCTACTTCTAAGACTTGATCTTCAGAAGTATTTTCAATTAGTTGTACTAAGGCACTGCCTACAATTACAGCATCACTAATTGTAGCTACTTGTGCCGCTGTTTTTGCATCTTTGATTCCAAAACCTACCCCAATTGGTAAATTAGAATGTTTTTTAATTTCTGTTAATTTCTCAGCAACACTATTTAAATCCAGATTGGCACTGCCAGTCACTCCTTTTAAGGATACATAATATAAATATCCCTCGGATTGGCTGGCAATTTTTTTAATCCGTTCTGTAGTAGTAGTTGGAGCTATGAGAAAAATTGGAGCTATATTATAGTTTTTTAATATCTTAGTAAATTCAGTTGCCTCTTCAGGCGGTAAATCAACAGTTAATATACCATCAACTTGAGCATCTTGTGCAGCTTTTGCAAACTTTTCATAACCCATTATTTCTATTGGGTTTAAATAACCCATTAGTACCACTGGTGTAGTTTGATTGTCAACTCTAAATTGTTTTACCATTGCTAAAACTTTAGTAAGACTAGTACCAGCGGCTAAGGCGCGTTCACTAGCGCGTTGAATAACTGGTCCATCTGCCATTGGATCAGAAAATGGAATACCTAATTCAATCAGATCAGCTCCAGCTTCAACTAAAGTGTGCATTAGCGGCACTGTTAAGTTTGGATTAGGATCACCTGCTGTGATAAATGGTATTAGTGCGGTTTTTTTATTAAAACAATTAGTGAAACGACTCATATTTCTATTCCTTCAAGCGTAGCAACAGTGTGAATATCTTTATCACCACGTCCTGATAAATTAACGACTATAATTTTATCTTTGTCAAGAGTAGGCGCAATTTTTTGACAATAAGCTAGAGCATGACTAGATTCCAAAGCTGGAATAATACCTTCTAAACGAGTTAGATCATGAAATGCTATTAAGGCTTCTTTATCAGTGACGGCTACATAATTGACGCGCCCATTATCCTTTAACCAAGCATGTTCAGGACCAACACCGGGATAATCCAAACCAGCAGAAATTGAATGAGTTTCAATTATTTGACCATTTTGATCTGACATTAAATAGGTACGATTACCATGTAAAACGCCCGGTTTACCAGCACATAATGGAGCGGCATGATTTCCAGTTTCTAAACCATCACCAGCGGCTTCGACACCATAAATACTAACATGTTTATCTTCTAAGAATGGATAAAATAAGCCAATAGCATTAGAACCGCCACCAACACAAGCGATTAAGACATCAGGTGAAATTTGTTCACGTGTTTCTCTACCAATAATAGTTTGAAAATCACGTACCATTGCAGGATAAGGATCAGGTCCTGCGACAGTGCCTATGATATAAAAGGTGTTATCGACATTTGTAACCCAATCACGCATGGCTTCATTGAGTGCATCTTTTAAGGTTTTAGAACCAGATTCAACTGCGCGAACTTCGGCACCTAAAAGGCGCATACGATAAACATTAATAGCTTGACGCTTAATATCTTCCGCGCCCATATAGACCACACATTCCATACCGAAGCGAGCTGCAACAGTAGCAGTAGCGACACCATGTTGTCCAGCACCGGTTTCGGCAATGATACGCTTTTTACCCATACGTTTAGCCAATAATGCTTGCCCAACGGTATTATTAATTTTATGAGCGCCGGTATGATTTAAATCTTCGCGTTTCAAATAAATTTGTGCGCCACCTAAACGTTCAGACCAACGAGCGGCATGATATAAAGGAGAAGGTCGTCCAACAAAGTGTTTTAAATCATGATCTAATTCAGCTAAGAATTCAGGATCTTGCTTATAATATTCATAAGCTTTTTTCAATTCATCAAGTGGCTGCATCAAGGTTTCAGAAACAAAGAGACCACCGTAAGGTCCAAAGTGACCCTTTTCATCAGGTAGATTATAATAATCAGTCATTAGCGAACATAAAGTTTTTTGATTGAATTTGATATTTTATCATTATAATGAAACATATGAAAATAAAAATTCCTAAATTCTCTTTGGTAGTAATGATTGGTGTTTCTAGTGCAGGCAAAAGTAGTTTTGCCAAAAAACATTTTAAAAAAACTGAAATAGTATCTTCTGATGAATGTAGGGCAATTATTTCTGATGATGAGAATGATCAAACTGTTACCAAGGATGCCTTTGCATTGTTACATTATATTATAGCTAAACGCCTTAAAAATCAACGTTTAACAATAGTAGATGCTACTAGTGTACAAACAGAAAGTCGTAAAAGTTTAATTAATCTGGCACGAAAATATAATTATGTAGCTATAGCTATAGTTTTAGATATTCCAGAGCAAATGTGTCAAGATAGACATAAAGTGAGACAAGATAGAAACTTTGAAGATTATGTAATCAGCAAGCAATATCAAGATTTAAAAAGATCGATAAAATATTTAAAATCTGAAGGTTTTAGGAAGGTTCATATACTTAGATCAGCAGAAACAGTTGATGCGATAACGGGAATTGTTAGGGTTTGAAGAATTATGAATAATAAAGAATTATTAGATATAATCAGCAACGGGGAAAATTATAATCTTGAATTTAAACGTGATAATTTACGCCCTGAACAATTAGCTAAGGAAATTGTGGCATTTGCTAATTTTCAAGGTGGGAGAATATTACTCGGTGTAGAAGATGATGGTAGTATCTCTGGCATACAACGAGAAAATTTGCAAGATTGGTTGATGGATACTGTATTTGGTCGTTTTATCCATCCACAGATTATACCGTTTTATGAAGAGATTATCATGGATGATGGTAAAAAGGTAGCTGTGGTGACAGTTGCTATGGGCACTACTAAGCCTTATGTAGTAAGGCATAATGATCGTGAAGATGTTTATATCCGTTTTGGCAGCAGTAGTCGTTTGGCAAGTAGAGAACAACAATTACGTTTATTTCAAACAGGTGGCTTATTACATGCTGAATCTTTACCTATATCAGGGCGCGGTTTTGATCAATTAGATAAGCGACGCTTAGAACAATATTTAGCTAATATTATTGAAGATGATGAAATTCCTACTTCAGAATTAGCTTGGCATCAAAAACTACAAAATCTTGATCTCATGGTAGCAACTGAATTTGGTACGCCAGTATGTACAATCACTGGTTTATCATTGTTTGGTAAGCAACCTTGTTATGGTTTACCACAAGCTGGGATTCATTTATTAGTTTTTTCTGGAAAGGAAATGGATTATGATGCGAGCTTAGATGAAATATTAAATATACCGTTTACTGGATTAACTAGTGCGATTAATCATCGTGATGTATTGGAATATAGTTTACCGGATAGAGTTTTGTATTATTTACAACCTTATATTTCTGAAGAGCGTTTAGTTTCTATGAGACGAATACGGTGCTGGGATTATCCCAAGGCTGTGATTCGAGAACTAATTGTTAATGCTTTTGCCCATAGAGATTGGACGAATCCTAACAAGGTTAATCTGAATATTTATGCTAATCGCCTTGAAATAACTAGCCCGGGCGGATTAGCTAATAGTATGACTATAGAAAAAATGAAAGCTGGGCAGCGTTTTCCACGTAATCCGATTATTACTAATATTTTACGAGATTATAATTTTATGGATAATCGCGGCATGGGAATACGTCGCAAGATTATTCCGTTAATGAAAGAACATAATGGTACAGAAGTAAATTTTGAAGTAACTGAAGATTATGTGAAAGTTACTCTTTGGAAATAACTATATAAAACATTCCTATGTTAAAATGTAAAAAGTGCTTGCAAAAAGTCTAGGTTTTGAGATAAAAGACGATGAAAAGAATACTTTATACACAATTAATTAAGTGGCGAGACTCACGAGTTAGAAAACCACTGCTGCTACATGGAGCAAGGCAAGTTGGAAAAAGTTATCTTCTGGAACAATTTGGAAAAAATGAATTTCCAACGTTTTTTCGATTTAATTTTGAACAAATGCCACAACTTGCTAAGATTTTTCAGGCTGATCTAGTACCAAAGCGAATTATTCGAGAATTATCCTTGGTAGCTGGAAAAACTATCATTCCTGAAAAGCATTTGCTTATTTTTGATGAGATACAAGAATGTCCTAAAGCATTGACTAGTTTAAAATATTTCAATGAATAAATGCCATAATTGGCTTTGTGCTGTGCTGGTTCTCTGAATCTTTTCCAGTGGGTAAAGATCAGCTTTTTGAAAGTTTGAAATCAGCCAATATTCCTGAAATTGTTCATGATATGCTATGGGAACATTTAATGGAATATTTTATAACTGGTGGTTTGCCTCAAGTTGTCAAAGAATATATACCATTGCGAGACACTCCAGTTGAAGCCCGTTATAATACGCGAAAACTTCAGCAAGACTTACTCGCAAGTTATTACGCGGGCGCAACTAATTCAATGCATATAAGCGACGCTTAGAACAGTATTTAGATAATATAATTGAAGATGATGAAATTCCTACTTCAGAATTAGCTTGGCATCAAAAACTACAAAATCTTGATCTTTGTTAAAGATAAAACACCAACACCCAGTAAAAGGTTCATCATACATCATCATCATTGGATCTAAGACTAAAGTTCTAGCTAAGGCAACTCGTCGCGCCATTCCGCCTGATAATTCATTTGGCATTAAATCACGCGCTCCGCGTAAACCTACTGCCTCTAATTTCATTAGAACTGGTAAAGCTCAAGAAAGTAAGCACCATTGTACAGTTATTATGTAGAATTTTAGGTGCCTATTTCTTATGTTAAACCCACTTCCTATGAAGGTTGGGCTAAAATTATGATTAAACAATTTGAAAAATGGTTGAGTGAAAAAGAATCATTTTTACGTCAGAAAGGCTTTGCTATAACTATTTCACATTCTCCAACTAATATTGAGAAATTTAGTATATGTGTTGATATTGATATATTATATATATGAGTATATAAAACGAAAATCCGTTTATTCCGAATAAACGGATTTTTATTTAAATTGGAGAAACTAAAAATGAAATTTTCAATAAAGCTATTAATACTATACCAATTAGTATTAAATTCAGCTCTAGCAGATATTGTAACAACCCAATTCGGTGGGACTCAATAGCTAGATCCTCAGATGGCCATTATGCCTTGTCTGGCTAATATGATAACACCATGAAAATAAAGTAAAATAGCTACAACTAGCGGCAGAACTAAACGGTCAAGCACAAATAGACCTATACATTGCTTTAATCCTACCAAACGGCCAATTTATAACATTCCAATACCCATCAACTCCAAGCTGGCCAAATGTAGCGGAAATATATAAAGCTGAAATAAAAATAGAAAAAAAAACAAGCATTTCAATTCCCCTAAAACTACCAAACGGAGCAACATTAGGACAATATCAAGCATGTGGAGTACTTGTAAAAGCAAATACAGAAGCTTTAAAACAAGAAAACTGGATAGATATTAATTGTCAGGAGTTTGAGGTTTATTAATTGATATTAAAGACCTGACAGGTTTTTAAAACCTGTCAGGTCTAAAACCCGACAAAGGATGATTTATCTGCCGTATAATACCAGTTAAATATTTAACTAGTAATTAAAAAAAATGCGTCTAAGTAAAATAAAACTGTCAGGTTTTAAGTCTTTTGTGGATCCAACAACCTTAAATTTCCCCAGTAATACGGTAGGAATTGTTGGACCTAACGGTTGTGGTAAGTCTAATATTATTGATGCTATTCGGTGGGTTATGGGTGAGAGTTCGGCTAAGCAGTTGCGCGGTTCTCAAATGAGTGATGTGGTTTTTAATGGTTCTCGCACTCGTAAGCCGGTTGATCAGGCTTCTATTGAGTTGGTTTTTGAGGGTGTTAATGTTCCTCAGTTTCCTGATCATTCTGAAATCGCTGTTAAACGCCAGTTGTCTCGTAGTGGGCAGTCTGTTTATTTTCTTAATAATGTTCGTTGTCGGCGTAAGGATATTACTGATTTGTTCTTGGGAACTGG
>NZ_MCBX01000017.1 GCF_001723685.1 Candidatus Marithrix sp. Canyon 246
TGCTGAAATTTTTCTGCCTGCTTAGCTTGACGCTTTAATTTATTTAACTGCTTAGTTAATTCACCACGAATATCATCAATTCTACCAAGATTTTCACGAGTCTTATCAAGCCGCTGCTCAGTTTCCTGATCATTCTGAAATCGCTGTTAAACGCCAGTTGTCTCGTAGTGGGCAGTCTGTTTATTTTCTTAATAATGTTCGTTGTCGGCGTAAGGATATTACTGATTTGTTCTTGGGAACTGGCTTGGGTCCAAGGAGTTATGCCGTTATTGAGCAGGGAATGATTTCGCGCTTGATTGAGGCTAAACCTGATGAGTTGCGGGTGTTTTTGGAGGAGGCAGCGGCTATTTCTAAATATAAGGAACGGCGTAAGGAAACTGAGCAGCGGCTTGATAAGACTCGTGAAAATCTTGGTAGAATTGATGATATTCGTGGTGAATTAACTAAGCAGTTAAATAAATTAAAGCGTCAAGCTAAGCAGGCAGAAAAATTTCAGCAGCTTCAACAATCTGAGCAGTTATTAAAGGCTCAATTATTGGCTATACGTTGGCATAGTTTGGATACTACTGTGCAAGAACAACAAGTGTATCTTGATGAACAAGGTGAAATTTTAGATACTGATTTAGCCAGTTTGGAGAATTTTGATGCTACTCATAAGCAGCAACGTGAGGCTCAAACTATTGCTCAAAATACTTTAGCTGATGTACAAACTAATTTTTATGATATTGAATCTGAAATTAATCGCCTTGAGCAAACTATTGAGCATACTAATCAGCGTCATAAGCAATTAGAAGATGATTTAGAACAACTTGAAATTAAATGGGCTGAAACTGAGCAGACTTTGCAATCTGATCAAAAGCAAATCACTGAATTAGAAACTCAAATAGCAACAACTGAGGCTGATTTAACTGTGAAGCAAGAGGCTGAAACTTTAACCGTACAAGCTTTGCGCGAGGCTGATGAACAGTTACAAGATTGGCAATTAAATTGGGATCAGTTTAATCAACGTGCCGCTGAGCCAACTCAAACGGCTCAAGTTGAACGCGCTGGTATGCAAAATTTGGAGTTGCGCATTGAAGAAAATAAGCAGCGGCTATTTCGTATCAATGAAGAAGCCAAAGAGATAAATATCAAGGATTTAGAACAGGCAGTTAATGATATTGAGGTTGAAATTGCTAAGCTAAATACTGTGTTATTAGAAGCCGAAGCTTTATTAACTAATCATCAAGAAACGGTGTTGGATTTACGAGAAACTATTCAAGAGCAATCAACAGAATTAGATCAACATCAATTACAAATCCATAAACTAAATGGACGTTTAGCATCCTTAGAAACCTTACAAGAAGCCAGTTTAGCTAAGTTACAAACTCAAGGTTTAGACGATTCACCACGTTTAGCGGCATCTTTGCAAGTAGAATCGGGTTGGGAACGAGCAGTTGAGGTAGTTTTAGGCGAACGTTTACAAGCTTTGTGTGTGTCAAACTTGAATGATTTAGACTTAGAAAATCCACCACCGGGAAATTTAGCCGCTTTTGAAACTGTTAAATCTAATACTGACACCACCAAATCCTTATTAAATGTTTTAATTGATAAAGTTCAAGCACCTTGGAATTTAAATAGTCTATTTGCTGGAGTCTTGGTAGCTAATAATATTAAAGCCGCTTTAAAATTACGTAAAAAATTAGCTGATCATGAATCAGTTATTACTCCACAAGGCATATGGTTGGGTAAAAACTGGCTATATAGTCAACAAGCGATGGATGAAAATGTTGGAGTTTTAGCGCGTACACAAGAAATAAAAGATATTATAAGCCAATTAGATCAATTAAATGACAAGGTAACAATTCTATCTGAAAACCTAGAACAACAAAATTTAATTTGGCAAGAACATGAACATCAACGTGAACAAGCACAACAAGATGTCACTAAAATTCGCCAACAATTATCAGAATTAGAATCGCAACAAGCGGGTAAACAAGCGCGACTTGAACACATTAAAAGCCAATTACTACGTATTGCTAATGAACGCGCTGAACTAGGTTCACAACTTGAACAAGACAATGAAAATTTGCAAAGCACTAGTGATAAGTTACATGCCGCGCTTGAGGCAATGGATAAATTTGCTGATGAACGAGAACAATTAACTCAACAGCGCGATTTATTGCAAGAAATGGTGTTGCAAAGTAATGAAACTTGGCAAACTGCTAAAGATGAAAGGCATACAGTTGATGTGCGATTAGAGGCATTACGCACTGATCATATTCGCCTACAACAAGCAATAAAACGCTTAACCACACAATTAGAACAATTAACTCATCAGCGTCAAGATATAAAATATAATATAGAAAAACAAGCGGCACCATTAGAAAATTTAGATGCTGAATTAACAACAGCTCAAACTAAACGCACCGAAATCGAAGAAAATCTACTTCAAGCCAAACAAACAGTGGCTCATTTAGAAGCAGCACTAGGTGATTATGATGGTGAACGTAAACGCTTAGAACAAAAATGTAATGAATTGCGTGCTAAATTAGAACAAACCCGTATGGAATCTCAGGCAAATAAAGTGCGCTGCCAAACTTTAGAAGAACAATTAAATGAAACCGAATTTAGTGCAGTAGCATTACTAGGTGAATTACCAGAAGACGCTAATGAGCAAGTTTGGGAACAAAAATTGGAAGATGTAATTGAAAAAATAAAGGGTTTAAGCGCGGTTAATTTAGCTGCATTAGAAGAATATGATGAACAATTAGAACGCAAAACATATTTAGATTCTCAAGCTGATGATATAAATAAAGCTGTGAAATCTTTAAATGATGCAATCAAAACCATTGACAAAGAAACCAGAATTCGCTTTAAACAAACCCTTGATCAAGTTAATGATTTTTTACAAACTATGTTTCCAAAACTATTTGGTGGTGGAGAAGCGAGCTTGCAATTAACTGGTGACGACATTCTACAATCTGGTGTAGCATTAATGGCACGCCCACCCGGCAAACGTAATACTCATATACACTTACTATCAGGGGGTGAAAAAGCCTTAACCGCAATAGCCTTGGTATTTGCGATATTTGAACTCAATCCAGCTCCATTTTGTTTGCTTGACGAAGTTGACGCACCGTTAGATGATAGTAATGTAGGGCGTTTTAGTGAATTAGTAAAAATGATGTCAGAACGAGTACAATTTATATTTATTTCTCATAACAAGATAACAATGGAAATTGCAGAACAACTAATAGGTATAACCATGCAAGAAGCAGGAGTATCACGTATAGTGCCAGTTGATATTGAAGCGGCTATGGATATGGTGAAGACTTAAATATGATTACTAAAATTGAAATTGATGGATTTAAAACCTTTAGTAATTTGAAAATTGAACTTTCTCCTTTTGTTATTATAGCCGGTGCTAATGGATCAGGAAAAAGTAATCTGTTTGACGCGATTCTTTTATTATCCCGTTTAGCAGAAACCGATATTAAATCTGCTTTTCAAGAGCAACGGGGTGAAGCGCGTGAATTATTTACTCAATATCCAGATGAAAATTATAAGTAAAAAAAAATTAAAATATACCCGCTTAAAATATACATTAGAAATATATCGTTATAAAGATAAAAGGGGATTGGATAAATTATATATTACTAAAGAAGAGTTGTTAGCTATCGAATCTAACATCGCATTTATCAATACTGAGTTTGCAAGCATCTATCTACGGCAAGATGGTACAAGAATTGGAAACTCCAGTCGTGCTAATGAGGTTGAACAAACAGTATTAAGTGGTGTCAGCAATACAGAATTTCCTCATGCTTTTGCCATGCGAAAAGAAATGAGACACTGGAAAATGCTGCAATTAAATCCTGTAGAACTAAGAAAACCAAGTTCAATACTAGCTAAAGACTTCATTGGTTCTGATGGATCTAATTTGCCAGCGGCTTTAGCTAGAATGAAGGCAGATGATTCATATATAATTAAAGATATTTCAAAGGTTATTATTAATACTCATTCTCCGGCATTATTAAGCTACTTGATAAAAAATAAGGAACTTGACTGTAACATACTATATGCAACACTTTTTTCTAAAGTAGATCCACACAAAAAACAAGCGTTAAGATTTACAAAGATGATACCTGTTACAACAGATTCTGATGAAATTACTGAACCAGAACAAAAACTTGATAAAACAGAAGAAGAATTTTGTAAAGATTTGCTAGCTATTGTACCTGTGCAAATGACAGAAGCGTGGATGCTTGCTGACAAAGAGGCACTCAAGGAAGAATTAGGAACCCAAAAAAACAATCAAAAATTAGGTTTAAGTTTCCCATTAAAACAGGTTGAAAAAATTGCCGATCCAAAATCTAAAATTCAAGAAATTATTAGAATTGCTTTTAAAGATTTACCAACTAATAAACGAAGGGTTCAGATTAGCTCACTATATTCACCTTTAGGGCAACAAGTGCGTCTTGATATTTTAGAAAAATTACCTTCTTATATAAAATTCAAAACAAATTTAACTAATACTTTAATAAAGTTAAATTATATAAGATAAATATTATTAGCTGATGTTACGCACTTAACTTCCACAAGCTGTCTCATTCCGACAACAGGATTCTATATATGGTGACAATGATGAAAAGCCAGTGCATAGAATATTTATAAAACGTTTTGCGATTGGGAGACATGAGGTGACAGTTGGTGAGTTTCGGCACTTTGTTTAATAAAATTAACATAGTTTTATTCATAGTTATCACCTATATTATTAGTTGGATATAATGCGTGCTAAATTAGAACAAACCCATATGGAATCTCAGGCAAATCAAGTGCGTTGCTAAACCATTGATAAAATAAATGAATTTTTACAAAACTATTTTGGTTACGACATTCTACAATCTGGTGTAGCATTAATGGCACGCCCACCCGGCAAACGTAATACCCATATACACTTACTATCAGGAGGTGAAAAAGCCTTAACCGCAATAGCCTTGGTATTTGCGATATTTGAACTTAATCCAGCTCCATTTTGCCTGCTTGACGAAGTTGACGCACCGTTAGATGATAGTAATGTAGGGCGTTTTAGTGAATTTATATTTATTTCTCATAACAAGATAACAATGGAAATTGCAGAACAACTAATAGGTATAACAATGCAAGAAGCAGGAGTATCACGTATAGTGCCAGTTGATATTGAAGCGGCTATGGATATGGTGAAGACTTAAATATGATTACTAAAATTGAACTTTCTCCTTTTGTTATTATAGCCGGTGCTAATGAAGTTGAACAAACAGTATTTCCTCATGCTTTTGCCATGCGAAAAGAAATGAGACACTGGAAAATGCTCCAATTAAATCCTGTAGAACTAAGAAAACCAAGTTCAATACTAGCTAAAGACTTCATTGGTTCTGATGGATCTAATTACAAGACATGCCGCTAAGACAAATTATTATTAATACTCATTCTCCGGCAGATGATACCTGTTACAACAGATTCTGATGAAATTACTGAACCAGAACAAAAAATAATCCTGTCTGAAATTCAGAAATTATTAGCATAATGGGAACTAATAAAGCAAATGTAATATGAGTACAACTAATTACGTGGATAAACTAATAAGGTTAAAAATTTTAATTACTTAGTTACTTCGTTGCGTTACTTAGTTTCGTTTATCTATTATTAAGCAACTCAGTATATTTTGATGCGATGTTTGGTAATAACAAAATATTAGTGCGTAACATCAATTATTAACTTATAACAATGTAAGAAGCAGGAGTATCACATATAATTTATGAACGACATATGGTTAATTGCAGGAATAGTGATTTTTATTATTGGCGTAATATTGCTATTAATAGCAAAACGCTATCAATCTAAACCAGAAGACAATCCAGAAGATGATTTATATATTGATAACAATTATCAAGATGATAAGGATCCATTATTTAATTCATCCTTTATGGATGATTTTAATCAAACACCAGAAGAGACAAAACATAAAGACACTGAATTAATAATAGTACTATATATAATAGCCCAAGGAGAATCAGGTTTTTTAGGCAAAGATATTGTAATGATATTAGAACAATTAGGCTTAAAATATGGAGAAATGAACATTTTCCACCACTATGGAATAGGAGAAATGAAAAGCAAAGACTCTATATTTAGCATAGCGAACATGGTAGAACCCGGCACATTACACCCAGACAAAATAGCAGAAACAACAACACCGGGCTTAGCCTTATTCATGCGACTACCCGGACCATTTGGAGGGCGAATAGGTTTTGACTTAATGCTAAAAAATGCCGAAAAAATTGCTGACAAATTAAATGGCTATATAGAAGATAAAACAAACAAACCGTTGAATAATAAAATGATTTTTGCTTTGCGTGATAAAATTGACAAATTTGAACAACGCGATACTAGCTTGGCTATGTTGCAGAAATTTTCTTAATTAAAATATGCAAACTTTTATTGACTTCCTAAACTTCAGATTTTTTATAAGCCCCTATGTTTTGGTGATTTGTTACTATATTGGAGCACTAGGTGTTCCAATTGGAAGCTGGTTGTTGGCATTGTGGATAAAACGTAAATACTCGTTAGCGTCTAATATTTACGATTTAAGTAAAACCACATTCATTAAGATCACAAGAACAAAAGATAGAATATTGTTATATATTCTATTTATTGTGTTTTTCATCTGTATGGAAGTTATGTGGCGCATGATGTTTGAATTTATTATTGCCTATTTACAAATGAGAGAGGCTCTTATGGAACTGACAGGGCATTGAAAACTATTAGACCTGTCAGGTTTTTAAAACCTGACAGGTCTAAAACCCGACAAAGTACTAGCTAAAACTCAATGATTATATCATTTTCAGTAATGGCTTGAATTCCAATGAATGGCCCATACTATCACAAACAGGCCATTTCAAATATCCTTTCAAATGTTTTTCAATATTAACATCAATAAAAATTATGACTTTATTTGCCGTATTAAGCGGCAATGCTGTGGCTGATGATAGATGAGTTCACTGGTAAAGAAACTGATAACAAAGGAATCTTTGATGCTCAATTGCAAGAAAAAATTTCAAGAACACATTTGATGGAGATGATGCTAGCGGCTATATTTTGCATGATCATAAAACCAGATCAGTCAAAATTCCTTGTTTTGAAGTTACTACTATTGCTAAGTTTGGTGATGGAGTTGAAGGTGAGTCCATATATTACAAAGATGTAAATATGAAGCAGAGGCATGTAGATTATCCAATCTTTCATGTTGATAATATGACAAAAACTGATAGTTGTGAAAGTTCAGTAGAACCAATTCAAAAACCCACTTTAACAACAACTCCAACAACAACTAAAGATGACACTGTAGAAGTTGAAGTTAATGGGAAAGTAGGAACAATTGTTTTTGTAAATGGTGTTGATAGTGGTGATGATGGGTTTGAAAGATGATGCTGGTAATGAGAGTGAGGGTTTGATTTTTAGTGTTACCAAACAGAGTAATCATGCTTTAGAGTTTGATGGTGCAACAAAAGGACAAAAATCTGTTGCAGATAGATTAGAAATTGGGGAATTAGAAGGAATTGCTATTAATCCAACAGATAATTTTACAGTTTCTTTTAATATCCATTTCGATAGCTTTTCAAATGATAATCCTAATTTAGAAGACGCTTGGAAAAATAGTCAGCGAGGTTATCAATTTATTATAGGTAATTATATGGGACAACCATCAGGTAGTGGGCATTTTTCATCAATGTTATATGAGCTTGATGGCAAATTACATTTTTTATTTAATAAGGCTCAAAGAAGAGATAAAGAAGTAATATTTGATTTTAAAACCCTTAATAAAGACAAACTTGATTATAATATTTATGCATCTTTTGATGGTACTACCGCAAAAATTTATATAGATGGCAATGAAGTAGCAGATAATTATATTGGAAATATAGGTGGGATTGCCAATACAGCAAAATGGCGTGCAGGAAATCATTATGATGGCTCGTTAAATGGTAATCGTGTTACTGGTGACTTTGCTTTAGATGGTAAATTAGATAATATTTTATTTTATAATCGAGCATTAAGTTCTGAAGAGGTGAATAAAATTCAAAATGGTGGTGAAGTAACAACAGGAATTGTTGCAAAATATGACTTTGAGGGTTCTAATCCATTAGCAGATAAAACAGGTAATGGTCATGATGCTTCGATTACGAACACACCGACTGTTGTAAAATGGTAAAAATTTAACTAATTACGACGACGGTCTCAGCCTTGTAGGGTCGGTGATAACCGACAATTTAACGTCTACAGATACTGGAATTTTGCCAGATACATTGAATTGGTACTGCTAATCAAATTAAACAGTATTAAAACTATCAGACCTGACAGGTTTTAAAAACCTGTCAGGTCTTCAATAATCTAACGAATTTTCAAGCTAGCCAATCCAATCAATACCAATATTATTGTAATAATCCAAAAGCGTACAATGACGCGCGGCTCGGGCCATCCTTTTAGTTCAAAGTGATGGTGTATTGGTGCCATACGAAATATTCGTCGCCCCGTTAATTTGAATGAGGCTACTTGCAACATCACTGATACTGTTTCCATTACAAATACTCCTCCCATAATTAGTAATATTAATTCTTGTCTAACTACTACCGCTAATATACCTAATGCTGCTCCTAATGCTAATGCTCCTACATCTCCCATAAATACTTGAGCTGGGTATGTATTAAACCATAGAAATCCTAGCCCTGCTCCTACTATAGCTCCACAAAATATCATTACTTCTCCAACACCAGCAATGTAAGGAATACCTAAATATTTAGCAAAATTAATATGTCCAGTCGTATAAGCAAATAATGCGAACGCACCTGCTACTAAAACTGTTGGTACAATTGCTAAGCCATCTAAACCATCTGTAAGGTTTACGGCATTACTGGTACCTACAATCACAAAATAAGTTAATAATATAAACATCCACGGTGATAACTGAATTACCGCATCTTTAACAAATGGTATTACTAATTGGGTTTCAGTCGGTGATTGAGCATTCATTAATAAAAATACAGCGGCTCCAAAACCAAATACTGATTGCCAAAAATATTTGGCTTTTGCAGATAAACCTTTAGAATTACCTAAAGCTACTTTTCTATAGTCATCAATCCAACCTATAACACCAAATAATAGGGTGACAATTAGCACTACCCATACAAAACGATTTGATAAGTCACCCCATAATAAAGTACTAAAGGCGATAGAGATTAAAATAAGTGCCCCACCCATTGTTGGTGTACCGCTTTTTTTTAAATGGCTTTGTGGTCCATCATCGCGTACACTTTGTCCAATTTTTAACAGTCTTAAGCTATTAATTAATAGTGGACCAACTATTAATGATATAAATAATGCGGTAATAGTAGCTAAAATAGCCCTTAAGGTTAGGTATTGAAAGACATTAAAACCGCTATAAAAAGAACTTAGGTATTCACTTAACCAAAGCAACATATTATATTTTCTCCTGTAAGGCGTTTACTATTGTTTCCATTTTCATTCCACGTGATCCTTTAACTAATATTGTTGCATTTGTTGATATTTTTTGTAAATATTTATTTAAATCAGCATGTTGTTCAAAATGCTTAGCCCCTTCACCAAAACTATCGGCTGCATTTTTACTTAATTCGCCAATTGTTAATAATGATTCAACTCCAAATTCTCGCGCTTGTTTTCCAGCTTGTTGATGGAATTCGACACTTTGACTACCCAGTTCATTCATATCACCTAACACTAAGATCCGTGGCGCATTACTTTGCTGTAATACCATTAAAGCAGCATTTAAGGAAGTTGGATTAGCATTATAAGTGTCATTAATAATTGTAGAATCATTAATGCCTTTACATAATTGTAAACGCCCTTTTACTGATTGCATGGTTTCTAAACCATTTTTGATAGTGTTTAAGGAGCAACCACTAGCTAAAGCACATGCACTAGCGGCTAAGGCGTTCATAATATTATGTTGCCCGGGTAGGGGTAAATGAATTGTTATATCACCGGTTGGTGTTTTTAAGTTGAAATCACTGCTAGCGGCATTTAATTGTATCTGGGTTGCTTTCACATCAGCATCATTTTTTATAGCAAAAGTACTAATAGTATGTGGTGCCGCTAAATCACGCCAAAGTTCAGCATAATCATCATCATTGTTAATAACCGCAATACCATCAGCTTGTAAATTAGAAAAAATTTCTCCTTTAGCTAGTGCTACACCTTTAATAGTTTTAAAACCTTCCAAGTGAGCTGGAGCGCATTGGGTAATAGTAGCTACATTTGGTGGTGCTAATTGAGTTAAATAGCCAATTTCACCAGCATGATTGGCACCCATCTCAATAACTGCTTGTTGATGTGTCGCGTTTAAATTAAATAATGTCAAGGGTACTCCAATATCATTATTGAAATTACCCTGATTAGCTAAAACATTTTCTGCAAAAATAGCGCGTAGCATTTCTTTAGTCGTAGTTTTACCATTACTGCCAGTAATTGCAACTAATGGTAATTTAAATTGTTCTAACCAAAATTTCGCTAAAGAACCTAAAGCTTTGCGGGTATCATCCACACACAAGCAGGGTAAATTACAATCTGCTACTGCTTGTTCAACAATAACCGCGCTGGCTCCATTTTTTTCAGCCACTGATACAAATTTATGCCCATCAAAATTTTCACCGCGTAAGGCAACATAGATACTTCCCGGTGTAATCTTGCGCGTATCAGTGTTACAACCGGTAAATTTAACATCATCTCCTAATAAAGTTGCATTTAAAACGGGCGCAACTTCACTTAAATAAAGTTCTATCATAATAATTTATTTTACTAATTCTCTATCACTAAATGGCAAACGCTGATCACCAATTTCTTGATAATCTTCATGCCCTTTACCAGCAATTAAAACAATATCATCCACAGTTGCCTGTTGTAGAGCATATTCAATAGCCTGTTTTCGATTAGCTATAACTGCTTCAGGTTTTGGGCAACCTTGTAATATATCATCAATAATGCTTTGAGAAGTTTCATGACGTGGATTATCATCTGTGATGATAACTTTATCAGCATAAGTTTGTGCAATTTCACCCATAATTGGGCGTTTACCTTTATCACGATCACCACCACAACCAAATACACACCATAATCTGCCGGTATTATGTTGTTTTAAGGTTAATAAAGCTTGTTTTAAGGCATCAGGAGTGTGTGAATAGTCAATAATTATGGTGGCTTGATCTGAGCTGCCAAATCGTTCCATACGACCGGCTACTGCTGGTAAGTTTTTGATTTTTTTCAATAATTCAGATAAAGAATAACCCATATTTAGTAATACTGCTAACACAGCTAAAATATTACTAATATTAAATTCTCCAAACCAAGGAAAATAACATTGTTCGCCTTGGATTGTAAAAACCGAACCATTATTATCATAACGTTCTATTTTGGCATATAGATCAGCGGATTTATCATGCAGACTGTAAGTCAATGGTGTTACGGTGCTTGATAAATTACTTAAAATCTGTTGCCCAAAAATATCATCACTATTTATAATAGCAGTTTTTAAATTAGGCATGGTAAATAATCGTAACTTAGCTTCACCATAAGCCTGCATAGTTTTATGATAATCCAAATGATCGCGACTTAAATTAGTAAATACCGCAGTATCAAAATTAATTGCATTAACCCTGCCTTGCACCAAAGCATGAGATGAAACCTCCATAGCAACTGTTGACGCTTGAAGTTCAGCAAATAAAGCTTGCAAACGAATTGCATCAGGAGTGGTATGACTAGCGGTTTTCAAATTACCATAAATTCCATAACCCAAAGTACCTAATAAACCACAGTCTGTATTTTGAGTTTGTAATAAATGAGCGATTGCATGTGTAATAGAAGTTTTACCATTAGTGCCAGTCACGCCAATCACCTGCATATTATCAGACGGATAATTATAAAAACATGCAGCAATTGCTCCAACTTGCTCAGACAAATTAGGAATACTGATACAAGGAATACCACCATCTAATTGCTCAATGCCAGCAACAGGTGCTTCTGTTAAAATTGCACTAGCACCTTTTTCTAAACTAGACGGAATATAAACTTCCCCATGCTGTTGCGTGCCAGCCAGCGCAAAAAACACATCACCGTTGCCTACTGCGCGACTATCTAAAGTTAAACCGCTAATATTACAATCTAACTCATTGGGTAAATCAATCTTTAATAAATTACTTAATAACATCATATTTTTTCTCGTTTACTTGACATTGGAGCGCACTATCTTATACATAACTCTATAAATAATTTAAATAACATGATATTTTGTACATAAAAACTTATGTATAACGATGAATGCTGGAGCGTGGGATACGCAGTCAGCGCAAGCTAACGAGATAAGTTAGGATTTAGTTTTAGTTTCAAATGCCCCTTTAAGTGAAGACATAACTTCGCGACGTATTTCTTTTAAGCGTGGTTTTTCGTCTTCCATAAAGGGTAGTGGGCGACAAGCATTCATTGCATGAATACCAAGTCGTGCTGTTAATATACCTGCACCTAAGCCTTGTGCGATTTGAGTTGACATTACTGATAATACTGAACCGCCTAAAATTTCAGCAGTTCCATCGGCAACTGTTTCACTTACATCAGCGTAAATAAGATTTTGTATAACTGTAAACATTAAGCTCATTGAGCCGAAAAATCCGGGTTTACCACCATAAAGTGTAGCAATTTCTCTAATAATACGCACATTACGCCACAAAGTTAAAATGATATCTAATAATGCAATCTGACTGATCATAACCAATAATGCTGTTTCTTTAGAACCTTTGGTAACTATTTGATATGCTTGTTGATCTATATCGTGCATAACTTTATTAGAAAACAATGCACACATTTCTCTATCATGATGGCTGTCATTAATACTAATATTAAAACGATCTAAACGATTTCTAAAACTTAAATCTTCGTTATAAAATAATGCTATATTATTTAAATAGCTTTTAGCATTACCATAAGCATTATTTGTAATAATTTGTTGCCCTTCTTGTTGTAAATTTGAAACAGTGCGTAATCTACGTATTTTTTGAATAGCTTGCCCAGTTAATGCTAAACTAGTTCCACATATAATAACTATTAAAAAGGAAAATACTGTACCTAATATAAAACTATTATTATACTGTTCTATGATAAAATTATAGCTATCCACTAATAGCATTAAAGCTAATAATCCACTTAATGAGGTTGCTAACCATAACCAAGCAGAATGTTTTGGAACGATTGGAGTAGTAGTGATTGTATCTTCATGTGATTGATCAGTTTCTAACTGAATATCATCAGGTAAAATAACTGGTGGAGTATAATCTAAAGTAACTTTGGCTTTATCTTCAGGGATAATTTCTACTGTATCTAAATCAAAATAAATTGCTGTATTCATAATAATATAGTGTACATAAAGGAAAAAAATAATGATTAATAAAATTCTTGCTGTTGATGACTCAAAAGTAGATCTAACTAATATAGAGAATATCATAACTGAAGCTGGTTATGAAGTTGTTACGGCTTCTTCAGGCAAAGAAGCAATTGAAAAGGCAACTGCTGAACTTCCAGATTTAATTTTTATGGATGTTATAATGCAAAAAATGGATGGTTATCAAGCATGTAGGGTATTAAATGAGAATGATCAGACTAAAGATATTCCTATTATTTTTGTGACTTGCAAGGGTCAAAAGGCAGATCGTATCTGGGCTAAAATGACAGGGGGTAAAGGTTTAGTACAAAAACCTTATACCCCAAAAGAAATTATTGATGAAATTGATAAATTAGTTTAATTCATTATGTTGTCTAATATTTCAACATAGTTATCTATTTCTGTTTCAGTACGCATTTCGGTAGCACATACTAATAAGGTATTGTCTGTTAGCTTATATCCACCTAAAATATTATTTTTTAATAATTGGTTTAAAACATCATCTACGGGTTTGTTTAACTTTAATACACATTCATGAAAAAATGGTGCATTAAAAACACGACTTATTCCGTTAATATTTGATAGTTTTTCTACTAATTCACTGGTATTAGTGTGACATTTTAAAGCTACTCGTTCTAAACCTTCAGTTCCTAATATTGCGGTATGAATGGTAGCTGCTGTTACCATTAAGCCTTGATTAGTACAGATATTAGAAGTTGCTTTAGAGCGACGAATATGTTGTTCACGAGCTTGTAGAGTTAAAGTATAACCAGTTTTACCTTCTAAATCAACTGTGCGCCCAACAATGCGCCCGGGCATTTGACGTACATAAGCTTTTTTGCAACACATAAACCCAAAATATGGTCCGCCTCCCGATAAAGGAATACCTAAAGCTTGCCCTTCGCCACAGGCAATATCGGCACCTTTAGTACCCCATTCACCGGGGGGGGATAATGTAGCAATTGCTAATGGATTTACCACTGCTATTACTAATAAACCTTGTTTATGCGCCCAATCAGTTAATTCATCTACTGCTTCTAAGCCACCAAAAAAATTGGGTTGTGGAATCACTAAAGCCGCTGCATCAGATGTGTTAATATCCAGATTAATAGTGCCAGTTTTAGGATCATAAGGTATTTCAATCATAGAAATACCTTGATTTTTCACAATGGTATTGACAACTTGCCTATAAACAGGATTTACCGTTGTTGGCATTAAAATCTGTTTTGCCTTTGCCTTTTTCAGCCGCACCGCCATTAAAACCGCTTCTGCTAATCCAGATGCTCCATCATATAAAGACGCATTAGAAACTTCCATAGCGGTTAAATTAACCATCATACTTTGAAATTCATATAATAATTGCAAAGTACCTTGGCTGGCTTCAGCTTGATAAGGTGTATAAGCTGAATAAAATTCACCACGTGTAGTGATTTCCCAAACAGCGGCTGGAATATGATGCTCATAAGCACCAGCACCAACAAAACAAGTTGGTGTTGGAGTAGCGCGTTGCTGCATTAATTGTGCAACTTCCATTTCTGTTAATGCAGTTGGAATTTTTTCTAAATTGCCACAACGTAAATCCGCTGGAATTTCATCAAATAAATCCTCAATGCTATTGGCACCAATAGCATCGAGCATACTTGTAATGTCATTCTTCGTGTGAGGTATGTATGGCATATTGTTCAGCGTTCATTAAATTGTCTAAAACTTCACTTGATTTGATTTTAAATAACCAAGCTTCTTCATATGGGCTACTATTAGCTAATTCTGGGGAATCATTTAATGATTGATTAATTGCAATGATTTCACCTGATAATGGGCTATATACATCTCCAGCAGCCTTAACTGATTCAATTACTACAACTTCTGTTCCAGCAGTGACTTGATTATTCAATTCTGGTAATTCAATAAAAACTATATCGCCTAAACGCTCTTGAGCATGATCAGTAATACCTACTGTTACTGTATCATCATCTTCAACACGTACCCATTCATGAGTTTTGGTATATTTTAATTCTTGAGGTATATTGTTCATAATATTTACTATAAATTAAACAAAAATTTTACCATTTCTAACAAATGGTGGTTTAACTACTTTTGCCACTAATTGTTTATTACGTATTGTCACCAGAACTTGTTCATATTTGCCTGCTGGTACACGTGCAAAAGCTATAGACTTTCCAATAGTAGGTGAAAAAGTGCCACTGGTTATTTGTCCAATACCACCGCCTTCAACGGTAACAGTTTGATGCCCACGTAATACTCCGCCTTTCTGTTCTAATACTAAGGCGATCATAATGTCATGATCTGCGCTTGTTTCTAAAGCTTTGCGCCCAATAAAATCTCGATTTTCAGGCTTAAAAGCCACTGTCCAACTTAAACCAGATTCTAAAGGAGAATAATTCTCATCCATATCAATTCCATATAGATTCATACCAGCTTCGAGTCTTAAAGTATCGCGAGCAGCTAAACCAATTGGCGCGACATCAGCGGCTAATAATGCTTCCCATAATTCAGGTGCTTTTTCTCCGGGTAATATGATTTCAAAACCATCTTCACCAGTGTAGCCAGTACGCCCAACAAAGAATTCATCATTCCAAGTTGCATAAAAAGGTGCAAGTTCTTGTACATCTATTGGTAATAAAGACCTTACTTTTTCGCGTGCAAGAGGTCCTTGTACCGCAATCATGGCTAAATCATCACGTTGTTTGACATCAACTTTAAAATCTGTAGCATGTTTTGTAATCCAAGCCACATCTTTTTCCGTTGTAGCAGCATTAACAACTACACGGAATTGAGTATCTGATACCAAATAAACAATTAAGTCATCAATGACACCACCATTTTCATTCAACATGCAACTATAGAGGGCTTTACCGATATTTTTCAAGCGTGCAATATCATTCGCTAACAAATAAGCTAACAAATCACGCGCTTTTTCTCCTTCCAAATCAACTACAGTCATATGTGAAACATCAAACATACCCGCAGATTTACGAACTTGATGATGTTCAGTGACTTGAGAACAATAATTTAAAGGCATATCCCAGCCGCCAAAATCGACGATTTTAGCATTTAATTTTAAATGGTTATTGTATAAATAAGTTTTTTTGCCCATGTAATAATCCTGAGTAAATTGCTTTGTTATTATAACATGGTGTTGAAAATGTTGAAGATGTTTATGGAAGTAATATTGAGGGATAAAAAAAATGCCTCATCTGTCAGATGAAGCATTATGACTAGACTACAAAGGAGGAATGTCATGAAAAAATTTATGGAGCCGGTAACAGGAGTCGAACCCGTGACATCCTGATTACAAATCAGGTGCTCTACCAACTGAGCTATACCGGCAAAAAGCAAGGGGAACGTTTGCAAACGCTGACCCCTTTTATCGAAAGAACCAATGGAGATCGGTGAGTATAATAATCGAATAGAAAAAAAAATGCAAGAGTTTTTTTTAAAAATTTGGTTTTTCTTTTAGTTGATTAAAACGTTTTACTGAGTCATTAATTTCTTGTTTAGCTGCATCAACATCAGCCCAACCATCAATTTTTACCCATTTATTATCTTCTAAATCTTTGTAATGTTCAAAGAAATGAGAAATTTGTTTTAATAACATTTCTGGTAAATCATTAATACTATTTGTATTTTTATACAAACCACAAAGTTTAGTGATAGGCACAGCTAATATTTTAGCATCTCCACCTGATTCATCAGTCATATTTAATACCCCAACTGGGCGACAACGAATAACTGAGCCACTAATAAGCGGTATGGGTGTTACAACTAACACATCTGCTGGATCACCATCTTCTGATAATGTATGTGGAATATAACCATAATTACATGGATAATACATAGCTGTATTCATGAATCTATCCACAAACATAGCTCCAGTATCTTTATCAACCTCGTATTTTACAGGGTCACTATGAGAAGGGATTTCAATAATAACATTAATATTATCAGGTACATTCTCTCCTGATGAAACTCTATCTAAATTCAAAGTATCTTATTCCTATCTAAGTAAAATATACTATAATACTACGTTTATCATTTGGAGTTCAAAATGAATTTTGAATCATTATTTGATGGTATTTTAGCATTATCCTTATTGTGGATTGCGTGGCAAACACTTACGATTCGTGATTTATTTAGAGCAGTTATATTATTTATAGTATATGGATTATTAATGGCATTGACATGGATACGTTTTTCAGCACCTGATGTCGCTATAGCTTATTTAGCGATTGGCGTTGGTTTTACTGGGGTATTATTCTTGGATATTTTACGTGATATAAGAGAATCTTTATAAATGTCTATTTATTCTGTAAAACTCATTTTTATTATATTGTTACTGTCTATATTGGAACTTGGCTTAGCTTCTGCTGTTTTATTTATGCCAGATGCTCCTACAATAAATTTAACAGAAGTAATGCACGAGCAATTGGCTACTACTAATATGACTAATTCGCTAAGTGCGATTATAGTTCATTTTCGTAGTTATGATATTTTATTATCAATTAGCTGTTTATTTATAGCCATTGTAGGTATATGGACTATTTTTTATAGTACACCGATTATAGAAAAGACAGAGTATGATTATGATACTCCTTTAATGCAGGATTTTCCACGATTGATATTGTTAGTTATTTTTGTTGTAACTATAGCTTATATTCTGTGGAGAGGTGCTGAATTAGCAATCATTGCATTTCATATCGGAGCAGTTTTAGCTGGTATTGCTTTATTCATACGTTTAAAGCAGGCTACAAAACCACAAATCAAAAATTGTATATTTGTACGCTTAGTTTTAAGTAGCGGCTTATTGGTATTTGCGACTATTGCGTTTAGTGTAACCGCTGCTGGCTATGAATTCTCTAATAGCTTAATATTATTAACAGAACTATCTATCATAATATTAATAGCATTTAGTTTATTAATATTTTTTATGGCTAGACCAAATATGAATAATTAATAACATGGCAGATTTTGTTTTTTTACCTTTAGTTAGTATGGGTGTATTCACCATTGGTGTATATGCGTTAATTCTTGACACTGATCTTTTACGCAAAATTATGGCTTTAAATTTTATGGCTAGTAGCGTATTTTTACTATTAATTTCAATTTCTTCACGTTCTCAGCCAGCGGTAGATGCTATACCACATGGATTTATTTTAGTAGCTATTGTAATTATGGTGAGTTTGACAGCATTAGCTTTAATGTTAGCGCGACGTATTTATCAAATTACTGGACAATTATATTTATTGGAAGATGAGAATGAGACGGGAGAACCTTTATGATGGATAGTCCATTATGGGTAACATCTATGATTATGTTGCCGCTGATTGGAGCAATTTTGATTTTTATTTTTGGACGCTATAGTGAACGAGTTTTGGTTCCACTAGTCATTATTGCTATGTCAATCAGCCTCTGGAAATTATTTCTACAAGTATGGACAAATGGAGTGCAATCTTATCCAATTGCAAATTGGAGTATTCCTTTGGGAGTTGAATTATATGTAGATGGTTTAAGTATAGCAATGTTAATAATGACGTTTATAATAAGCGTTTTTGTCAGCCTTTATGCTTTCAAATATTTTTCATGGTTTCAAGAACAAACAAATTGGTCTGTTCCAATTCCTGATAAAAATACTAAAGCACTTGGACAAACTAAAAATAACAAAGAAAATCAAATAGTTATTATAGAAGCAACAGAATCATTACCTAGTAATTATGTAGAAACAGTCACTGTAACTACTAAACGTGATCCACAAGCTTTTCCAAAAGGTCAAGCTAATTTCTTGTTTTGGCCATTATGGTTATTACTTTGGAGCGGGCTAAATGCTTTATTTCTATCTTCAAATTTATTTAGTTTTTATGTGACTTTAGAAATATTAACCTTAGCATCAGTACCTATGATTGTATTAAACAATACTGTATTGGCATTGAATGCGGCTATGCGTTATTTGTTCATTGCGGTATTTGCTTCAATGGTTTATTTATTAGCTATTGCTTTTTTATATGGTGTTGTTGGAAGTTTGGATATTCAATCATTAGCTTTAGAATTAAGATCTGGAGCAACTATATGGATGGCTATATTTTTGATTTTCATAGCATTGACTATTAAATCAGGAATTCTACCCTTTTGGTTGACATCTACTATTGCCAATGCTCCAATACCTGTGGCAATTTTATTAGTTGCTCTGGTAATAAAAGCAGCATTTTATATTTTGTTACGTGTATGGTTTGAAGTATTTCCAAATGAAATTTTAGGTTTAGTATCACAGTTAGTAGGTTTAATAGCGGCGGTAATTATTATTTGGGCATCATGGCAAGCCTTACAACAACGGCAATTAATACGATTATTAGCCTATGCTACAGTTGCACAAGCAGCTTATGTATTGTTAATATTTCCTCTAGCTAATGGAATTACTGATAGTTGGAGTTTTGATGCTTGGCAGGCTGGTATTTATTTAAGTATTTCTCATGCTTTTATATTAGCGGCACTATTTATGGTAGCTGGGCATATATTATATATTGTCAATTCAGATTTTATACATGCAATGCAAGGAGTGGGGCGAATTTCTCCACTGACGTTAATAACATTCAGTATTGCTGGATTGTGTCTAATTGTTTTACCATCGATATTAGTTAATCCGATCTGGCAAAGTGGGCAATGGTGGTGGCTTATAGTTATTATAATAGGAACATTACTAACAGCTAGTTATATATTCAAAGTGCTAATGATCTTGTTTACAAAACTAGATGATCCTGTTAAACATGAAGGTAACTTAGGGCTTTCAATGATATTGATTCCATTATTATTGTCTATACTTACTGTAGGTATGGGAGTATTTGAGGGTGAAATATCGCGTGTATTAGCAATGGAATCTCCTTTTGGGGAGATTAATCGTAATTAAGATTAAAGCTGACAGGTTTTTAAAACCTGTTAGGTTCGATTATTTTTACAATTCATGATAATTTCCAATTAAACCAACCTTATTACATCATAATCATTTTTTATTTGTTTATATAAAATAGAACCGTAATAATAGTAGTTCTCATTTTCATTAGGATTATTATGCTGCAATATAAAAATTTGCTTAAAATAAGTTTATTTACTATGTCTTTTGGAGTAGTTGCTTCTGTTCAAGCTGTAACTAAAGAACAATTGCAGGAAACTATAGAGCGTCAACAGCAGCATTATAATAATTTGGATAATAGTAAAGTCGGTGGTAGCGATAAAAAGGAAATTGATTTTCATAGGTTTGTACTATTTTTTGGTCATGAATTTAGTGATAAAATTCGTTTTTTCTCTGAACTTGAAGTTGAACATTCCTTATCTGGTGATGGTAAACCCGGTGAAGTTGAATTGGAACAGGCATATATTGATTTAGACATCAATCAGCGATTAACCGCGCGAGCTGGTTTATTTTTATTACCTATAGGTATTGTTAATGAAACTCATGAACCACCTACTTTTTATGGTACAGAACGTAACCCAGTAGAAAAATATATTATTCCTAGCACTTGGTGGGAAGCACATGCTATTTATAGCATCCAAGGATTTACAATCAGAGCTTTATATGCACAATGGGATATTGATGGTGATGGTCCAAAATCTACTGGGCAAGATGAACAATTTGGATATTATATTGAGCCATCTTATAAATTTACTGAAAAATTTGGTGTTTTTGCTCGATATAATATTTGGGATAATAGCTCTGGTAATAATGAAGATACTGAATATCAACAAATTGATTTTGGTGTGATATTAAAATTTGACTATCAAATGCAAAATACGCCTGATGGCAAAAATGAGTTTGATGGATTTAATATTGGTATAGGTTATCAATTTTATTAATTAAAATTATTCTTGCAATAATAATATGTTTATTTAGTATTGGGGTTATAACTAAAGGCGTATATCAGCAACCTAGTGCTTTTTTAAATGAAGTCTTTAATTATCAGCCACCTAAAGCTCGTATGATTTGGCTAACTCGTGCGCGACGCTTAGAAATTCGCAAAATTTTGGGGCATAAACTTAATCGGTTGCGGATTCGTTATTGGAAACGCAATCAACGTACAGCTTGGATTTTAGAAGAGATTGGTAAAGAGAAACCGATAACTACTGGAATTGTGATTAATAAAGGGCGAATTGAACGCTTTAAGGTATTAATTTTTCGCGAAACTCGCGGCTGGGAAGTACGTTATCCTTTTTTTACTAATCAGTTTAAAGGTAATTCATTAAACAATTTTTCTCATATTGATGGAATTAGGGGCGCGACTTTATCAGTAAGAGCCTTGAAAAAATTGGCTAAACTCAGTCTATATTTACATCAACAACAACAAGGAAAAAGCTTTTGATACACCGTTGGCATCGCTATCTGCCGCTTATCCTGTAACTGATAAGATTTGGATTAGTTCCATTGCTAATCAATTGTATCTAAATAAACAGCTTATTCAGGGTAATTATGATAAATTAGCAGGTGCGGTAAATCTACCACAAGGATTTATCGCGATCTTAATAGAACAACAAATTTTATTAATCACAGCAGAAGCTGAAATAATCGAAGCTTTAACAGCAACAGAAGGTTTACCAATTGGTATAGGCTTGTTAGGATTGACAACAGATAAACAACTAATTGCACAAACACCATCTGGCTTATATAAACCAGATGATGACTTTATGACTTGGGAAAAAGTAGCAGATAATTCTAAATTACAATGGATTAAGCCTCAATCCCCACCCTCAAACTTAGAACAAGCACTAATCGCACAAGTAAGTGAACAAATAATACCACTTGAACGGCTATTATTAGATTTACATAGTGGTCGTTTATTTGGTATTTGGGGCGTATATGTTATGGATTTAGTTGCAATTTTAATATTAATTTTAGCAGCTACTGGGTTGTTTATGTGGTTAAAGCGTAAGCGTCGGTAAAATAGCAACTTAAAATTCAATTAACATCACTACTTTCAGGAAAAAATTCTACTTTCAGCATTTCTTCAAGTGAAAATGGACATTGTTTGGGGAATTTGTTCTTATTTATACCAGTTTCGCTTTCCGCGCTTAATTTTGCTTTTTCATAAGCAATCATCATTTTATTTTCAATTTCATAACGTAAACTAGGGCTTTCTTCAATAAGTTCTTTAATATCAATTCGTTGAATTAAAATAGTGTTTTTCCAACTTCTTGATCTTCTTATAGATTGAAATTTCCATTTTAAAAGATGGGAAATTAGTACAGTTAAACGACTGAGCAATTCCCTTTTTTCACGTTTACCCATAGATTCCAATTCCTCTGCAATATATTCACTATCTATTTTTGTGAATTGTTTGTTACGAATTAACATGGCGTTTTTCATCAGCCACGCATAAAAATCTTTATCATATTCAGCTGTAATTTCCATGATTATAAAATAGGTTCTTCATCAAATTCATCAGGCAGTGATGGTTTTGGCAATTTACGCTTGCCTATTTTCACATTGCCTTCTATTTTTTTTAATTTTTGATTCTCATCAAACAATAAAGTTATATGACGTTGTTGAGCTTTCTTATAAGCTGGCTGTATTATATATATATAATCCCATCTGTTTTGATGGAATGTATCCATTACTAATGGTGTACCCATTATAAACCGTACTTTATGTGCTGGCATCTTTAGTTGTAATTGATCCAGCATGTCTTGGGTAACTAAATTTCCTTGTTGAATATCTATTCTGTGTAAACTACAACTTAATAAACTAATGCTTAGTACATATACAATAAAAAATTTTGGTATCATAAATATATTAAATCAATTAAAATAAAATTATGGTAAATAAAAACCTTAAAAATGTTGGATTAAAAGCCACTTTGCCGCGACTAAGAATTCTCGGATTATTAGAGAATAATACTCAACGTCACATGAGTGCAGAGGATATTTATAAATCTTTACTAGACGCAGGGGAGGATGTTGGCTTAGCTACAGTTTATCGTGTCTTGACACAATTTGAAAGTGCTGGTTTAGTGGTTCGTCATCATTTTGAAAACAGTATTTCTGTATTTGAATTAAATGATGGTAAACATCATGACCATTTATTATGTATTAAATGTGGTAAAATTATAGAATTTGTTGATGCTGAGATTGAAAAAAGACAAACAGCTATTGCTAAAAAACATAAATTTGAGATCACTGATCATTGTTTATATATATATGGTGTATGCCATGACTGTAAAACCTGACAGGTTTTTAAAACCTGTCAGGTTTAGCTTAACCTAAAAATTATAAGCAAAATTTTCTTTAAAGCTTTGTTTAAAATCATCTAAGCTAAATGTGTGATTTTGAGTACCATGATGTTCCACTTTCTTTGCGCCCATCAATGATGCAATTCGCCCTGTCGTTTTCCAATCAAAATCATTCATTAACCCATATAACAAACCACCGCGAAAAGCATCGCCACAACCTGTAGGGTCTTTTGCTTCAGTGATTTTAGCGGCAGGAATTTCATAAATGGTATCAGAAGTATAAATTATAGCACCTTCAGCACCTTTAGTGATAATTAAAGCTTGTACTTGTTTTGCAGCTTGTTCTGGTGTTAAACCAGTACGTTCTTGCATTAATTGCCATTCATAATCATTAACAATCACCCAACTGGCTTGTTTGATAAATAATTTTAAATCATTACCATCAAACATAGGCATACCTTGCCCGGGATCAAAAATAAAAGGAATATTCGCATCTACAAATTGTTGCGCATGTTCTAACATTCCATCACGCCCATCTGGAGAAACTATACCAATAGTTACAGCTTCAGCTTGGGATACTTTATTGTGGTGAGAAACATTCATTGCACCGGGATGAAATGCGGTTATTTGATTATCATCCATGTCTGTGGTAATAAATGCTTGTGCAGTATAATTATCATTTATAGTTGTCATATGCTTACGTGAAATACCGCATTTATCCATCCATTCAGCATAAAGTGTAAAATCTTTACCAACTGTAGCCATTGGTAAAGCATCACCGCCTAACAGTTTAAGATTATAAGCAATATTACCAGCACAACCGCCAAATTCACGACGTAAATCGGGTACCAAAAATGATACGTTGAGAATATGAACTTGATCTGGCAAAATATGATGTTTAAACTTATCTTTAAATACCATTATGGTATCAAATGCAAATGAGCCACAAATTAAGGCTGACATCTTAACCCTCTTTTTATTAAAATTAAAATAACTATAGTAAACAACTATCATACCATTTTAAAACAAGGTAATTATAATGAAATATAAAAATCTAAAACTAACTATTCTTCTAAGTATATTATTAGGATTAGCTTCTTGTAATGGAGAAGATGATTCTAAATCAGAAACTTTGGATCCATCAGAAGAAAAGGTTTTATCTATTGATCAAATTAAAGATTCTCAAGAAGAGTTTTTAGTCGAAGAGATTGATACTCCTGATGAAAAAGAACCTGAAGAATCTGAAGAACCTGAATTAAATAAAGATGAAATTGAGGCTGAAGCTGAAACTAAGGATGAAATAGAAGATGATGATGATGAAGAAGTT
Organism: Candidatus Marithrix sp. Canyon 246; assembly: GCF_001723685.1. Classification (GTDB taxonomy): domain Bacteria; phylum Pseudomonadota; class Gammaproteobacteria; order Beggiatoales; family Beggiatoaceae; genus Marithrix. The sequence continues at coordinate 25,037 of NZ_MCBX01000017.1, forward strand.
GTAGAAGATGATGATGAAGAAGTACAATGAAATTCATTATCAATTTTTCCAATTTATTTACAAAATGATTCACGTTGGAAAAATGACCGAATTGGTGGTAGTCAACAAACTTTAGCAGCAGTTGGCTGCACTGTCTGTTGTGTCAGTATGTCACTCGCACATCATGGTATAGATATACCACCTAATTTATTAAATGATTTATTAAAAGCCAATAATGGTTATACCAACAGAGGCTGGTTAAAATGGAATGCGATCTCAAAAATAACTAATGGGCGCATTTATTTTGACATTTTAAATGGATCAAATACTAGTGTAATTGATAATGCACTCAAAGCTAAACAACCAGTTATAGCTAAAATCTTACTTTATGGAATTATTTATCATTGGGTGTTAATTGTTGGCAAAGCTGGATCAGATTATTTAGTTAAAGATCCTTTAGGTGATGGAAAATCACTCAAACGATTATCTCTATATAAAAGTAAAATTTATGCTATTAGAATTATGAGAACAAACAATTAATGCCTATTTTTAACTCTGAATTACAGAGTCTTGCTTTAATTAAACGTGGTAAAGTCCGTGATATTTATGCGGTTGATGATCAGCATATGTTAATTGTTGCCACTGATCGTTTATCTGCATTTGATGTAATTTTAGCTAATCCAATTCCTGATAAAGGGGCTGTTTTAACCGCAGTCTCAAATTTTTGGTTTGATTTTACTGAAACTTTAATTGCTAATCATCGTAGCAGTTCTAATATCAAATTAGCTGATATTTTATCAGTAGATGAATATCAGGCTGTTAAACAACAGGCAATAATTGTTAAAAAATTAAAACCATTACCAATCGAAGCCATTGTTCGAGGGTATTTAGTTGGATCAGGATGGAAAGACTACAAACATAGTGGTGGTATTTCTGGTATTATGTTACCAAAGGGCTTACAATTAGCCGATAAATTATCTACAGCAATTTATACTCCTTCAAGTAAAGCTGACCTTGGTGAACATGATGAAAATATTAGCTTTTCAGATACTTGTAAGCTAATAACTACAGAATTAGCAGAACAAGTCCGTGATATGAGTCTGGAAATTTATCATCGCGCTCGTGATTACGCTCTAACACGCGGCATAATTATTGCCGATACCAAATTTGAATTTGGTTTAGATGAAAATAATCAATTAGTTTTAATTGATGAAGTTTTGACACCAGATTCATCACGTTTCTGGCCAGTAGATCAGTATCAAGTGGGTATTAGTCCACCCAGTTTTGATAAACAATTTGTACGTGATTATTTAGAAACTTTGGATTGGAATAAACAGCCACCCGCACCGCTGTTACCTTCAAATATTATTGAAAAAACAGCGGCAAAATATCGGGAGGCACAACAACGTTTAATATAAAATGAAACATTATGTAGTATTATTAATAATATCAAGTACTTTGATCGGATGTGCTAACCCAGCTCTAAAAGAAGTAACACCTACGTCTCATAGTAAATCACGTAGTTATTTACAGGTATTAGCTCGTCAAGCCGCCACTGATTATGGTATTGATCATCGACTTTTTTATGCTTTAATAAAACAAGAGTCTGCTTGGAATCCTTATGCGATTTCTCCAGCAGGAGCTAGAGGATTAACTCAAATAATGCCTGCTACTGGTATGGGTGAATGTGGTTTAGAACGCGAAGCTCTATTAGATCCATATTTTAACCTTTATTGTGGTGCTTATTATTTTAGTAAATTATTAAGGCGATTTAAAGATGTAAAACTAGCTTTAGCCGCATATAACAGTGGTCCAACGCGGGTTGCGCGATTAGGTAGAGTGCCTCGCATACGCGAAACACAACGTTATGTGAGACGAATTATGGCAAGTTGGAATCGAAGTAAAACTCTATAAGCGTTTAAATGACATTGGTATTTCACCCAATACCAATGTTTCACCTGATTGCACTTGTAATTTTTCAAACGGTTTTAAGGCTTGATTATTTCTCCATAAACCATTAAATGAATTTAAATCTTCTATATATAAATCATTTTTAATATAAGAAATTCTGGCGTGACGATGCGAAACACTATTATCATGAACTAGTAATTCACTTAATTTCGCAGAACTACCAATAGTTATACCTAATCTAGCCGCATTTAGTTGAACATCACTAATTGTCAATTTAATATCAGCACCTGATATTAGCCAACCATCTTTAGTAATAGAATTCTTTGCTGCTTTTCTGACAAATTTACCTGATTCAAAATATTTTGTTATATAAACAATAGTTATTGTTAAGATTAACAATAAAATACCTATTTCTATATAGTAATTAGATAATATAAACATAATATGATTTGATATAATAATTTACTTGCTTTGGAAGTTTATTTAAACCATGAATTTGCTTCCATATTGTTAATCCTTCCTCAACAGTAAATTATGAAATTCCTTACCTCTGTATTATTATTAATCTTGATTGTAAATGTTCAAGATACGCAAGCTGCCTATCAAAAATGGTATGTTGTTTTAGGGCGTTATTCAGAAACTAAACAAGGTTATAAATCTGCTTATGCCCTGCGTTATAAATTAAGAAGATATGGACATAGTAATGTCAAAATTATAAACAGTAATTATTATAATGGTTTAATTATTGTGACTATGGGTCCATTTTTTAATCAAAGAAAAGCCTTAGCACAACGCAATGCTGTAAAACATTTTGTATTACATGCTTATATAAAACAATTTTAATATGTCCAATATCCTCATATCTGCCGCTCATAAATCTTCTGGTAAAACCACAATTAGTATAGGTTTATGTGCTGCTTTAACTGCACGTAAGTTTATAATTCAAGCCTTTAAAAAAGGTCCAGATTATATTGATCCTTTATGGTTAAGTCAAGCGACTAAACGCCCTTGTCATAATTTAGATTTTTATACTATGACTTCAGATGAAATTAAACACAGTTTTAGTCATTATAGTCAAACTGCTAATTTATCTATTATTGAAGGCAATAAGGGTTTATATGATGGAATGGATTTAGATGGTAGTAATAGCAATGCCGCTTTAGCACATTTGGTTGATGCGCCAGTTATTTTGGTTATTGATACTCAGGGTATTACGCGCGGTGTTGCTCCTCTGATTTTGGGCTATAAAATGTTTGATAAAGACATTTCTATTGCTGGTGTGATTTTTAATCAAGTTGGCGGAGAGCGTCATGAAAATAAATTACGAGCGGCTGTTGAATATTATACTGATGTGCCAGTTATTGGCGCAGTTAGGCGTAATAAAAATTTGCAGATTAAAGAACGACATTTGGGTTTAATGCCTAGTAATGAAGATCAAAAAGCTCAATTAAAAATTCAAACCATAGCACAAGCGATTGAAGAACAAGTAGATTTAGATAAATTACTGGAGATTGTCGCACCTGTTGAGGCTAAAAATCCAGTTTCAATAACAACAATCAAACCAGATATTAAAATAGGTATTATTCGTGATGCTGCTTTTGGGTTTTATTATCAAGGCGATTTAGAGGCGTTAGAAGCCGCTGGTGCCGAATTAGTATTTATTGACGCTTTACAAGATTCACATTTGCCAGCAATTGATGGATTATTTATTGGCGGAGGTTTTCCTGAAGAACAAATGCAAATGTTAGCTAATAATAGGAGTTTAAAACAAGACATTTATGAAGCTGTAGAAACAGAAATGCCGGTTTATGCTGAATGTGGAGGTTTGATGTATTTAGCACGTCGATTAACATGGCACGATAAAACTTGTGAAATGGTAGGAGCATTGCCTTTTGATACCATAATGCAACAACGCCCAGTGGGGCGTGGCTATGTGCATTTACGCGAAACTGGAAATGGATTATGGCAACAAGGTAAAGAAACAGAATTTTATGCTCATGAATTTCATTATTCTAAACCAATAAATGTACCAGAAAATCTAAAATATGCCTATGAAGTAATACGTGGGCATGGATTAGATGGTTATAATGATGGGATTGTTTATAAAAATACTGTTGCTAGTTATGTTCACTTGCGGGATGTGAAAAATAATCGCTGGGCAGGGAGATTTGTGGAGTTTGTGCGTAATAATTAGTTATTAAACTACGTTGAAATGGTAGGTTATTACTTGGAAAAAACTTTTGAAATTATAGATGGACTTAGACGAGCAAAAGCGTCTTATCTGGTAGGATATACAACTATCATAGCTCATATTCTGGATAAAGAAAGTAAGATTATAGAAACTACAGAATTATCACTTGATTTACTCAGATCGCCTTATAAAAATAGTATTGATGTTAGTCATCAAAGGAAAATGGATAGATTTATGGAAACATTAAACAAAATAAAATCTGGTTCTATTCCACCGCCTATTATAGTTCAGTTAGGTAATAGAGGATTAAAAATTAGAGATGTTGATTTAGATTCAATCGGAGAATAAGTATGATTAAAAAAGAAAAATTAAATAATGCTCTTTATGCTTTACAAGCACTTATGGTTCATGCTAGAAGCATGGCTCATGAAAAAGTTGATCATAAGTTATTGGCAGAATTACTTGATGATGTGGAAGAATTACCTCGATTGATAGCTGTAGCTGAAGATAAAACAGATGATTTTAAATCTGCGCTAACTGATCTATCAGAACAGTATAGTTGTCCATATATTTTACAGCAATTTGAACAGTCTAATAATTTAAATGGTTTTTGATTATTTCGCTAATACTGTAGGATTAGATGATCGTGCTGCTGTTTATCAAAAATATGATTTTTTAGTTGCTGTAGTTGCTGATGGTGCTGGTGGCATGACTGGATCTTCTGAAGCTGCTGATTATTTTCTTCAATCTGTTCTTCAGAAAATTTCAACTGAAACTAGATATATAATGGATCACACCTACTGGTATCGAGTGTTAGCGGAAATAGATGATTTGCTTTATCAGCATCCAATAGCTGGCGAAACTACTGGAATAATAGCAGCGTTTAATACCAATAATAATTGCATAGTTGGTGCTAGTGTGGGCGATTCTGAAGCTTATATTATCTCAAATAAATACTGCTGCTTGACTGAGCATCAGTATCGCAAACCTTTATTAGGTTCAGGTGCAGCTATTCCGATACCATTTGGTCCAATTACTGTTGATGGAACTCTTATATTGGGTTCCGATGGTTTATTTAAGTACACTAGTTTGAGTAAAATTAGTCAAATTATTCAATATAATCATCCCAAAGAGAGTGTTTTACGCCTATTTGATTTGGTTAAGTTACCAAATGGTAGTTTTATGGATGATGTTTCAGTTGTAGTAGTAAATCCGTAGTAATTAATAACAAAATAATCACTTGGCTGGGAGATTAAAATTAAAAAGACAACAAGAATTAGTGTCGCAGCAGACACTATTAAAATTTTGGAACCCTTAATTAAAATAATTAATATACAGTTTACACAGAAGATTAAAAATGCCTATTTAATACATTGGTATGATGTGGATGGTTATAATTACGGGATAATTTTAAGAAATTTTCAAAACTCACGTATTATGTATCGCCCCTTCAGGGCTAAAATTCTAAACAAATCAATCCTAGGGTGTTGCCCTCCTCTCGACGATAGGAGAGACCATTAGGAGGGGCCTTGTATGTCTGCCCCTTTCAGGGGCAACTGATAAAATTGATACGAATTGAGGTGCGTAACATCAGTTAATTAAAGAAAAATTCTATGGTATCATATATATGAAGTATCTAAACTTTTGAAATTGCAATATAAACAAGAATAATGTATATTATTACTTTTATTATCTTTAAGGAACTTAATGAAGTTTACAAAGCCTATAACCGCGCTGACTATCCAACCGCCCTAGAAAAATTGAAACAATGTTTAAATTTAGCGCGTCAAGCTAAAAACCAACAGGCTATTGGAAGTTTAAGCCGCCTTCCCGCATAGACTAGATGCCCCAAACACTAATCATAGTAAATAGCATCCAAGCATTTCCTACATGGCATATATATTGTATCCCATACAATATTATAATTAAATTGGGAACAATAAATAATGAATAAACGTCCCGGTGGTGAGCTTGCTACTCGCCCGCTGCATTTTATTTTACTTGCAGATTGTTCTGGCTCTATGAATATTGATGGTAAAATTCAAGCCTTAAATAATGCAATTCGTGAAGCTATTCCACATATGCAAGCAATTGCCAATGAAAATCCTAATGCTGAAATATTAGTACGTGCTATTAAATTTGCTGATGGTGCATCATGGCATATTTCTCAACCCACTCCAATTGACAAATTTCAATGGGTTGATTTAACTAGCGGCGGTTTAACTGATATGGGTGAAGCTTTAAGCTTATTATCAGAACAATTAAAAATACCACCTATGAGCGATAGGGCTTTACCTCCAGTATTAGTCTTAATTTCTGATGGCTTGCCTACTGATGATATTAATAATGGTTTAAAAACATTAATGGCTTTACCGTGGGGTAAAAAATCAGTTCGTATCGCAATTGCAGTTGGAGAAGATGCTGATCAAGAAATTTTACAACGATTTATTGACAATACAAATATAAAACCCTTACAAGCAAATAATGCAGATCAATTAGTTAAATATATAAAATGGGTATCAACTGTAATTTTAAAATCAGCATCATCACCATCTAGTCAAGTTAATTATATGAATTCTTCAGGTATGAATGTGCCAATTCCAAAACTGCCAGAAAATGAGCCTTCTTCAGCAACGGATGTCTGGTAATCAATGCTTAATGATGGCGGCTAGTGTTCGCGGTGCAACACATAAGCGTCATAATATACCCAATCAAGATTCTATCAGATGTTATATTTCAGACGCTGTTATTTTAGCAATTTCTGACGGGCATGGCAGCAAAAAGAGTTTTAGAAGTGATCAAGGTTCATCTTTTGCAGTTAAAATTGCGACTGAAACTATCAAAAAATTTGTTAAATCTATTAAATCTTATAACTATAATTTATCTTTTATAAAAAGATTAGCTAATGAACAGCTACCTAAATTTATTGTTCAAAAATGGCTAGCCGCTGTAGATGCAGATATTCGTAACAATCCCTTTTCTGAAGCTGAATTAAAAATCTTAGAAGGCAAAACTACAATTGCTTACGGTGCAACCTTATTAATTGTATTGGTAACAGAGGATTTTATTATCTACTGGCAACTAGGTGATGGAAATATTTTAACAGTTTGGGAAAACAATATTATAGAACAACCAATTTTAAGAGATGAACGCTTATTTGCTAATGAAACTACATCCTTATGCATTAAAGATGCCTGGCGTGATTTTAGTCTTACTTTTCAAGTCATTACAAATAAATCACCGCAATTAATTTTATTAGCTACTGATGGATATGCTAACTCTTTTCCTGATGATGCAAACTTTTTAAAAGTAGCCTCAGATATTACACAATTAATAAAAAAGGAAGGTTCCTCTTTTGTGACAAAAAATTTAGAACAGTGGCTCACAGAAGCCTCAAAAAGCGGTAGTGGTGATGACATCACTATAGGAATAATAAAATGAATAATATTGTTCGTAATAATTTAAAAATTATTGTTACCAACTACGGTATTAATATCTGTAATGACATTAAAAAATGTGAAGCCTTATTACGTGATTTATGCCCCCAATATAAACGTGAAATTAATTTGTTAATCAGCGTATTACAGGAAAACATTGTTACAGACTTATTAAAACTCTCAAATAAAGACTCAATAGATATAGTATTAGTTAAATTCACACAACGTTTATATGATAATTTAGGTATTGCACCAGAATTTGCAGCTTGGGCAGTCGAATCTTGGGCTTTAATATTAGAAATCATTTCGTCTCCAAATAATTCTATACAAAATATATCTTTAACTAAAAGTTTTATTGCTGCTGATTTAGAATGGTGGCGACAATTAGACTCTGAATGGAAAACTATTTTAATGAATGCTGTTGGTATTCAATATCAACCACACGAACAACAAATTAATCATATTATCAGTTTAACTGAATTAGATTGTCGTTATCATCCATTGCTAAGTAACTTCAAAGCTTTAAAATTTTTAAAAAATTTAAAAAAATTAGATTGCAGTTTGACTAGTTCCAATGATTTACATGGTTTAGCCCCATTAAATAATTTACAATCTTTATCTTGCTGGGGTAATGAAATTCAAAATTTAGAAGCACTGTCAAATTTACAACAGTTAGAGTCTTTATATTGTGCAGAAAATCAAATTACTGATTTAACACCACTAGAAAATTTAAGTAATTTAAGATCATTATCTTGTTGGAACAATCCAATTATTAGTTTAGAACCTTTATTAAAACTTGAAAATTTAGAATATTTAAACTGCAAAGAGACTCAAATTACTCAACTACAAATAAAAACATTTAAAAGCCTGATGCCAAACTGTGAAGTGATTCATAATTTTGGTTATTTGTAACGGATAAAAAAATGAACCAATTACTAAGTCCAAAACAAATCATACAATTAGATACCAATCTATATTGCGAAGTTGAAAAATACATTGGTGGGGGTGGACAGGGAGAAGTTTATCAAGCCAATTTAAACGGTAAACTTGTAGCTCTAAAATGGTATTTTCCTGAACAAGCTACCGAAGAACAATATCACGCGCTGGAAATGTTAATTAACAGCGGCGCACCTAATGAAAAATTTTTATGGCCCCTCAGTTTAGCTACAGCTTCTCAAATTAAAGGTTTTGGTTATGTAATGCCATTACGAGGAGCGCGTTATAAAAGTATTAATGATTTAATGAAGCGGCGTATTGATCCTTCATTTCGTATCTTGGCTACTGTTGGCTTAGAATTAGCTCATAGTTTTTTGCAACTTCATGCTAAGGGTTTCTGTTATCGAGATATTTCTTTTGGTAATGTCTTTTTTGATCCTGATACTGGAAAGGTGTTAATTTGTGATAATGATAATGTTACCCTTGATGGTGATGCTAATGGAGGAATATTAGGTACCCCCCGCTTTATGGCACCAGAGGTAGTACGAGGAGAAGCAAAACCAAGTACAGAAACAGATTTATTTTCATTAGCAGTATTATTGTTTTATATATTTATGATACATCATCCATTAGAAGGCAAAAAAGAAGCTAAAATCAAGTGCTTTGATTTGCCTGCGATGAATAAATTGTATGGAACAGAACCAGTTTTTATATTTGATCCTCATGATAAATCTAATATTCCGATATTAGGTTATCATGATAATGCTATTATTTATTGGAATCTTTATTCAGCTCAACTACGTAATATTTTTACAAAAGCTTTTACTAATGGTATCTATGATCCTAAACAAGGTAGGATACGTGAAAGTGAATGGTGTCATGCAATGATAGCTTTGCGAGATTCAATTATTTATTGTGGAGATTGTGGGGCAGAAAATTTCTATGAAACAGACATGATGGATCATAAAAAAGGCAAACTTTGTTGGTCATGTCAAAAGCTATTAAATATTCCACCACATATTCGTATTAATAATAATATTATTATGTTAAATTATGATACTAAGCTTTTCAATCATCATATTGATCCAGATAAAAATTATGAGTTTTCTAAAGCTATTGCCACAGTGAATCAACATCCTGATTTACCTGATGTATGGGGGCTAAAAAATCTTTCCTCAGAAACATGGCATGTTACAACAGTAAATAATCTAACCAGCAAAGTAGAAATAGGGCAAAATGTAAAAATAGCTTTAGGTATAAAAATAAATTTTGGTAAAACCACTGGAGAAATTAGATTGTAATGAATGATATTCCTCGTGACATGCTAAAATATATCATTACACAATATGGTAATGTTATATATCAGGATCAAAAAAAATTTAAAGCTATATTAAAAGATTTATGTCCTGAATATAAGCGTGAAATCAATCTGTTAATCAGTGCCATTAGAGAAAGAGTTGTGGCAGATTTAATTAATAGCTCTGCAACACAACCAATTGAAATTTTATTGGTAAAATTAAAACAGCGTTTATACAATAATCTTGGTGTAGCACAAGAATTTGCTGATTGGGCGGTAGATTCTTGGGCTTTAGCTTTAGGTGTCATTTCTAAAGCCGTTAGCACTCCTCCAAAATTAGAAAAACCTAAAGAATTTATTAATCCAAAATGTACAATTGTACCATCTGTACAAGAATACGAAGATCTTATTTCAGAAGATAGAAAATGGTGGAATAGTTTAGATGATAAATGGAAACAGATTTTTATTAAAGCAATTGGTATTAAGCGTACACCAAAAGATATTGAATTATTAAGAATAATAAATTTACGTGCATTAAATTGTCGTGCTAATAACATTAGCTGTTTGGAGCCGCTAAGCCGTTTGAAAAATTTACAACAATTAGCTTTACAAGATAATCAAATAAGCAGTTTAGAACCGTTAAAATCATTAAAACATTTACGAAAATTATTTTGTGGAAATAATAAAATTGATAATTTAATAGCTCTTAAAGACTTAAAAAAATTACAATATTTAAGTTGTTGGAAAAACAATATTACTAGTTTAAGATCAATAAAAGATTTAGATGATTTGCGTGAATTAGATTGTAGTTATAATGAAATAACTGATTTAGAACCATTAAGTAAATTAAATGACTTACGAGAATTATTTTGTTATTATAATCCTATAAAGAGTTTAAAAGCAATTAGCAAGTTAGTAAATTTACAAAGATTAGATTGTTATAACACTAAGATAACTAAGTTAGTAGATCTAAAAAATTTAAAGAATTTACAACGTTTAAATTGTGTAAACACAAAAATTTCAAGCTTAGAACCATTACAAAATTTAACCAAATTACATTATTTAAATTGCAATAATACCTTAATTTCTAATTTAGAACCGTTAAGAAATATATATAACTTGCAACAACTATATTGCAAACAAACCAAAATCAAAACTTTAAAACCACTACGAGAATTAAATTATTTACAAGTATTAGATTGCGAAGAAACTAGGATAAAAAAAGCAGAAATCACCAGATTTAGAAAAGCAGCACCTCAATGTCATATCTATGCCAAACCAATTCCGAGTATTTGGGATCAATGGTTTGCATAAACTAAAAGACCTGTCAGGTTTTAAAAACCTGACAGGTCTGAGAGTTTAAGGGCAGCTAAGTATCATAATAAATGATTTAATCTGAAATTATGATAGCGGCACTAGTTCCGGGTTTGCCCTTGGCTGTTAAAGTAATTGTATTATCATTTCCTTCGAACATATATTCTGAAATGTCTAGGAATCTTTCCTCATTGTCCTTTAAACCAGTGACATTATACTTATTACCGTTGACAATAATCTCAAGCTTCTTAAGACCGGGATTACCATTTTTAATATTTATCTTACTTTCTACTTCAGGAATGGCAGTAAAGGTGTTGCTAACTGGCTTACCACTTTCTCTGACTTCTAAAGTTAGAATTGGGTCACAATGAATTGAGTTTCCAACTCTGTCTTTTACTTCTAACAGAACTTGAGCAGACTGACTCTCATCATCTTTATCAGCGTGAACTATCACAGAATCAGTTGTACCATATTGGAAAAGTGGTATAGTCACTGTAGCATTGTCATCTTGCAAGATATTTATTGATGCAAGACCACTATCATTATCCTGAGTGAATATATCAATATATGTTGTTGGTGGACCACTAACATGTTCCAAGATGTAACATGTAGGAGGTGTGCTATCCCACACTTTTTCAGCTATATCTGTCTTGACCTTTTGTATAGCATTAGTAAAGCTGCCTTGAATTATATCTGTCCCAGCCCCGTTATCTCCAAGATATGTGAAGCTTGCTTCACCATTGCTATCAGTAACAGCAGTAGCAGTGTCATCCTTGTTAGGGCCTGAGATTACTTTGAAAGTTACTGTTACCCCAGCAATAGGAATTTTTAGAAGAATGTCTCTTACTAATGCAGTAACTGTATGACTTGTTCCCAGTGGATTTGCAGCTTTCTTAGGAGTGACAACAATCTCTTTCCTAATGCATAAAGGAATCAGCTTGTTCAACACAGCTTGAGGACTTGCTTTAAAGTCAATAATTTTAAAAATAGTCCCACCTGTTGCTTCAGAAAGACTACCGGGGTTAGATCCATACGTTGTTGCTGTATTACCACCAAATGGGGGGTTGACGATCCCCAACCATAAAGCATTCTGTGCCTGCAACTTAGTAACAGCAGTAGTCAAATTACCACCATCTGAATCTTCATCAGTAATCAAAACATAGCATCCATAAGCAGATCCAGTGCGGAAACTGACATTGTCATGGGCAAAAATGGTAGCTTCGACACCCGGTTCATAACCTCCACTAGCTACAAGTGTAGCTAAAGCGGTACTTAAGCCTGCTGCATCGGTAAGATTTGTAGTAAGTCCGGGATTTGGACCAGAACCTCCTCCAAATTCAACGAGTGCATACCGGGAATCCAAAGATAGTTCTAATTGATCTGCTATAAAATTGACATTTATTCGAACTTGATCGATATCATTCTGCATACTTCCAGATTCGTCAATAATAAAAACTATATCAGCTGGAGGATTTACTACTGCATGGGCTGCTGTGAAAATGCCAGCAAACATCACAAAAACAGCCGCAATTACAAATTTTATATTCATATTGTTACCTAGTATAATTTTATTAAGTTTCATAACTACTAAAGCATAAGTTTTAATTTTTCAAAATACTTGAAAACTTGTGTTTTAGTTCCTAGTACACTGTCAATAAACTAAACCTTGTTATAAGTTCCAAGACCTGACAGGTCTAAAACCCGACAGTTTAAAGTTGACAAAGCACTAGTGATTATTATGCAATAATATCTCCATATTATATATATTGTTAGCGTCATCAGCAAAAGAAGGAATTTATAGGGTTCTTAGAAAAGCAGATGCCCCTTTAAGAAGAACTCAAAGAGGCATCTAGTATCAGATTGATTACATATCTGCAATCAATACAAGTGCGCTACCATCAGGCTTACCTAGAGCTGTTAAGCTAATTGTATTGTTATTATATAGATTCATATAAGCTGCAACGTCTTGGAATATTACTTGATTATCTGCTAAATTATCAAATACAAATATCTGACCATTTACGTTAATCTGAATTTCCTTAAGACCGGGGGCACCGTTTGTAACAGTTATCTTACTTTCAATTTCAGGAATATCAGTAAATGTCTGGGTAACGGGCTTACCATTTGTTCTGGCTACTACACTGATAACTGGATCGCATACAGTTACATTTCCAACTAAATCAGTAATCTGAAATTCAACAACTGAACTTAAGTTTTGATCAACCTTTGTAGCAGTGATTAGTATAGGAACAGTGATACCTACTGTAAAACCAGTGTGTCCAGTTATATTAACATTTTCCTCTCTGGTAACTAGAATTTCAGAAATACCACTATCAGTATCACTAGTAGTTACTTCTATGTACTTATCACCGTTAGCATTGGTACCTACTGCTGTAATTGCACAATATGGTCTAGCATCTCCCAAGTAGTGACTGTAATCTGTGTCAGATACTGCTCTTTGGTTAGCTAAATCATCAGTATAGGTTGTAGTGGCTGTACCAAGATTATCGTACTGACCAGCTGTAGATATGCCATTGGCTTTACAAGTTTTAGTTTCACCCATATGCAGGATAGAGATGACATTATCATTATTAGCTTCACCGCAATCAATATTGGCTGAAGCGATTACACTATCAGTCACCTGAACATTGGTAAGATCAGTATTACCAGTATTTTCTACTCTGTACATCCAGAATACAGGATCATCCGCTGTTATCATTGGACCTGTAATAGTATCAGCATCTTCACCATTAGTGAACTTCTCAAGATCGATACTTGGATCAGCACCATAGTAGTGGCTCTTATCAGTATCACTTACTGGAGTGCCGGAATAGTCAGCAGTTACTGAAGCAGTATTAGAGTACTGATAGGCTGTAGCGGTGCCTGTAGCGGTACATATCATGGACGCACCAACAGCTAGAGATGTGCTAGGGCAACTTATGGTACCCAGAATATTATCTGTTACCACAATATTTTGTAGAGCTACATTACCGATGTTAGTGACCTCGTATTTCCACGTAACTGTTTCACCAGTTAAGATAATTGGTCCACTTGGACCATCTGCATCTGCATAATCATTTACACCCGGTCCTGATTTAGTTAAGTACTCGATATCAATGTTGGATACACCACCGAAGTAGTGGCTGGGATCAGTATCATTAACTGAATCACCATCAGGATCAGTAGCAGTAACAGAACCTACATTAGCATACTGGTTGGCTGTTGCTGTACCAGTTGCGGTACATATCATAGACTCACCAACAACTAAAGAAGTTTTAGGGCAACTGATGCTACCAACAACATCATCCGTCACCGCAATACCAGTGAGATCAGTATAACCATTATTTGTAACAATGTAGCTCCAATTTACCCCATTACCAACTGCGATAACCGGACCTGTTGGATCATCAGCATCAATATCGTTAGTGTGTGTCTCTATGTCAATATTAGATACTGGATTACACTGTAGTGATAGCTCAAGCGGATCATTTTTTTTACCTGTTGATGAAGTCCGATCAGAATCAATGTTTATGTGCGCTTCTATGTCGTAGGGATCAGGAATTAGTGGAAATGAAACTTCATAACCAATAAGATCAACACCTTCAATTCCATTCGGTGCTACCCATGAAAACTGTGAACCGCTAGGAATAGGATCCCCACCAGCTACAGGATTTTGCCCAAGTTGATAGGCTTTGATCCATGACTCATCAGCTTCTTTCTCAGGCCAGTAATTACCTTCCCGCAATACCAATGCGTACATGGTATTGGTGCTGCAATCGTAGCGCAGATATAGATTAGATAAGTGATCTTTGGTACAATTACCAGTGCTATGATCTATACGTCCAGCTTCACACATCTTGGAGAAGAGATCAGTAGTAAGATTCCACTCACTAGTATAACCATCAACAGTAGCACTAGCATAGGTGGGCTCGTTCGCTGCATTTGCAGTTGACATGAAAGCGGCTGATATGCCCAGCGCAGACATAACTGCTAACGACATCATATTGAATTTTTTTTTCATATTTAATACCTAATTAAATGATTAATGTGTATGTGCTAATCATGCAATTATATCACCATGTTTTATAATGATTTTATATTACGTATTAATCTATAAATATGAGTAAAAATAAAGGGAGTGCTAGCGATAATATAACCTATTACATACCAAACTTTTGTATCTAGCCTTCTGTTTTTCACAGCTATAACTTTGCCAATGACGCTTTTAATATCAACTACTTCATCAAGATAACAATTAAAATCTCCTTTAGTAATTAGAGAATCATTTTGTATTTTTATCACACGATGGACTATAATTTTTCGCTCTCTCCTGTATGCAATAATAGAACCTACTCTTATATCATTGCTATTATGTTTGAGCGTCAGCCAGTCACCATTTTTTATAACAGGAGTCATACTATGACCGGAAAGTTTCAGTTGACTTTCTTTATCATTTTCCTGCCAAAGATCAAAGATAGTATTGGCTATAGAGTTTTTAATATTCACAATCAATCCAGCAACTCTGTCAATACCTTTACATTTTCCTCGCTATTTCCAAGATTAAATTTATAACACTCTGCCTTTTGGACTACATTTGACATAGCCATAAAGTGCTTAAAGGAATTTTCTTCACCGGTACGTGAATATTTTAAAGATTCAAATAGAACATCAGATTTAGAGATTGGTGTTAGTTTAGGATATTTTGAGAATCCATTGAGAAAAATCAAATAACGAATCTGACATTTACCTCCTAAAGAATTGGGATAAATATCTTCTATATCCACACTCCATTTGTTCTCACCATTTAAAGATTTTGTACTATCTGTTTCATTTAAAGCTTTCAATGCTGGAAATTTCGCCAGTGTATCTTGCCTAAATCCTAAAGATCGGGGAAATGGTGATAGTTCACAACTAGATAAATCAATAGAAGCAACCTCATCAGAGAGGAATTTAAAGCCACTTTCAACCAATTTTAAAGTTAGCGTACTTTTCCCCATGTTCGATGCACCACAAATCACTATTCCCTGATCTTTCCAAGAAACTACACCAGCGTGAAGAAGATAATGATTTCGAATCTGAAACAGAATGGAATTGAATATTATGTGTTCTGCATAGGAATTCCACAGCTCAGTATCTAAAATTACACAAGTTTTATCTTTCAAAATCATCGTTGACTTGTCAGATAAAAAACTATCAGTAACAGTGTAATCAGAATTATGTTTCTCTAACTTAAACCGACGTTGATTGCTACCTGTTAAGAAAATATCCTGCAAATTGCTTATTGTTTCACTTTCTACAATTACTAGAGGTTGACTACCAGAAATAACATAATAAGTATCGCAATTTTCCTTTGATACATCAGTTTTAAAGTGCCTATTACTATTATAGTAATGTTCACGTGCTAAAGAAGAGTCAAATTTAACTGTAAAATTAATACCAAACAAGCAATAATTATCTGAATATATCGCATTGTCTTTTAATTTTTTCATTGTTCAACCAATCCTAGTTGACTGAACTGATTGATAGTTTCTCTGATATCATCTTTTACATCTTGAACATTGGAAACATTAAATTTACCCATTATTTTGTTCTCAATCATTTCAAGACTATGTTTACCATCGCAATATTCCCAGACCATAGAAGATGTTTTATTGAGAACGTGTATCGCTTTAGTTTGGGGGTTATAAAGCACAGCTTCATCACCCATATCCCTGATGACTATTTTGTCTTTTTTTAGAAACATTTTTTCTCCATTATGATTTACCATTCGCTTAATAACTGTTGCGAATGGTAAGTAAATACTAGCTTAGAAGGAAAAACCAACCACTTTATACTGACTCATAATATCTTCTTCAGTATAAGTAGTTATTTCAGGTTTTTCATAGCTTGCTTTAACTTCTTTTATTTGATCCTGATTGTTTTCTTGTATTTTCATCTTTATCACCTTAGATTGTTAATGTAAAATATCTGAAAATGCAAATATTATACCGAAAAATAAGGCGCACTTGCTAAAAAATTGCTTAATAAATAATGGCATATGACTTGCTTAGTTTTTTGATAAAATTTCATAAATATGGCTGATCAAATAATGCTAGCTAAAAAATTAACAGGTTTATTACTCAATAACGCACAAGAATTCAAAAACTTATCATATATGGAATGGGATGTATTATTACGTTCAGCTATAAAACATGGTATTGCTGCTTTACTTTATAAGCGCGTTAAGAATTTAGATAATATTCCTAAAGATATTTTAGCGGCTTTAAGTAAGGCTTATTATACAAATCTTTTAAGAAATTTTAGTTATTATCAAGAATTATCTGAAATAATAAAGCAGTTACACGAGAATGAAATTGAAGTTATAGTCTTAAAAGGAGCATATTTAGCAAAAACAGTTTATGAATCTGATGCACTTAGATTCATTGGTGATATGGATTTAATGGTAAAATCCGCCGATTTATCTAAAACTCAGAATCTGCTGTTACAATTAGGATATAAACAAAATTTAACTGATTTTAAAAAACAAGGTGCGTTTAATATTGATCTTCATTGGAATTTTCATTTCACACCAGATACTCCATTTAAAATCAATCCAGAAATGCTATGGCAAGCAGCACAGCCTTGCACAATTGGCAATATTAAAGCTCAATGTTTATCCCCAGAAGATTTATTATTTCATGCCTGTTCTCATGCAGCCTATGCAAATAACTTTGGTAGTATGCGATTTTTGTATGATATTCAAAAAACGATTGCTTATTATGAAATTGATTGGAATCTATTATTTAAACGCGCTTCTGAATGGAAAGCTGAAAAGGTAGTTTACTTAGCACTATATATAGCAAAAGATTGTCTAGCAGCAGAGGTGCCAGACAAAGTCTTGAATGAATTTAAACCCAAAGATTTTAATTTAGAATTAGTAACAATCACCAAAGAAATTATCAGTTTCAATATCAATTATCAACTATCTTCAATCAATCTAGCCACACTATGGATGATTAATAAACCACTACGAGAAAAATTATCCATAATAATAAATAGAACATTGCTCTCACCGAAAAGCCTAGCGGCTCTCTATAACTTACCCACCAACTCATGGCGAGTTTATTTTTATTATCCAATACGTATGAAATACCTATTTGTACGATATATTGGTATTATTCATGGTGATAAAAAAATGCAAGAATGTAATTTAAAAAATAATAAAATTACTCTTATTTTGAATTGGATGAGAAATTGAATGAACTTAATAAAAATACAAGATAGGCACAGCTATGCAGTTTTTTTCAAAATACAATAAATTTTCACCCATATAAAAAACTATTCCAAATATATCTTTTTTTGAGTGTTTTTTATTGTTGGTTCTGTAATGAAAAATTTGGGTTTCATCTGTGCAAAATGACAAATGTTTCAACTCTAATTCCAATTTGTTTTGCAATCTCTGATTTATTTAGCAAAGTTGTACTTCTTGAAGCAATCACATTTACAAATATAAAAAAGCTATCTATATCTCTAAATTCTCCTAGGCGTTTCTAAATTTTCTATAAATCTATTGGGATCATCTTTAGCACTGATTCTAGTAGAAACATCATCAAGTACAATATAATTTTTACTTAAACTCATCGCAAGAGTTGACTTACCAACTTGCCTTGCACCTTTTAAAAGTACGATAGGATTTTTTTTACTATTATACTAGTTAAATTTATTTTATTGTGATAAAATAACAATCATGACAACTGAAAATAATATATCAGCTGAAGATACTATGACTTTAACAAGTGGTATCTCAGCCTTTGAAAGCAAACAATTTGTTCGCGCTTATGAATTACTTTTTCCATTGACAGAAAAAGGTAATACAGAAGCAATGTATCGTCTTGCTATCATTTCTCAAAATGGCTTAGGTATGGTGGCTAATAAAGAAAAAGCCTTCAACTGGATGAAAGATGCCGCTGAGAATGGTCTTGATTTAGCTCAACATGGTTTAGGTTTTATGTATATGGAAGGTGAATGTGCTGAGCAAGATTATGCTAAAGCTATTCATTGGTTTAAATTAGCCTCTGAGCAAGGTTTAGCAGGCGCACAAGCAACTTTAGGTAATATGTATCAAGAAGGGCTTGGAGTTGAAGTTGATTTAGATGAAGCTAAACGCTGGTTTGCTAAGGCTGGATTTTAATTTATGCTTCCTACAATTAGCATTATTGGCAGACCAAATGTTGGTAAATCTACATTTTTCAATGCTTTAACTAAAACTCGTGATGCCTTAGTAGCCGATGAATCTGGTTTAACTCGTGATCGAAAATTTGGTCGAGGATCTGTGGGTGATCGCGATTATTGGGTGATAGATACTGGTGGTATAGGTATTGATGATGATGTGATTGTCAGTCATATTACACAACAAGCCTTATTAGCCATAGAAGAATCTGACGCTATCTTTTTTGTTGTTGATGGGCGTGCTGGATTAACTCCAGTGGATGAAAAGCTGGCTCAACAAATACGTAAGTTTAATATTCCTGTTTATTTAGTAATAAATAAATCCGAAGGCATACAGGCTGAAATTATCAGTGCTGAATTTCTGGGTTTAGGTTTAGAAACATATACGATTTCTGCCGCTCATAGATCTGGCATTTATGAACTTATGGAACCAGTGTTAGCTAGTTTTCCTGATAGTGAAAAGATAGAAATAGATAAGGATAATCGCATAAAAGTTGCAATTCTTGGTCGCCCTAATGTCGGTAAATCTACCCTAGTTAATCGTATTTTAGGTTATGAGCGCGTTATTGCTTTTGATAAACCGGGAACAACTCGTGATAGTATTTTTATACCCTTTGAACGCGAAGGTAAATCATACACTTTAATTGATACTGCTGGTGTCAGACGACGAGCTAAAGTTCATGAAACCATTGAAAAGTTCAGTGTAATTAAAGCATTACAAGCTATTGAATCTGCGAATGTAGTAGTTATGTTGCTAGATGCTAATGAGGGCATGACAGATCAAGATGCAAACTTATTAGGTAATGTGCTTGATAGTGGGCGTGCTTTAATAATTGCAGTCAATAAATGGGATGACTTAGACGCAAGTAAGCGTGAACAAGTACGTTATAACTTAAATCGAAAACTACATTTTATTGATTTTGCTACAACTCATTTTATTTCAGCATTACATGGTAAAGGCATTCAAACTTTATTTAAATCAATTAATTCAGCATGGCTAGCCGCTAATAAAGAAACCAGTACATCTAAATTAAATTATATATTAGAAGCGGCTATCAGCAAACACGAACCACCAATAGTACGTGGCAGAAGAATTAAATTACGCTATATCCATCAAGCTGGAACCAATCCACCATTATTTATAATTCATGGCAACCAAGTTAGCTCCCTTTCAGGAACTTATAAACGCTACTTAATTAATGTTTTGCGAGAACAGTTGCAATTAAAAGGTACGCCAATTCACCTAAGTTTTAAACAGGGAGACAATCCCTTTGCTGGGCGAAAAACTAGCTTGACACCGCGCCAACGTAAGAAAAAAGTACGTTTAATGAAACATGTTAAAAAGAAATAATCTAACTATTTTCTCAATAATTCCACCGGAATACTAAAAGTAGTAGTTTCAGCCTTGCCGGGCATGGTAGTAACATTGCTTAGTTCTAAACTAGCTAAACGTTCCAATACTTCTTCAATCAAAATTTCTGGTGCTGATGCACCAGCAGTAACACCTACTTTTGGTTTATTTATAAACCATTGATCTTGCAAATCATTTGCATTTTCAATCAAATAAGATGGTATCTTAGCATTTTCACCTACTTCACGTAAGCGATTAGAATTAGAACTATTATTAGAGCCTACAACTAATAAAACCTCAATATCAGCCGCTAATTGGCTTACTGCATTTTGTCGATTTTGAGTTGCATAACAAATATCACTTAAATCAGGACCCTGAATCTTAGGAAAACGCGCTGTTAAGGCTTCAATAACATCACGAGTATCATCAACACTCAAAGTTGTTTGAGTTACATAAGCTACTCGTTCAGAATCTATTACTTGTAAATCTTTTACTTCTTCAACTGTAGATAACACATGTACTATTCCTTCTACACTACCCTGTGTTCCTTCCACTTCAGGATGCCCCGGATGACCAATAATAATTATTTCAAAACCCTTTTTTGCATAACGTTGTGCTTGTGAATGCACCTTGGTAACAAGAGGGCAAGTTGCATCAATCACTTCTAATTGTCGTTGCTTAGCATCTTTTACAATAGTTGTTGCCACACCATGTGCACTGAAAATACAAATTGCACCCTGTGGCACCTCATCTAAAGTTTCAACAAATACAGCACCTCGTTTTTTTAAATCATTGACCACATAAGTATTATGTACTATTTCATGTAAAACATAAATAGGATGTTGATAAATATCTAAAGCACGTTCAACGATTTCTATCGCACGTACTACACCGGCACAAAAGCCACGAGGTTGAGCTAAAGTAATATCCATAAGATTATATTGAAATTTTTACTATTTAAATTTATAATTAAACTGATCTAATAACTCAAATTATGAACTATGTATAATTTAAATAATATCCTTGAGTAAACCTGTCAGGTTTGTTCAAGTAATTATTTAGACAAAGCAAATAATCTTTGTTCTGTTCCATCAGGATAAGTAATCATAACATCATTGCTATCTGCAATTTCTGTTACTTTTATTGTTTCAGTTGCTGGAACTTTAATGTTACCATCATTACTAATATTTACTTTTGGTAAATTAATTTTACTTAAACTTTGTTTAAAACTTGAAATATCTTGTACCGCTGGAAGAGCTAATACCTCTATTTGTGTATCAGTTTTAAAACGTACTGTTTGTCCAGATTCTTGCAGGCGATTTATAGCTGGTAAAATACCTTCTCCACCTAGCACTGGATCAGCTGATAAATCAACACTTTCTCCTTTTTGAGGCAAAGTTGCAGTCAAATCAACATCTGCGGATATTTCTACACCATCACCAATTGTTACATGATTTAATTGTCAACAACACTAGTATTTTGGATAGTGAAGGTTTTTGTGATATTGTTACCAACTACTACATCACCAAAATCAGTATAATCATCGGTGCTAGGCTCTGTGTCTCCATCAGCAATATCAGTGTTATTAGCTTTAACATTTATTTCTGGTAAAGCTTGGACTTTATAGGCTGGATTTGTATTCTTAAAATGTATCCAGCCCACATTTTCGCTCCATGCGTAGCCTTGGATCACCACTATCAATAAACACATTCTTACATGCTCAAACACCGCCTAGGAATAAATTCAAGGTCCCTACGGGATTAAGTCTGCTAAAGCAGACTATGGATATTGTAAATAAAAAAACAGCTAGTTATAATGTAATGTATATTTTTAATCCTTATATTAGTCACCTTTAGGTGACTTTATCCCGTAGGGACCTTGAATTTATTCCTAGGCGGTGTTTGAGCATGTAACAATGTTTGCTTTACATCATGTTGAGGTCACACTCATGTGTATCTTGTTGCATTTTAATAAAAAATCAAAGCCTTGCACTGGCCACACATAGTTCGTGTTCGCCTTGTTGCTGCTGGTCACGCTGCTGTAGCCGAGGTCCACGTACCAAGCGTAGGCCGTTAAGATCAAGGAGATGGAAGATGACCAATAGCTGTTCGACGACTGCACGCCCAAGAACGCATCTCCATCTGTTGCCCACTTGGCTCTGCTCATCACATCATCTAAAGTTTTGCCTGTACTTGCCGGCACAGCATTTGATTCTGTAAAGGCACCACTGCGTTTAGTGCCTTCTGTACCATCATTAAGGCGATTGTAAATCTCCTCAATAGTGTACATGGCACTGCCTCCATAGGTTGGGGCGGCTGGTGAATTTTAGTTGCCAACTAAAAGTGGTGATGAAAAAACCACTGTTGAACACATGATTGCAATTTTTATCTTCATTTAATCTGCCTTTAACTTATAAAAACTAACATTATACTTTATACGTAAAATAATATCAACTTATTGTTTTTTTTATTACAAATTACTATATATACTAAAATATTTAGTCTTATGTTATAATTCAAATGAATTTGAATATATCTAAAAAATCATGCAATACCCCTTAACCGAAAAAATAGGCGAACCAGAATTACTAGTTGGGCGAGAAAAGGAATTTAAACACTTCGGCAAATGGATAAAAAACATACCAAAAAGACTCTCGAAATCCAGAGTAATAATAGCCAGAAGGAAAAGCGGCAAAACTAGCTTTGTACAACGAATTTTCAACCAATTATGGACAGAAAATAAAGAGGTTATACCATTTTATTTTGAATTTGATGAAAATAAAATGTGGTATCCAGATTTGGCAATTGATTATTATCGTGCTTTTGCTTCACAATATATTTCTTTTATTACTAGAAACCCAAAATTGGTAATACATCATTTATCTTTGAAGCAAATAAGAGAATTTGGTATAAATAAATCAATTACACCTATAGTTGATGATGTAAATTTTCTAATTGAAAACAAAGAAGTTGGAGGTAGTCATGGATTAATGTGGAAAACTGCTTGTGAAGCACCACATCGTTATGCTTCTGTTCTTGACACTAAATTTTTAGTGATTTTAGATGAATTTCAAAATATTACTAAATATATATATCCAGATCAAGAGTATCAAACAGCAGCAATTGAAACTTTAGCCGGCAGTTATCATTCTCTTGCTGAATCAAAAGTTGCTCCAATGCTAGTAACTGGTTCTTATGCTGGTTGGCTATTAAAAGTTATTAGTCAATATTTAGAAGCTGGAAGATTAAGTCAAATCCGTTTTTCTCCTTATTTAACCGAAGATGAAGGTTTAGAAGCAGTATATAAATATGCTTCATTTTATGAAGAGCCGATTACTAATGATACAGCTATGCAAATCAATAAATTATGTATGGCTGATCCATTTTTTATTTCTTGTGTCATTATCAGCGATTATGAAGATAAAGATTTAACCACCTCAAAAGGGGTGGCAGATACTGTTGATTATGAACTTTCAGAAGAAAATGCTGAAATGTATTTAACTTGGGGAGAATATATTCATCATACTGTCAATGAAGTTAATGATAAAAATGCTAAAAATATTTTATTGTTTTTGAGTAAACATAATGAAAAATATTTTACACCCGAAGATTTGAAAGAAAAATTAGGCTTAAATTTAGAAATTAATGAAATTCATAAGCAATTAATAGTTTTAAAAGAAGCTGATTTGATTAATAGGGCTGTTTCTAATATTGATTTTAGAGGTTTGCAAGATGGAACTCTTAATTTAATATTACGTAAGAGTTTTGGAAAACAAATAGACGGATTTGCACCTAATTTTAAGCAAGAGTTTGCTGATAAAATTGCTGAATTAAAAAAGGAAAATAAACAACTACAAGGTAAGATCAATTATTTCTCTGGTAAAATGGCTGAAAATATGTTAGCTGCTGCTTTAAGAAATAAAAAACGTTTTAGCCTATCTAAATTTTTTAAGAATGTTAAAGATAATACGGTTTTAAATATTCAAAAAGTTAAAGAAAGAGTTCATATTCAGCGTGAAGATGGTAAAAATATGGAACTTGATATTGTTGCTGAATCTTCATGTGCTAGAATGGTTTTGGTGGAAGTTAAAAAAACTCAGACTAAAATTGGTTTAAATCAGCTTGAAGATTTTCAAGAAAAGGTTGAGGTTTATAAAACTCTTTTTCCTGACGCTATTGTTTTAGCGGCTTATTTATCTTTGGGTGGTTTTACTGATGAGGCTGGTGATTTTTGTTTGATGCATGGAATTGGGGTGGCTGAGAGAATTGAGGAGTTATAATTAAAGTTGAGGTTTATAAAACTCTTTTTCCTGACGCTATTGTTTTAGCGGCTTATTTATCTTTGGGTGGTTTCACTAATTGTATTTGGAATAGCAATTGCTTCAGTATCATAATAAACTTGCACTAGGTAAAAACCATGAAAGTTCAATTGATATTCATTATCTTTTCACTGTTTTCAACAGCACAAGCTGCTGATTTAGTCTTCACTCCTGCTACTCCCGTAGTAGAAATTAATAAACAAATACAATTATCTGTTGCTGGTGCTAGCGGTGATGTTACATGGAATGCTAGTAAAGGTGAAATCGTTAAAGGCACTTATATCGCGCCTGATAAGCCCGGTTTAGATGTTGTTACTGCTTTTGATAATCAAGGTAATGTTGGCACGCTTAAAATTATCGTTATTACTCCAAGCATTTCACTAGAAAATAGTGTTTGGGAGGTTTTTACTAATCGTAGTTGGATTACTGCACTTTTATTATCCGCAGATAATAATACACTATATGTTGGCACTTGGGGAGGGCTTGAGGAGCGCGATGCTAAGACTGGTGAAATCAAAAGAATTTGGACTAATTTAGATGGTTTACCTGAAAATCGTATTCGCTCTATTGTCACTGATAATAATGGTGATTTATGGGTAGGAACTCAGGCTGGTTTAGCCCATCTTAATAAAAAAGGTGATTGGGAAATTATTAAATCACCACATAAGCAAATATGGTCTCTGTTTTATCAAAATGGAATCTGGCTTGGAACAGAAAATGCCGGTTTAGCTTATCGTAATAGCAAAGGTGATTGGCAAGTTTTTAATACTGAAAATTCTAAATTACCTCATAATAATATTAGGCAGATTACTGGAGACACTAAAGATGGTATTTGGATAGCTACTGTAGGTGGTGGCATAGCTCATCGTCATCTTGATGGTAGTTGGGAAATATTTAATACCAACAATTCTAATTTACCAGATAACAATACTAACACTATTTTAACTGATAATAAAGGTGGTATTTGGGTTGGAACAGCAACAGGTTTAGCTCATCGTGATAAACAAGGGCGTTGGAACATATTTAATAATGATATTATTTATTCAATTATTCATGATACCAATAATGGCATTTGGATAGGTAGTGACAAAGGTTTAACCCATCGCGACAAAGATGGCAAATTAGAAATTTTTAATACCGAAAATTCCGATTTACCAGATCAAGCTGATTTTTTCTTTCCATTAATAAATGGTTCTCCAACTTCTCCTAAAGGCGCAGTGCTTGCTCTATTAAAAGATAAACGCGGTGGAATTTGGGTTGGCACATGGGCTGGTGGTTTAGCTCGTCGTAATGCAGACGCTAGTTGGAACAGTTTTTATAATCAAAATTCTTTGACAGATATAGATGTACAGAGTAGTGCCGCTGATGGTAAAGGCGGAATTTGGATAGGTACCAATAAAGGCGGATTAGTTCATCGTGATTCCAATGGCAAATGGCAAAAATTTAATACCGATAATTCTGGATTGCCAGATAATAGTATTACTGCAATTACAACAACTGATACTGATCTGTGGGTAGGAAGCTTTCAAAACGGCTTAGCTAATCGCGATGTTAATGGTAATTGGCAGAGTTTTAAAACTTACAATTCACCCTTGCCAAGTAATACAATTATTTCTCTCCTAGCTAAAGATGGTTTATGGATAGGCACTTTAAGAGGAGGCTTAGCACATCGTTATACTGATAATACTTGGAAAATATTTAATACCCAGAACTCTGAATTAGCCTCCAATAATATTTCTGTTTTAGTTTCTGATAATCAGAATGGGCTATGGATAGGCACTCTCAATGGTGGATTAGCCTATCTTCGCGCTGATAATACTTGGAATATTTTTAATACAGATAATTCTAGTTTACCCAGCAATAATATTTATTCATTATTATTAGATAATAATAACAGTTTATGGGTAGGAACAGATAAAGGTTTAATTCATAGAAAAAATGATGGCAGTTGGGAAACTCCTAATATACCTGTTGAAGTTATTTCATCACTTATAACTGATGAGCGCGGCGATATTTGGATTGGCACTTATAATGGTTTAATTTATTATCGTCATACAGAAAATAAATTTACTATTTTTAATACCGAAAATTCAGGTTTACCCGGTAATGGCATTGATACATTGGTAACAGATGGTTTAGGTGGAATATGGGTAGGCGGTAATGATTTAGCACATCTGACTTTTGGAAACAAATTTGCTCTTTGCAAAACCAATCAAGAAACTTGTTTAAATAAAAATGCGGCAATTATTATAGCTGGTGGTGGTAATCATAGTCAAAATACACTCTGGGATACTACTGAATCAATCGCTAATTACACATATAAAGTACTAAATAAGCGCGGTTTTTTAAATGAAAATATTTTTTATGTAAATCCAAGATCATGGGCAGATTTTAATGGTGATGGTTTAAATGATCGAATTGTCGATGCACCAAAACCCGAACGCCCTTTAAAAGTTGAAGATATTCGCGAAGCTTTAGCATGGGCAAAACAACGCGGAAAACTTGATCAGCCGCTTTATATATTTTTTATTGATCATGGTGGAGATACGAAATTTCAATTAAGCAGATTGAATGATATGTCAGCCGCTGAGTTTAAAACAATTTTAGACGATTATCAAAAAGCTACTGATAATGAAATAGTTTTAGTCATCGATGCTTGCCACTCTGGCAATCTATTAAAACAAATTATCGCGTCTAAACGTTCAATTATAAGTAGCACCGGAACAGGATTAGCCTATTTTGATCGCGAGAATAAAAAAGGATTTGGTTATTTTTTTGCTAGCGGCTTACTTAGAGGTATGAGTTTTTTTGAAGCATTTGAATATTCCAGTATTCAGCAAGCTAAATTATTAGGCAATATTACTAAACTCTTAGTAGGCTCATCAACTAAGACTGAAACCAATTTCAAACAAGAGCCACAATTTGAAGATGGAAACAATGGCGATAAATTACGCAAACTCTTTATTAATGGTAGCTTTACTACTGGCGACACTACTTTAGCGATTGAAAGTTTGACTACATCAACAACAATAGCCGCTGGTAAAACCATAACATTAAAAGCTCAAATTGCTCTTGCACAAGGGCAAGTAAAAAAAGCTTGGGCAGTAATTATTCCACCAAAAATCAATTTAGTAATGGATAGCAACGGTACACCACTATTAGCCTTTCCACGTATATTACTAAATAAGAAAACTCCAAATTTATGGCAAAGAAATTGGCAAGCGGCAGTTTATAATGGTGATTATCAAATACGCTTTTATGCAGAAGATGATCAAGGCAATATAGCCAGCAACGATAAAGAGTTAATTATAACTGTAAATGCTGGAGTAAATTCACCAGCAGAAGCAAATGTAGAATTATTATTAACAAAAAATAACTATAAGCCCGGAGAACAGTTCAAAGCTGAATTAATAGAAAATTTAACTTGGGGTTATGACTTATATGCTGCATTAATTCTACCTGATAATAATTTTATAGCTATTCAAAATACTAATAAAGCGGCAGCAATTAATCAAGTGAAACAATGGCAAGGAAACAGAACTCAAACTAATAAAATTACCTTATTTGACTTAGCTTTACCTGATAACTTAGCCAAGGGAGAATATTGTTTGTATGGAATTTTATCTCCTGCAAAAGAAAAGGTATTGGAGACAATACCCTTATGGGTTATGAAAAAACAATGTTTTAAGATTTTATGATAAAAATGGGTTTCTTATTTGCATATATTTTCAATATCAATTAAAAAATACTAGAGGTCATTGATATGAAACTTAAACAATTATTAGCAACCATAATGGTGATAGGCAGTTTCGCCTTGATACCAAATGTTACTTGGGCAGAAGGTGAAGAAACACCATTAGATACAACTACACCATCTCCTGAAGAACCAAAAGACGATCCTAAATATACTGGTCTTCCTAAAATTGATTATTATCTTAGTACAGAAGAACATTTAATTATAGTGGTTCGTGGTGTTCTACATCAAGATGTAGAACAAGTATTGTGGGATGGTCAAGACATTACTGAAGTACTAGAACAATTAACCACAGCTAAGACTGTTGAAATCACGGAACAAGATGATGGATTTCAAGTATTAGTTAAAATTCCTATGAGTGGACTTCCCGGCAAACATGAATTTGCTCTGGTTTTCTTAGATCATAATAAACTATCTGCTACTGTCGATGTAGATAAATTATTAGCTGAAATTCAGGATGCAGATAAGGGATTTGGTCGCACAGAAGTGTTTGGTAAGGTTAAGTCTCGTGAAAAATGTTTCTGGTTCTTTAAATGTTGGAAGGAAGCCAAAGGTGCTAGATTATATTTTTATCGTTTACGAAATAATCGTTGGATTTATGTGGGTAATGTACTTACAAATTCCAGTGGTAATTACCGAGCTATCTTTAATGGACGTGATAGTAATCGTCTCTTAGTGGTCGCCAGATATAAAAATAAAGTTCAAAGAAGAACTTTTCGAGGTCCTGTATCTCGTCTTGCTCCAGCATGGGTTAGAGCTAATTTCTACTTAAGATAATTTTAAACTTCCATTCCCTCTATCAAAAGGTGGAAACTAATTCCTATGAAAATTAAAATCTTACTTGCATTGTTTGCAGTGGCTAATATTTTAGCCATTACAAATGTCCATGCTATTGCTACCCCCGCTTCATGTCAACTCTATGCTGTTAATCAACAAGAAGCTAATAATTCACAATTTTTTACTGTTGGTTTTGATCTTAAAGTAAATGATTTAAAAGCTTTATATCAAGGCTATGATATTCAAGCATTGGCTATTCATCCAAAAACTAATCTAATATATGCCGCTTCAGGTAAAAATGTTGCCGCTGGTAAACCAAAGGGTCATCTTTATCAAGTTGATGGTAAAACTGCTAAGTTATTCTCAATTGGCAGCACCGGATTTGATGATCTTGGTGATTTAGCTTTTACTCCTGATGGCAAACTTTGGGCTTGGGCAAAAGGCGATGGCTTAATTGATATTGATCCACATACTGCGATTAGTACTGTAAAAATGCCTGTAAAAGTTGCCATAGAAAGCCTTGCTACGCTAAAGAATAAAGGCAAAATATTTTTTGCTGCGCTTCAACAACAAGATTCATATGATCTATTACGATATGATATGGATACAAATGATTTAAAAGTTGTTTGCACAGGAATAAAAGGCAAAGCACAGGATTTAGAAATATTCTCAGAAGAACTGTTTATTTCTGGTAGTGATAAAGGCTTGTATTTGTTAAATAGCAAAAAATGTACATTTGATTTGGAAATTCCTACTGGACAATTTAAAAAAGTCAAAGGTATCGCCTTACCTGATAATGCTTGTCAGCCAAATGGTACGCCAATTTTCAAATCTTTTCCTAAATCTGGTTCTACTGTAAATTTTGGCAAAGTGACACTAGAAACTTCAGGTTTACGAACTATTGCGATTACAGAAACTGGAAATGCTAATTTATTGCTAAATTCAATCATTGAAGGAACACATAAGGATGAATTTAAGTTAATTACACCAACAAATATCACAATTGCTGATGGCAGTACACCCAAGGCTCTCACTATTAAATGTACACCTTTAGATGTTGGACAACGTGAAGCTGTTTTAAAAATTAACAGTAATGATCCTGCACAAAGTGAATTAACATACAAGTTAATATGTGAAGGTATTGAAGATGATGCCAGTAAAGGAACTATTAATCAAATTCCAAATGAACTTTTGTTAAGAGCAGCTCAATTGCTAGAAGATGTGCGTAATGATGAAAATTCTGCACCGGGTTGGGCAAGGGCACAATTATCAGATGATATTACACCTATTTATCGCCCTGATTTACCGGAATTAGGTCATAAACCGGCTTATTATAATATTCCAGTAAAACCATCTGGTTTTATCATAGTATCCACAGGCGATCATGATTTTCCTATTCCTCATTGGAATTTTACTGGTGAATCACCGGTGCAATATTTAACTGCAAAAGCAACTAAGTTAGATAAAAAAGCTACACGTTTTTATAAACTAGATGCTTTATCTTATATAGCAGAAGATCAAGAAAGTCAACAAGTAGCTGATTTAGGCGATTTCCCTCGTAAAGCTATTGGAATACAAAGAGAATGGTTAAATCAGGAAGAATTATCTGAAACTACTGCTGTAATTCCAGAATCTGAAAATGGAGCAAAAGTTGAAAGTGATGTAAGAATTAGTGGTCCTCAAAAATTTGCATTTGAATTTGAAAAATGGGAATCTTGGCAAGAATATAAGGAAAAATCTGCTGAAACTAACAGGGTACTTAATGAAGGCTTACGTTATGACGCTAGCAAAGAATGGGAACTTATTTCCTTGACTGAACAATATGGTGAATTATTATCAGCCGGAGAAAGTTATCAGTTAGCTATATTGCCTAATAAGCGAGTTCCAGAAATTAAACTTGAAGGAAAAGGGGCAAAATTTGTAAAAGTCGAATTGTTAGAACGCAGTAAGCAAAAGCTTCCTTCAGTAATTGAAATTAAAGTGTTAGATGCGCCAAGTGATGCTGAAGTATCATTTAATTTAAGTTTGATTTATTCTAGTAGCGAAATTTCTAAACCAATTAAATTTGTTGTTGCAACTAAGAAACAAATTGTTGAATTACCACAAATTAATTTAGAATTAGATTCTTTAAAAGTACCTAATATACGTGGTAATTGGGGACCATGGACTACATTTTGGGCTGGTAGCCATAATGATCAACGTTTGTATAGTCAAATTCCAAAAAAAGAATTTAATAATAGTTCTAATTGTGCTAGTGGTTGTGGTGCCACAGCTTGGGCAATGTTATTTGGTTGGGGTGATTATCGTGCAAGTATTAATGGCTCTGGTTGGCAACATCGTTGGGGTTTATATCGTGAAAATGGTGGCTACGGTAATAATGTTGTTGCTCCCAAGAATATGACTCAAGGTATTAGAAATGTAAGTTGGGAAATTCGTAATGATATAAGTACCTTTTGCTGGGATGGTCAAGGCGCAACAGCACCTTGGAATATGAGTGATGCTTACAAGTATCTACAAGGGCGTACAGGTGCAACCTTAAAAACTAATTATAATGTTTTAGGTATTTCTACAGGTGGTTTACGTAACCGTGCCCGTGATTCAATTATAAACCGTAGAGTTCCTGCGATTATTGGTACAGGTTGGTTTAAACATTATCCTCTTGCCTATGGATATTCTTGGCGACGTAAAAGAGTAAACCTTTTATTCTGGTCTTATTGGAAATACCAACGTAAATTTTATGTGAATCAAGGCTGGGGTGGTTCCGGTAATGGCTGGATTTCTGCTCGAACTTGGTTTGTTGGTCAATTGTACCATAATTAAATACGAGGTTAAAGACCTGTCAGGTTTTTAAAACCTGACAGGTCTGATATTATGAAAAAAAAAATATTTATCCTATTATTTCTATTCCCGATAAAACTCCTTGCCGTTTACGATCTACTCTCAATAGATATCACTCCAGTTAATGACAAGGTTAAATTTTGTTTTTATTCCGATTATCCACTTAAAGCCGATACTTATTTAGCCGTTGATATTAATCAAAAGCTGTTTTTTATTGATCAACAGAAACAACTTAAACCTTTTAACAACACTCCTCCTATTTTTAGCAAAAAAGCTAAATTTATTGATAAACCCATCTGTTTTGATCCTATTTCTAAAGCTGTTCTTCAGAATATTGCTATTTATGCTGGTGTTGGTTCTTCTATAGATGATATTGTTAAGAAATCTCAATATGCAAAAATCTTTAATGGTGTAATGCAATTACCTCAGCCGAAAAAAAATTGGACGGTTATGGTTTATATGGTTGGTTCTGATCTTGAGCTTAGAAGATTAAGAGTTAATAAAAAAACCGGTGAAAAAAAAGGGCGTTGGGCAAGTCAAGATATTTTAGAAATGTTAGCTGGTAGCCAGAATACCGATAATGTTAATTTAGTTGTATCTACTGGTGGTTCCATTCGTGAAGGTTGGAAAACTGTTAAACGTTCTGTGGTTCAAAAGGGCGAATATAATGTTGTAGAAGATTTAGGCGTGCAAAATATGGCTACTCCTAAAAGTATTAGTGATTTTGTGGTTTGGAGTCATACTAATTTTCCGGCTGAAAATTATGCATTAATCATGTGGGATCATGGTGTTGGTTCACAAGGTTTTGGTTATGATATTTCTCAAGCCGGTAGTGATAAAGTAATGGGCTTAAATGAACTGCATACAGCCTATAAAGATATACGTAGTAAAATTGCTAAACCACTTGATATTGTGGTTTATGATGCCTGTTTAATGGCTTCAATTGAAGTAGCTCAAGTGACTGCGGCGGTTGCTAAAACTATGTCTGGTTCTGCTGATCTTGAACCGGGGCATGGTATTGATTATGCTCATCTTATTATGAATATAAATGCTTCTCCACCTGCTGATGGTGTAAATTTTGGTAAAATCGTTAAAACCGGTTATATTCAACATACTAAGAATAAAAATACTTTTGATAAAAACCGTATTACTTATAGTGTATTTGATTTAAGTCATATAAATTCATTTAGTGATACTTTTAAAAATTTTGCAGTTGAATTTAAAACAATTCTAAAGCAACAAGGTTTTTTAAACTATCAGAATCTAAGTCGCGGTATCATTCGCGCTCCGGGTTATCCATTAAAACAAGCTGGCAGATTAGGTTCCCTAAATGACAATTATATTCGCATAGATTTATATAGTGTGCTAAAAACAATTGGTCCAGATTTTCCTAAATTTAAACAATATACTGATCAGTTACTTGGCATTATTGATAATATGGTGGTTGATTATGAAGGCAATATTGCTAAAATTGATAAGAATGCTGGGCGCGTAAGTTTAGATATTGGTAGTGAAGAATCTTATTTAGCTGCCTTACCAGAAGCTTATACTTTATTGAAGCAAGGATTAAAATTTTATAATCAACGTCGCACAACAGATAAATTTAAGCCTGAAGGAACATTAGTCTGCCCACAAGGAATTGTTTGTGCTTTTGCTCAATGGCTGGAATTATCAGCAACTGATATTTTGGGTATTGAGGCTTATTTTGGACAAATGCTGAATAAAGATGTAATGGACATTTATCGAATTGATAAATCTTTCTATATATATAAACCTTTAACAACTGATTTAGAACTGCCTGTAGATGGTACTAAGGCATGTCAATATCAAATTTGCGTAAATGAAACTAATTGTGCAAATGTTACCTTAACTGAATTTGATAAAAATCAAATGCTAGCAGATATAAAATTAAATGATTCACCTGCTATTTTATCGTTTTGTAACAGCGGCAGCACATGGTCAAGTTGCGGTGTAGTACCACAAACTCAAGGTATTTGGGGGCGCGATGATGTTTTATCAGTTGAAGATCGTATAACTCCAATAAGCATACACTTAACCAATAATACAGAACTTAAACAAAAACAAAATAATACGCTAGTTGTAAGCGATCCAGAACAAGTAATTTTAAAACAAACATGTGATAGCTCAAAAGCAGCTATTTCAGCGGCTTATTATAGTAATAATCAACAGTCGAAATTTGAAAAATTATGTGATAGTGGCGATTGTGTTTGTAAGCCCGGAGAAGAAGATCCCGGTTGTAAAAGACTTGGTTTTAAGGCTGGGGTTATTTTGAAGCAATGAAATAAAGCCCTGAAGGGGCGTATTAAAACATAAACCTAATTATTTCGCCCCTTCAGGGCTTAGTTAAATCACCCGCTCATTACCACCATCTATAGCAACTTGGGCACCAGTAGTTTTAGAAAAAATATCTCCAGCCATACTACAAGCTAATAAGGCTACATCTTTAGATTGTACTTCTACTTTTAGTAAGTTATTTTGTTTATATTCTTCTACGCTGATGCCATAATGTTTGGCGCGTTTGGATAAAATGTCATCAGTCCATAAAGCGGTGTCAAATACAGCATTTGGATGAATTGTATTTACGCGAATGCCTTTAGGAGCTAATTCTAAAGCAGCAACTCTTGCCAATTGTGTTTGTCCAGCTTTGGCTACTGAATAAGCACCTGCTCCCGGTCCGGGTGCGGGTACATTTTTAGATGCTATCATAACTACTGCTGGTTCAATACCTAGGCTTAAATAAGGGGTACAGATTTGTAATAGTTGTTGATGGCTGCTTAGGTTAATATTTAAACTGGTATTCCAATTTTTTGCTGACATATTTTCTATGGTTTCATTGGCAAAAAATGCTCCGGCATTAGAGATTAAAATATCTAAACCGCCAAATTTCGCAACAGTATTATCAACTGCATCTTTTAATTGTTGTTCATCAGTAACATCACAAACCAAGCCTAAAACATTATCTGTTTGAAATAATTCAGTAACTTGTGGATTTAAATCTAAGGCTGCAACTACTGCACCTTGTGCCAATAGTTCTTTCACGCAAGCATATCCAATACCGCTGGCTGCTCCAGTGACTAGGGCAATTTTTCCTTGTAATGCTAAACTGGTTTTATTTTTCTTTAATTTAGCTTGTTCCAGTTCCCAATATTCCATTTCAAAAATATCTTTTTCTGGTAAAGCCTGCCACTGATTTAAATTTTCAGCTATTTGTATGGCGTTGATAGTATGATCTTTTATATCAGCTACTATATTAGCTTCTTTTACAGTTTTACCAAAACTAATACAACCATATTGTTGCCATACAGCCCAACAAGGAGCAGGATTTAAACAGGTTAATTTGCCATTATCATGACGTGCAAAATAAGCCTGATAATCTTTGACATATTTATCAATGCTATCATTAACTTCTTTATTTAGAATAACAGGAGTTCTTTTAGTGCGAATGACATGATCAGGAGTTAAGGGGCTATATATCGCAGAGAAATTACTAAAGTTTATTGAATCCCATTTGGCAATTACTGCCTTAGCTAGACCAATCAAGATTTTGAGTTAATTCATAAACTTTTTTAGCTAACACAAAACCGGGCATTATATAAGGAATAATTAAAACTTTGTTACCATAAATTGTTTGTATTAATTCCTTACCATTTGGAGTATTAGTAATAGTAACAACAGCATCGGCATGAGTATGATCAACATACTTACATGGAATAATTGCATGTAAGATTGCCTCAACTGAAGGATTTGGTGCATTTGGATCAAGCATAGCGGCACGTTGATTATTTACCATATCAGAATCGCTTAAACTGTCTAAAGCAGCCATTTTTTGTAAAACCTTTAGTTTTACAGGAGCAAATCCGGCTGTTTCAATAGTTGCCAAATCCCAGCCACTACCTTTAACATAAAGCACCTGTTCTTGCTCACCAAATAAATTAGTAATTTCAGTTTTGACAGAAGTATTACCGCCGCCGTGTAAAACTAAATTTTCTTCTTGACCAAGCAAACGTGAAGTATAAACACGCAATGCTAAAACATCATTATTATATTTACTAGCTTGATCTTGATTCCATAAATTTTTCATAGGTTTTTTGGTTTTCGCTTGGAATTAAAAAGTTTGTAACTATATTACATTAACATCTTATTAAATAGGAAATTAAATGTCTCACCAAGCTTTTACCTTAATTCGTCAAGCAGAAATATCAAGTCTAAATATTAAAATTGAGGAATATCGTCATAATGTTACTGGCGCACGTCATTTGCACTTAGCCGCTGATGATAATAATAATGCATTTTTAGTAGGCTTTTTGACCGTACCTCAAGATTCTACCGGTGTCGCGCATATTCTTGAGCATACAAGTTTATGTGGTAGTCGCCGCTTTCCGGTGCGTGATCCGTTTTTCTTGATGATGCGCCGCTCTTTGAATACTTTTATGAATGCCTTTACTAGCAGCGATTGGACAGCTTACCCTTTTGCTAGTCAAAATAAAAAGGATTTTGATAATTTATTACAAGTTTATTTAGATGCTACTTTTTTCCCTAGTTTGGAAGTTCTTGATTTTGCTCAAGAAGGGCATAGAGTTGAATTTGAAGCTAATGATGAATTGGTATATAAAGGTGTAGTTTTTAATGAAATGAAAGGTGCATTGAGTTCGCCGGTGCAGCGTTTATGGCAGGCAGTGTCTGAAAATATCTTTCCTACTATCACTTATCATTATAATAGTGGTGGTGAGCCTACTGATATTCCTGATTTAACTCATGCTCAATTGCAGCAATTTCATGCAAATCATTATCATCCTTCTAATGCTATATTTATGACTTATGGTGATCGTGCAGCCGCTGAACATCAACATTGGTTTGAAGAATGCGCCTTAAAAGAATTTCAAGCACAAGATTTAAATTTACAAATTCCAAAAGAGCAGCGTTATGATAAGCCTCAACAAGCAACTACAATTTATCCAATTGATAAACAAGAAGATAATCAAACTCATATAGTTGTAGCATGGCTATTAGGTGATAGCACTGACATTAATGAGGTAATGAATGCAAATTTATTATCAGGAGTATTATTAGATAATAGCGCATCTCCCTTACGTGATGCTTTAGAATCAACAAAATTAGGTACCGCAGTTTCACCTTTATGTGGTTGTGATGAAAGTAGTACTGAAACTACCTTTATGTGTGGCTTAGAAGGTTCTAATCCTGAACAAGCTGAAGCTGTAGAAGCCTTAATTTTAGAAGTATTACAAGATGTAGCCAAAAATGGAGTGCCGCTGGAACAAATAGAATCAGTATTACATCAAATAGAATTGAGTCAACGCGAAATTACTGGTGATGGCTTTCCTTATGGTTTACGCTTAATAGTCAATGCTTTATCTCCTATGATACATGGAGGTGATCCAGTAGAATTTTTAGATTTAGATTCCGCACTAACCAGATTACGAGAAGATTGCCAAAATCCGCGCTTTATTCCAGATTTAATACAAGGATTATTATTAGATAATCCACATAGAGTTCGGGTAGTAATGGCACCAGATGCCGAGTTAGCCGCTAAAGAAATTGCTGACGAAACAGCAAAATTAGCAGCCATAAAAGCCAAAATGACTGAAGAACAAAAAGCCCAAGTCATTGAACAAGCAGCGGCTTTACAAGCGCGTCAACAACAAGAAGATGACCCTGAAATATTACCAAAAGTAGGTTTAGAAGACATCGCAGATGACTTAAAAATTCCCAGCGGCGACTTTAAAACCATAGGCAATTTACCAAGCACATGGTTTGCCAGCGGCACCAATGGTATGATTTATCAAAAAATTGTCATAGATTTACCAGAATTTGAACCAGAATTATTAGAAATATTACCCCTATTTTGTGACATACTTACCGAAGTAGGTGTTGGAGAGCAAGATTATCGACAAACAGCGGCATTACAAGCAGCAGTCACCGGAGGTATAGGTGCCAGCTTATCAATTCGCGGCAACATCAATGATGTGCAACAAGTACAAAGCTTTTTTAGTATATCTGGCAAAGCCTTAGTACGAAATCAAGACAAACTATCCGAATTGTTACGCCAAACATTAGAACAAGCTCGCTTTGACGAATTACCAAGATTACGCGAACTAATTTCTCAATTTAGAGTAGAAACAGAAAATAGTGTCACCTCAAGAGGGCATCAACTAGTAATGACTGCCTCAAGTAGCGGCTTCAGCCCAGTTGGCAAATTATCCGAACAATGGCATGGCTTAGAAGGAATACAGAAACTAAAACAACTAGATAAAAACTTAGAAGTTGAAAAATTTGCTGCAAAATTAGCCCGAATTCGCGACCAATTACTACAAGCACCGCGTCAACTATTAACTGTAAGTGAAGCAGAACAAACATTAGATTGGCAAGATCAACAATATACAGAAATCAAAAAATTCAAACCAGCGGCTGTAAATGAACAAATAAAACAAGCTTGGACAACTAATACCCAAGTAAATTTTTGCTCCAAAGCATACCCAACAGTAGCACCAAATGATTTTGATGCCGCTGTTTTCACAGTACTTGGACAATTTTTAGGCAATGGTTACTTACACCGAACAGTGCGCGAACAAGGCGGGGCATATGGAGGCGGAGCCAGTTATGATGGCAGCACCGGCAGCTTTAGATTCTACTCATACCGCGATCCAAGACTAACAGAAACCCTAGCAGACTTTGATGAAAGTTTAAACTGGCTACAACAAAACCCACATAAAGAAAGCCAACTAGAAGAAGCGATATTAAGTATAATAGCCAGAATAGATCGCCCC
Organism: Candidatus Marithrix sp. Canyon 246; assembly: GCF_001723685.1. Classification (GTDB taxonomy): domain Bacteria; phylum Pseudomonadota; class Gammaproteobacteria; order Beggiatoales; family Beggiatoaceae; genus Marithrix. Next base: position 64,154 of record NZ_MCBX01000017.1, read on the forward strand.
GGCTCCCCAGCAGGCGAAGCAATAGGAGCATTTTTCAACCAACTACACGGCAGAACTCCAGAACAACGACGCGAATTCCGCCACCGAGTCTTACAAGTAACAATACAAGACTTACAAAGAGTAGCAACAAAATACTTACAAACAGAAAATGCGAATATTGCTGTATTGACAGATAGTAAAACATTGGATGGATTGAGTGAGCTGGGATTTGAACGGAGGGTTTTGTAAGAAAAATTCTAAATAAAGAGGTATTTATATGTTAGCTGCTATTCAAAAATGGGGTGATATTCAAGGAATACCCTTAACTACAGCTTTGCTTGAAAAAGCACAAATTTTCATTGGTGATCAAGTATCGATTACAGTGAAAAAAGGACAAATTTTTATAAAAACTGCGAATAATGAACCAGTTGAAAACCAATATGAACATATTAGTTTCAATGAAAATAATGTACCAATAATTTCTGGTACTAATATGAAAGTGGTTGAACTAATCACTGAAAAAATAGCTTATGGCTGGAGTGCAGAAGAACTACAATTTCAACATCCTTATTTAACATTAGGACAAATATATTCTGCATTAGCCTACTATAGTGATAATAAAGAAAAAATTGATAAGGATATTGAACAACGACTGGAATTTGTAAAACAAGTTCAACAAAGTCAAGCTTCATCACCTCTTGTGGAAAAATTAAAGAAAAAGGGGTTAATTTAATGGCGATAGCACTTTATATGGATCATCATGTACCTCGTGCTATAACAGCCGGACTTCGTTTACGTAATGTAGATGTACTAACTGCTTATGAAGATGGTGCAAGTACATTGAGTGATCCAGAACTATTAGATCGTGCTGGAGAATTAAAACGTGTAATTTTTACTCAAGATGATGACTTTTTAGTAGAAGCAGCGAGACGACAACAAGAAAATATACCTTTCAATGGAGTTATTTATGTTCATCAATTAACAATTACTATAGGCAAAATAATAAATGACTTAGAAATAATTGCAAAAGTAGCAGAAATAGAAGAATTAAAAAATAGAATAGAATTTCTGCCACTTTAAGTCTTATGCTAGATTGACAGATAGCAAAACATTGGATATGACTACTGAATAGCTTGTAGGGAGTAAGTAGTGAGCAGTGCGTTATGGCACTCCTCACTCTACGTAGGTGTATTAAGACTCAGTCACCAACGCCCTTTCCCCCTCTGTCAATTGATAAAGCTCAAAAACAAGTTCATCAATTTCAGCTTCCAAGCGGCGCACATCAGGTGCAGTTGGATCGTCTAGGATGGTTTTGACTAGCTCTATGATTGGGGCTTTTTGAGTTTCAATAACTGAACATATCGGTATTTCAGCTACATACATAGGCTTGAATTCAAGAAAATCACCAGAACGTACTGCTGCTTGTCGTTCAATTAACCATTTACAAATTTTAGAATTAAGAATTGCAAATAGATATAAATCTTCAGTAGGAATTAGGTTAGCTGGCGCACTGATATAGTTGCATACAGTATCAAAAGCAAATTTTGGGTATTTTGCTAAATTTCCCCAAATAATTTTAGGCTGTTCAAATTCAGCGTAATAAGCACAAGATCTTAATTCCCAAAAAAACTTGCCTTGATCATTCCGTTTTTTGAGCTTTGGTTCCCATTGGCTTAAATGAGCGTGAATAGCAGGATAAGTCTTGTCAAATATTTGCCTCGCTTCACTTTCAGTTTTAGCATTTGACCATAACCATTCTTTATTAGCACTGCTAGGAATATTTATAACATATAAATCATCCCATTTCACCTGCCACTTAAGAATATCCCGCCCCCGTAACCAAGGCTTAATCAACTCAGCACTCTTAGCATCTTCAGCAATCAGTTTATCACGAGTAGCGGCATCAATTACAAAGGCATCATTAAAACCGGTTAACACACCACGATAAAAACGCCCCTGTACATATTCACCGAGTGGCGTTCCTATTTGCCGCAGTTTTTTCATTAAGTCAAGCACCTCTTTACTTTCTAATGTCCAACCATCTATAGACAGATCAGCAACCGGCATTTTAAAACCATGATCAGCTACTACTTCAGCAACTTGTTCAATTTGTTGTTTCGTTTTGATAATAGCCACATCAATAGTTGGTACTTCTTTAACTGGCTCAATGGTTTTTTCTACTAACACAATAGCCGGATAAGTCGTTGCATCAAATACGGGCGAATCACCAAAATCAATAATTACCTCTGGAGTTGCCTCCGTTGTCAACAATTCGCGGGTGTTTTTTCCATAGCCGGCTCGCATAAATTTGTTAGGTGCGATAAAACATAAATGTCCACCAGTTTTCAATAATTCTAAGCCACGTTTATAAAAATAAGTATATAAATCCGCTGTACCTCGAAAAAATTTGCCAAATTCTTCTTTGAGATGAGGCTTGATATCCTTGATTTGCTCTTGACGTACATAAGGTGGATTGGCTATGACAATATCAAAACCATGATTGTCGCCACTAAACACATCGGCAAAGTATAAATGCAGCGGCGTAAATGGTAAATCTAATTCTTCGTCGGCTTTACGGGATTGATTTAAATTAGTACGTTGTTCGGTAATGTCTGCTAATAAGTTTAAGCAGGTTTCATAATCTTTTGCCAGTTTTTGAGAGGAAATTTTGCCCTTAACTCGCCGCTGATCTATATTTTGCAAGTTTTCATTGAGGATTTTTTCTTTATAAAAGTAGTGGCAAGAAAACCCCTTTGTCTTTAGCTGAGGGGATGAATTGCCACGCCTAACCTTGTTCTTCAATGTATTTCCTTACTGTTTCGATGGAAGCATTCCCGATAGAGCAACAAAA
>NZ_MCBX01000038.1 GCF_001723685.1 Candidatus Marithrix sp. Canyon 246
AGATGTGTATAAGAGACAGCCTGATGATTGTGACTTTCTTGGTGGGTTTCGCTATCGCTCTACCCACCCTACAATATTTTTTAAGTTAAATAAAATATGAAAACCAGTAAGATTTTTATCTTTGCTTTAATTTCCATTCTAATAACATTCTTCTTTGTTTTTGATTTACAACAATATTTAAGTCTGGAATATTTTAATCAGCAACGAGCTGCTATTCTGGATTATTATCAAGCCAATCCTTGGCAAACTATATTGATATTTTTTGCGGTTTACGTGCTTGTTACTGGCTTATCTTTACCCGGTGCGGCTTTGATGACGCTGATTGCTGGTGCAATTTTTGGTGTAGTTACAGGCACAATTCTGGTTTCATTTGCTAGCACTATTGGTGCTAGTTTAGCCTTTTTAGTCTCACGTTATTTGTTTAAAGATTTGATACAAAGTCGCTTTACGCAACAATTAGCTTCTATAAATGAAGGTGTTAAAAAAGATGGGGCTTTTTATTTATTTGCTTTACGTTTAGTGCCAGCCTTTCCATTTTTTATCATTAATTTAGTAATGGGTTTAACTCCAATTAAAACATGGACATTTTATTGGGTAAGTCAAGTTGGTATGTTTGCAGGTACTATTGTTTATGTCAATGCAGGAACTCAAATTGCTCAACTTGATTCATTAGCTGGAATTGTATCCCCTGAAATTATCTTATCTTTTGCCTTATTAGGTGTATTTCCTTTGATTGCTAAAAAGTTTATCGAGTATCTAAAAAAACCTAAACATTTTGATACCAATTTAGTGGTTATTGGCGCAGGTGCGGGTGGTTTAGTCAGTTCCTATATTGCTGCTGCGGTGAAAGCTAAGGTTACTTTAATCGAAAAGCATAAAATGGGTGGTGATTGTTTAAATACTGGTTGTGTTCCTAGTAAAGCACTGTTGCGTTCTGCTAAAATGCTATCTTATATGAAACGAGCCTCAGAATATGGTTTTAAAAATGCTAGCGTCGAGTTTGAATTTGCTGAAGTAATGGAACGAGTTCAGCGCGTTATTAAACAAATTGAACCTCATGATTCTGTTGAACGTTATAGCAAATTAGGAGTTGATTGTATTCAAGGCGAAGCAACTATCACTTCACCTTATACAGTAGAAGTCAACGGCAAACAAATCACAACCCGAAATATCATTATTGCCAGCGGCGGCAGACCATTTGTACCTCCAATTCCCGGTTTAGAAGAAAGTGGTTATTTAACTTCTGATACAATTTGGAACCTCAGAACTTTACCAAAAACCTTGGTTATTTTAGGAGGTGGACCAATAGGTTGTGAATTAGCTCAAGCTTTTGCACGCTTAGGGTCAAAAGTAATTCAAATTCAACGTGCTAAGCATATTATGGTGCGTGAAGATACCGAAGTTTCAGAAATAATTGAAGCCAAATTTGCAAAAGAAGGGATTAAAGTATTAACTTCTCACAAAGCTCTACGAGTCGAAGAAAAACAACTAATTTGTGAACATGAAGGCAAAGAAGTATCCATAGCCTTTGATGAAATCCTAGTTGCTGTTGGAAGAGCTGCTAATACTATGGGCTTAGAAAAATTAGGAATTAAATTAACAGCGCGTGGCACCGTAGCAGTTGATCAATATATGCGAACAAATATCCCTACAATTTATGCTTGTGGAGATGTAGCTGGACCATATCAATTTACCCATACTGCTGCTCATCAAGCATGGTATGCCGCTGTAAATGCCCTATTTGGCAAATTCAAGAAATTCAAAGTTGACTACTCCGTAATACCTTGGACAACATTTACTGATCCTGAAGTAGCACGTGTCGGATTAAATGAACAAGATGCAAAGCGGCAAGGTATCAAATATGAAGTAACAAAATATGGAATTGACGACTTAGATCGCGCCATAGCCGACGAAGAAGCACATGGATTTGTAAAAGTACTGACTAAACCGGGCAAAGACAAAATCTTAGGAGTAACAATAGTTGGACATCATGCTGGAGACTTAATAGCCGAATATATACAAGCTATGAAATGGGGAATTGGATTAAACAAAGTTTTAGGAACAATTCACATATATCCCACCCTGACAGAAGCTAATAAATACGCAGCCGGGGAATGGAAACGCGCCCATACACCAGCTAAAGTATTGAAATGGGTTGAAAAATATCATGCTTGGCAACGTAATGCCTAACATAGAAATATGATGTAACTACAGGGATTTAATATACAGACATCCTTGCTTATATACAATCTCTGTAGTTATTAATAAATGTGATTTTGCAACCATTTCAAAAAGGATTCTCTACCCATTTTACTGGCAGCAACTGCTAATATTATGGCTTCTTGTGTATCAACATCAGCTTGTATTTCATAACCATTCATTAGTAATGTGACTTCAATTGCCGCGTGTCCAATACGTTTATTGCCATCAATAAAAGGATGATTGTTAATTAATGAAAAACCTAATGCAGATACTTTTTCTATCAATGTTGGGTAAAGTTCTTGTCCGTCATAACTCATATAAGGTTGCGCCAATGCAGATTCTAAAATACCTTTATCGCGAATACCGATAGAACCACCAGATTGTTCGATAACTCGATTGTGTAATATTAAAATCTGTTCTAGTGTTAATAGTTTCATCAAGATAAACGCTTATACAGTTCTTTATTTTTTTTCAGGGTATAGTCCATAGATTCTTCAAAACTAAAATTACTTGTAGAAGCTATTTCTTGTATTTTAATTTTAGTTTCTGGTAAATTTTTTAATATTTCTAATAGCGCATCATATAGCGAATCTTCTATTTGTATGTTTAATGTTTTCATTATTCTTGAATTCCAAATCCTCAATTAATATGCTTGGCAACGTAATGCCTAACATCACTTATATATTACACCAAACTCCTTTGGAATTTTTAAAGTTTTTATTTGTTTTACATAATCAACAAAGGATTCAGCATAATTAAAATAGGTATTTATTCCTTTTACTTGAGCAAAGGTGTTATAACCATCTTTGCCATCTATTAAGAATGAATTTGTTACTACTTTGTAGTATTTATCTGCTTTTATTGTTTGCCATATTCCTTGTTTGTTTTTTATTTCAATTTGTGTAAATCGTTGGTTAGTTGGTTTATTTTTTTCTATTGTATATCGAATATGTGAACCATAGGGAAAAGCTCCTGTTGAACCTCCATGATCCCAAATATGTGATACCGCATCTTCTAATGCTTGTTTAATTTCAGAGCCTTTCATATTTAACAGATATAATGTATTATTAAATGGCAATAAATTATAAGCATTGTCTATTGTAATATTACCTTTGAATAAATTTGTACGTACTCCACCTCCATTTTGAATAGCAATATCAGGCTCAAAACCTACCTTGTCTAATTGTTGAAAAAATGCTTCTGCTACTATTGGGGCAATATAACTACCATATGGTAATTCTACTCCTGTTGGATGTGTTCCCGGTACGCGAATATGCCATAAATTATCTGCCGCTTGCCCTATAATTTGTTTGCGTAAATTTTCTATTTTGCTGCTATATTCAGCTAATTTAGCGGCAACTATTGGATCTTCTTTTACAGTTTCAATATTGGGATTATTGGCAATTATTTTATTTTTAGAACCTACTAATAATATTGGATTACCCTGACATTTATCAACTTGACCTTTTTTATTAAATTTTACTTCTAACTTACCAACCACATAAGAATATTGCCAAGCATGTACAATACAGACTGGTTCATTTCGAGGTGATAAAACTATTGTGGGATAATCACCTTCACTTGTTAAACCTAAACTTTTGACATCACCTAACAAGGTATGAGAATCTCCACCAACAATGATATCAATACCTGCAACCTGTTTTGCCAGATTCATCTCTTGATGATAACCATAATGGCTTAAAACAATAATTTTATTAATACCTTGCTTTTCCAGCATTTCTACAAAATACTGAGCAGTTTCCACTTCATCCTTAAAAATAACATTCTTATTAGGATTAGAACTATGAACAGTTTTTAGTGTATTGATACCAAGAATAGCAACTTTTTCACCTTCAATATCTTTAATCAGATAAGGTTTAAATAAACCTGCGATTTCATTATTTTGAGAAGCATCAATATTAGCGGCAATTACAGGAAAATTTGCTTGTTTAATAAATTTAGCCAATACGGCTTCACCATCATCAAATTCATGATTACCTAATTCAAAAGCGTCAAAACCAATCAAATTCATTAAAGCGACATCAACATCACCTTTATATAAAGTATAAAAAATCGTACCTTGTAAAGCATCACCAGCATGTAATACTAGAGGATTTTTTAAAGTATTTCTAAGTTGTTTAATTTTAGTAGCAACTCTGGCTAATCCACCTAATTGAACTTCACCAAAAACTAATTTATATGGTTCTGATTCTACATGAGAATGATGATCGTTGATATGAATAATATTAACCGTAGTATTGGCAAATACTGAGGGAGATAAAATGGAAAAAAATAATAAGCTGGAAATTAAATATTTCATAATATATATCTAACACAAAAAATACACATTTTATCATAATCGCATAGTAGAATAAGCATTTTTTATTAGATAATATAATGGATTTACTATGGCAAATAAACGCCCCTTATCACCTCATTTACAAATTTATCAACCTCAATTAACATCTTTGATGTCAATTTTGCATCGTTTAAGCGGTGTGTTTTTATCATTAGGCACTGTGGTTTTAGCTTATTGGTTAATTGCCGCTGCTTCTGGTGCAGAAGCTTATCAACAGGCACAAGATTTATTAGGTTCTTTCTTGGGTTTATTGTTTTTATTTGGATGGTCTTTTGCTTTGTTTTATCATTTATGTAATGGTATTCGTCATTTGTTTTGGGATATTGGTTTGGGTATGGATATTAAGATGGTTTATCTTAGTGGTAAATTGGTTTTGCTAGCAAGTTTTGTTTTAACCGCTTTAGCATGGTGGTTGGCTTTATGAATAATTTAAGAACTCCATTATCTCGTGTACGTCTTTTAGGTTCTGCTAAAGATGGAACTGCTAAGTTTATTCTGCAACGTGTTACTGCGCTAGCTTTAATTCCTTTATTAGTTTGGTTTGTAAGTTCAGTTATATTTTATATTCATAAGGCTGATCATGCCGCTTTAGTTTCTTGGATAACTTCTTCTTGGAATAGCACATTGTTAATTTTGCTACTCATTAATTTGTTTTATCATACTGTAATTGGTTTACAGGAAGTGATAGAAGATTATGTGCATAGTCATTATATGAAGCTATTTATGATCATTTTTATTAAATTTTTCTTTATAACTATCGCGTTTGCTTCAATTTTGGCGGTTTTAAAATTTTAAGTCGAATAATTTTTTTAGTGGCTCATTCTATAGATTATGTAGTAAAAATTTTTTAATCTAACTAAAAAGGTAGTACTTTAATGAAAATTAAATTATATTATTTATTAGCTATAATATATATAGCTTTGTCATCTACTGCTCAAGCAGGTAGCACTCTGAGTGCATTTTGCCCTTATTGGTGATCCAGATGGTAAAGGGAATGATGATAAGGATGGTACCAAATATATATTTTGTGGTTTAAAACCAAATCACACAGTGACCTGTTCTTCTCCTAGTGGAAATTTTTTTCATGTTGTTACAGGTGGACATTATAGCGATATAACTCCAAAATTAATGCTGATTTATCTCTACATTTTGACAAAGCGAAATATGAAACCTTGACTGGTACTTCATATTTATGGGCTGATTTTAGTTTTGCTGGTAAGAATGAACAAGGAAAAATGAGTTGGTATTTGGATAATTGCTGTTGAGTCTTGTAGAGTCGGTGATAACCGACCCTACAGATACTGATTCCATTCGTGCGTAAGGATCAGGAAAAATAGTGTAAATGCCATGCTTTGGGCTGATATTTATCAGATATGAATAATAATCTTGATCTGATTTCCGCTGTTCGTTTAAAAATATTATTCCAAGTATCATTGGCTTGTGCTTGCTGTAAATTCTGCATCCAATACCACGTAAAGACTCCATAATATTTATTTGTTTCCATTGGTAATTCAATTGCAGATTCATATTCTCTAGCAGCACCAATGCGAATACCCATATGAGTTTGTAATTTTGGATATTGTTTTAAACACAACGTTATTACTACTACGGGCAGCATAAGACACCCAAGTTTGATCTTTACCACTGAGTTCATCACCATTTAAATCAAGAGTTTGTGAACCATGACCAGAATAATATATATAAACAAAATCATTAGCTTGAACGCGCTGAATTAACTTTTTAAAGCCATTTTCAATACCAGTATGAGTGGCTTGTTTATTGCTAAGAATGATAAAAATATCATTTATTGGACCTTTTAGCGAATTGAAAGGCGTTTGACTATAATCCTCAATAGCAATCAACAAGGCATGTTTATCGGCAGCCATTAGCTTGATTGAGATTATTTGTGATATAATTAATAATATTAATGTATAATGCAAGATTAAGTAACTGATGTTACATACTAGCATTTTGTCATTATCAAACACCGTCTAGGAATAAATTCCAAGGCTCAAAGCTTAAGTGCCTTAGAAATTAGAATTAATGTATTAGGTGTCAGACACAAAGACACTTTATTACTTGCTAATGACTTAGGATTGATATATAAAAATTCAAATAAATTTGCTGAAGCTTTAGATTTATTTGAGTCAATTTATCCTATCTCTACAGCAGAATTTGGAAAAAAAGACTCTGATACAATTATTATAATGAGCCATTTAGCTACTGTTTATCAAGACTTAGGACAATTAAAAAACAGCTTTAGATTTGCTGGAAAAGGCTGAAATTTTATCTAAGTATTTAGCAAATAAGCATGAACGAAGATTAATGATTACTAATAATTTAGCTAGTACTTACAGCGATTTAGGAATGTATAATCAAGCCTTTATTATAAATTAGGGTGATTAAATGAAGCTTTATCTTTATATAAAAATTGTTATCACATATGTAAAGCAGTATTAGGCGAAAACCATCCTGATACTCTATCATCTGTTAGCAATTTAGCTTATTTATATAAAGAAAAAGGCAATATCAAAGAAGCAATTAAACATTTTGAAAAACTAGTTATCCGCATAGAAGATTTGCGAACTAAGAATTTATCTGCTGAAAATAGTCAAGTTATATTTCAAGGATGGATAGATGAATATTTTAATCTTTCCCGTTTATACATTAATACTTTGCATTTTAATGGCAAACAAGTAATTGCTAATCATGATGTTAGTTATGTACAATCCTTATCAGTATTAAAAATGTTGCATCAACGCCAACAACAATATAAAAAGATTAAGAATAGAGGAACATTATTGGCAATGGGTGCCCCGCTTTATGATTCAGTGCGAATTTATAAACAAAATGCCGCAACTGAAACCACATTACAAAAGTTAAATAAACAAGGCATCTTAGCCAAATACCGTTATTTAGTTTTGTCATCACATGGTTATCTAAACTCCCAAATTCCTGAATTATCAGCAATTGTATTAGGGCAAGTAAATAATCCAGCCGGCAATAAGAATACATTGTTTACACTGTGGTCAATATCTGATGAAATAACAGTAGAATTTGTTACCAGCTTTTTTAAAAAATTAAAGGCTGGTATAAAACAAATAAAAGCACTAGCGGCAACTAAACGCGAATTTATTAAAAAAGGTGGGCGTTATAGTAATCCTAAATATTGGGCGGCGTTTGTGTTGTATGGGAATTAATAGTAAAATAAACGTATTATCTTATATCTAATAATGGATTTACTATGATAAATAAACCCAAATTATGACCGTGCTGAGTATACTTTGGTTTGTAAGTTCAATTATATTTTATATTCATAAAGCTGATCATGCCGCTTTAGTTTCTTGGATAGCTTCTGCTTGGAATAGCGAATTGTTAATTTTGCTACTAATTAATTTATTTTATCATACTGTAATTGGTTTACAGGAAGTGATAGAAGATTATGTGTATCATCATTACATGAAGTTATTTATGATCATTTCTATCAAATTTTTCTTTATAACTATCGCGCTTGCTTCAATTTTGGCGGTTTTAAAAATGGCTGTCTAACATTATGTTTTTTAAAAAATCAATACCTATTATCGACACTCCAACTGAAGCTGATTTGAAGTCTTGGGCTTATGGTGAGTGGATTGAGTATCAAGCTTGGTTGTTTCATCATGGCTTTTTAACTTTATATGATTGGCAACTGTTGCGTAATCAAGCTCAATGTTGGAAACAACGCCCCTTATTAAGTGTTATTACTCCGGTTTTTAATACTGCTCCTGATTATTTGGCTGAGTGTGTTTATTCTGTGCAAACTCAGGCTTATCCAAATTGGGAAATGTGTTTGGTTGATGATGGAAGTGATAATCCTGCTACTATTGCATGTTTAGAGCAGCTTGTTAAGGATGATCCGCGTTTGCATTTACATCGTTTTTCTGAAAATCAAGGTATTTGTCATGCCACTAATCAGGCTTTAGCTATGGCGCATGGTGAATATGTGGTTTTTTTGGATCATGATGATCGTCTTGCGCCTGATGCTTTGTATGAAGTTGTAAAATTATTACGCAAATATCCAACTACTGATATTGTTTATTCTGATCGTGATATGTTGTCTCCCAATAACAAACGCTTTATGCACTTATTTAAGCCAGATTGGTCTCCTGAAACTTTATTATCTGGTAATTATTTATTTCATTTATTGGTTTATCGACGCGATTTATTGGAAAAATTGGGAGGTGTGCGCGTTGGTAAAGAGGGTTCACAAGATTATGATTTGATTTTACGTGCCGCTGAATTACAACCACAAGTACGACATCTTGCCAAAGTATTATATCATTGGCGACAACATGAACAGTCAGTGGCACTGGAACATAATGCCAAAGATTATGCTTATCAGGCTGGAATTGCAGCCTTAGAAGAGGCTTTAGAACGGCGATCTTTATCCGCTGATGTTAGTGAAAACAAAGAGTTATGGAGAGGACATTATCGAGTACGTTTGCAGGTATCAGAATCTAAATCTTATCAAATATTACAGTTGAATCAGATTAATCAAGCTTGTGAAGCTGATTATTTGGTAATTTTAGGGCAACTTGATTATGATCAAGAATCTATAAGAGAATTAATCTCTTGGTTAGAAATTGAAGATGTTGGTATTGTAACAGGAAAAGTAGTTGATCAACAAGGAAAATTGATACATGCAGGATTAGTACAGCGTCATAATGGAATACCTTTAGCTTTATATGAAGGATTCCCTGAAAATACTCCGGCTTATATGGCGATTACCGCAATTGTACATAATGTAAGCATTCCACAAGTAAATTGTTGTGTAATCAGACGCTCTTTGTGGCAACAATTAGGTGGCTTAAATACGGATTATAGTGGTGCTTATGCAATGTTAGATTTTGCTTTACGGGCTTTAACTAGCGGCAAACGTATAGTTTATACACCATTTGCGCGTTTTGTAGCTACTAGTGAATGGCAACAAATAGAATGGCTGGAACAAGATAGACAAATTTTTGTTGAAAAATGGAATACATGGCTTAGAAAGGGTGATCCGTATTATAATCCATATTTAAGTTTAGATGTTGTTGATATGGGATTGATGTAAAATTAAAAATAGGAACTTTGTGTGTTAAAAAACCTTTCAATTATTGTAATTTTAGCCACTATCATTAGTGCTTGTAATGATGATGCTAGTTCGCCGGTTGTTGATTTTCCTCCGCCTGAATTGTCGCATAAGCGCACGGCTTTGGTTATTGGTAATTCTCATTATACTAATCATATTTTTCCGGTTTTGGAAAATCCTGTTAATGATGCTAAGGATTTGGCGGTGGTTTTGCGCAAGTTGGGATTTGAGGTTATTGAGTTGTTTGATGCTATTGGTCAGTTTCGTGATAAGTTACTTATTAATAAGGGGGTTGGTTTGTTTTATTATTCTGGGCATGGTGTTGATTATGCGGGTAAGAATCATTTGATTCCTTTGGGTAATAAGATTGAGGTTTCTTATGATGTTGATGAGACTGCTGAGACTATTGCTGTTAGTTATGTGTTGAATGAGATGCAGAAGGCTGGTAATCATATGAATTTTTTGGTTTTGGATGCTTGTCGTAAGGCGCGGAAAATTAAGGCAAGTAATAAATCTGATGATAAGGGTATGAAGGCTATTCCTGAGTGGTTTGGGTGAGCGTAATAGTCCTTATGTTAAGCATTTAATAAGGTTTATACAGGAACCTAATTTGTCTGTTGAGGGGATGTTTAAGAAAGTTGGTGCGGCTGTTGTAAATGAGACTAATCAGCAGCAGGAGCCGGGCTTTTATACTCAGTTGTATGATCCTTTTTCTTTTAATCCTCAAGCAGTAAAGCCTAAAGTTGTTGATAATTCTTCTGAGCTTTTGAAAAGAATATCTGAATTGGAGTTAAGAAAGTAAAAAGTAAAGTCTTTCAAGATCGTTTAAAAGATGGTGGTTTTGCTCCAGAGATGGTTAGAATCCCGGCTGGTTCTTTTAGGATGGGTGGTGAATATTCAGATGAAAAGCAACATGATGTTTCGGTTGATAGCTTTGCTATGGGTAAATATGAAGTTACCTTTGCTGAATATGATAAGTTTGCTGATGCTACTGGTAGAGAAAAGCCTAGTGATAGAGGCTGGGGGCGTGGTAATCGTCCAGTAATTAATGTTTCTTGGAATGATGCAACAGCTTATTCAAAATGGCTTAGTAATCAAACAGGTAAAACTTATCGTCTGCCTACTGAGGCTGAATGGGAATATGCAGCTAGGGCTGGTACGCAGACTAAGTATTGGTGGGGTAATGAGATTGGTAACAATAAAGCGAACTGTAATTCTGATTGTGGAGATAGTTTTGAATATACATCGCCAGTAGGTTCATTTGCTGCTAATAAATTTGGTTTATATGATACTTCAGGAAATGTATGGGAGTGGACTTGCTCAGAATGGGATAATCCATATAATGGCAATGAAAAACAATGCGTTACAACTGGAAATAGTTTGTCCATTCGCGGCGGCTCGTGGAACTACTTCGCGAGGGTCGTGCGCTCGGCTTTCCGCGGCAGGTTCAAGCCGTCGTTCCGCAACAACAGCGTGGGCTTCCGGGTCTCCATGCTCGTAACCCTTTAAACTTTATCACTTTTACCCTTTTAATTTTTTTAAAATTATAATCTCGTTTCTTTTTCTGATTAGTTTTCACTAATCAGAATTTATTAGCGTGGAAGCCCCCGGCAGGGCGATTTTTTTTAGGAATATCCTTGCTTATATGCAATCTATGTAGTTTTTTTGGGGCTATTGGTTGTACTCAAGATTCTATGTTAAGTACAACCAATAGTAATAACAACGAATAGTTAGTGCTATTCAATCACCAAGCTTAATTTCCACTCGCCGATTTTTAGTATAAGCAGCATCAAATTCACCAACTGCTACTGGGCGAGTGTTTCCATAACCAGCAGTTTTCATACGATTAATCTCAACACCGCCTAAAGCTAATGCTTGTTTAATTGACTTAGCGCGATTTACTGATAATTGCCAATTTAAATGTTTACTTTCTTCTGTGCTTCTACCAGTAAAAAGTTGATTATCTGAATGCCCATAAATTGCAATTTTATTAACATTTTCAATAATTAAAGTGCTAGCAATATAATTCAATTGTTTACTTGATATTAAACTTAAATCAGACTTACCAGTTTCAAATTGCAGATTTCTAAAAGTTATGACAGTTGTTAAAATAGCTTTGGTTGCGCCTGACGTGCTTATTGATTTAAATTTGCTTTCACATTGTTTTGTTAATTTAGCCATTTTTTCTAATCGTTGCTTGTTATAGAGTAAAGCTAAATTTTCTGTAGTTATAATTTCGCCTTGTTCCACATTACGATAACGATTAGCCTCTAATAATTTAGTTACACGTTTACGAGCATGAAAATATTTGGTACAAACTTGTAAATATGCCTCCAAACTAAGAGCATATTGCTTTTGAAGATAAAAAACATCAGCAATACCAACCCAAGCTTCAAATAATTGTGGATTAAATTTTAGAGCTTGACGATAATGAGACAAAGCCAAATCATATTGACGCTGATTTTCTAACAAATTAGCAAAATTATTATGAGCAACAGCATGACTAGGGCAAAGATCCAAAGCATATTTCAATAAAGTTTTCTCTTGCGACGGCTGCAAAAAATAAGAACGCTTAACTAAAGAATTAGCCTGATCACAAAGATTAGCCATTAAAATGTTAGGTGTTATTAGTATTATGAGTAGGATTATTTTTTTCATGATAATTCTCCTTAATGTTTATTGCTGGAATTTATATAATATCATTATAGAATTCTTTTGTAGGTTGGGTTAGCTTTTTTTACGCAGTAAAAAAACGTAACCCAACAAGAATGTGCCATAAAATAATATATTTTGTAGTAAATGTTGGGTTACGTTTTTTTGCTTTGCAAAAAAATCTAACCCAACCTACAGAATAAATTTTAGCAGCTATTACATCCGTGCTTATATGCAATCTATGTAGTTTTTTTTGGGGTAAAAATTCAAAGTTGCGCTTTGTACTCCTGTATTATTAAAAACTAGAAAGTTCTTTTTCTACACGTTCAGCCAAAAAAAATTTCAACAATTCTTGATAAGATACATCCCATTTATTAGCCAAGGTTTTCAGCCCATCAAGTATTGATTCGGGTAATTGAATCGAAATCGTTTCAACTGAGGGTTTCAAATTATGCATAGAAACTTGTTCAGCCTTATCCCAATCCACATATTCGGTAGAATCATGTGCAGCCCAAAAATCACGTTCTTGTTCTTCAGTTTTAAAACTAGGTAAGGTTTTCATAACAGACTATATCTCCTTTTTTCATTTCTAGTCATATCGCGTGCTGAAATGACACGAATTAAATTATTACGAATAGTAAAACAGATAAATAATTTTCGTCTGGTATTAGTTTTACCTAACGCAAAATATCTTTGTTTGCTTGGTAATATATAATTGGATTATATTTATATAATATCAATTTCATCCTACACACACCACGTCAAACTGGTAAAATCACCTTAATGTTGCAATTGATAAATGCAACATCAATTATATTAACATAAAAACCAAAGGAAACATAAGTGTCATCAAAAACCACATTTCAAGAATTAATTCTGAGCCTACAAAATTATTGGGCTGAACAAGGTTGTGTTTTACAGCAACCATATGATATGGAAGTAGGGGCTGGAACTTTTCATCCAGCTACATTTTTAAGGGCTATTGGTCCAGAGCCGTGGAGTGCCGCTTATGTGCAACCTTCACGTCGTCCAACTGATGGACGTTATGGTGAAAATCCTAACCGCTTACAACATTACTATCAATTTCAAGTGGTTATAAAACCATCACCGCTGAATATTCAAGAATTATACTTAAATTCATTAAAAAAACTAGGTATTAATCCCTTAGTGCATGACATTCGTTTTGTAGAAGATAATTGGGAATCTCCTACTCTTGGAGCATGGGGCTTAGGTTGGGAAGTATGGCTCAATGGCATGGAAGTTACACAATTCACCTACTTTCAACAAGTCGGCGGCTTAGAATGTAAACCAGTTACCGGTGAAATTACCTATGGTTTAGAACGTATAGCCATGTACTTACAAGGCGTAGAAAGTGTCTATGACTTAGTTTGGACTGATGGAGTTAGTTATGGAGATGTATTTCATCAGAATGAAGTCGAAATGTCAACTTATAATTTTGAATATGCCCCAGTCGATGACTTATTTCATTTTTTTGATGTTTATGAACGCGAAAGCACTAATTTAATCGAAAAAAATCTACCATTACCAGCTTATGAAATGATGCTTAAAACTTCTCATACCTTTAACTTATTAGATGCACGTAATGCTATCTCTGTTACCGAGCGGCAACGTTATATTTTACGAGTACGAACTTTAGCACGCGCAGTAGCAAAAGCTTATTATGATCGTCGTGAAGCCTTAAATTTCCCAATGACTGCAAAGGATGCTTAACATGTCAGATACTCGTGATTTATTAATAGAAATTGGTACCGAAGAATTACCTCCTAAAGCTTTACCAAACTTATCTAAAGCTTTTGCAGAAGGCATTGCTAAGGGTTTACAAAAACAAGAAATTGCTTATGAATCCATTAGTGCGTTTGCAACTCCACGCCGTTTAGCTGTAATAATCAAGGCAGTAGCACGCATACAAGCAAATCGAGAAACAGAAAGACGTGGACCATCTTTAAAAGCTGCTTTTGATGCCCAAGGAGAAGCCAGTAAAGCCGCTTTAGGATTTGCCCGTTCCTGCGGAGTCAATGTATCTGAATTAGAAAAATTAGAAACCAAAAAAGGCGCGTGGTTAATATATAAACAGACTCAACACGGACAAGCAACTGCCAGCTTAATACCAACTATAATTGAAAATTCCCTAGCCGCTTTACCAATTCCAAAACGGATGCGTTGGGCAGATTTACCTTATGAATTTGTACGCCCAGTACATTGGCTGGTTATTTTATTTGGTGTTGATGTGATTGAAGCCGAAATATTTGGAATTCCTAGTGGCTGTGAAACACGAGGACATCGCTTTCATCATCCTCAAGATATTGTTTTAAATGATACTAATGATTATGTATCTAGCTTAGAAAACCAAGGTTTTGTTATACCTTCTTTTACTAAGCGTCGCGACATGATACGTAAATTAGTCACAGAAGCTGCTAATGCACTTGAAGGAAAAGCTGTTATTGATGATGACTTATTAAATGAAGTCACTTGCCTAGTAGAATATCCAGTTGTAATTACCGGTTCATTTGATAAACAGTTTTTACAAGTACCAGCCGAAGCCTTGATAGCAGCAATGAAGGGTCATCAAAAATATTTCCATATAGTTGACTCAGAAGGAAAATTATTACCCAGTTTTATTACCATAAGCAACATTAAAAGTCAACAACCAGAAGTAATTCGCGCTGGAAATGAACGAGTAATTCGCCCACGACTAAGCGATGCCGCATTTTTCTGGCAACAAGATTGCACTAACAGCCTAGACAGTCATATAGAAGCCCTAAAAACAGTAATTTTCCAAAAACAACTAGGCAGCCTATATGACAAAAGCGAGCGCGTAGCTCAACTAACAGCAACAATTGCCAAACAAATAGGCGCAGATGAACTACAAGCAGTTCGTGCAGCCATGTTATCTAAATGCGACTTAATGACAGGCATGGTAGCAGAATTTCCAGAATTACAAGGAATTATGGGAGAATACTATGCCCGTAACAACCAAGAAACTGAAGCAGTAGCAGCAGCAATAGGTGAACAATACCTGCCCCGCTTTGCCGGAGATGTGCTACCAAAAACTAGCCTAGGGCAAGCATTATCAAT
The DNA here is from genome assembly GCF_001723685.1 of Candidatus Marithrix sp. Canyon 246. Lineage (GTDB taxonomy): Bacteria > Pseudomonadota > Gammaproteobacteria > Beggiatoales > Beggiatoaceae > Marithrix. The sequence goes on from NZ_MCBX01000038.1 coordinate 15,420, forward strand.
TAGCGACAAATTAGACACATTAGTAGGAATATTTGGAATTGGTAAAGCTCCAACGGGAGACAAAGATCCATTTGGATTACGCCGTGCAACTATCGGAATATTAAGAATAATAATAGAATGTAAGCTAGAAATAGACTTGCAAGAATTGCTAAAACCAAGTCAAACCAAAGTATTTGACTTCATGCTAGAACGCTTACGCGGCTACTACCAAGAACAAGGCTTTGCACTAGAAACCATAGACGCAGTATTAACATGCCGCCCAACATCACCATTAGACATAGACAAACGAATTCGAGGAATAGCCGCCTTCCGCAAATTACCAGAAGCAGAAAGCCTAGCCAGTGCCAACAAACGGATTCATAACATCCTCAAAAAAGCCAAAGAAAAATACCCATCAGAACCAGACCAAACCTACTTCACACATATAGAAGAACGACACCTATATGACAAATTAGAAACAGTAAAACAAAAAATAGCCCCCCTAATAAAAACCGGAGACTATGAAACTGCCCTAAAACACCTAGCCAGTTTAAGGGAAACAACAGACAAGTTTTTTGACAATGTCATGGTAATGGACAAAGATCAAACAGTACGTATAAATCGTCTAGCATTTTTGCAACAAATAAGAAACTTATTTTTGCAAATTGCTGATATTTCAAAGTTGTAAGTTTTCATAGAACCATCAGACCTGACAGGTTTTAAAAACCTGTCAGGTCTAAAATACACAAATTTCATCTCACAGTTCAAATTATTATTCGTGAAATCTCAAGAACCAATATTTTTAGATTGTCCTTTTTCTGAAAAGGATGAAGTTAAACGCTTAGGTGCAAAGTTTGATTGGCAGGAAAAACAATGGTTTGTTCCTGTTGGACTTGATCTTGATCCATTTAGTAAATGGTTGTCTAAGCAAGTTGATAATGATCAGCCTTTTAGTCTTTATGATTTAATGTTAAGTGTTCAAAGCACTGTCAATACGCAACTTAATGATCGTTATTGGGTACGCGCTGAGTTGGTTAGTGTCTCACATCATGTTCATTTATATATGGAATTATCTGATCATGATAATGAAGGGCAAGAACTTGCCAAAGTGCGTGCTATTTTGTGGAATCATAGAGCTAAGGAACTATTAAAACGTTTTGAAACACAAACTGGTATGCCTTTTAAGGCTGGAATGAAGTTGTTATTACAAGTTCGTGTTGAATTTCATACTCGTTATGGTTTTTCGCTTGATGTTATAGATATTGATCCTAATTTCACTATCGGTGAAATGGCAGCAAAATTGAATCGTATTAGAATGCGATTACAAGAAGAGAAGCTTTATGATTGTAATCAAACAATTAAAACTCCAATAGAATTTTGTAAAGTCGCAGTAATTGCGCCACCACAAGCAGCAGGTTTAGGAGATTTTAAAAGTCAAGCTAAAGGATTAGCTGATTTGTGTGAATTTCATTATTACAATGCTAGTTTTCAAGGGCAACAAATGTTGACTGAAATCACTGCCGCTTTTGAATTAATAAAACAAGATCATAAGGAAAAACAATTTGATGCAGTAGTTATGATACGCGGAGGTGGTGCTAAAGCTGACTTATTTCAGTTGAATGAATATGAGATTGCTAAGGCAATTTGTACCGCACCATTAGCTGTAATTGTTGGTATAGGGCATGAACGAGACCAAACTTTATTAGATGAAGTGGCAAATAAGACTTGTCATACACCTAGCTTAGTGATTACATATATTGCAAGTAGAATTATTCAAAATGCGCAGAATGCCAAACAAGATTGGCAAATGCTGAATAAATTAGTCAGCGAACAACTATACCGTGCCAAAACCGAAAATGAACGCCTAATAACCAAGATTCATCACAACAGCCAAATTCAATTAAATAAAGCTCGCCATAATATACAATCTTTTATGCAACAGATACTACAAAGCGATCCTAAAAAGGTTTTAAAGCGTGGCTATGCTATTGTCAAAAATACTAATAATAAAATTATTAGCTCCAAACTTGCCGCTGAACAAGAACCACAACTTATTATTGAATTTCAAGATGGTCAAATAAATCTTGAAAATCTTTAGGAAGTTGCTTTTCTTTCAAAATACGAGCTAATTCAGATTTGTGGTTATTTAGTTGAATATTAACCTGAGTCTGTTTTTTTAATTTCCGGTTAAATTGGCTGGCAAAATATAGTTTGGCACTGGCAAATTTTAGAGCTTCATTATTTTCAATTAATTCTTTTTTAAATTCTAAGAACTTGGATAAGATTTGATCTTTCTGAAATTGATTTAATTTCTGAAGTATTCTATTTTTAATGTTCTCTTCTTCGCAAGAAATAGTTTCTTCTAAAAAGCTTTTAGAAGGGTCAAAATAACGGATGGTTAAATTAGCAGCCGCTATATATGTTAAACAGCTTAAAATTGCCTGAATAATTTGTTGCTCTAAGTTTTCTTTTCCATTTTTTATCAGAGGTATAAGTTTTTTGTGGCTTATCGATTGCCCTACTAAAAACTCATATAAAATATCTGAATCTATAAAATAATTTTCTAAAGTGTAAGCCTCAAAAAAAATAAACAATCTACCATCATAACAAACTTGTTGTTTTTCCTCTTTTACTTCTTGATCGGTTTTTAAATCTCTATCAATAATGCCATAAAAACGTTTTTCTTTGGGTAAATGTTTAACAAAATCTTTTAAATGTTGTTTAACTTTTTCACAACCACCAGTGCCTTTAAGATCCGCTGTTGTAAAACTTGTATCTATAAAATATAGTTTGTCCAAATTATCTTCATATAGAATGCTATAAATCACTTCATCGTCATAACCTTCTACAAAAATAATCTTTTTTCTACCAGCTTTTTCAACCGCTGTTTTAAAAACTTGCCGTAAACTTTGATCAATAAAGTTGTATTTATTATCACTAATAGTGTTATTAAATTGTAAACTCATCTTATATCACCAATTCTGTTAAGCTGATAAAACCTTTATCTTTAAACTGATCCCAAATTATTTCAGAATGAGATGAAATAATAATTTGACAATCTGTATCTTTTTGTAGTTGTTTCAGAAGTCTCATTACTTGTTCTTGAAATTCAGGATGAAGACTTTGATCAACTTCATCTATCAAAAAAATTGCATTTTGCGAAGCTCTTAAATAAAGTTGAGTTGCTATAATCAATAGACTTTCTTCACCAGAACTTAATAGTTCAAGTCCATGTTTTTCGCCATCTTTGGTTTCAATAACTACTTGAAAGTTAATTCTATCTATTTCTTTAATAGTTTTGCCAACTAGAACATGCTTATTAATCCAAGCTTTTAACTCGTTAAATTTTTTTGAAAGGGCATAGTCATAAAAAACTAGTGTTCTGGTAAGATCATCTTTATTAGGATTATATCTATGAGCTATTTCATATTTCAGTTTTTGTTGAGGAATTGAACTATAGTGAATATCTTGTATTTCTCTATCATGCGAATTAAAAAAATAAATAAAGGGTATATTTTGTTGTATGTCATTAGTTATTTTCCCCTCTTTATAATCAATTTTTCTTTCAGAAAACGATTTTACTAATTGTAAACCAATTGTTTCTTGATAAATATTTAGACCTTGAATCTGTGAATGATCATAATCTTCCGGAATTTTAACAAAATTATCCTCAAAGTCTTTTATCATAGTCTTTATTTCATTTTCTATGATAAAGCCTTGTTTTCCAATATATTCACTATGGATTTGAATATTGTTTAAGTCTCCTAAAACTAATGATAAAACTTTATCTTTTATTAAAATATCCAATTGGGCAAATTCTGTCCAAGTTAAAACGTTCGCTCGTAATCTATCGAAAGATATGTTTTGTAGAGATAAATCAGGATTTATGAAATTGATTAGATTGAAAATTAATTCCATCACAGTAGTTTTACCGGAACCATTAACACCAGCTAGACAAATTAAATTTTGAGGTTCACCATTATGAGTAAAATCTATTAAGGTATTTTTGAATACCCCACTATTATGAATATATAACCTTAAAAGTCTCATGATATGTCCTATATTTATATTTTTTTTGTTATATTGATTAACAATCAAAATCATATCATAGTTCAAATACTCTTAGGAGTAAATATTGCATAAATTACCTTTTATTTACTAAGGAATATGTAATATGAATTATCTAAGTAAGTATTTATTTTGGTTAGCATTATTATTGACTTCTCAATTAAGTTTTGCTGCCAATCCAATTAAGGTTGGTGAATTAGAACAAATTAATACTCAAATTAATTATTTGCAAGAGTCTAATTTGACTAAAACTATTAGTTATCCCGGTGCCAGTTATATTAAGCTTCATGTATCTAAGGCAACATTAGCTGCCGGTGATTCTGTTACTATATCAAGTCCAGATAATAAACAAGTATATACTTATCCCGGTGCTGGTTTTACTACTGATAGTTTTGGTGGTTTTTGGGCTTTGTCTATTATCGGCGATACTGCGATTATTGAATTACATCGTACTCCTCAACAATTAAATAATATCGCCAATCTTGGTATTGTAATAGATAAAGTTGCACGCGGTTTGCCAAAGCATGAAGTTGAAGCTCTGATTACGGAATCAACTTGTGGCACTAATGAACGTACTGATGTAGCTTGTTATCAAACTTCACATCCAACAGAATTTAATAAGTCTAATGCTGTAGCGCGATTATTAATCAATAACACTACTTTATGTACAGCTTGGCGAGTTAGCCCTAATAATTACATATTTACCAATGAACACTGCATTACTAGTCAAGCTGATGTTAATGCCACTGAAGTTTGGTTTAATTATCAACGAGCTGCTTGTGGCAGCGGCAATGCTAATACTCCTACTATTGTAACTGGTGAACAGTTATTTGTTGATGATACTACACTTGATTTTGCCTTATTTTCAGTGAAAAATTTCGCCTCCATTCAATCTTTTGGTTTTTTAGAATTAGATGCACGAACTCCAATTTTAAATGAAGAAATATATATTCCTCAACATGGAGCTGGTAATCCGAAAGAATTTGGCATTGAAAGCGATCAAAATACTGCTAATGTTTGTAGAATTGATATAGCCACTATAAATAATGATACTGGATATAAATGTGATACCACAGGTGGTAGTTCAGGTTCGCCGATATTAGCGCGTTCTTCAAATAAAGTCATTGCTTTGCATCACCTTGGAGGTTGTAATAATCAAGGAGTGTTGATTGAAAAAATTCAACCATTAGTGCAAACTTATCTTGGTGAGAATAATGAGGATAAATAGTACAGGTATTCAATGTATGATGATAAGTAGCCAAGATTACCATTGGGCAAAAAAGCAGACGCAATTTATGGAAGATTATCTTGGAGTCAATTCAATTGTTGATGATGTATCACAAACTACGGTGACAGGCAGTGGCTCAATATTTAATGGAATTGCTAGTTTAACACTAAACCCACCCTTTGCAAATTATACTGATACAATTTCAGCTAAAGCTAATGCAGAAGTTGCATTTGTAGGCAATATAGGAGATGCTGCTGTTAATAAAAACAATAGCAGTTATTTAACAACATTTTTAGGATTTCCATTAGAAGCATTATCAAACAATGATCGTAAAACTATAATGCAAAAATTCCTTGACAAATGTCAACAAACAACTACACCTTCACCCGGTGGTATCATCAACAATAACTATAAAAGACAACGATCCTGCGACACTAACAACCAAAATAACACCAATTGGTGGAGGCACAATTAGCTTAACAGCCAATCCAAAACCGGGGTTTGTGTTTAAACAATGGAGCGGAGATTGTAGCGGTACCAATTCACAAATTACCATACCTATGAATACAAATATGAATTGTATTGCAAATTTTGAAGTTTCTCCGTGAACAACAAACCTGACAGGTTTAATTTAGCAAATTATTCACATAAAATATCTTTACGCTCACCTTTGCGATTATCCAATGAAAATAACCGCTGCCAAGCACCACAAAAGAAATCTCTTAGTGATTGTTCTTCCAATCTAACTGGGTTTGTATTCCAAGTATCTCCCATAAATCTGCTAGTTATGATATAACCATTTAAATTTTTAAATGGCATATTGATCTTTTTACCTTCGCAAATCACTTGACTATCATTGAATATACAAGTTTTTCCACATAGAGAACTATCAGATTGACTACCATCACATAGAAAGTTTAGTTGTTCAGGAATCCACGGATTGTTGCGGTTTTGAAAAGTTTCTACTTGACGTAGTTTCTGAGGAACATCTATATCAATCTCAGTCAAACCATCCAATTCTGGTACTGACTTGGCTGTGTAAATATAATCATATTGCTGATCTGATAACTTAATTGAAATCGGTTCGTTTAAGTAATAGATTGAAAGTGCTTGCTTTGGAGGCATCAGTGTTAAAGTACGATCTTTTGGTAATTCTAACTCACGAGCATTGATTAAGATGTTTTCCATACCTAGTTTCAAAAACAATTCTTGGTTTTGAGCGTTTAACTGTATTTCACCATTCTTAAACTCTGGTACAATCAAGCTTTTGGCTAAACGAGGACATTGTAATCTCACCTTGTCTGCCTTAAACCACTCTGGGATGGTTTTGCTAACCTTGCTACATTGGTGTTTATAGCCTTCCAAATTTGTGAACTCTGCATCAATTTTATTGTTTACATAATAACTAAAATTTATAGAACTACCTGAGATTTTATCGTTCAGCAAAGCAAAGATGCCTGATAATTTCACTGTAGAAATATTCAAATGAGTACCCAAAGTGTAACGACCGGGCAAGCTTAAGCTTTTAGAAACAGTATCAATATTATCACTTGAACCTAGTTCAATCGTTCTATTACCTATTTTATAATACAAAGTAATTGTGTGATTCGGCTTTTTCAACCAATTATTGATAGATTCATTGCTTATATCTGTTGGCCAATTTACAGTGATAGTGGATGAAGATTCTTTGCTAATTAGTTTATCTGCATCATAAGCTGCTAATACTTTATTATCATTAGCATTTATTAACCATAAACCTGTAGGATATTTATTAGCTAGATGGTCTAATACTGGTTTGGCTATTTTTGTTGGTAATTCCGAAATTTGCTTGTCATCTGCATAAAAATCAACTGATGAAACTGATTCATTCAGTATTGAAAAATCAAATAAAAGAACTGTTTGTTCCTTATTATAGCGAGCATCTTTCTTAAATAATTTCAATAATTTTTTAGAGCCAAAGCCTTCTAAATCAGATAATGCTGAAAGATCTTTGATATTTTGCTCAAAGTCAGAATGGAGTATTGGTGGTTTAATCTTATCAATATTATAGGATAAACATATTTTGTCTGCTTCAGATTTTGTTGCCATCATTAAACAACGATCTTGATTATCAAGCAGATATTGGACAGGAATTTTTAAACATACCCTATTTTTGTGGCGGAATTTGCAAGAATTAAAACTTGTTTCATGGTTATCTTCAGTTTTACTAAAAACATTCCATTTTCTGCTGTCAGCCTCCAAAACCATGATATAAACATAATCATTGACTGTAAGTTCTGACATCTTAACATTCAGATCAACTTTCTCAGATTTACCTGCTAATTGTTGAGACTTACAATCATTAGGAAGACACATATATGTGTTTTGAATTGGATTATATCCATAAAAAAGATACTCAGACTTCCATGATTCTAGCCACTCTACTTCTTCTACAACAAACTCTGTGAATGTAATATCATATTTGCTTTGCTCATTAGCATTACTAGCGATACTCGCCAGCATTATAGTCATTGCTAATGTAATACTAAAAAAGTGTTTTATTTTCATTTAAACTTATTTTCCTATCTAATAAACTTTATTTCAAAATGGTCAAAATAAACAAATTACGCTTAATGCTCATGGTTGAGTTGTAAAAACATGCAAAACATATTCCTAGTTTTTGCATGGTTATAAATTACATCAAACTCTTATAAACTTCACGATAAGCATCTTCCAGCATGGTTTCTAAATAATAAGTTTCAATCCGTTTAATACCAGTTTGTGCCATTTGGTTTGCTAGTTCTGGATTATTTAATATTTCTAAGGTTTTCATCGCAATATCTTGGCTATCCATAATTGTTGCTACATAACCAGCAACTCCCAATTTATCATCACCAGAGCCATTTAATAATTCATCACATGCTCCAACTCTGGTTGCTACTACTGGTAAACCTGATGCCATCGCTTCCATAACTGTTAGTGGCATTGCTTCTTTCACTGAAGTTAGTAATAATATATCAAATATTTTATAATATTCAACCACATCTGCTGGTCCAGTAAATGTTACATAGTCTTCTGCTTTTAGTAATTCACGTAGAGCTAAGCATTCTTTATAATATGATTCAACTTCTTCAGTTGGTCCAACTACATATGATTGTATATTAGGGATTGCATTTTTAATAATCGCTGATACATTTAGATAGGTTTTCATATCTTTCACTGAATCAACACGCCCTACTATCCCAATTACTGGATCTTCTCCTTCTCTTAAACGAGTACGTCTAGCTTTTTGGAAGCGTTCTATCTGAATACCATTTGGTATTACTTCTACCTTTTCTGGATCAGCACCATATTCAGCCGCTAATTCTCGATTACCATTATAAAGAGTGATCAAGCGCGTTACTGTTTCATATTGAAACTTGGTCAAACCTTTAAAAAAGTCGCGCCACATATCACGCATATACTCTTCATCTAACCATTCAGCAACACTTAAATCCATATCTCGCTCTTGTATATAAATACCATGTTCAGTAATAACTGATGGCTTATCATACAATTCAGTCATCATGCAAGCAAGAAAACCAGAAAAACCTGTCGCTGGAGCATGATAAAGTTTCGCCTCTGGGAGAATATTAGTAAGCATAAAGACGCGCCAAATAGCTAAATGAATATTACGCCAATTATAATAATACTTAATAAATCCCTCTTTGCTACGCTTTTTATCATAAATTTCAGTCAATAACTCTAAGCCGCTTTCTTTAGCAAGGAAATGTTTAAAAAAGCCTTCTTTATGCTTCTGCAAAATATCCCTAAATAAACAACGCTGCTCCTCAGTTAATTTACCCTTAGCAAAATTAATATGAGCCAATTGACCAATTTGCTCATAAACTTCCTTTTGCTCAGCGCGACTAAATTTGGTCGGTTCAGCATCCCTTATCTCTGAATAATCAAATAAATCAACCCCTTTCATGAAGGTTACATTATCTGGTAATGGATAACGAAGATCCTTTTCAGTTTTTTTGCCAGCCGCCAAAGCTACTACTGCAAAAGTAAACTCATTTTCATAAGACTTAATAAGACGCTGCATCCAAGAAGCAACACCTCCAGTCACAAAAGGGTAACTACCCTCAATAATAAGGCAAATATCTGCTACTTCACTCATAATTGTTCTAAATAATTCCCTAAAGGTGTTTGGAATTTTTGTATTTCTTTTTGATATTCAGCAAATGTAGGTGGATGTTCTTCTTTCTTAAAAATCCCCATTGCCTGATTTAATAAATCTTCTGCCTTCTCAATATGTTGATTATCCAAATAATATCGAATACCTCGATTATAAGCTGAAAAATCATAAGCATCTACTTCTAAAGCTTTATCAATACGTTCACATGCCCCCTTTAGATAGAAAACACCCACTTGAGCATCAACTAAACCTAAATCATATATGTCATAATATAAACTAGCTAGTCGAACATACGGCACTTCTGATAATTTTTCCAATTCATCTATTTGATTGAAAATTTTGTTTTTCTTTTCATTTAGAATACGTGCAGCACCAATACCCGCAAGTGGGTGTTTATTGTATTCTAATATCATTTGCAATAGGCGGGTTTTATGTGCTGTCCAGCCTAATTTGTCCAATAAGCTTAAAGTTTTCATGGTATCTTCAAACGGCATACGTCCATAAATTAAAGCAATAATTTCAGAAGTTGGTAAATTATAATACATTTCTTGAATAGCATAAGCTTCTTTTTCTAAAGCGGCTCTATCAACTATATCATAGTCTTCGCGTGCTATAGGATTGGTTGGTGCATATTTAAAACTGAAACCAAAGATTAAAATTGCCGCCTGACCAATTAATGGAATACAAGCAATAATTAATAAACCCATCATTAAATATTTACCAATAACCTCATCAATTTCCTTAGAACTTTCTTTAAGCTTTAATAGAAACCACCAAGTCAGTAATATACCGATACTATGTGCAATGATAAATTCAAATAAGTTATTATCTAATAAAAAGATAATGACAAAAGTTTCATTAATTGCCCAAAGACAGAAAATCGTCGCTAGAATTAAGTTGTTTAACGTTAACATTTGTAACTTCTTTTAGTTCTATAGTTGGATAATATCTTTTAAATCGAGTTTTAATCGGAGTAAATACTTCTGAAAAAGCAAATAATATAAATAGCTTGTCACCAATGACGAATTGTTCATCAAATTGACGCGAGGCTGCATGGATTTTATTAGCAACTTTTTCCAAATCTTCTGGTAATTCATCCAGCTTCCAATAAGTTAATTTATATGGTAACTCAGCATTCGTAAATAATTCCAAGCGTTCTTTAAGAATTCTTTCAGCAACACCCGGGCGAAATACCATTACATGTTTAAATAAACTATAATCAGGGCGATTTGCCAAATACACTTGTTCTTCTAAAATAAATTTAATAATAATTGCTGTAATCTTCAAACTATGAGTAGTCTCAGAAGTAATCATAGTTTGTCGAATACGTTCTATCACAATTACATATTGCATCTTATCTGATGGTTTTAGAATAATTGGAATCGAAATAATAAATTTCTTATCAATCACTTTTGGTGAAATGATTTCTTTTTCTGCTTGTAATAATTTAAACCATTGTGGAGAATCCTTTAATTCAATAGTATCAGGAAACAAAGACAAGCCATAACGAAACATAGCTACATAATTAGTATCATATTCTAAATCCTGATATTCATGTAATTTATAAACAACTCCACCTTCAACAAATTGATGTCGATACAGCAAAGAAAACAATTTCGCAAATAATTGCATTTCATCATTAAAATGTTGACCAAGCTTACCTAATTCATGATAAAGATAAGATGGGCGATCAACACGAAAGTACAATTCACCTAAAAACTTTTTATGTGAAGTATCAATAGATACTAATTGTGAAAATAATTCTTGAATCCGTGTTTGTGCCATTTTATTGGCATCAAGTTGTATTTCTAAATCTCTACGAATTGAACTTGTTTGATTACCTACTATAAAAAACAATAACATACCAATAACTGCAATTAACCAGTCTTCTACAGTAATAGGATTTAAAATAAAATCGTGCATTTTCCCCAAAGCGAATAAAAATCCAGCAACAGCTATGATCATACCTTGAACGCCGTAAAACAGGGCAAAAATAATCCCTACAAATATAAATAAATACGGTGTAATATTAAGAGGCAAAAAATCCAAGACATAAAAAAACAACAAGCCATAAACAATAGCCGCCTCAATATAAGGCAAAAAGGCTCTAAATTTTTTCATCTAAAATCTCCATTCAAGATCAAGATTTGCTCTAGTTTCCGCGTCACCTGTTAAATTATCTTTACGATATTCAACACCACCAAGTAAATCAGCATCTCTAGCAAGGCTATAACGCATTTTTAGACTTGGTGTTATGGCAAAGCCGCTGAAATTCTCACCTTGCATATAACCAAATGATAAACCATAATTAATCATACTTTTATTCAATCCGAAATAATGTAAACCCGAAATAGCATAATAAAACATATCAAACTTATGAGGAATATAAGTCGTATCACCTTTCCCAGTAATGTTTAACCATCCTACTCCATGTTGCAAAGTTGGACTTTTATCTTTAGCAATATATACCAAATAAGGGTGTATAGTGTTGATCTCGCCAATATAATCGCCGTTTGGTAAATTATAACGGGTGTAATTATAACTACCACCTAAAATAAGTTTGTTTCTAGGCTTATAATAAGCTTTTATTTCCAAGCCATCTTTTAAAGCAAAATCTTTCATTAACACTGTTACTTCAGTTTCGATATCACGATAAAACGCATTCGCACTGATTTGATAATTACCGCGACGCTTTTTCCAACCAGCTTTAAAACCTAATTGATTTTCACTATACAACAAAGCCAATTGATATTTATCTTTAAAACCGATTACGCGATCAAGATTTAAATTTAAATGATATTTACTATCTAAACTATAATAATCTAAACCAACACGCCCCCAATTATTTTTGATTGGAGATTTAAACTTAGCTTGTATAGGTGTTAATTGACCATATGCTGGATTATCAATAATTCTCATACCAGCACTGACACGTCGATGCCAAAAACGATCTTTTTCCATGCGCAACCAATTAGCTTTTTTCTGTTCATGCGGTGTATATTGTATATTATCTTTTAGATGATCTAATAAGCGATTAGTTTCATCTAACTCACCAGCCATCATATAAAAATAAGCTGAATAAACGCGATTACCTTTAAACTCTTTATATGGTTCAATCCAATTAACAGCCTTTTGATATTTGCCAGCGGCTACCAGAAGTTCAGCTTGCTTAAAAGCATAACGATTATTTAATTGAATATCATTACTAGGTGGGCGCATAGGGCGATACCTAAAAAATTGAGCAGCTTCTCGATAGCGTAATTGCCCTACTAATAAATCCATATAATCTAAAGAAATATCCAATGGTAAATCAGGATCTTCTAACAATGTTAAATAAATATCCTCAGCTTGGTGATTTTTATCTAAATTTTTTAAAGCCCATGCTTGTTCAGCCAATTGACGAATTTTAGCCTCATTGATAATTCCTTCCTCGGCTACCACGAAGTTGGTAAATAGCAATAAGCTAAATATATATAATAGCCTCATATATTATCCTTATGGATGGTTAGTAAATATTAGTATAATTTTTACTTTGTTAAAAATCATACCAATCAGGTTTTCAAAACCTGACTGGTATGAGAAGATTAATCTAAATTAATCCACCCATTAAAGCATCTTCATCTAAAATATCTTCATCTTCGTATTCATCTGCTTTAGTAATTTTTAGTTCAGTTATAGGTAAATCAAAATCATCATTAACCGGTTCAGGAATTTTTATTTGATTCGGATTATGACCCTGAGTTAATCCCAAATACGCTAACCATAACAACTTATTAGCTCTGGTCATCTTGGGTCCAAGTCCATATTGCTTTAAAAATTGAGGATCATCAGACAATAAGGCATCTAATACCACTAAACCAGTAGGTGTGGTTTCACTGATAGTTACCTTCAATTGTAGATATGAACGTTTCTTTGTACTAGGCATTGTTACTTATTATCCTGCAAAGCACGATACAAATCAATCAAAGTAAGTGAAGGCAAATTAAGATATTTTCGTGCAATACTTAATACTCTAAAAGCAGAATGTTTCCAACAACCTACAGCTGTAGAAACTTCTGGTTTATCTAAAATTTCAATGCTACTAAACCAAGCAGGTGTAACATGAGGATATTTGCCTTCAATATAATCCTTTAACGCCAAACTGCCACCACCAGCACATAATACTCCACCAACAGAATTTGGACATTTTGTATTTACAAAAGTATAAATTTCTCGCGCTGTTAGATCATAAGCTCGTTTAATGAACTTGGCGCAATCAATCTTGTAACCTTGAATTACTATAAAGCCATTTTCAAGAACAAATTCAACTTGAGAATCAGATATTTGAATGTTTTTAAGTTGTTCATTTTCACTGCAAGCTGCTGATATCATAACCTGCAAATGTTTCCTTACCAAAAACAATCCATGCTTATCTTCCGCATCAGTATGATCTAAATCATATTGAATATCACCTTTAGAAAGTCTGAAAACACTGTAATCAGTAGTATTGCCACCAATATCTAAAACCAAATAATCAGTTTTAGGCATTAAAACTCCTTTTACAATAGCATTACCATCAAATCCAGAACTCCACAAAATGCGATTCCAAACATGAGCTGTTGCTTCGGAGATAGTGACCATGCCAAAGATTTTAGTTTTGCCGTCATTAGCTCCAAAGCCGGTACTATGCTTTATTTTAGCAGGCATTATTTTCTCATCTGCAACCATAATCTCTGTTGGTGCTATAATGGCATCTTGAGCTGCATTGATTAATGAAACATTCCGACGTTTTGACCCATCCTTGACATTGCGTTGATAATACAAGTTAGTTGGCATACTTTGGGTAACGAAAAGCTCTTGCTTGCTAAAAGGAGCTAAATGAGCCGCAAAATGTTGGAACATAGCAGGTCTAATACGTGCTATACGTTCACTACCAATGGTATTCTCACTTGCGAAGGATTCACGACCCACCGTAAAAGTACTTTCTCGTTCATCATTAGGGAAAACAGTTACTTCAGAATCTCCAGAATCTTCTTCACCCAAAAGCATTTCAACTGGACTAACACCATAAGCAATATGAGAAGGTTTATTAATAACCTTTATATTTAATACATCTTTATCATCTAATTCTGCATATGCTAAAGCAGTAAAAGATGAGCCTTGATCAAAACCAACCGGAATACCAACATATTGTTTTAGATGTTGTATCTGCTTGGGTAATAATTTCATTATTCAAATTCCTATTTGCCAAAGATAAATCTTTTATTTTATCATAATTCTAGCTTTTAAGTAAAGCATCTCTAAGATAACGTTCTTGCATTAAGGCATCAATACGAGCTTCTAGTGGCGGATGACTCAGAAATAATCCCATAACTTTATTACTATTAATACCAAAGGCTGTTAATTGTGCGGGTAATGCACCGCTATGTGCCATTTGCAATCGTTCTAAAGCCGCAATCATTTTATGTTTACCTACTAATTTTGCTGCACCAGCATCTGCATAAAATTCACGTTTTCGTGAAAACCACATGACAATGATGTTAGCCAACACACCTAACACAACTTCTGCAATCATAATACTGAGGTAATAACCAATACCAACACCACGTTCATTTTTAAACACGACACGATCAATTATTTGACCAATAATTCGCGCAAATACCATCACAAAAGTATTTAAAACACCTTGTATTAAGCTTAATCTAATCATATCACCATTGGCTACATGGCTTATTTCATGTGCTAATACAGCTTCAACTTCTTCTTCAGTCATATTATCAAGTAAGCCACTACTAACTGCGACTAAAGCGTCATTACGATTGATACCAGTTGCAAAAGCATTAATATCAGGTGAATCATAAATTGCAATTTCAGGTTTAGCAATTCCCGCGCCTATAGCAATAGATTCTATAATCTCAACTAAGCGTCGTTCAGAATTATTACTAGGATAGTCAATTACTTGCGCTCCAGTACTTCTTTTAGCCATTGATTTAGACATAGCTAAAGAAATAAACGAGCCGCCCATACCAATAACTAATGCTAAAATAAGAAAAAAGCCCATATTAGCTACATTAAAAATTTGTAAACTAAAACTGAGTACCAATAAAACTGCAAAATTTGTTATTAAAAATAAACTAATGGTTTTGATCATGAAAAGTATATAATATTTAAATATGGATGGTAAAAAAATACATACTAACATACAAATCTTATTTCAATTGAAGGCTGTCGATCATCTATATAACACCATATGCCAACATAGCATCAGCCACTTTAATAAAACCACCGATATTAGCCCCTTTTAGATAATTTACCGTTCCATCTTCTTGTTTTCCATATTCAACACATTTATCATGTATATCTTGCATAATCTTACGTAGCCGCTGATCTAGTTCTTCTCTTGACCATGATAAGCGCATACTATTTTGGGTCATTTCTAATCCAGATACTGCTACACCACCTGCATTTGCCGCTTTGCTAGGAATATATAAAATCTTCGATTGTTGGAAAAGATTAATGCCAGCTTGTTCAGTTGGCATATTGGCTCCTTCTGAGACTGCTAAGCAACCATTTTTTACTAAAGTTGCTGCATCTTCAGCATTAATTTCATTTTGAGTGGCACATGGAAACGCAAGATCGCAAGCTATTGACCAAGGTTTTTGTTTTTCATAGAATTTTACTTTAAATTCGCTTGCATATTCAGAAATACGTCCACGTCTTACTTGTTTTAATTGCTTAATAAAATCTAGTTTCTGTTGATCAATTCCGTCAGGATCATAAATAAATCCGCTAGAATCAGACATTGTAACTACTTTACCACCTAGTTCTATGGCTTTTTCGACTGTATATTGTGCAACATTACCAGAGCCTGAAACCACAATAGTTTTGCCTTCTATAGTTTGTTGATGGTATTTCAGCATATCTTGCATAATATAGACTGCACCATAACCAGTGGCTTCACTACGAATTAAGCTACCACCAAAAGCTAAGCCTTTACCTGTAAGTACACCAGTAAATTCATTCGCAAGCCGTTTATATTGTCCAAATAAATAACTAATTTCTCTAGCACCAACTCCAATATCACCGGCTGGAACATCAGTAAATGGACCAATATGACGATATAATTCAGTCATAAATGCTTGACAAAAGCGCATCACTTCGCGATCAGATTTACCTTTGGGATTAAAATCAGCCCCACCTTTTGCGCCTCCCATTGGTAATCCGGTAAGACTATTTTTAAAAGTTTGTTCAAAGGCAAGGAATTTTAAGATACTACGACTGACATCATAATGGAAACGAATACCACCTTTATATGGTCCAATTGCATTACAATGTTGAACCCGATAGCCACGATTAACTCTGATATTACCCTCATCATCTTCCCAACAAACACGAAAAGTAATGATTCTATCTGGTTCAGTTAAGCGTTCTAAAATATTCGCTTGTTGATAAACTGATTTATGAAAAATAAATGGAATAATACTTGCCGCAACCTCATAAACCGCTTGATGAAATTCATGCTCATGTGGGTTGCGACGTTTTAAACCATCCATAAAATTATCAAGCTGTTCTTGAACTGTATTACCTATCATCATAGTTAAAGTATTTTGAATTAAAAGGATATACAGTATATATGTAGAATATCAATAGTACAAGGATTATAAATACAAACTGTTTTGGAATTTATATTTAACATTGGTTTTTTAAACTAAAATAGTTTATAATTAAAAATTTTACGCTAAAAGTTTAAAATGCTCACCAACTGAAGGAGAAAAGCAAATGGCCCACACGCTAATATTCCAGAAATTTGTCCGCTTGTTACGCGCTACGCAAGTGGCGAATCAGCAACAAGGGAGGAGTGTACGCAGCAAGCAAACTATAAGCCGTCGTCAATTGCTGAAGATGTCTGCTGTAGTTGGAGCAGGTACCTTACTTCCCGCTTGCCGTCCATTTGATTCAACAGATGATCAACCAAAAATAGTGATTGTTGGAGCTGGTTTGGCTGGATTGAATGCCGCCTACCAACTGAAAAAAGCTGGGTATCAAGCCACACTCTATGAAGCCTCGAACCGAGTCGGCGGACGTATGTTTACCATGACGGATGAATTCGCGCCTGATACGTGGGTTGACTTAGGGGGAGAATTTGTCAACAGTTCTCATAAGGATATGCTTTCGCTAATTAAGGAATTCAATCTGACTTTGGATGACAGACATGCTCTTGGTGATGCCAGACCTAAAGATTATTTTTTCTTTGATGGTCAGCTTCTCTCAGAGGATACTCTCATTAAAGAATTGTCACCAATCGTGGAACGCTTGACTGTTGATGCAAAGCGGCTAGACGAAGATTGGGAAAATGCCAGTGTGGAGTTGGACCAACTTTCTATGGCTACTTACTTGGATGGTTTAGGCGTTGATGGTTGGCCGCGCAAGTTGATTGATCAAGTTATGATTACAGAGATGGGTCTCGAAATGGGAGAAATGTCAAGCTTGAGTTTGCTTTGGCAAATTCCAATAGTTGGAAAAGATGGAGTAAAAATACTTGGCGATTCAGATGAACGCTTCAAAATAAGAGGTGGAACTCAACAACTGATAAATGCGCTTGCCAAGGAAGTAGAAACTCAAATCCAAACTGGCAAACCTTTGCAAGCCATTCACAGTCGTGGCGATGGCTTTAATTTGACATTCCAAGGTTTGGATGTAGAGGCTGACTTTGTGATCTTGGCTCTACCGTTCACGATTCTCCGTCAGTTGGAAGTTGGTGTAGAGCTGCCCGAAGGCTTGCGCCGTTTTATTAAGGAAGTGGGTTATGGACACAACGCAAAAGTGATGGCAGGGTTTAAGCACCGCGTTTGGCAACAGCAAGGTGTGAGTTGTAAGGGGTACACTGAAGACACTTTCCAAACGTCATGGGAAGGGACAGAGTTACAGTCGAGTGAGGTGGGGGTTATTACCTATTTCCTTGGTGGAGATGTTGGATTACATTCCATAAATGGTACACCCAAGGAACAAGCAGAAAAATTTATCCAAGAAACAGAGAAGTTCATCCCCGGTATATCAGCTCAGTCGAATGGTCAAGCCAAGCGAATGCACTGGCCTACTAAGGAGTTTGTAAAGGGAAGTTATGCCTGCTTTAAGCCCGGCCAATATACCAATTTTATCCAAGATTATGTTTATATAGAGGATGAAAAAGAGGGGCAAGATGTCGCAGCAGGCAACTTGATTTTCGCTGGTGAGCATCTGAGCGATGAGCACCAAGGATTTATGAATGGAGCAGCGCAAACTGGGCGTTTGGCCGCAGAACACCTGCTTAGAAAAATCAAAAATATATCATGAAACCACCAGTACGTATTGTAGTAACAGGCGGCGCGGGGCAAATTGCTTATTCATTAGTATTTCGCATAGCTTCCGGCGAATTATTTGGATCTGATCAACCTATTATTTTACATCTATTAGAACTTCCTTCTATAATTAAGCACTTAAATGGTGTAGGCATGGAGCTTAATGATTGTGCTTATCCATTATTATATGACATCATAATAACAGATGATGTAAAAACGGCTTTTACTGATGTCGAATATGCTTTTCTAGTTGGTGCAGCACCACGTACTAAGGATATGCAAAGAGCAGATTTGATCAAAGCCAATGCAGAAATCTTTAAGGTACAAGGTAAAGCGTTAAATAATTATGCCAATTCTAAGGTAAAAGTAGTGGTAGTTGGTAATCCAGCCAATACTAATGCTTATATTGCAATGCGTTGCGCCCCTGATTTAGCACCTGAACAATTTACGGCAATGACACGCCTTGATCATAACCGTTTATTACATCAATTAGCAAACAAATTACAAGTGAATGTGGCTGAGATTAACAATGTTATTATTTGGGGTAATCATTCAGCTTCCCAATATACGGATATTCGTTATGCGACAACCAATGTAGATCAAAATTGGTTTATTAATGATTTAATGCCGTGCGTACAACAACGCGGAACTAGTATAATTGAAATACGAGGCAAATCAAGTGCAGCTTCTGCCGCATATGCAGCTATATCACATATGCGTGATTGGGTAAAAGGCACAGACCAATGGGTCAGTATGGCAATACCAAGTGATGGCAGCTATGGTATTAAAGAAGGATTAATATACTCATATCCTGTAACAATAGACAATGGAATAATTTCGATTGTTCAAGGATTAGAAATTGATGAATTTAGTAGAAAACAATTAGACAAAAATCAACAAGAATTAGAACTAGAACGTGAAGCTGTGTTGACAAACCTGACAGGTTTTTAAAACCTGTCAGGTTTAGTTCCAACAATAGCCAATAGAATCCAAGCTCCAATAAATGCAATTCCGCCAATTGGCGTAATTGCTCCTAACCATTTTATACCTGTTATACTTAATATATACAAACTGCCAGAAAATAGTATAATTCCAGCAAACATCAAAAAACCAGACCATTTGACCAATTTAGAATTAGTCTGTGATCCAATAAATGCAACTGCAAATAATCCTAAAGCATGGAAAAAATGATATTGATTTCCAGTTTGAAATATAGCCATCAAATTTTCGCTCAGTTGGTTTTTAAGCAAATGTGCGCCAAATGCTCCCAGCATAACTGCTAATGCTGCATTTAGACTTCCTAAAATTATAAATAATCTTGTTACGTTTTTCATGAAATTATTTTATCACAGTTTGTGGTGATGAATATTTATTTGTTTTAAAAATTAAAATAGTTTATAATTAGAAACTTTTGACATTAAAATAAGAGAATATCAAATATATGTACGCTGTTATTCAAACAGGCGGCAAGCAATATAAAGTCGCTCAGGGTTCAACTATCAGAATAGAAAAACTTCCAGCAGAAGTCGGTAGCAATGTCGATTTTGACCAAGTGCTGATGGTAGCTGAAGGAGAAAATATTAAAATCGGTTCACCTATAGTAGCTGGTGGTAAAGTTACTGGAACCGTCGAAGCACAAGGGCGTGGAAAGAAAATAACTATTATTAAATTTAAACGTCGTAAGCATCACCGTAAACAAATGGGACATCGTCAATCTTATACCGATGTTAAAATAACTGATATTACTGCTAATTAATCTAGGAAAATAAAATGGCACATAAAAAAGCTGGCGGTAGTACCCGCAATGGACGCGATTCAGAATCAAAACGATTAGGTGTAAAACGTTTTGGTGGTGAAAAAGTTTTAGCTGGTAATATTTTAATACGTCAACGTGGCACTAAAGTTCATCCGGGCTTGAATGTTGGTAAAGGTAAAGATGATACTCTCTATGCTAAAGCTCATGGCGAAGTAAAGTTTGAAATTAAAGGGCCTAAAAACCGTAAATTTGTTAGTGTTATTCCAGTAGCAGCTACAGTATAATTATTTCTCACCCCCATTAAAGGGGGATAGGAAAAAAAGCATAGTATGAGATTTGTTGATGAAGCTAAAATTGAACTAGTAGCTGGTCATGGTGGTGATGGCTGTTTAAGTTTTAGACGCGAAAAATATATTCAATACGGTGGTCCCAATGGGGGCGATGGTGGTGATGGTGGTAGTATTTATTTAGAAGCTGAAGCAGATTTAAATACTTTGGTTGACTTTCGCTATAAGCGTCTGTTTCGAGCTAAAAAAGGTGAACATGGTAAAGGTGCTGAATGTACAGGTAAAAAAGGTGATGATTTAATTATTAAAGTTCCTGTTGGAACTGTTGCTTTTGATTTGGAAACTGAAGAGCTTTTGGGAGATTTAACTAAAGCAGGGCAAAAAGTATTAGTAGCCAAGGGTGGAGAACATGGTTTAGGTAATACACATTTTAAAAGTAGTATAAATCGCGCCCCTCGTCGTATTACCAAAGGTACAGAAGGTGAAACTAGAGCTTTACGTTTAGAATTACAAGTATTGGCTGATGTGGGTTTATTAGGTTTACCAAATGCTGGTAAATCAACTTTTATTCGCGCTGTATCTGCCGCTAGACCTAAAGTTGCTGATTATCCTTTTACTACCTTACATCCTAATTTAGGGGTAGTTTCAATTGAAGTTGATCGTAACTTTGTAATTGCAGATATTCCCGGTTTAATTGAAGGTGCCGCTGAAGGAGCTGGTTTAGGAATAAGATTCTTAAAGCATTTATCACGCACCAATTTGCTATTACATATTGTAGATATATTACCAATAGATAATACTGATCCAGTAGAAAATGTAATTAAAATTACCCGTGAATTAGAAAAATATAATCCTGAATTAGCGGCAAGAGAACGTTGGCTAGTATTAAACAAAGTAGATTTATTACCAGCCGAGGAACAACAACAACATGCTGAAACGATTGTAAATGCACTAAATTGGCAAGGGCGTGTATTTGAAATATCCGCTATATCAGGGCAAGGTTGCTCTGAATTGTGTTATCAGATTATGCAATCTATGGAAGATGAAGAAAGTTATTAAGTAATTCGACGTAAAATTTCTATTTTCTTTATATGGTGTGTAATTACACCTAGCAAATGTAAGCCAATAAATCCTAAGAAAATATATGCACCATATTCATGAACCATCTCGGGAATTGATTCCCATTCTTCATTTTTAGGAAATATTTGTGGTAATTCTAAGCCATAAAAGCTCACTTGATAACCTGCTACATTTGATAATGCGTAACCACTTATAGGTAGTATAACCATTAACAAATACATAAAATGTATCACAGATTTAGAGATGCGACGATTTGTTGCAGACATTTCTGCTGCTAGTGGTGGTACATCAGTAATCCATCTTGCTAGCAGTCTTATTATTACCAACCCAAATAATAAAACACCTGTGGATTTATGGAAATTATACATAGCCCACGGTTGACTTTCTTTAAATTCTACCATCACAAAACCAAGCACAAACATTATTGTGAATAGCACAAACATCAGCCAGTGAAGCGTGCGAATAAAACCATGATATTTATCATTCATTAATATAACCCCTAATTAAAAAACTATAGTTTAAATTATTAGCCATTACTTGTCTTATTATAATTAATGCCAATATAGTAATTTTTAAATTTAATAGGATTTTAATATGGGCGTTTTAGTAGGGCGTGCAGCACCTGATTTTACAGCTCCAGCCGTTTTAGGTTCTGGTGAAATTGTTGATACTTTCAATTTTTCTGAAACTGTTAAAGGTAAATATGCAGTTATATTTTTCTATCCTTTAGATTTTACTTTTGTATGCCCAACTGAATTAATTGCTTTTGATAAGCGTCTTGAAGCTTTCCAAGAACGTAATGTTGAAGTAATAGGTATATCTGTAGATTCACATTTTACTCATAATGCTTGGCGTAATACTCCAGTTGATCAAGGTGGTATTGGACCAGTACGTTATAGCTTAGTTGCTGATTTAACACATAATATAGCAAAAAGTTATGATGTAGAAACACCTGATGGTGCAGTTGCATATCGTGGTTCATTTTTAATTGATAAAGAAGGTGTTGTTCGTCATCAAGTAGTAAATGATTTACCATTAGGGCGCAACATTGATGAAATGTTACGTTTAATTGATGCCTTACAATTTACTGAAGAACATGGCGAAGTTTGCCCTGCTGGCTGGAATAAAGGTGAAGCTGGTATGAGTGATACACCAGACGGTGTGGCTAATTATTTATCAGAACATTCTGGTGATTTATAAGAATTTATAAACCTGACAGGTTTTTAAAACCTGTCAGGTTTGCCGATTTTTAATGAACTTTAAATAACCAACGACGATAAGTTTTGACCTTGCATTCAGTAGGGTCTGACATGGTTTTTCTCTCGCATTTGCGGGCAAATTCTTGTGCTTCTTGTTTGGCTTTTTCTGCTGCAATGCGAGTTTGTTTATTTGTTGGTGTTTCTGGCTTAGCACCAATTGTAATGCGTTTTGCGCCACAATTAGTAATAAATATCAAGCTCAAAATCAGTAGTAAGTATTTTTTCATCTAGGTGTTTTGCTTCCAAATAATTGAAGAGTTGGTTATTTTGTTCTTTGGTTGTAATTAATACTATTATTGGAAGATTTATAACTGTTGTTGAAGTTGTTAGAATTTTATTAGTTTTAACAAATACTTTTTGTTTCCATATTTTCCACCATTTCCATTGCCCATCATTCAAACATTTTTTACCTTTCTGTTTGAAACACTGTAAAACTTTCTCTCCTACCCAGTCATTCATTCCTTGATATATTGGTTCAAAGTCTTTAGGTGTAATAATTGCCGAGACAAACCTGACAGGTTTTAAAAACCTGTCAGGTTTAATTTCGAGTTTTATTGAATGATCATTTTTTAGCGTATTGGAAACAATAGTGGCAATTATTTTAGTGTCAGTATTATTTAATATCTGTTTAGGATTATCTTTATATTTGCCAGAAACTGTATAGTCTAAATCTAGCGGTGGCAAAGCTAAAGTTCGCCACGGCAATTGCCCACTTACATTTTCACCTTTTTTTGAACAAGGTGGATTTGCACTACCATTACCAGTTTTATCAGGGCAAGGTAAATAACCGGGCATTTGCCCTTGTTTGACATCACCATAAGTTAGCGCGAATCCTAATAATGCTCGTTTAGCCTGTGCTAATGCCCTAATAGTCTGTTTTTGCTTTTTCAGCTTAAATTGAAAAGGATCAATGTTGACTACCAAAAAACTTGTTGTTGATATAACGATTAATGTTAATAGCAACATAAGGGCAAAACCAGATTGTTTAGGCACTCATATCAGCCCATAATTTTTCCAATTGATAAAAATCACGAGTCTCAGGCTGCATTAAATGAACGATAATATCGCCTAAATCAACCAATATCCATTCACTAGTATTATCACCTTCTTCACCTAAAGGGCGATATTTATTGGCTTTTGCTTCGGCGATGACGTTTTGAGCCAATGCTTTAACATGTCTAGCAGTATTGCCAGTTGCAACTATCATAAAATCAGTAAAGCTACTGATTTTACGTACATCTAAGATTTTAATATCTTTAGCTTTTTTATCTTCTAAAGCGGTTTGTGTTAATCTTAATAATTGTTCAGTCTTCATATTGAATGATATATAATCTATATTAACGATATATCCTATTATGGTTAATAATGTCTAAAACTGCAAGTGGTAACAAGTAATTTGGATTGTTACCAGCGGCAATTAAGTCGCGAATTTGCGTAGCTGAAATAGCCATATCTGGCAATTCTTCTACCCAAATTTTTCCTGCTTTGCTAGTATATAATTGATTTAATTGATTAGTTTGATTGATATTTTGTATAGTTAATACAGTATTTGGGCGACGCACAACTATGATATGAGCTAAATTTATTATTTGTGTCGATTGATACCATGAATTTAAATTCATAAAGGCATCAGAGCCTAAGATTAAACACAAAGGATTATCAGGATATTCTGCACGTAAGCTAAATAATGTATCAACCATATAAGATGGACCATCGCGTTGCAACTCACGATCATCAGCAATTAATCCATTTACACCTGCTATTGCTGCTTGCACCATCTCTAAACGCAGCTTACTACTAACACTAGGAATGGCTCGATGAGGTGGTTGCGCAGAAGGAATTAAACGCACTTCTGCTAATGAAAGTCTTTCATATATTTCTAAAGCTAGTCGTAAATGACCATTATGAATCGGGTTAAAAGTACCGCCTAATAAGCCAATTGCTGGTTTTGTTTGGTTTATTTTCATTTAAAAAAAGTAGGTACTTGAAATAAAGGTAAAAGTGTACCATCAAATCCAGCGCGAGAACTAAGGCTAAATACATGTTCTCGCAAATAAGGGTAGAGAATCAATGGAGCATTATTTTCTGCCCATTTTTCAAGAAAATTTAAGGGAAATTTATTCTCATCTACTTTAAAAACTCCCAAAATTTCTACTCTAAGTTTAAAAGGAACTTCTTTTAGCTCTTCGCCTATTTCTACCCCAATTCTAACTCCAATTGTATTATCTTCATGATTATATTCGCTACATCCATGAAAAAGTGAAAATTGTTCTACAATTGGTTGTTCAAATTGAATAGATTCAGGAATCACTTTTATAGAAAGTTCCAGAACTTTTAAGGTTATTAATTGAATAGGATGATTTTCATATCCCTGTTTGTTTTCTTTATTAATCATTACACTGCTAGCATATATACATTATCATTAGTTACTGGAAATATTTTCCACTTACCAATTGATTTAGTATTAGTTTTAATTGGTTGATTAAGATCAAAATAAATAGATAAGTCATTAACCTGCGCGATATGTTCCTCAACACTTTGATTCATAAAAAAGGGTAAAAATTCTTTAGCTTCAATAAATACTCTTCCAACTGATCCATGTTTATGACTTTCATATTTTGCTTGTAATTCTTCATCAGACATTGAATCTATAGATTCTAAAATAATCTTACTGTTCATCATAGAACTCCTCGAATCTCGTTATTTCAATACAATCTAAATTTTTTACCACATAACACGACGGTTGACCAGTTAAGTCCATTGGTAATACTTTCTTATAAGTTTTGGGGGCTTGAACTTTTACGTGAATTATTTTAAATGTTTTTCCCATAGATTTTTCTACATCACTTATAAACATATCATATATTGTTGAGATTGTTTCATCTGGATTTATTACTTTAATTCTCTGGTAAACCTTTTGTGAATACACGATAAATTGTTCTTTTATTTGCTGATCTTCAAAATCTAAAATATCCTGATTATCAACCTTAAAATCAGCAAAAATAACCGAACAACTGGACGAAACTGCGTTAGCATAATCACCTTTTTTCTTTGCAAATCGCCACCAAGCTATAGCTAGAGTCTTTGCGTAAACTTCAAGATCATCTAAAATATAACCCCAAAAGTATATACCTCCACCTCTCAAACCAATATTAGAATATTTAAAGCCATTAGTAATAATTGACTTAGCATTGGAAGAACAGGTGCCATGTGTTCCTTTAAAAAATTTATTTTCTCTCATTAATCCTTACAATATATGTTCCTGTAACCACATTTCCAATAACGCCAAGTGCCATAATTTACTCCCTTGCAAGGGAGTCATATATGATTCTGGTGCCGCTAGTAATTTATTTATATAATCAGTTTGAAATAGTTGCCGCTGTTGACATGCTTGTGATGTCAAAACTTCGCGCATTGTTTCTAAAAATTCTCCTTGTACATATTTTAATGCTGGCACTGGGAAGTAGCCTTTGGGGCGATCTATTATTGCCGCTGGTAGTAATTTACGTGCGATAGCTTTTAGTGGGTATTTGCCATTTTCCTTTAATTTTAATTCTGCTGGCATGGTTGCCGCTAGTTCTACTAGATGATGATCTAAAAATGGTACTCGCGCTTCTAAACCCCATGCCATCGTCATATTATCTACTCTTTTTACAGGGTCATCTACTATTAAGGTGGTTACATCCATTCGCAGCACTTTGTCTAGGAATGTTTCTGAGCCTTTTAATAAGTCAGTTACTAGTTGCGAAGTATGATCTGCTCCATGATAATCTGGATTAACTGTTTGTAAAAATTCTTCATGAGTTCGATCAAAGTAAAAGCCTTTAAATCTTTCTAAATCAGAACCTTGTGCTGCTTGCATTAGTGGATACCAGAAATAACCTGCAAATACTTCATCTGCTCCTTGCCCACTTTGTACTACTTTTACTGTTTTTGATACTTGTTCGGCTAGTAAGTAAAATGCTACAGCGTCTTGTGCCACCATCGGTTCAGACATTGCTGCTATGGCTTCTGGTAAGCGCGTTAAAACTTGATTATTAGGAATTGTGTAGCGATGATGATTGGTATTATAACGTGCAACTACTTGATCTGAAAATTCAAATTCACTACCACGCTCTTTTGGAGCATCTTCAAAACCAATTGAAAATGTATTAACATTTTGATCCAATAAAGCAACTAATAAGCTGGAATCCAAACCACCAGATAATAATACTCCAACTGGCACATCAGCAGCAAGGCGATGACTATCAACTGCTGCTTTAAGCGCGGCATGTGTAGCTTCAATCCATTGTGATTCGCTTAAAGCAATTTCTGGGCGATTGGCGGATAATGACCAATATCTTTTTACAGTTTTACCCTTAGAATTAACAATTAAAATTGTACCCGGGGCTAATTTGCGAACACCTTGTAAAATAGTTCGCGGTGCTGGAACTACTGCATGAAGGCTTAAATGATGATGTAAAGCTATGGGATCAATACTGGTATCTACATCTCCAGCGGCTAATAAGGCTGGTAATGTTGATGCAAAGCGTAAACTATTTGCATTTTCAGTAAAATATAAAGGCTTAATTCCTAAACGATCACGGGCTAATAATAATTGTTGCTTATGACTATCCCATAAACCAAAGGCAAACATTCCATCAAAATGACTAACACAATCTTCACCCCATTGTGCATAAGATTTCAGTATAACTTCAGTATCACTTTCAGAAACAAATTGATGACCATACTGAATTAATTCACGCCGCAATTGCCGATAATTATAAATAGTACCATTAAATACTAAGGATAAGCCTAAATCCTGATCAGACATAGGCTGATGGGCACGACTTGATAAATCAATAATCGACAAACGCCGATGCCCTAAACCAATAGCCCCATCAAAAAAAGACCCATGATCATCAGGGCCTCTAGCAGCTAAACGATCCATCATTTTAGATAGAGTTTGAAGATCAGACTTATTAGCGTCAAAGCGAAACTCGCCACATATTCCACACATATTATATGTTACCCATAATGTGACCACATTCGTATAATTTTAACTGTTTTTTCTTTGATCAATACTTGATATACTAAGCGATGCTGTATATTAATTCTTCTTGAATAAGCTCCTTTCAAATCACCTACTAATTTTTCATAAGGCGGTGGATTTTGAAATGGATTTTTAGCTAAAATATCCAATAAAGTAGTTACAGTTTTACGTAAATGCGGATTAGTTAATTTTTTAGCATCTTTTTGAGCTTGTTTAGTAAAAACTATTTGCCAACTCACCAGTTTAATTCCTTAGAACATTCCTCAATTGGAGTTTCTAATCCTTCTTTAATGGATTCTGGCATCCCCGGAATAGATAATAAATACAATGTTTCTTGAATCGCAGACCAATCTTCTTCAGAAATTAATACAGCATTTGCTGTTTGGCTGGTAATTAATAGTGGTATATGGTAATTGGCAACTTCATTAATTAACTCTGGTAGTTTGGTGCTAGCTTGACTGCTGGTTACTGTTGTCATTAAATTTTCCCTCTTCGTTGCTGCGGATACCTGATATAATCAGGATCTAAAAAGTCTATTAAATCTATTAAGGCGTGTTGAAGTTCTATTAATCTGGTATTATGTTTATCTAGTTCTTTTGCAAGTAATTCAATATCTTCTCTTAAAGGTTCAAACCAATATTGAAAATCAGGATCTTGGTTCTGCACAAATTTAGCATAGCCTAAACATTGACTATTTGACTCCATAATTTCACCAATAGCTCTTTGATTACCTCTAAAAATTCTTAGCACTGTTCCGAGTCTGGTATCTAAAAATAATTCACAGATATGATTTTCCAGATTAGAGAGTTTTTTAGTAGTTTCTAGTTCACCTAAATCTAAAAATTGAATTTCTCGTCTAATAATTTCTATCCATCCCAAATATTGGGCAATGACATAAATAGTATTTTCTACTGCATATTGTTTTTCTCGTTCATTTCCTCTTAGATAAAACTTATCTAAAAATTTTAAACGCAAGATATTAAAAATCCTAGATTGTAATTCATAAGCTGAATTAATCAATGGTTCACGATATTTAGATAAAATTAATTTGGCTTGTTGTTTATGTAAGTTTTCATCACGTTTTTCAGCGATAGTAGCATTCATTTTTGCGACTTTATTTTGCCCTATTAGGGCTAAACTAGAAGCGACAATAGCAGCAAAAGCGGATGCAATTGCAATTAATATTTCAAAACTCATTTTTTATTTTCCATTTTAGTTTGTTTGAACTCATAGTTATTATAATCAATTTGCTATTATCTCGCTGAAAATTATTAAAACTAACTATAATGAAAAACACCACCATAGAAGCCAGCGCCGGCACTGGCAAAACCTATACAATTACAACTCTAGTCTTACGCCTAATTCTGGAAAAGCGTTTGACTATTAATAAAATTCTAGTTGTGACTTTTACCAAAGCCGCTACTGAAGAATTACATAATCGTATTCGTAGTAGTTTGCGTGAGGCTTTTCAAAAAGCTTTAATCTATCAGATACTTTTATTCGATTTACTCGTAGTGAAATTGCAATCCAGCCTAATACATAATATGTATTAGAGCCGCTAAATGGTTATTTAATATTAGCAGAAAAATTATGGGGCAATGGTGCCGCTTATGCGGAAGCTTGGAATTTTGGTCCTAATGAAGAAGATGCAAAACCAGTAAGTTAGAATTTTTGCTTGACATAAAAGTTAAATAGGATTAGTATATTGCTTTAAGGCTGTATTAAATGAATCGTCGGTTAATATCTAGGCAAATATACCTTATAATAAGTAGTTAGCTGTCAAAATAATCATCATCTTCTTATTCTCTAAATCAAGAATCTGCCGAGAAAATGGCTAGTAACAACTCCTTTATCACTTAATACTGAAACTTTCAAAAACACCAAAAATTAATGGACAGCATCATACTTGTGGTAGAGAATGCAAACTCTGTCTAATAAACTGTATCGAGTATCAATGACCTTAAATAACAAAGAAAAAATATGCAAATTATTGAAAGGCATCGAGACTGGTGATCCTTCATCCGTGTCTGTTGTCAACGAAGAAAAGTACATCCAGCATAACCCTCAAACTCATGAAGGAAGTGAAGGTCTAGCTGAACTATTTAAGCGTCTTTCTAAAACATCGCCACGAGTCAATATTGTCAGAGTATTTGAAGATGGTGATTTTGTTTTCGCCCATACTGAGTATGACTTTGCCACACGTAATATAGGTTTTGAAATTTTTCGCTTTGAAAGCGGATATGCAGTTGAGCATTGGGATAATATTCAGAAAAGAAAAGAGCTTAATAGCTCTGGTCACTCAATG
This sequence comes from Candidatus Marithrix sp. Canyon 246, assembly GCF_001723685.1. Taxonomy (GTDB): domain Bacteria; phylum Pseudomonadota; class Gammaproteobacteria; order Beggiatoales; family Beggiatoaceae; genus Marithrix. The sequence continues at coordinate 45,890 of NZ_MCBX01000038.1, forward strand.
GTTGATGGTAAAACTGAAGTGACAGATCATGAAATGACAGAAAGTAATCGTAGCTTTATCAAATCGTTCGTTGAAGAGATATTAATTCAAGGTAATTTTGATAAATTAAATGGTTACATAAATCAAGAAAACTATACGGAACATAGTCCAAATTTGGGGGATAATTTAGTTGAATTAAAACGCATTCTATCCCGTTCTAGTAATGATACTTCTGCTTTTATTGAATATAAGAAATGCCATCGTATTTTAGCAGAAGGTAGCTTTGTTTTATCTGTTTGCGAAGGTTATGTTAATCAAACTCATTCCTCCTTCTTTGATCTTTTTCATTTGAAAGGCGGAAAAATTATTGAGCACTGGGATACGACAGAAGCTATTCCACCCTGTAGTGAGTGGAAAAACAGTAATGGAAAATTCTAAATAAATTGATAAAAATTCAAGTAAACAACAATAGGAGTAATAAATGATCAAATTTGTCATGTGCCTAACTCGACATCCAGATATATCCCGAGAAGAATTCAAAGACTATTGGATGAATAAGCATGGTCCTTTCTTTATGAAAAATGCTGATGCAATGGGGGCAAAAAAATATGTTCAATCCCACACATTAGATACGCCGCTGAATGAAGGTTTAAGAGCTTCTAGAGGAATGCTGCCTGAATATGATGGTGTTGCTGAAGTCTGGTTTGAGTCAGAACAAGTACTTATAGAAGGTATGAGTTCTCCTGAAGGTCAGAAGTTGGGTGCTGCGTTGCTTGAAGATGAAAGTAATTTTATTGATCACTCAAAGTCTTCAGCTTTCATAGTTGAAGAGCACGAGTTTTAAATGACTAATTGGAAGAGTATTTCTACTTGCTGGAAATACTACAGCTAACAAGTAATTTATCGCCGTTTTTATACACAATGATTCAAACAAGAGGTTTTTATCATTACAACTAATGGTCAATATATTGATCAACCATTTTTAAAAATCAAAATCACAAAAAGCCGCTTTTTATAAAGCCTTCAATAAATATTCACTGAAATATATACCACTTTGGTGCTAAAATTATTTGCAGCGGCTGAAACAGCTTTAGGGGTGCTGATATTTTTACTTACATGACAGCTAGTTATGATGTAACACGCCGCTATACTTTAGTTGAAAATTGGCGTTCTCAAGCAGGTTGTGTGACGCAGTAAATCAACTATCAACCCGCCTACCAAACTACAACTATGAACAACACTTTGGAGGGGGTTTATTATTTATTTTTAAGAGCAATGACACCAGATACGGGGGCATATTTTGGGGTGTATCGAGATATGCCGGATTTGGAAGTTGGTGGGAATTAAAACTAATAAGTTGTACTATTGATCTGATATAATAAATACAACGAATTTTCAATTTCTTAAACATTAAATTAATTTAAATGTATAAAAAAAATGGAACAATTAATCAAGCTTCACATAGAAAAATTACCAGAAGGTGTATATTTAGCCACTTCAGATGACATACAAGGTTTAGTTGCTCAAGGAGACACTATTGCGGAAACATTGGAAATTGCAACAGATGTCGCTAACCAGTTAATTGAAGCGCGTACAGAAAGAGAAAATATGATGTCATTAATTAGTGGTGAATCATTAAACAATGGGAAGATTAGCCGGTTTTCGTTATAAAGAAAGTATCAGTCTAAATGATTTTTTAAATGCTTAAAAATAATAGTCACTGTAGTGTGTAGTGAGGAGTGCATTATGACAATGAAATGCCTTGTCAAAAAAATAGAATGATTGAATTTGATAAACTCAATATCAATAATGTAATTAAGTATTAAAATAGGAGTAATAGATGGAATTAGCTAATAGTATTAATCCAAAAACTATCACTATTAATTTGCCAGCTACTATTTATAGTCATGTAGAGCGGCAGTCGCAATTAATGCGACGTTCAATCGCGGAAGAATTAGTTGCTGTTGTTACTGAATATTGGCAAAAAGAAGCATTAGCAAATGATATTGAGCAGGAATTAACTCAACTGGATTTATTTTGTGATAGTGAATTATGGCAAGCTGCTCAAATAAATGTTTCATCAGAAAAGACGGATCATATGCAAGAACTAGTTGAAAAACAACAAAGTGTTGGTTTAACTGATTCTGAAAATCAACAAGCACAATTATTATCAGATTTATTCAATCGTATGATGTTAGTGCGTGCTAAAGCAGCGGCGTTATTAAAAAAACGCGGTTATGATGTATCTCCTTTAATACAAAAAACATGAGTAAGAGTCATATTTCTGCGAAATTACGTCAACAGGTTGCAGAACAGTCGCATGATATGTGTTGTTATTGTAAAAGTCAGCAACGTCTGATTGGTATTAGTTTAACTGTTGAACATATTATTCCTGAATCATTGGGTGGAACTACCACACTAGATAATTTATGTCTAGCTTGTTGGGATTGTAATCTGATAAAAGGCAGTCGTATAGCTGCTATAGATCCTACAACTGGTACAAATGTTCGTTTTTTCAACCCTAATAAGCAAAACTGGAATGAGCATTTTCGTTGGCATAGTAATGGAATACATATTATTGGAGTAACACCAATAGGGCGAGTGACAGTGGTTGCTTTAAAACTTAATCGCCCTGTTTTATTGCATTCTCGCAGTTTCTGGATTGAAGCTGGTTGGCATCCGCCGCTGGAATGAGTATAAGTAAGGATATTATTGTAAAGTAAGAATTTTTATCCCTGCTTATATACAATCTCTGTAGTTGTTACTAAACCAGCATAAAAATTCAGAAACAATTCATTCATCAAAATCACAACAAACCACTTTGGTGCTAAAATTATTTGCAGCGGCTGAAACTTCAAATTCATACTGTTGAATGTATGGAATCAGTCTTTGTTGTCGTTTCTTATCTGCTAATTCAAGAATCTGTTGTTCTAATTCTTCTGCACTTCTGATAGAACGACGCTTGAAACCATACAAATCATAAAATGTTGTAACATAAACGAAAGTTCATTGCGAATAGGATCTAAACTTGTTGTTGTTCTACAATTATTAAATCTTGCCATTCAAATTGATTAGCAAATGTCACACTTTGACTACAAGTGATAATCTGAGTTTTATCTGCGACGCTACGCATCATACCTGCCAATAATTGCATTGCATATAGATGTAAACCCAGTTCAGGTTCATCCAATAAAATCATGAAAGAAAGGGGCAACGCGCTGAATGTATCACTAGTATCATGAAAATGATAAACTTGCCAGTCAGATAAATAAGCGGCAACATTGCTAGCTATGGTTATCAAGTTCAACGAAGGCAATTATGAATGACACAACTAAAGTAGATTACCAAAACTTTGAACAGCTTTTGTTCGCAGATGATACAATTTACCCACTACTGAAGCAGCGGCTAAACCAGCATAAAAATTCAGACAAAAGTATAATGTTTTAATTTGAGCCAATGAAAAACACCACCATAGAAAAACTAGAACCCCTAACAATTCCCTTACAAGATATAAACCTAATAGAAGCCAGCGCAGGCACTGGCAAGACTCATACAATTACGACTCTAGTCTTACGCCTAATTTTGGAAAAGCGTTTGACTATTGATAAAATTTTAGTGGTGACTTTTACTGAAACCGCTACTGAAGAATTACGTAATCGTATTCGTAAGCGTTTGCATGAGGCTCGTGAGGCTTTTAAAACAGGTGAGATTGATGATGATGATGAGGATTTAGCTGAATTAATTCATAAGTTTTCTGATTATAAAGATGAAGCTATTTCTCGTCTAGATAATGCTTTACGTGGTTTTGATGAAGCCGCTATTTTTACTATTCATAGTTTTTGTCGGCAAATGTTACAAGATTATGCTCTTGAAAGTGGTGTCTTATTTGAAACTGAACTTATTGGTGATCAATCTCCATTATTACGTGAAATTGTAGAAGATTTTTGGCGACAAAACTTTTATGCTGCTTCAGGTTTATTTATTACTTATCTACAACAAAATAAATATAAAAACCCTAACAGTCTATTAAAAATCATTAATTATGGTCAATATATTGACCAACCATTTTTAAAAAAGATTCCAAAGTCAGAAACAATTGATTCACCAAAATCACCAGAAGCCGCTTTTTATAAATCCTTTAACAAGGTAAAACAACTATGGCTAGCTTCTGCTAAACAAGAAGTTGAACAACTATTAATCAATAGTAAAGATTTAAAGCGCAACAAATATTCACTGAAATATATACCACTTTGGTGTCAAAAATTAAATGAATATCTAACAGCGCGATCAATTTCTATCAATTTACCAGATCCTTTTATTCGATTTACTTGTAGTGAAATTGCTCAAGCTGTCAAAAAAAATTGCAATCCACCTCAGCATCAATTCTTTGATTTATGTCAACAATTATATGATAGCCACCAAATATTAGCTTCTCATTTTGAACAGCGTCTGGTTGCTTTAAAACTAAAATTATTTGCAGAAGCTGAAACAGCTTTAGCGCAGAAAAAATATCAATTTCATCTCCAATCTTTTGATGATTTATTAACAAATCTCCATAAAGCATTAAAAGAACCTAATGGGCATGGGCATCATTTAACCCGCCTAATACATAACAAGTTTAACGCCGCTTTAATTGATGAATTTCAAGACACTGATCGTGTGCAATATGAAATATTTAACACAGTCTTTGGTAGCGATAATAGTATTTTATTTTTAATTGGTGATCCAAAACAGGCTATATATAGCTTTAGGGGTGCTGATATTTTTACTTACATAGAAGCCAAGGATGATGCAACACGCCGTTATACTTTAGTTGAAAATTGGCGTTCTCAAGCAGATTTAATTGACGCAGTAAATCAAATATTCAAACAAAATAAGCAAGCATTTATATTTAAAGACATACCCTTTCAACCAGTGGAAGCATCTAAACGTGTAGCTTATCTAAAAATAGAAAATCAAACTTTACCACCATTACAATTATGGTTTGTTTCCAGAAACGAGATAGATTGTCAGCCAAATAAATTAATAAACAAAGCTTGGGGTAATACACAAATTCCAAATTCTGTTGCCAATGAAATAGCTAGGTTACTAATGTTAGCAAAACAAGAACAAGCTATGATAGGAACAGAACCATTACGTGCTAGAGATATTGCGATCTTAGTTCGCACCAATAAACAAGCGCGATACATGCAACAAGTATTAACCAAGTTACAAATACCAAGTGTCTTATATAGTCGCGATAATTTATTTACTTCTGATGAGGTGGTTGAAATAGAATTGGTATTACAAGCTATTGCTGATCCGAGTAATGAAAATTTAATTAAAGCCGCTTTGACTACAGATATGTTAGGAGTTTCTGGCAATGAATTGTATCAATTGATGAATGATGATAGAGCATGGCAACAATATCTAAGTCGATTTCAAGAGTATAATTATCAGTGGCAAAATGTTGGATTTATTCAAATGTACCATAGTTTCTTATTAAAGGAACAAGTGCAAACACGCTTATTAAATTATCCAGATGGAGAAAGACGCTTAACTAACATATTACATCTGGCTGAAATTTTACAAGAATTAACTATGAAGCAACAACTGAGTATGGGTGGTGTTTGTCAATGGTTATCACAACAGCGTCAACAACCAGACACTAATAATGAAGAACAACAATTACGTTTAGAAAGTGATGAAAAACGAGTTAAAATTGTAACCATTCACAAAAGCAAAGGCTTAGAATATCCGATAGTATTTTGTCCATTTATTTGGGATGGCTATTTACATCATAGCAAAGATGAACAATTTGTTTTTCATGATGAAAATAATGAATTAACCTTAGATTTAGGTTCTAAAAATCAACAGCGGCACCGTGAACAAGCCTTAGAAGAAGAAAGAGCAGAAAATTTACGCCTATTTTATGTAGCAGTAACTCGCGCCAAACATCGCTGTTATTTAGTATGGGGAGCATTTAAAGATGCAGGCAAATCAGCACTTGCGCATTTATTACATCCAGATATTGATGTAGAAAAAGTAGAAGACAATATTCTATGGCAACAACTAAAAAGCAATGATAAATTAGAAATCTCACACTTACCATTAGATGTTCCACCAAAACTAGACTCTCCACAAAAAGATAATAAATTAAAAAATCGTAAGTTTTCAGGCGAAATAAATAAAGAATGGAAAATTTCTAGTTTTAGCTCATTATCAAATAAGCCTAATTATACCCAACCACAAAATTATGACATAATTGCTGATAAAACACATATTTACAACTTTCCACGTGGAGCAAAAGCAGGGCAATTTATGCACAGTCTGTTTGAAAATATAGACTTTCAAGCACCTAGCGAAACCGTCATTACTACCCAATTAAGCAATTTTGGTTATGAAGTAGAACAATGGCAAGACACAATAATAAAGCTAATAAACAATGTAACAAACACGCCGCTAATACCAGATAATGATTTAACATTATCAAAAATCAGCCGCGACAAACGACTAAACGAACTAGAATTTTTCTATCCAACATTACCAGAACGTGGATTTATGAAAGGCTATATAGACATGGTATTTGAATACCAAGGGCGATACTATTTAATAGACTACAAATCGCACATGCTAGGCAACTACCACCACAGCGCATTAAATAAAATAATAGCCAGAGAAAACTACATCCTACAATACCGCATATACACAACAGCCTTACACCGCTACTTATCAAGCCGCTTACCAAACTATAATTATGAACAACACTTTGGAGGGGTTTATTATTTATTTTTAAGAGGAATGACACCAGAGACGGGGGCAGATTTTGGGGTGTATCGAGATATGCCTGATTTGGAAGTTGTTGATTAATTATCGGTTTATCTTGGTGGGGATTAACAGTTCTTCTATTGATATACCCTGTAGGTTGGGCTGACGAAAGGAAGCCCAACAATTCCAGCACACCCGTTGGGCTTCCTTTCGTCAGCCCAACCTACAAAGCGTAACATGAGTTATTTATTTACTTCTTACCCAACAAACTAACCCCAAAAATCACCAACAATACACCAGCCAAATGAATCCAACCAAACGGCTCACCAAGTAAAAATACCGCCAAAACCACAGTAAATATAGGACCTACGGTTCCAACAATAGTGGTTTTAGCCGCCCCAATTCTAGCAATTGCCTCACTAACCATAAAACTAGGTAGCACAGTGCTGAAAATTGCTAGCATAAATACATATACCCAAGCACTATTATTGATTAATAAATTTTCAATTTCATTTGTTAGCAAAAAATGAATCAATACAAAAACCGTCGATGATAGCATAGCAATACTGGTAAACAACCTACTACCGAATTTAGTAATTATTTTTTTACTTAAAACAAGGTAAAAAGACATACTCAAAGCAGCGGCTGCTACCAATAGCACACCTATACTAGCATTAATTCCTGTTAGCATAGACTCATGAAAATACAGTAGTAAAACACCAGTATAAGTTAATACTAAAGCAAACATTAGACGTTTAGTAATGACTTCACGTAAAAATAACCAACTCAGCAAAGCCGTCATTATAGGATAAGTATAAAGCGTTAAACGTTCCAATTGCGCGGAAATATAATTCAAACCTGCCAAATCTAAATAAGAAGAAAGATAATAACCAATAAAACCTAAGCCAAAAATAGCTAAAAACTCTTTAGGTAACGGTTTTTTAGTCTCTGGTTTTCTCAGCAACCAAATAAGTATTAACAAATAAAATGGCAAGGCAATTAGCATACGTAAGCTAAGCAAGGTAGTTGTATCCACACCTTCTTGGTATGCTAGTTTTATAAAAATTGATTTAATAGAAAACAGGGCAGTGCCTATAATTGCCAACAATAAGCCTGACTGAAAATTACCTTGTTTATTATCCATGAATTAGTAAAAAAATTATAATATATTTTATATATTTCGTTATACTATATATTTTCAAGTTGATAATAGGTAAATTGAATTCTATGCAAGTCAAAATGCAAACTACTTTAGGCGATATCATTATTGAACTTAATTCTGACAAGGCACCTAAAACCGTCGAGAACTTCGTAAATTACGTCAAAGATGGATTTTATGATAACACTATATTTCATCGTGTTATTAACGGTTTTATGATTCAAGGTGGTGGTATGGAATCAGGAATGAAAGAAAAAGCCACTAAACCACCAATTGAAAATGAAGCTGATAATGGCTTAAGTAATAAAATTGGTACTCTTGCTATGGCTAGAACATCTGATCCACATTCAGCCACTGCCCAATTTTTCATTAATGTTTCTGATAATACTTTTCTCAATTTTAGCGGCAAAAATCCTCAAGGTTGGGGTTATTGTGTATTTGGAGAAGTTGTTGAAGGTATCGATATTGTTAATAAAATCAAAGAAGTCCAAACTACAACTTGTAGCCCACATTCAGATGTACCTTGTGATGAGATCAAAATTGAAAAAGCAGAACTAATTAGCTAAAAATTACTTTCAACGCGCAAGCGTTGAAATCATATATCATGTCAGAAACATTCTTTATTTCAGATTTACATCTGAATCCAAAACATCCAATTCCATTTAATCAATTATTAAAATTTTTACAAACTCGTGCCTTACAAGCTGATGCTTTATATATATTAGGTGATTTATTTGAAGTTTGCTTAGGTGATGATGAAGATCAAGAAACCCTAAAAGCTTTAAATGACTTAACTGATAATGGTGTTCCAGTTTTTATAATGCACGGCAATAGAGATTTTTTACTAAGCCAAGCCGCTATTAAAAATTGTAAATTACTAGATGATGATGCTTGTGTAATTGACTTATATGGCGTTCCAACTTTGATTATGCACGGTGATACTTTATGTACATTAGATGTAAAATATCAAGCATTTCGTAAACAAGTGCGCAATCCTCAATGGCAAGCACAATTTTTAGCACAACCATTAGCTCAACGACGACTAATAGCTCAACAAGCGCGTAGTGAAAGTCAAGCGACAACCAAAACCACGGCTGAAGTTATAATGGATGTGACTCCAGAAGCAGTAATATCAACCCTAGAAAAATACAATGTTTATCAACTAATTCATGGACATACCCATCGCCCAGCAATACATAATATTACTGTAAATGGGCATGATGCGACTCGTTATGTGCTAGGGGATTGGCGTGATGATAGTGCAATGATTCTTCATTGTACAGCTAAAACTAATAATTTAATTAATTTATATATTCATCAATAATGCTACACATTCACACCAGTAATCGCTTAGAACACTTATCTTTAGCACTGGCTGAAGTTATTAAGGATCCTCTCTCAAACCCCTTTGCGCAAGAAACCGTGGTTGTGCAAAGTCAAGGCATGGAAAGATGGATTTCTATGGAGTTAGCTAGACATTTAGGTGTTTGGGCTAATGGTTCATTTCCTTTCCCTAATCTGATGTTGTGGCGTTTGTTTACGCGCTTTTCTGAAACTTCTAAATTTGAACCAGAGGTTATGTTGTGGAGTTTAATGGAAATTTTACCTAAATATTTGTCTCAGCCTGAATTTGCTGAAGTCAAATCTTATTTAGATGCTGATACACATAATATTAAACAATTTCAATTAGCTTGGCGTATTGCTGATATTTTTGATCAATATTTAATTTATCGCCCACGATGGATTGCCGATTGGGAAGATTGTGCTCAGCCTGTAAAGTTACGAAAAAATCCGCAGGCTGTTTGGCAAGCTATTTTATGGCGCGAATTAGTGGCGCGTCATGGTAATAAGCATCGCGCTAATTTAAAGGGGCATTTTTTTGAGAGTTTAAAGCATTCTGAGAATGTTTATAGATTACCACAAAGGTTCTCAGTTTTCGGCATTCCTGCATTACCGCCTTTTCACTTAGAAGTTTTTGAAAAAGTTGCACACCTTATTGATGTCCATATATTTTTACTAAATCCTTGTCAAGAATATTGGGGCGATATTGTCTCTGATAGAGATATTGCTCATAAATCAATAGAAGAACAAGAACATTTGCAAAAAGGGCAAACTTTATTAGCTTCTATGGGTAAAATGGGGCGTGATTTTATTGAGATGTTAATTGATTATCCGCACGAATTACATGAAAATTTTGAGGAGCCTAGTAACAAGACTTTATTACGTTGTATTCAATCTGATATTTTACATTTGCGTGAAAATACAAAATATCCTATTGATAATTCAATTCAAATTCATGTTTGTCATAGCCCAATGCGGCAAGTGGAAGTTTTGCATGATCAATTACTTGCGCTATTTGAAGAAGATAGATCTTTATTGCCTAAAGATGTTGTGGTAATGATGCCTGATATTGAAACTTATGCTCCTTTTATTGAAGCAGTATTCAATACAATTCCAGATCAAGCTCAAAAAATCCCTTTTAGTATTGCAGATCGTAGTTTACGCGCTGAATCTAGCTTAGTTGATGCCTTTTTTGCGATTTTAGAATTAGGGCAAAGTCGTTTTTCAGTAACTCAAGTTTTAACCGTGTTGGAAACTGAGACGGTACAACAAAGATTTGATTTTGTAGCTTTAGATTTAGAACTGATTAGGCATTGGATTAAGCAAACAGAAATACGTTGGGGCATAGATAAACAGCATAAAACTAATATGCAGTTACCAGCTTTTGATGAAAATACATGGCGAGCTGGTTTAAAAAGATTGTTGTTAGGTTATGCTTTACCAAGTGATTCGATGTTTGAAGGTATTTTACCATTTAATGATATTGAAGGCGATGATGCCCTTATTTTAGGTAAACTAGTTGCAGTAATTGATCAATTATTTGAATTAGTGCAAACTTTAAAGCAAGAGCGTAGCATTGATGAATGGGTAAAATTTCTAATGCAAATGTTAGAACAATTTCTTCATATTACAGGGGATAATGAGGATCAAGCACAATATATACGCAATATATTCAGTAAATTACTGGCAAATTCCAAGCTGGCACAATTTGAACAAGCAATCAATTTTGATGTAATACAATCTTATTTACAATACTATTTAACCAATGAAGCTCAACCAATATATTTTATGACGGGAGGGGTGTCGTTTTGTACTTTATCACATAATCAACGCATACCATTTAAAGTTGTTTGTTTATTAGGAATGGATGATCAAGCTTATCCACGCCCGAATTCGCGTTTAGGTTTTGATTTAATAGCAAAATATCCGAGTAAAGGAGATCGTTCACGCCGTCAAAATGATCGTTATTTATTTTTAGAAGCATTATTATCAGCCCGTGATTATTTTTATATTAGCTATATTGGTAAAAGCATTCATGATGATGCGATGATGCCGCCATCAGTATTAGTAAGTGAATTATTAGAAAGTATCGAAAATGGGGAAAAATTAGTAACAGAACATCCATTACAAGCTTTTAGCCCGCGTTATTTCAATAAAAGCGACAGCAAATTATTTAGTTTTTCCACATCATATTGCGACGCTAGTAAAGCATTAATGCAACAAGCTCAAAGCTATGAAAAATTCATAACCCACGATTTACCAGAACCTGAAACAGCGGCATGTAAAAGCATTACTTTAGAACGCTTTACCCGTTTCTTCAGACATCCAACTGAATTTTTATTAAAACAACGCTTAGGAATTAGCTTAAAAAACCACAAAAATATCCTAAACGAAACTGAACCATTTGAAATGCAAGGTTTAGATCATTACCAGCTCAGTAATATATTGGTAGAAAAAAGTTTAGCGGGAATAGATTTAGAAGAATATAAAATAATAGCCAAAGCTAGTGGGCAATTACCACATGGAAAAATTGGAGAACATGTTTATAATCAAGTAACAGAACAAATAAAACCCTTTGTGAAATCTGTACAAGATGCATTAAATCAAGACAAAATAGAGGCTGTAAAACTAAATTTAAAACTAAGCCATTTAGAATTGACAGGATATTTAGGCAAACTTTGGCGTTATAATTTAATACATTATCGTTATGGAGAACTAAAAGCAAAAGACCATATTCAAATATGGATACATCATTTAATATTAAACGCGATCAACCATAAGAATTTACCGCGTAATAGTATATTAATAGGCAAAAATGGAAGATGGGATTATGAAAAAATACATACAAAAACCGCTCTAAAAATTTTAAATGAATTAAGTCAAAGCTATTGGCAAGGTTTAAGCGAAGTTTTACATTTTTTCCCAGAAAGCTCCTTTAAATATGCTTATTATATAAAGAAAGAAGAAAAAAATGCAGAAAAAGCCCTTGAAGAAGCCAAAAAGCAATGGTTAGGCAGCGACTTCAAACGAGGCGAAGCCAAAGATGAATACCATAATCTATGCTTTGGCAAAGGCGAGATGCCACTAGATAACAAGGAATTTGAAAACTTTGCTATGCAATTTTTTCAACCTTTGTTGGAACATGCTACTTTTCAACAGAATTAATGTATAATAGAGTTTTAATTTTATCAATTATGGAAAAACAGTATAATGAGTAAAATATTAATATTACTTTTACTAGTATTTAACCCACTAGTTCTACAAGCTAATTGGCAACTGGATATTGGCATTTCGGGAGATTCCCCAAAAAAGCTCAATGAAGATTTAAATTTGCAATTAAACATTCAGGTAACAAATAGCCAAAATGCAGATATTTATTTAGCATTACAGTTACCTGATACAAAATTATTGTTTTTACAAACACAGAATAATTTAACCACCAAAGTTGCCGCTTATGCTAGCAAGCAAGCACCAAACAACACTGCTTTTAATATCACTACGCAATTGCCGCAAGATTCACAAGCGGGTAAATATAATATCTATGCTGTGGCAACTAAAATTGGGGTAGATGTATTTGATCAAAGCCAATGGCTTAGCCCCTTAGCACACAAGGGTTTCTTTTTCATCAATAATAGTTTCCCTATTCCACCACTGTTGACAGGCAGCCTTAATGATAAAGGACAAAAAGTTTTTAATTTAAACTTACAACAAGCTGAGAAAAGCTTTTTACCGGGTACTAAGACTGCTACTTTAGGTATTAACGGCGATTATTTAGGACCTACTATTCGAGTTTCCAATGGAGATAATGTATTATTTAACATACATAATACGATAGGCGAAACAACCACAATTCACTGGCATGGCGCACATGTTCCCCCCAAGATGGATGGTGGTCCCCATCAGAAGATCAAAAATAATGCGACTTGGCGGCCTTTTTTTGAAATAAAACAATTGGCTGCAACAATATGGTATCACTCGCATTTAAAAGGCAAGACGGCAGAACATGTTTATAAAGGATTGGCTGGAATGTTCATTATAGATGATGCTGTTAGCGATAAACTAGCTTTGCCTCGCAACTATGGTGTGGATGATATTCCTGTGGTGGTGCAGGATCGTCGTATTGCTGCAAACGGTGAGATGACTAGCCAAATCAGAAATGAGATTGATATGATGGGTTTGCGTGGAGAATACATTTTGGTCAATGGTGCCATTACTCCCACGCTGAATACTCGCGCTCAGGTGATCCGTCTGCGCTTGCTTAACGGTTCTAATGCGCGGATTTATAACTTTGGCTTTGCAGATAATCGTGAATTTTATCAAATTGCCAGCGGTGGTGGTCTATTGGAAGCCCCTGTGACTATGCAACGCTTACGTCTTTCATCGGGTGAACGTGCTGAAATTTTATTGGATTTACGTGCTGATAGCGGTAAATCTCTGTTATTAAAAAGTTATTCAGCAGAAATTACTCCCATGACGATCACAAACAGTATGATGCGTGATACATTGGATATGCAAACTTTTGATGTAATGAGTATTCGTGTAGGTGAAACAGGTGATAATGGCTTATCTATTCCGACCAAATTGACCACAATTGAACGTTTGCGTCCAGAAGATGCTGTAGTCACCCGCTCCTTCATGCTCAAAGTAAGAGGCATGATGGGTGGAGGCGGAGGAGGTATGGGCATGAACGGTTTAATAGCTGCTAATAATGCGGAAACCTTTGAGAACTTAAGCAATCGCAAAATGTTTACCATTAATGACAAAGTGATGGACATGAATAGGATTGATGAAACTGTGCGTTTAGGCGATACTGAAATTTGGACGATCAGGAATAATAATGTGATGGCGCATCCTTTCCATATTCATGACATTCAATTCCAGATTCTGGATCGAGATGGGCAAGCACCTAGTGCCGGAGAAGCAGGCTGGAAAGATACGGTGTTAGTATTACCCCATGAGACAGTGCGGGTTATAAGCCGCTTTGAGGATTTCGCAGATCCAGATATACCTTATATGTACCATTGTCATATTTTAGAGCATGAAGATGCGGGTATGATGGGACAGTTTCTGGTTATTAAATGATTAATTAAGCCTTGTAAGGTCGGTTATCACCGACCCTACAGATACTGGATTAGTATGTTTGTATTCCATATTTTAGTAATAACCTTGGTAGAATATCGTCAAGGTTTTGTACATCTTTATCTTCTAATTCTATGAGCTTAAGATTGTATTTTTTATAAATATTTTGCTTTATTTGCTTTCTTTCTAGGTACTTTGAATCATTTTCATATCCCCAATACTCAATATAGACTTTACCTGTTGGAAGATAGAAATCAGAATAAACATCTTCTTCAATAGGGAGTTTTCTTTCATAAGCGTGAACCACTTCAAACATATATAGCCAGTTATCAATAAGCATTTCTGCCTTAGATCGTGTGAAGTGTCCATGTATCATCCTTTCTTTCTACCCAACCAAGATTTAGAAATTTTGCAAATAGTTCTTTAGGTGTTATTCCTAGCTTTTTTGATAAGGCAGTTGTTGATATATGTTTTATCTTCATAAAAATACAATCCCAAAACCCGCAGCAATAACACTAGTAACCAATATCAATATTAAACGTTGATGAAATTGTTGCATGTCCTTACGCATTTGAATTAATTCATTATTTAGGTGTTTTAGTTGCTGTGATTTAATTTGATCTTGGCTTAGGGATTCGTGAATTAGTAGTGGCATTTCTGGCATTTTTTCTATCCATAGGGGTAGGTTGTTACGTATGCCTTTTATAAATGCTCGCATTCCTACTCGTTCATCCATCCAACGTTCTAAAAAGGGTTTGGCTGTTTGCCATAAGTCTAAATCTGGATAGAGTTGTCTGCCTAATCCTTCTATGTTTAGTAGGGTTTTTTGTAGCAGTACTAGTTGTGGTTGTACTTCCATGTTGAAGCGTCGCGCTGTTTGAAATAGTCTTAACAGTACTAGTCCAAAGGATATATCTTTTAATGGTTTGTCAAATATCGGTTCGCAGACGCTGCGAATTGCTCCTTCAAATTCTTCGATTTTGGTTCCTTCCGGTACCCATTCTGAATGTACATGTAATTCGGCAACGCGGTGGTAGTCACGGCGGAAAAATGCTAGAAAGTTGGCGGCTAAGTAGTGTTGATCTTCTGTACTTAGGGTGCCCATGATACCAAAGTCAACTGCAATGTAGGAGGGGCTATTAGGTTTGCTTGGATCAACAAAAATGTTACCGGGGTGCATGTCGGCATGAAAGAAGTTATCTCTGAATACTTGGGTGAAAAATATTTCTACTCCTGCTTCTGCTAGATGCTTTAAGTTCATGCCTTGCTGTTTTAAGGTTTCAATGTTGCTAACTGGAATACCTTTTATGCGTTCTATTACCATTACATTTTGCAATGTGTAATCCCATTCTACTTCTGGTATATATATTAAGTCTGAGTCTTTAAAGTTACGTCTTAGTAAGGTTGCATTAGCGGCTTCTTTGACTAAGTCTAGTTCGTCTTGCAGGTTTTTTTCAAATTCAGCTACTACTTCCATGGGGCGTAATCTGCGCCCATCAGCCCAATAGCGATTGGCTATATTGGCTAAAAAGTAAAGTAGTTCTATATCTTTATGAATATTTGCTTCAATTCCGGGGCGTAATATTTTAACTACTACTTCACGCCCATTGTGAAGACGCGCTACATGTACTTGTGCAATCGAAGCTGCTGCTAGTGGTGTGCTATCAAAGTGAGCAAATACTTCTTCTACAGGGCGTTCATAAGCTTGTTCAATTATTTTACGTGCTTGTTCGCCATGAAAGGGCGGTACATTATCTTGTAATTTAGCTAATTCCAGAGCAATATCATCAGGTAATAAGTCACGCCGTGTGGATAGAATTTGACCAAATTTAATAAAAATTGGTCCCAATTCTTCTAGGGCTAGACGTATTCGCATTGCCCGTGTAAGTTTTTTTGGACGTAACCAGTAATCCAGAGTCAAGTAGGATAAAAGGCGTAATGGGCGAAATATTTTAGTTGATAGTAATAATTCATCTAAGCCATAACGCACAATTATGCGATAAATACTCACTAAACGTATAAGCTGACGAATAAGTCTCATGTTAATTTTTGTACTCGTTGTTCTAAACGTTCAAAATCATCGCGTAGGGTATCTACTTGATTGAGAAAGTTTTCCATTTCTGCGCGTTTAACAATTGCTGTTGGTAATAATTGCAGTTTGAGCTTTTGTTTCCATTGCCAATCAAGATTTTTTATGATATAAAACATATCTTGAGCAATACTAATATCACCTGTTATTTTCATATCAGGATCATTTGCAGAAGTTTCGGTTTCTAATAATAGACGTAATAAAGTAAATGGAGTTGTAGAAATGTAAACATCTGCTTCTCCTTCATATTGATTCAATAGCATAACATTTTGATTATCAATAAATATATATTTATTGATATTAATACTATTTAATTCAAAGCGAATAATTTTACCTGATAATTTTTTGAGGGCTTCTAAACTATCTTTATCTAATAAAGGTATTGCTTGATTTATTAAGGTTTCTATTGCTAAGTTCAATGGTAATATCTCTTCAATTGTTCTAAAGGAATAGTGGCTTCGTCATGTATAATCACTACGGTGCCTGCAATTTTGTCATGCCAACCTTGTTTGCGTTTATCCCATAGAATCCATAAAAATCCTAAGCCTAATGGAATTAGGGAGATGATATAGGCTATAGAACGTAGCATTGCTTGTTGTAAATCTATAGGTTTGCCTGTATCTGCATCAACTATTTCACTATCAACTATTAATTTTCCCGGTGTGGCGGCGTATTTTACCCATAATCCTAGTATTAAAAATATTGGTAACATACCTTGAACTAAAAACTTTTGCCATGGAAAGTTTTCTAGCATCGGTAATGTAGCTAACACCTGATCTGGTAATACTAAATAATCAGTATTGTCAACATAAGTTGATAGGTATGTTATTAATCCTACTATCCATAAAATATCAATACAAGCGGCAAACAAGCGTCGCCAAAATCCTGCATATTCTGTTAATGAGGTGATCATAATTTATATCCTCTATGCACAGCGGCAATACCACCGCTTAAATTGTGATAATCACAACGTTCAAAACCAGCGTCTTCCATCATTTCTAATAAATTATCTTGATTGGGGTGCATACGAATTGATTCGGCAAGATATTTATAACTTTCTGAATCATTAGCAATTATTTTGCCTATAAATGGTAAAATTTTAAAAGAATAGGTATCATAAATAGGTTTTAAGGGGCTTATTTTTAGTTCGGAAAATTCTAATATCAATAATTTGCCACCGGGTTTTAATACTCGTAACATGGATTCAAGTGCAGCGTCTTTATTGGTGACATTACGTAAACCAAAGGCGATAGTTATAAGATCAAAACTATTATCGGCAAACGGTAAAAATTCTGCGTTGACTTGAGCATAGTCAACTAATATGCCTTTATTTAATAAACGTTCACGCCCTACTTCTAACATTTTATCATTAATATCAGCTAGTACAACTTGCCCTTGTGAGCCTACAATTGTTGCAAATTTAGCGGCTAAATCGCCAGTACCCCCAGCTAAATCAAGGATTTTTTGCCCACGTTTTACACCTGCTAATTCTATAGTAAAGCGTTTCCAGATACGATGTATGCCACCAGACATTAAGTCATTCATGAGATCATATTTTGATGCAACCGAATCAAAAACATCAGTAACGTGTTGAACTTTTTCTTCAAGCGGCACTTGGGTAAAGCCAAAATGGGTGAGTTTTTCAGATGTCATGATATGTTTATATATTTATATTTAAGAATGCAGTTAAGTATAGCGGATTTTTAAAAAAAATACATAAATGAAAGAAATAAGAAGGGATGATAAGGAAGTGAGGCTTTCGCCTCACAAGATGTGAAATTATCTTCTATAATATCTCAAGACTTTTCTAACATAGCGTCTTGTTTCTCTATAAGGCGGAACTCTGTTACCATAGCGTTTAACCGCACCCGGACCAGCATTGTAAGCAGCAACAGCTAACCTTTTATTTCCTCTATATTTCCTTAATAAATAACGTAAGTAGCGAGCACCACCCATTACATTGGAAGCGGGATTCATGCGATTTTTGACTCCAAACTGTCTTGCAGTTCTTGGCATTAATTGCATTAAACCAACAGCACCATGATTTGATCTAGCTCTAGGATTGAATCCGGATTCCGCTTTTATTATAGAACGTATTAGTCTGGCATCAACTCCTGTTTTTCTAGCAGCTCGGTTTATTAGTTTTTTATAACGACTATGCTTTAGATATCTTTTACGTATTCTGCGCTTTTTAGCCCATCTACGCTTTTTAGTCCATCTACGCTTTTTAGTCCATCTACGCTTTTTAGTCCATCTACGCTTTTTATATCTTTTAGATGACAATTGGAGCTTAGCTATCACAATTTGTTGACTATCATTTATAATGTTTTGATTTACAAAATCATTTTTGGTTGCATATAAGTGATGTGAAAAAAAAGATAAACAAGTAATGACAATAGCCATTAACCATGATTTTACCATGTGATCCTCTAAATGTTAGAATGAAAGATTTTTTATAGTTTATAACTTCATCTCAACTAAGCAATAATTAGTAATTTATAATAATTATTAAACAGTGATGATTCGCTATGAAGTTAAATGTAATTTATGCAATATTAATACCAGTAATGCGTATGTTTAAATAATGTTTTTTGAGTTAAACCTTTAGCTTTTATCTTAATAAATATGTGGATGTGAACTGAATTTAAGGTAACAACTTTAATTAAATTATTATAGTTATTAAAATCGGAATCTAATTTTTTACCTTCTGAAGTTAAATTATATGTACCATTTTTGTAAAATTCTGAACTAGCGGCATCGATACCTATCATAATTTTTAAAGCATGAAATACTTCTGCCCCATAGCGCACTGCTTCTGTTAAAGAACTAGCACCTACAGGAATAATCATAAATTCTTGTATATCAACATTATTGAATCTACTTATAATATTTTTTCATTATATGCTAAATCAATTATTTAAGTCAAGATTATTGGGTTAATAACTTCAAAATAATTATGATATAATATTAATTATTATCAAACACATTTTGCATTATTATTCTGCTTATATCATTCCCGCCACTGAATATGAGGATTTGTTAATCCAGCACAAGGCTCAATTCCTAAACAGTTTAATATAAAGAAAAAATTCATCATAAGAGTCGGCAAATGTTGTAAGCCTTGGTTGGTAAATTGATAAGCAAAAATGCGTTCTTGATCCAAAACCAAGGGATGAAATAGTCCTGTTGGGGTAGCTAGGGTATGAATTTCTTTGAGTTCGCCTGTATTTAAATAGAAAATTCGTTTATCCACGTAATTCGTTGTACTCAATACAATCTAAAGAATTTTAAGACCACTTTATGTTTGTGCTTATAGCAAGTGAACTTATAGTAGCTCCAAGATTTCTCCTGCTAGTCGAAATGACAGTGGGCAAACAAAAAGACGTTTACCCACCCTACTTGGCTACTGGGCTTGGATTTCCCTCTCTTGTTGCCTATCCTGAAAAGAATAGAATTTGGCTTTTTGAATCTGGATTTTATCCTTAGCAAAGGAAGCAGAACTGATGGATAGAGTGGCAGCAACTACTGTTATAATGATAATCTTTTTCATAATTTTTTAAAACAACAGGTAATTGATTTGCTGAAAAATAAGAATAGGAAGTGAGGCTTTAGCCTCACAATAGTTAATCAGGATAAAATTCCTGATTTAAAATTTCATCTAATGAATATTCACAAGTTTCTGGAAAGGTATCTTCATCTAATAATGTTTCATTAGCTGCTGAAAGTATGGCAATCTCATAAGCAGATGCTATTTTTTGTTCAATTTCATATTTTAAACTTGGGCTATCTTTCAATAATAGCTTAATTCGTTTTCTTTGTTCTTTTATAGTTCTTTGCCAACTTTTAGAACGTATATGTGATTGAAATTGCCATTTTAATAAATGTGCTAATAACACTGCCAATCTATTGATTAATTGACGCTTATCGCTTCTTGCGATTGCTTCAAGTTCTTCAGCTATATTTGCAATATCTAATTGTGAAAATTTTTTTTCCCTTAATAGTTGGGCACTTTCTAATAACCATCCGTAAAAGTCTTGTTCATAATGCATTATAAATTATAAAACGCAGCCTTACCGGGATAAGTAACTTGATCGCCCAATTCTTCTTCAATACGAATCAATTGGTTATACTTAGCAACACGATCTGAACGTGATAATGAACCAGTTTTGATTTGCCCTGCTGATGTTGCAACTGCCAAATCTGCAATAGTACTATCTTCAGTTTCACCAGAACGATGAGAAATTACAGCTGTATAACTAGCGCGTTTCGCCATTTCAATAGCAGCAAGAGTTTCTGTTACGGTACCAATTTGATTCAATTTAATTAAAATCGAATTAGCAATTCCTTTCTCAATACCTTCTTGTAAAATCTTGGTATTAGTAACAAATAAATCATCACCAACTAATTGGATCTTGTTATCTAATTTGTCAGTTAAAATTTGCCAACCGTCCCAATCATCTTCTGCCATACCATCTTCAATTGATAATATCGGATATTGATCTACCCACGCGCTTAAATAATCAGCAAATTGTACAGAATCTAATTTTTTACCTTCTGAAGTTAAATTATATGTACCATTTTTATAAAATTCTGAACTAGCGGCATCGATACCTATCATAATATCGTTACCAGCTTTAAATCCAGCCTTATCAATTGCTTCTAATATAACCTCTATTGCAGCTTCATTAGAAGATAAATTTGGTGCAAAACCACCTTCATCACCAACTGCTGTATTCATGCCTTGTATCTTTAACACAGTTTTTAAAGCATGAAATACCTCTGCCCCATAGCGCACTGCTTCTGTTAAAGAACTAGCACCTACAGGAATAATCATAAATTCTTGTATATCAACATTATTATCAGCATGGGCACCACCATTAATAATATTCATCATTGGCACCGGCATTTGCATTGCACCAGCACCACCTAAATATCTATACAATGGTATTTGTAACTCATTAGCAGCCGCTTTTGCCGCTGCCATAGAAACTGCTAATAATGCATTTGCACCTAAACGTCCTTTATTCTCAGTGCCATCCAAGGCAATCATCCTAGAATCAATTTCTGTCTGTGCCGTTACATCCACACCAATTAAAGCGTCACAAATTTCGCTATTAACAGACTCAACAGCTTTAAGAACACCTTTACCAAGATACCTAGTAGGATCACCATCGCGTAACTCAACTGCTTCTCTGGCACCAGTAGAAGCACCAGATGGTACTGCTGCACGTCCTATAGCCCCTAACTCTGTTATAACTTCTGCTTCAACGGTGGGATTACCGCGTGAATCAAGAATTTCACGAGCATGTATATCGGCAATCTCTGACATTTTATTCTCCATCTATGTTTTTTATGATGCTATCAATTAATTTTAATTTTTCTAATAATACAGCCATTTGATCTAAAGGCCATGAATTAGGACCATCACTTAAAGCCTTATCAGGTTCAGGATGGGTTTCTATAAATATACCAGCAATTCCTACTGCAACCGCAGCACGAGCTAAAACTGGCACAAATTCTCGTTGTCCACCAGAACTGCTACCTTGCCCACCGGGCAATTGTACTGAATGTGTGGCATCAAATATAACAGGACAATGTGTCTGACGCATGACAGCCAATGATCGCATATCTGACACTAGATTATTATATCCAAATGAAACCCCGCGTTCACACACCATAATCTCATCATTTCCAACAGCCTTAGCTTTTTTGACTACATTGATCATATCCCAAGGTGCAAGAAATTGACCTTTTTTGATATTAACTGGTAATCCTTGTTTAGCAACCTGTTGAATAAAATTGGTTTGACGACATAAAAACGCTGGTGTTTGTAATATGTCAACTACGCTTGCTACTTCTGCTAAAGGAGTGTCTTCATGCACATCAGTAAGCACTGGTACTTGACATTGCTGTTTGACTGTTTCAAGGATTTTCAATCCCTGTTCGATACCCATCCCACGAAAACTGCTGTGTGATGAACGATTGGCTTTATCAAACGAGGATTTATAAATAAAAGGAATATTTAACTTGCTAGTTATTTCTTTTAACTGAGCCGCTGTATCTAAAGCCAATTGTTCTGACTCAATAACACATGGACCAGCTATAAGAAACAAGGGTTTATCTAAACCCACTTCAAAGCCACATAGTTTCATAACTGTTTATATAGTTCTAACACTTGTGACCACACTGCTCCAACTTCACCCGTTCCAACAGGCTGATTATCAAGACTAATAACTGGCAAAATTTCACGAGTAGAACTTGTGACCCAAATTTCATCGGCAGAACGTAATTGTGCTTCAGAAATATTCTGTTCTTTAGCTGACGGCATAATTTCAAGCACAATATCACGAGTAATACCGGGCAAGATAAAATTACTTTTAGGAGGAGTAATAACCACACCATTTTCTACAATAAAAACATTGCTAGCGGCACCCTCAGTAACAAAACCATCCCGAATTAAAATTGCCTCATTTGCACCAGCCTCGACAGCAGCTTGACGCAATAATATATTAGGCAATAAAGCAATAGACTTAATATCACAACGCTTCCAACGTGTATCTTCACAAGTAATCGCTGTAATAGGAGCTGGTACAGCGACTCTATTAAGAGGATTACTCATAACTAAAACAGTTGGATTAACCACTTGAGGAAACTGATGATCGCGTTTTGCAATACCACGAGTAACTTGTAAATAAATGGAACGATCACCGCCATCATTACGAGTTATGACAGAATTTAAAATCCCAGTCCATTCCTCGGTAGTGAATGGATTAGCTAACTTAATGCCACTAAGACTATTTTCTAAACGTTGCAAATGTTCTGCTAATTTAAAAATTAACCCATTATAAACTGGAATAACTTCATAGACACCATCACCGAAAATAAAACCTCGATCTAAAACTGGTACCCGTGCTTCTTCTAAAGGTAAAAATTCACCATTAAGATAAACTATCATATATATTTAATGAAACAGTAATAAAAAAGAATCTATCATACGTTTTCCAAAAGAGCCTTTTTCAACGCTTGAAAGAGCAACTAAAGGGCGTTTTAAAATGATTTTATCATCTAAACGAATTTTTAAGCTACCATAAGATTTTAAAGCGGTAACTGGTGCTGTTATATATTTATCAATATATAAAGTCGCACGTAATTTAGAATATTGCCCTCTAGGTACTGTGATATAAAATGCTTCTTTTAAGCCTAATTTTAATTGTGTAATATCACCTTGCCACACTCTTTCTGAACTAAGTGCATGATATGCTGGATATAAAGCATAAGTTTTAAAAGCGCGAAATCCATAATCAAGCAATTTTTTGCTCATTGTAGCCCTAGCCTTTTGATTTGCTGTACCTAAAACCACTGAAATTAAACGCATATTCTTACGTTTAGCAGAAGCTGCTAAACAATAACCAGCCGCTTTAGTAAAACCAGTTTTCATACCATCAACACTGGGATCACGCCGTAATAAAAGATTACGATTATGTTGGGTAATATTATTATAGGTAAATTGCTTTTGTGAATACCAACGATAATATTCAGGAAAATCACGAATTAAAAAATATGCAAGTTTGGCAACATCGCGTGCAGAACTATAGTGTTGTGGATCATTTAAACCAGTAGAGTTAGTATAATGAGTATTAGTTAAACCTAAACGTTCTGCTGTTTTATTCATTAAACTGGCAAATTCTTCTTCATTACCTGCAATATGTTCAGATAAAGCAATACTTGCATCATTACCTGATTGGATAATCATTCCTTTTAGCAAATCTTTGATTGTTACCATAGAATTTACTTCAAGATACATTTTTGATCCTCCCATACGCCAAGCTTCTTCACTAATTTTAACTTTATCAGTTAATTTAATTTTACCTACTTGTAATTGATTAAATACTATATAGGCAGTCATTAATTTAGTGAGACTTGCTGGTTCAACTGCTTTATCAGCATCTTTTTCTACCAGAACTTCACCACTATGAAAATCTTGTAATATATAAGAACGAGCTTCTATATCTGGTGGAGAAGAAGCTGAAATAGCACAAATGGGATGTAGTAAAATTAAACTAAATAATAATTTATTCATCTTTCTTAAAAAGTTTTAACTAATACACGACGTGAAGGATGTTTAATTAAATCCAATTTACGTGCAGCCCAATAAGATAATTTAATTAATTTACTGTTATCATATAAACGATCAGTAATAGTAACTACAACACTACGACCATTGCGTAAATTTTTCACTCTAACTTTGCTTAAAAAAGGTAAGCTGGCATGTGCTGCTGTCATACCATATAGATCATAAATTTCACCGCTAGCAGTTTTCATTCCATTATGTATTAATCTGTACCTAGAAGCAGAGCCTTGTGCCATATAATTACGTACTACTCTTTTCTTTGGTTTGTTTCTAACAACAAATGGTTGTTGTTTAATAGTAGGTTTTTTAACAACTACTTTAGGAGTTGCTTTTTTTACTATTTTTTTCACAACAGGTTTAGCTTTAACTGTTGGTTTTATTTCATTTGAACTACAAGCAGTTATACTAACTGCTATAAGTACTAAACTAATTATATCTTTCTTCATAAATCCTCGCAATTTCTTGAGATAATTGATAAACTGCCATCGCATAATGCTTACTATGATTATAACGAGTTATAACATAATAATTTTTAAAACCTATCCAATAGGCAGTACCCATTCTGGTTCTTAAATCTACAAACATGACTTTGGTATCATCTGATTCATTACCATTGTATCTAGCTCCCATCCGTTTCAATTGAGCTAAAGTATATCTAGGTTCAAATTTTAATCCTAATAAGGTTTCAGCGGCATTAGAAGAACGTACTTGAGTAGCTTTCATTACTGGTTCACCCTTTTGCCAACCATATTCCTTAAAATAATTAGCTACACTGCCAATCGCATCAGCATGATTATTCCAAATATCACGTCTGCCATCACCATTAAAATCAACCGCATAATTTCTATAGCTACTTGGCATAAATTGCCCAATACCAAATGCTCCAGCATAAGAACCTTTAAGTCTAAGTGGGTTTGAACCTTCTTCGCGTGCCAATAAGAAAAAATGTTCTAACTCTTGACGAAAAAAGTCAGCTCGTCTTAAATAATCAAAACTTAGAGTTTTAAGAGCATCAATGATTCTAAAACCACCTTTATTTCTACCATAACGGGTTTCTACTCCTATAATAGCTATGATGATTTCAGCGGGTACACCATATTTTTTTTCAGCGCGTTTTAAAATATGTCTATTTCTACGCCAATATCTAACTCCATTATCAATATGATTACGAGTAATAAATTTGCCTTGATATTTATACCATGGTCTGCCTCTTCTTTTTTTACCCGGAGTGCGACGAGGAGGAGTCATTAAACGAATAATATTTTGTTTTCTCTTGGCTTGACTAATCCAAGAAATTATTTGTGATTTCTCAAATCCATGTTTTACAACCATTTGATCGGCAAAATCACCAATACTGACAAATTTATCAGCATTTGCATTGATACTAAATACTAATAATCCTAAAAAAATATATTTATTTATTTTACTCATTGATTATACCTTATTGTGATAAGAAACGTTTGTGTGTATGTATTGCCATAATAAATCCAAAACCTGCCATTAATGTGACTAAAGAAGTACCTCCATAACTAATTAAGGGTAGGGGAACACCGACAACAGGTAATAAACCTGTTACCATACCCATATTAACAAATATATATACAAAAAAAGTTGAAACTAAGCTCGCAGCAAGCAGACGACCATAAGTATCTTGAGCTTGAGCAGCAATATACATGCCTCTGGATAAAATGAAAAGATAAATTAATAATAATATTCCAGCACCAATTAAACCAAATTCTTCATTATATACAGCATAGATAAAATCTGTGGTGCGTTCTGGTAAAAAGTGTAATTGAGATTGAGTTCCATTTAACCAGCCTTTGCCTTCAATTCCTCCTGAGCCAATAGCAATTTTTGATTGAATAATATGATAACCAGTACCTAATGGATCAGCTTCAGGATTAAAAAGGGTTTTGACTCGTTGTTGTTGATATGGATGCATTATGTAAAACCATAAAATTGGTATAAATGCCCCTACCAAACTCAGAAATCCCAATATTAGTTTCCAAGCAATTCCTGCAAATAATAATACAAATATACCAGAAGATGCAATTAATAATGATGTACCTAAATCAGGTTGTTTAGCCACCAACAATACAGGGAAGACAATCAATATTAGAGCTACAACTATGCGTCCATAACTAGGTGGCAAAGGTCGATCAGCTAAATACCATGTAATCATCATAGGCATAATGATTTTCATTATTTCAGAAGGTTGAAATACCATAAATCCAAGATTTATCCAGCGTTGCGAACCTTTACTTGTAGTTCCTATAAGCAATACTAATACTAATAATAATACGCCGATAAGATAAATCCACGGTACCCATCTAAATACTTTTTGAATCGGTATTTGAGCAAGTAGCAGCATTATTCCTAATCCAGCTGCAATTCTTATTAATTGACGGATCATAAGGTCAATATTTTGACCTCCTGCACTATATAAGATTATTAAACCTAAAGTTAATAATGTTAATAAGCCAAATAATAAAGTAGTGTCTAAATGTAAAAAATGCTTATTAGTCCAACGGGTTTGCATATTCATTTTCGTAACAAATAATGATCCATGACTTTTTTAGCTATAGGCGCAGCAGTCGAACTACCACCACCGCCATTTTCTACTATGACTGATATTGCAAGACGTGGGTTTTTTAAAGGTGCAAATGCTACAAACAAAGCATGATCATGAAATTTTTTCTTTAGCCTCCTTGCATTATAAGTTTCTGATTGTTTAATTGTGATTACTTGTGCAGTACCAGTTTTACCTGCAAAACGATAACGCGAACCTCTTCCAACTTTATTTGCAGTTCCTCTGCGACTATGTACTACTGCTCTCATCCCACCAATTGCTGTCTTCCAAAAATCTTGTCTTTTTAAATGAATAGTCTTTTGAATTATAGGAGATATGATGCTCATTTCATTAGATTTAGGATCATCCATTGCAAAGACCATACGTGGTTGTTTAAATTTGCCATGATTACTTAATGTAGTAGTAGCTACCGCTAATTGTAAAGGTGTTGCTAACATATAACCTTGTCCTATCCCTGTAATTACAGTTTCACCGGGATACCAATGTTTATTATATCTGCGACGCTTCCATTCTCTGGAGGGCATTAATCCTCCTAATTCACCAGTAATATCAATTCCAGTTTTTTTCCCAAAACTAAAGCGTTTCATGAATTTATTTAGGCGATCAATACCAAGATCATGAGCTAAATCATAGTAATAGACATCACAAGATTGTTCTAATGATGAATGAAAATTCACACTACCATGACCTCTTTTTTTCCAATCACGATAACGATGGCTTTGACCCTTTAGACTATACCAACCTCGACACCAAGTACGACTATATTTCGTTCTTACTCCATGCTCAAGCCCTGCTAAGCCAACAAAGGCTTTTATAGTGGAACCGGGAGGATATTGACCACGTATTGCACGATTATATAATGGACGCTCTGGAGAATCACGTAAGGCATTATAATCTTTATAACTTATACCATTTACAAACAAATTTGGATCATAATAAGGCATACTTGCTAACACTAATACTCCACTTGTTTTAGGATCTATTACTACTAGTGCAGAACGATGTTTAGAAAGAATTTCTTCAGTATATTTTTGTAATTCAATATCCAAATTTAAATATAAGTTCTTACCTGCTATGGGAGAGGTTCTTTCTAAAACTCGAATAATATGCCCTTTAACATTAGTTTCTACTTTTTGAAATCCTGTTTGTCCATGTAACTGTTTTTCATAATATTTTTCTATACCCAACTTACCAATATAGTTACTACCCAAATAATTAGATTTATCAATCCTTTTTAATTCTCGTTCATTAATTCTTCCAACATAACCAATGGCATGAACTCCTGTAGCCCCAAGGGGATAATAACGACTTTGATTACTCTGGATTTCTACACCAGCAAAATGATGTCTTTGTACCGAAAAACGCGCTACCTCACCTTCAGTCAAACGGTGGCGTAATGGAATACTGTTAAATTGACGTTTTTGTCTTGATTGTTTTTTAAAGCGAGTAATATCAGATTCTTCTATTACTATAATGTTTTTCAATTTATCTAATATATGATCAAGTTTTTCGGTAAGTTTTTCAGGAATTATTTCTAAACTATATGATATGCGATTTTCAGCTAGTAACACTCCATTACGATCATAAATTAATCCCCTTGTCGGGGGTAATGGTAAAATCTTAATGCTATTTTCTTCTGATTTAGTAATGTAATCCTGATGCTGTATAACTTGTAAATAATACATACGTGCAAATATAAGCGATAGAAATAACAACATTAGGAACCAAGCAATAATAGCACGGTTATGGAAAATTTTATTTTCTTGAGTGGAATTTTTAATATACATTATAAGTACGCCGCATATCACGTAAGATTATAAATAACCAAGGCCATAATAACATACTGCTTAATCCCTCATATATAAACGATATGAGAACCAGTGGTGGATGACCTAATATGCTGTTAATTATTATGTTGAGTAAGTGGGTGATTGTTATTAATCCAAATATTACTATTGCTTGTTGCCATAAAGGAAATAAACGTATTTGACGATGTAATTTTATACTAATATAAGCAATGAAAGAGAAGAATAAGGCATGTTGCCCTAACAGACTATTATGTAATACATCATAAATAATTCCAATATTCCAAGCAGTTATAATACCGATACGTTGAGGAATAGCTAAACACCAATAAATTAAAACCATTTCAACCCAATCTGGTCGCCATATTGTTGCCCATATTGGTAATGGTATTATTGCTAACATAAAACTAACAATAAAACTCAGAATGATAACCCAACCACCATGATGTTTTTCTACACTCATTTATTGGTTTTCCATACTAATAAAACTTCACTATTTTGTTCTAATCTTGCTAGTGGTGATGCTTGTACTTGTGCATATGGCTTACCTATATCAGGAGTAACATCAATCACTATTGCAACTGGATAACCTTTGGGAAATTTATCGCCAAAACCAGAAGTTACAAGTAAATCACCTATTTTGATTCCATCATTTAAACCAATATTAGATATATATAATAAAGATAAACGATTTACTGTACCCATACCTTTAGCAACTGTACGTAAACCAGTGCGTTCTATTTGAACTGGTAATTGATGATTATAATCTGTAATTAACATTACGATACTAGAAAACATTCCAACTTGCGTGATTTGACCTATAACTCCTTGGGCATCTATTACTGGTTGATTTATAAATACACCATGTTTACTGCCTTTATTAATTGTAATATCCCGTTTAGCAGAATCTAATTCTACTGCTAATATTTCAGCAAGCATAACTCGTTCGCCTAGTCTGGTTGAACTACGCAATACTTGTCGAAGACGTTTATTTTCTTTGTTTAGATGTTGATACTTTTGCAAGCCAACTTTTAAACGTAGATTTTCTTCATATAATTGCGCATTTTCTTCCAATAATTTGACACGCCTATTGGCACTCATAGATAGCCATTGACCAGTCTTTAATGGTAAATTAACTAAATATTGAATTGGATAGACTAAAGTTAATAAATGAGTTCGCACCGTTTGCAAATATCCGAAACGATGATCAGTTATCATTAGAATGAGTGATGCTAAGATAAATAGCATTACTCTTATATTTAAAGTTCGTTCTTCTGTAACTGAAGATTTCATGTGATTATTCTGTTAGGGCTGACCTTAGATGTCTGCCCTAAATTATTACATACTTTCTAACGCAAACACGTCAGGTCCATGTTCTTCAATTATTTCTAATGCACGACCACCACCACGTGCTACGCAAGTCAATGGGTCATCGGCTATAATAACTGGTAATCCAGTTTCTTCCATAATTAAACGATCAATGTCCGTTAATAAGGCTCCACCACCTGTTAATACAATCCCTTTTTCAGCAATATCAGAGCCTAATTCAGGTGGAATTTTTTCTAAGGCAGTTTTTACTGTACCAGTAATATTTGCTAACGGTTCTTGTAATGCCTCTAAAATCTCATTACTATTCAGTTTAATGCTACGAGGAATTCCTTCTGCTAAATTACGCCCTCTGACATCAATTTCT
Source organism: Candidatus Marithrix sp. Canyon 246 (assembly GCF_001723685.1). Taxonomy (GTDB): domain Bacteria; phylum Pseudomonadota; class Gammaproteobacteria; order Beggiatoales; family Beggiatoaceae; genus Marithrix. The sequence continues at coordinate 76,503 of NZ_MCBX01000038.1, forward strand.
AATAAATCTTTACCTGAATAAGCTGAACCTATTTCCTGCTTGATACGTTCAGCGGTTACTTCACCAATTAAGGTGCTATAATGACGACGTACATAGGCTATAATGGCTTCATCAAAGCGATCACCACCGGTACGAATAGATTCAGAATATACAATACCGTTTAGAGATAAAATCCCTATTTCTGTGGTGCCACCTCCTATATCAAGTACCATTGAGCCTGTAGCTTCACCAACAGGCATACCTGCACCTATAGCGGCTGCCATAGGTTCTTCTATTAAATAAACTTCTCGTGCGCCAGCACCAGCGGCTGATTCACGAATAGCACGACGCTCAACTTGAGTTGAACCACATGGTACACATATAAGTACTCGTGGAGAAGGCTGCCAGATTTTATTATCATGAACTTTATGAATAAAATACTGCAACATTTTTTCCGTGATAGTAAAGTCTGCAATAACACCTTCTTTCATTGGTCTTATTGCGGTAATATGACCGGGAGTACGTCCTAACATACGTTTGGCATCTAAGCCAACCGCTGCTATGGATCGATTACTACCACTACCATCACGTCGAATAGCTACCACAGATGGTTCATCAAGAACAATGCCTTGTCCTCTAACATAAATGAGCGTATTTGCTGTGCCTAAATCAATCGACAGATCGTTTGAGAAAAGTCCGCGCAAACGTTTGAACATGGAATTGAGTCAATCCTATGGTGAATAAATTATAATAGTAAAAATATTACTTTACCAAGCGATTTAAGTTTAAGCAAGTCTGAAATGATTTTTTTTTAACCTTAGAGTAGTAAAATGTCCTTATTAAAAGAAGAAGTTGAAAAAATTGCTCATCTAGCTCGAATTTCTTTAAATGAACAAGATATTCCAGTTTATACACGCAATTTATCTGATATATTAGCTTTTGTTGAGCAAATGAATAATGTCAATACGGCTGATATAGTGCCAATGGCACATCCGCTTGATGCTACAGCACGTTTACGTGCAGATATAGTATCAGAAACCAATCAGCGCGATAATTTTCAATCAATTGCACCACAAGTTGAAGCTGGTTTATATTTAGTCCCTAAAGTAATTGAGTGAATTAACAATTAATAACTACTATGCACAATAAAACTCTTGTCGAATTATCTAAAGCGTTACATAAAGGTGAATACTCTAGTGTTGAGTTGACTCAACATTTTTTAGATAGAATTAAAAATTATGATTCACAGATTAATAGTTTTATTACTATAACAACTGATGAAGCATTAAAAGCAGCTCAGGCTGCTGATCAAATTATTGCTAATGGTGATGCCGGTTTCTTAACCGGTATCCCTTTAGCTCATAAGGATATATTTTGTACTCATGGAGTTAAAACTTCATGTGGTTCAAAAATGCTAGATAACTTTATTGCTCCTTATAATGCCACAGTTGTTGAAAAATGTCAGGCGGCTGGCATGGTGATGTTGGGTAAAACCAATATGGATGAATTTGCTATGGGTTCTTCTAATGAAACTAGTTTTTATGGACCGGTAAAAAATCCTTGGGATATAAAATCGGTGCCCGGTGGTTCATCAGGAGGATCAGCGGCTGCTGTGGCTGCTCGTTTGGCACCAATTGCTACTGGCACTGATACTGGTGGTTCAATTCGTCAACCTGCGGCTTTATGTGGTATAACTGGTTTAAAACCAACTTATGGTCGAGTTTCGCGTTATGGCATGATAGCGTTTGCTTCTAGTTTGGATCAAGCTGGTCCAATGGGGCGTAGTGCTGAGGATGTGGCACATTTGTTAAATGTTATCAGCGGTTTTGATGAGCGCGATTCAACTTCTTTAGATGTGCCTAGTGATGATTATACTGCTAACTTAAATGATAAGTTAGCAGGATTAAAAATTGGTTTACCTAAAGAATATTTTGCGGAAGGTTTAGATTCTAATGTTGCTAAAGCCTTGGAATCTGCCATTAAAGAGTTTGAACAGGCTGGTGCAACTCTGCATGAAATTAGTTTGCCTAACACACATTTAGCGGTACCTATTTATTACATAATAGCTCCAGCAGAATGTTCTTCTAATTTATCTCGTTTTGATGGAGTGCGTTTTGGATATCGTTGCGAAAACCCAACAGATTTAGATGATTTATATACACGTTCACGTGGTGAGGGTTTTGGTGCTGAGGTTAAACGTCGTATTATGATTGGTGCTTACGCGCTTTCTGCTGGTTATTATGATGCTTATTATTTAAAAGCTCAACAAATCCGCCGCTTAATTAGTCAAGATTTTTCAGATGCGTTTAAACAAGTTGATGTGATTTTAGGACCAACTTCACCAACAACGGCTTTTAAAATTGGTGAAAAATCGGATGATCCTGTTACTATGTATTTATCTGATATTTATACAATTGCGGTCAATATGGCAGGTTTACCAGCAATGTCAATACCGGCTGGTTTGGTTGAACAGCGTCCAGTTGGCTTACAATTAATAGGTAATTATTTAAAAGAAGCGCAGTTATTGAATGTGGCTCATCAGTATCAACAAGTTACTGATTGGCATCAGGCTGTACCACAAGATTTTAAAGAGGTTTTATAATATGGCATGGGAAGTCGTAATTGGTTTAGAAATTCACGCGCAATTAGCTACTAAAAGTAAGATTTTTTCTGGTGCTTCTACCGCTTATGGGGCTGATCCTAATACACAGGCTTGTGCTGTGGATTTAGCTTTGCCCGGGGTGTTACCTGTTCTTAATATGGCTGTGGTAGAAATGGCAGCAAAATTAGGTTTGGCTATTGGGGCTGAAGTTGCACAGCGTTCTGTTTTTGCTCGAAAGAATTATTTTTATCCTGATTTACCTAAAGGTTATCAAATTAGTCAATTTGAGTTGCCAATAGTTGGAAAGGGGCAACTTAATATTGAGCTTGATGGTGAAGAAAAAACTATTGGTGTTACTCGCGCTCATTTAGAAGAAGATGCCGGTAAATCTTTACATGAAGATTTTCAGGGTTCAACTGGTATTGATTTAAATAGAGCTGGTACACCATTGTTGGAAATTGTGTCTGAGCCAGATATGCGTTCGTCTAAAGAAGCTGTTGCTTATATGAAGAAGATACATTCTTTAGTACGTTATTTAGATATTTGTGATGGCAATATGCAAGAAGGTTCGTTTCGTTGTGATGCTAATGTTTCTGTACGCCCTGTAGGGCAAGAGGAATTAGGTACTCGTGCTGAATTGAAGAATTTGAATTCGTTTCGCTTTGTTGAACGCGCTATTAATATTGAAGTTGAGCGACAAATTGATATTTTAGAAAGCGGCGGTAAGGTGGTACAAGAAACTCGTTTATATGATGCTGATAAAAATGAGACTCGTTCCATGCGTTCTAAGGAAGAGGCTAATGATTATCGTTATTTTCCCGATCCTGATTTGTTGCCGCTAGTCATTGAGCCTGAATTTTTAGAACAAGTTAAAGCTAAATTACCAGAATTGCCTGATGAGAAAAAACAACGCTTTATGCAAGCATATGCTTTATCTTTGTATGATGCCGCTGTATTAACTAGTAGTCGTGAATTAGCTGAATTTTTTGAACAGACTGTTAAGTTATCTGCAAGTGATGCTAAATTATGTGTTAATTGGGTAATGGGTGATTTATCGGCTTTATTGAATAAAGAAAATTTAGACATTACTGAATCTAAAGTTACTGCACCACAACTTGCTGGTATGTTGCGTCGAATTAGTGATAACACCATTTCAGGCAAAATTGCTAAAACTGTTTTTGAGGCAATGTGGGCTGGTGAAGGTGACGCTGATAAGATTATTGAACAAAAAGGTTTAAAGCAAGTTACTGATAGTGGCGCAATTGAGAAATTGATTGATGAAGTAATTGCTAATAATCCTAAACAGTTAGAACAATATCGTGCTGGTAAGGAAAAATTATTTGGCTTTTTTGTCGGGCAAGTGATGAAGATTTCTAAGGGTAAAGCCAATCCAGCGCAGCTTAATGAATTGTTGAAGAAAAAATTGAGTTAATTTTATGGAATCTAATAAATATTCTATCTCTCGTTATATGATAACGGGTGTTTTTACAGTTATACCAATTTTAGTTACTTGGGTAATTTTTCAATTTCTATTTAATTTATTGTCTCAAATTGGTACACCAGCTATTAAGATATTGGCTGATATTTTTCCTTCTCTTGCTGATTGGATTACTAATCCTTGGTTTTTATCTATCATCGGGGTATTATTTACTTTAGTTGTTTTATATCTGCTTGGTTTAATAGCAACTTTTGTGATTGGTAAACGTATAATCGAAGCATTTGATTATTTAATTAATAAACTACCGGTTGTCAAAGTAATTTATGGTTCAATAAAGAAGCTTGTTGTAACATTACAGCAGAAACCTACAGAAGCGCAACGAGTGGTGTTAATTGAATTTCCTTCTCCAGCAATGAAAACAGTGGGTTTGGTAACACAGGTTTTTACTGATCATGATACAGGAGAAAAATTAGCCGCTGTTTATGTTCCTACTACGCCAAATCCTACTTCTGGTTATTTAGAAATAATACCTTTAGATAAACTCATTTCTACAAATTGGAGTTTGGATGAGGCTATGACTTTTATTATGTCTGGCGGTGCAGTTGCCCCAGATAAAATTAATTATAGTAAAAGTGCTAAATCTTAAAGATGTGGTGGTATTGATTCCGGCTAAAAATGAAGTCAATACCATTGGTCAAATTGTTTCTGAAATTAAAGAGCTTTTTCCCATTACTGTTGTTGTCATTGATGATGGCAGTAGTGATGATACGACAATAGTAGCATTAGATGCTGGTGCTATTGTCTTGCCTATGTCGTTTTCATTAGGCGCATGGGGTGCGATACAAACTGGTTTGCGTTATGCGGAACAATATGGATTTAAAATAGCAATTACTATGGATGCTGATGGTCAACATAAGGTTGATTCTATTCCTAAGTTATTAGAAAAACTTGAAGATAAACAATCTGATGTAGTTATAGGTTCATATGTTGAACGTGGAAGTCCATCCAGACATCTAGCATGGTCTTTCTTTAGAAAATTGTCAGGTATGAATTTAGAGGATTTAACTTCTGGATTACGCGCTTATAATCATAAGGCGATTGAATTATTAAGTTCAAAATCAGCAAGTTTGTTAGATTATCAAGATTTAGGTGTCTTATTATTATTACATAGAGCTAAATTACGTGTAGTCGAAACACCTATTTTTATATCGCCTAGAATTAATGGACATTCGCGTATTTTTAGTTCTTGGTGGGCAGTTAGTAGTTATATGTTATATACCAGTATTTTATGTTTAGCTCATTTTAAATTATTTAAATAATGTCATATCAACTCACTTCTACCTTTTTAGGTTTTTTCATTGCAGGTATCATTTTATGGTTAATTCGCCGTGATTTATTGCATTCTCGTCATGCGGCATGGTGGTTAGTTGTTGCATTATCAATTATGTTGTTGGGTATATTTCCTACAACTATTGATTGGTTGGCAACTCATTTAGGAGTAAATTATCCACCTACTTTAATTTTTGTTTTAGGTATGGGGTTTATTTTAATCAAAGTTATTGCTATTGATATACATCAATCTGATTTAGAAAGAAAAGTACGTAGATTGGCACAACGTTTAGCGATTTTTGAAGCTGAAAATAAGAGATCAAAATAATTTATGCACATTATAGCTCAACGTATATTAATACCCGAAAACACCCAAGCCATTCTTTGGGATATGGATGGAGTCTTAATAGATTCTTTAGGTTTAGATTTAACTGTTTGTAATCAGCTTTTGGCTGAATATTTTGGTGATCATGTCAAATTAAGTCATGAGTTTATTCGTTCTATATTTGCTTATCATCCTCCTGAGTTTTGGAATTTGATTTTGCAGCATGTGGCTGAGCAATATAATATTGCTGATGCTTTAAATTTACATGGCACTATTTTGCCTATTTATGATAAGGCGCGACGTGAAAGTGTTTTTGAGGTTAATCTTGGTATTATTGAAATTCTTAAAGATGCTAAATCCAAATCCTTAAAGATGGCAGTAGTCTCCAATAATTTAACTGCTGATGTAAATACAATATTGCAACATGCTGGGATTCTTGAATATTTTGATTTGGTGATTGGCAATGATATTGAACAATTAAAAGCTAAACCTGCTCCTGATACTTATTTATTTGCAGCTAAAAAATTAGGCTGCCAGCACTGTGTAGTAGTTGAAGATTCCATTATTGGTACAGAAGCTGGATTTAATGCTGGTTTTCATGTAATTGCAGTCGCCACTGGTGGTACTGATTATCAAGCTTTAGCTAATAATCAATCTACAGATCAAATTTATTCGACATTCAAGAAATTGTCTTTGGAGATGCAATTTGGAGATGTGACTAAAAAGCATTTTATTACTCCAAATGATTTTGTTAGTCACATGGTTGAGCATATTGCTTGGCGGCTTTGTGTTGAGATTGATTTAAATTGGAATAATAATGATTGGCTGCAATTAGGTAAATTTGTAGGCACAAAAATTCGCCAATTTGAAATACATCAAGCATCAGCCTCGGCATTAGGTATGATTGATGATGGCAGCGCGGAAGTATCTATAGATACAGCGGCTGAACCCGAATTAGTATTAAATTCAATTGATAATTTAGATTTAGACTGGTTTTTATCAACGCGCTGTGAACAGTTAGAAACTGGAAAACCATTAGTAGAATTAATGCAAGGTTTAGCTGAAGGTTTGCAAGCCAAAATGCAAGTCACAATTTGTAGCGTCGAAGATTTACATCATGCTTGGGAAGGTGTTTTTAGAGCAATTGGTATTAGTTTAAGTAGAATTTTCACTCCTAAACATCTTCCAAGTTTGGATTTTGACAAATCCTTATATTATAGTAAAGTGTTTAGAGGTACAGCAGAAAGCCATGTAGCCGTATCAGTAGACTTTTCTAAAAAATTAGCAAATAAATTTGTATTTAATGTAGCGTCTAATATTGATGTTAGTGAATTACATTATTTATTAGAAATCTTAGCTAAAGAAGCTGGATTTACCATGCAAGTAGAATTTAATGCTACGGTACTTAATTCTAGCCATGTAGTATTAGAAGACACAGCTTTAGTATTAGGCAAAGCATTATTGAATATTTTAGTTCTACGTATGAAACATTGGGGAGTCAATGGTGCTGGTAGTAGCTTTGATTCTAAAGCAATTCGTACTGGTATTAGCGTCGAAGGGCGAAAATTCTGGATATTTGTACCATTTAAAGATTCTCAAGATAGCGTTAGAAAAAATCTATTAATTGGACAAAATGTATATAGTAAATTGCGCTCTGAAGATTTAGACGACTTTTTGGATGGGCTATCAGGCGGATTAGCTTGTAGTATTATAGTTCATATAGATACATTGATTGATGCTAATGATGCTTGGCAATTAATTTTTGCTAATTTGGGCAAATCTTTGAAAGAGGCATTTGCTTTAAATCCTTACCGTAAAGGTGTGCCGCCGGGAGTTAAGGCGACATTGGCTTAAGGATATTTAAATGGAACATGTTGAATTACAATATCTTATTCAACAAGGAGAAAATTCTTCTGTTGAATTTAAAGAATATGGTGTTAAAAACGAATCTTTAGCTAAAGAAATGCTTGCCTTTGCTAATAGTCAAGGTGGTGTGATTATTTTAGGTGTTACAGATAGTGGTATTATAAGTGGTATTCCCAGTGATTCTCACTTAGAAGAAAGAATTATGAATATTGCTAGAGATAGTATTATTCCAGCATTGGAGCCAGAATTTGAACTATACACCTTTGAAGATAAGACGCTTGGAATCATTACAATACCAAAGGGTAAGGATAAACCTTATCAAGCTGCCGGAAAATACTATATTCGTGTTGGTTCAACCAATAGAATTGCTTCACAATCTGAATTAATGCGTTTATTTCAAGCTTCTGGTATATTTCATTATGATGGTAATGTAGTTGAAAAAACTGATATTAGTGATTTGAATTTTACCGAACTTGATCGTTATTTTAGTGAATATCATATACATTTTTCTAAACAGTCTGAGATAGATAAACAACGTTTACTTATTAATACTGATCTTCTTACTGAAGAAGGGCAAGCTACCGTTGGTGGTTTATTAATGTTTGGAATTAATCCTGAACGCTATTTACCACAATCTGGTATTAGTTTTGCGAGTTTTGCTGGCAATGAAATTCAGAGTGAATTAATTGATAAACAAAATGTTACTGGACCTTTGCCATTTATCGTTGATCGTACTTTAGCTATTATTAAAAGTAGTTTACCAGTTCCCTCGGATATTAAAGGTGGAAAACGTGAAAACTTACGTGTTTATCCTCCTATGAAAGTTTTTCGAGAATTAATAGTTAATGCTTGTGTACATAGAAATTATGCGATTGTCGGATCAAAAATACGAATTTTAATGTTTGGTGATCGTATTGAGTTTATAAGCCCGGGGAGATTAGCAAATACTGTAACTATTGAAAAATTAAAAGTAGGTGTTTCTTATTCCAACAATCCAATTTTGCTTAAATTTATGGATAATCTAGGTTATGTGGAACGTTTAGGTAGAGGTTTACCTATGGTTTATTATGAAATCAAAAAATTAGGCAAAGAAGTTATATTTAAAGAATTAGGTGAAGAATTTAGAGTTATTGTACCTATAATATTTTGATAGATAATCGCAAACTATAAATTAAATGGTCGGTTATCACCGACCCTACAATGTTTAATAATACCAATTATAATTGATGCGAAGCTACATAGCTTCGCTACACAGAGACTTTGACATTTCAACTAATTCAGGATCAGCTTGAGCAAACATCTCATCTGTCCATTCTGGGTTTTCTTCATCTATCATTTCAGGATTAAGTTTTGGCTTTATAAATTTATCTAATTCCTCCGTTAATACGGGTATATACCAAGGCTCTCACACGATTTGCAACTTTTCCCAAAGCACAATAGCGTACTTAACCACGATCTATTAGTTGTTATAACTATTCCTTGTACTAACAGATAACAGGCAGAGAATATTGAGTACAACGAATATATCTTAACAATCAAAAAATCGCTTTGCATCTCCCTTTTAAAAGGGATAAAACTTATAAAGGTTTAGCAAATTCATTTAACCGATATGTGTTAAACTAAGCTCCCGTATGCTTACCATAGGGAATTCGTCTTCAGAACTCGGACGTGAGACTTTCACTTCATCCGGTTCCCCCCATGTGGCCCTCATCGCTCCCGCCATCACGTTTAAATACCATGTGATGGCTTTCCAGTTTGTCACCGTTTTTAAACGACGTACCGCAAAACGCACATTTTCCGCCCTGTTTATCAAGCAACTTAGCTTTAAAACTACGTTACTACTACTACGTAACAGTAATTTATTAAGGGCCTTTGCTCGCTTGATTTGACCTTTCTTCGTGGCTTTATAAATACGTTTTTGCAAATTGAATACAGTTCTTTCTACCTTTTTTCAGACAATACGACCCCAGTCCCAATCATTGGCAAGCCAATTTGGGAGGGTGTTGCCAGTCATCTCGTTATACATCTGAGAGACGGTCTTATGTTGTTCTGCGAAAGTATTCACTATTATTACCTATGGTATCTATTCACTTTGTTTTTCAAAAGATTTACTACCAGCATGATGTTAGTTAATCTTACTTCCTTCAGCCATGTTATGACTTCGTAATTCCCACTAACTCCTACCCTCGTGCTGCGCTACTAGCTGACAAGACTAGCCTCACTACCACCGTTGCTGCTAGTGATAGGTGCAATACTACACGAGTTTTTCCCTTGTTCCGATTAGAATGTGTTGTGACAGGTTAGGCTCTAGCTATACGCCGATGTTTTGGGCTGATTAACTGAAAGAAACTTAACTTTCAATTACATGACATATTGCATTCCATTAAGATTTTCAAAATAGTTCAGAATAGTAGTTATTAATTTAGATTTTTTTTCAACTGGTGTCTGAGTGGAACCCAGTTTAGATAAATTATTTTGTAATTCAGAAATAAAGTTATCAACTGAAGATAAAAAATATTTTGCAATTTCACAAGAACGTCCTAATTGTGTAGCAATTTTATACAATAATTTAGAATATTTATCTTGACTAGAACAACTTTGTAAAGATACTTGTTCTGAAATTTTTGCTTTATTTTTAGCACCATCTTTAAACAGATCACCCTTACACAGTGCCTGAAAAACAACTATCAAACAAAAACAAAGCATGTTTAGACTCAATATCCTCCGCCCAAGCAACGATTTTATTCATAGCAATAGCTTTTCTTACAAAGCCTTTATCATCAAAATTAGGATTAGGCGCATCAACAGGAACAATATAACCCTTACTACCATTCAAACGACTATACCCATGCCCAGAATAGAAAAATAATAAACGATTATTTTCATCCAAAGCATAACTAACACTATAAGATAAAGCTTTAGCACCATTAGTATCACTAATACTAACTACATCAACACCCTTATAAGATGACATTGTATTAACAGTGGAATTATTACAACTTACAAGTAACAACGTTAAAAAAAGACTAAATATTTTCATAAATTAAGCTCCTTTAATTTGGAATTTATAATTATAATGTACTAGCCTGTTTATCGCAATTACAATAATTTACATATAAATTTGTCGGTTGGGCTGACGAAAGGATAGGCAGTCACGGAGTGTAGCGGAGTAAGCCCAACGAATCGTGGAATTGCAATTAGCTCAAATGAAGAGAATTCAGATATTCACACTTAATATGATGATGTGAAGTTAAAATTGCCATACCACCCTGTTTGGCATGATCATCTAATAATTTTTCTAAATCTGCCACTGCCGTTTTATCAAGCGCAGTGAAGGGTTCATCAAGTATCCACAGTGGTGCTTTGTTGATGAATAAACGAGCTAAGGCAACACGACGCTGTTGCCCGGCTGATAATGTACCTGTAGCAACATCTTCAAATCCATATAAACCTACTTTATCCAACGCCTCTTCTAATTCTATAGAACTTGGATTGCTAGCTAAAGCGCGTGCGATTGCTAAATTTTCTAAAGGTGTTAATTCTCTTTTTACACCATTGTGATGCCCAATATAAATTAAATTAGTGTAGTAAGTTGATTTAATTTCTTCAATATTTTCATTATTCCAAAATACTAAACCTTCTTCGGATAAACTTATCCCACATAAAATACGCAATAAGCTGGTTTTACCACAACCATTATTGCCCTCAATTTGTAATAATTGTCCATTTGATAGAGTGAAATTTAAGTTTTCAAATAAAATTCTATCATCGCGGATACATTGTAAATTTTCAATTTTTAAAGTGTTTTTCATAGAATTGAATTAGAGTAATTGATATACTTGACATAATATTATAAAACTTTAATTGAAAATGTCATTAATTAATATAGATAATGTATCTATCGCCTTTGGGCATGTTGCGCTATTAGATAATGTAAATTTGCGTATAGAAAAAGCTGAACGTGTTTGTTTAATTGGGCGTAATGGTGAAGGCAAATCTACCTTACTAAAATTAATAAATAAAAATTTACATCCTGACAAAGGTAAAATTGAATATCAAACTGCTTGTCGAGTCGCTTTATTAAATCAAAATCCAGAATTTAATCCTGATGATACTATTTTTCATGCCGTCGCTCAAGGCTTAGGTAAAATTGGAGAATTAGTTAATGAATATCATGAAATCGTACAAGCTATTGCCACTGATGATAGTTTTTTAAAAAAATTAGAAGTTGTACAACAGCGGCTAGAAGCTGAAGATGGTTGGAGTTTCGAGCAACGAGTCGAAACCATATTATCGCGCTTACAATTACCCGCCGATCAAAAAATTTCTAACTTATCTGGTGGATGGCAACGGCGTGTTGCTTTAGCACAAGCTTTAGTAACTGAGCCAGATTTATTATTACTAGATGAACCAACAAACCATTTAGATATTGAAGCAATCGCATGGCTAGAACAAGTTCTACTAGAATTTAATGGTGGATTATTATTTATCAGCCATGATAGAGAATTTATGCAGCGTCTTGCGACTCGCATTATTGAATTAGATAGAGGGCAATTAACTAGTTATCCCGGTGATTATGCAACTTATCTGCGTCAAAAACAGGCAAATTTAGCCGCTGAAGCAATTCAAGCGGCAAAATTTGACAAAAAATTAGCCCAAGAAGAAATATGGATTCGTCAAGGCATAAAAGCGCGTCGCACTCGTAATGAAGGGCGAGTTAGATCATTAGAAAAATTACGTGAAGAACGTAGTCAACGTCGTGAACAAGTAGGTAAAGTCAAATTAAAAGTTGAGACTGGAGAATCATCAGGGCGTATTGTTATTGAAGCAGAAAATATCAATAAGTCTTATCAAGATACTCCATTAATAAAAGACTTTTCTACAGTAATTATGCGAGGAGATAAAATAGGCTTAATTGGTGGTAATGGCGTAGGTAAAACCACCCTATTAAAAATCTTACTAGATCAACTTGCACCAGATAGCGGCAAGCTAAAACATGGCACCAAACTAAGTATTGCCTATTTTGACCAATTGCGTGATCAACTAAATCTTGAAGAAACCGTAGTAGATTCAGTAGCTCAAGGGCAAGATTTTATTACGATTAATGATCAAAAAAAACATATCATGTCTTATTTGAGTGATTTTTTATTTGCTCCAGCACGCGCACGCTCACCAGTAAAATCGCTTTCAGGTGGAGAACGTAATCGCCTATTATTAGCCCGTTTATTTACCAAATCCGCCAATGTACTAGTATTAGATGAACCAACAAATGATTTAGACGTAGAATCATTAGAATTACTAGAAGAATTATTACTAAACTACCCCGGCACTTTGCTACTAGTAAGCCATGATAGACGCTTTTTAGATAATGTTGTCACTTCTAGCATCGTATTTGAAGGTAACGCGACAATTAATGAATACGTTGGTGGTTATAAAGACATACCTAAAAAATCACCAGAGAAAAAAGTTAATAAAAAAACGACAAAAAAAACCAAAAACAAGACACAGAAATTAAATTATAACCAACAACACGAGCTATCCAAATTACCAGCACAAATAGAAGGATTAGAAACCGAACAGACTGAATTACAACAACAAACTAGCGATCCAGAATTTTATCAAGCTGATCAATCAACACAAAATAAAACCTTAGCGCGTCTAAAAGAGATAGAATCAGAATTGCAGCACTGTTATAAACGTTGGGAACAATTAGAGAACCTATGATTCAAACAATAAAACTAACTACAGCTCATCAAAAATTATTTGAAATAACTCCAAAAGTTACCAATGTGGTTAATCAGGCTAATATTAGCGAAGGGTTGTGTACACTGTTTTTAAAACACACTTCAGCCAGTTTACTAATTCAAGAAAATGCTGATCCATCAGTACAAACTGATTTACAGAATTGGTTAAATCGTCTAGTGCCAGAAGGTGATGAGTTATATACGCATAGACTTGAAGGTTTAGATGATATGCCAGCTCATCTAAAAACCGCCTTAACCGCAGTAAACCTGAGTATTCCTATAGTTAATGGCAAATTAGCACTTGGCACTTGGCAAGGAATATTTCTATGGGAACATCGTCATGATATAGATCAACGTTCTATAATCATTCATATATTACAAGGATAATGTCTTAAATGTGGTTCAAAAATATACATATCTTTCGTTTTTTAAAACCTTTTACTTTATCAGCAGAAGAATTAGAGGCAAAATTAACTGAAGCAACTTTTCATCCAACCGGCAGCATGGAAATGGAAAGTATTGGCTGGGTTCCACCATTAGGTAATGATAGTCAATCTTTAATACATATTGCAAACAACTGTATTATGTTGACTGCACGTAAAGAAGAAAAGATATTACCAGCGTCAGTAATTCGCGATTTTGTCAACGATAAAGTTGAAGAAATTGAAAACCAGCAAATGCGAAAAGTGCGTAAAGCCGAAAAAACTGATATTCGTGAACAAGTGTTATTAGACTTAATACCACGCGCTTTTTCACGTTCAAACTATCAATTTGCCTATATTGATATAGATAATGCTTGGCTAATAATTGACACTTCAAGTCGTAAACGCGCTGAAGAATTTACCAGTTTTTTACGTCAAACGCTAGGTAGTTTGCCAGTAGTGTCTCCAAAAATGCAAAGCAATCCAGCGCAAACTATGACGCAATGGTTATTAAAAGAAAATCAATGCCCAGCAGATTTTGAATTAGCAGATTCTTGTGTATTAACCGATCTTTCAGAAGAAGGAGCAGTAGTAAATTGTAAGCGTCAAGACTTATTCGCCGAAGAAATGCAAGGACATTTAGCCGCTGGAAAATTAGTAACACGCCTAGCCTTAGAATGGAACCAACGTTTTAATTTAATACTAGATGACGAACTAGTAATTAGACGCTTACAATTTTCAGACTTAATTCAAACTCAACTGGATGACAATAATGCCGAAACCAAGGCGCAACAATTTGATGCTGATTTCATAATAATGAACTCAGAATTAGTGCCTTTTATTAAAAGATTATTTGAAGTGTTTGGAGGAGAAGATGAAGAGACTTATGGAAAAATGATTTAATCAACAAATCCCCTTTGAGGGGATTTTAACTTAGAATTTTTGAATAACACCGAATACTAAACCATCACGATCTGTAACTGCTGCATCATCATAATCTACAGCAGTATATATTACAGTCAAAGTTGTTGCTGGTAACACATCATAGAAACCACCTAGAGTAAAACCATCACCAGTGGCGTTCCAAGCTTTGCTTGATATACCTTCTGAAACTTTACCATAAGAAGCTGCTAATTTGGTTTGAGGGTTTAATTGGTATGATCCATTAACATGGTAAAATGATGTACTATCACTATTAGCAGCAAAATCAACTAATTCATAAGATGCACTAACAGTTATTTGATCAAGAAATACTGAACCGTAAATACGTGTTGCGTTTTCAGCACCATAAGCAGCAGCAATAACACGAGTATCATCAAGTTGTAAGTGAGATGCACCAACTTTGAACATTTTTGTAGTGTATTCTGCGCCAATACCAAAATCGTGATCATCTTCAGCAGTATCATCAATACTGGCAGTGGCATTAAATGTTAAACCACCAGCAAATTTAGGTGAATAATAGGCGAGAGAGTTATTTGTAAATCCGTTGTTTAAGCTAGAATAACCGTAGTTAGAACCACCATTATATGGTCCAGCACTTGTATCATAAAACGGATCTTGTTTAAGACCAGCCATTTTATATGGTGTAGATAAACGACCGTATATTGCTTTACCAAAACTACCTTTCAAACCAGCAAAGTAGAAACGACTAGTTAATGCTGAACCATCACCATCATTGTTTGCGCCCATTTGTAAATGGTAAATACCTTGTAATCCACTTTCACTCTTCTGACTCGCTCCTTTAATACCTACACGTGAAGCATTGTTGACAAATTCAGCACTACCATCATTACCGAAATCACCCATATTTAATGAACCACGAAAATTACCATAAATGGTTCCATCGAACGCTAGGGCAGGTATTGTACAGATTGCGCTACCAAATGCAGCGGCTATGACCATTTTCTTCATCTTATTAACCTTTTAGTTGTTACTTGAATTTGTAATAATGATAAATCTTAAAACGACCAAATTTCTTAGTCAATATTTTTCTTCTGAATTTGTATTGCTAATAACAATATAAAATATATATATATCATTGATTTTAATATAATATATATATATTTTAATATATATTATACTGTCATATTCATGTCATATTATAATATTTTGGTTTAGGTAAAAATTTCACACAATTATATTAATGATATGAATGATAAATTACGCGCAGTTTATTGGGAATTAGATCAATTACATTTATTAGATCAGCGTCTATTACCAAATAAACACCAGATTATGGTTTTAAAAACTGCTACCCAAGTAGCGCAAGCAATTAAAGATATGGTAGTGCGTGGCGCACCGGCAATTGGTATAACTGCCGCTTATGGTGTTGTCTTAGCTGCCAAAGCCGCTTATAAAAATGACCCTAATAATTCAGTAGCAATAATTCAAAGTGATATAGAAACATTGGCTAAAGCACGCCCTACTGCCGTAAATTTAGTTTGGGCATTACAACGAATGCAAGCCAAAATCACCAGTAATTCAATAGCAATCTTACTAGAAGAAGCACAAGCCATTCAACAAGAAGATATTGATGCAAATCATCAAATGGGTGATTTAGGAGCCGCTGTTTTACCAGAAAATTGTAGGGTTTTAACTCATTGTAATGCCGGCGCATTAGCAACTGGTGGTTATGGCACCGCTTTAGGTGTAATTCGTAGCGCATATGCAGCCGGCAAAATTAGCCAAGTTTATGCTGATGAAACACGCCCTTGGTTACAAGGCACACGCTTAACTGCTTGGGAATTATTACAAGATAATATTCCAGTAACCTTGTTAGCTGACAGTGCTGCCGCCAATTTAATGAAACAACAACGAATAGACTGGATAATTGTAGGAGCTGATCGTATTACAGCTAATGGCGATGTCGCAAATAAAATTGGTACTTATAGTTTAGCTGTTTTAGCACGTCAACATAATATTAAATTCATGGTTGTAGCACCTACATCTACTATAGATATGAATTTAACTTCAGGTGATCAAATTATTATTGAACAACGCCCTAGTGAAGAAATTCTGACAAAAAATAATTTAAAAGGTGCAAAGGCATGGAATCCATCATTTGACGTTACGCCAGCAAATTTAGTAGATGTCATTGTCACCGAAAAAGGAGTTATAAAACCCAATGCAATATCCTCTTTTAGAAAAAATTGATTCTCCAATTCAACTACGTGAATTATCAGAAAAGGAATTATTACAATTAGCTATAGAATTACGCAAATTTTTAATCGAAACTTTAAGTCGTACTGGCGGACATTTTGCATCCAATTTAGGTGTTGTAGAATTGACAATTGCTTTGCATTATGTTTTTAATACTCCTGATGACCGTATAATATGGGATGTGGGGCATCAAAGTTATCCTCATAAAATTTTAACCGGCAGACGTGAAGCTATGTCTGGCATACGCCAAGCTAAAGGTATTGCTGGATTCCCTAAACGTAGTGAAAGTATTTATGATGCTTTTGGCGTTGGGCATTCAAGCACATCTATAAGTGCCGCCTTAGGGATGGCAATTGCAAAACGCCAATTAGGTTTAAATGATCAAGTTGTAGCGGTAATCGGCGACGGTGCTTTAACAGCCGGTATGGCTTTTGAGGCTTTAAACCATGCTGGTGATTTAGATGCCAATATATTAGTTATATTAAATGATAATGATATGTCAATCTCAGAAAATGTAGGTGGCTTATCAAATTATTTAGCTAAAGTATTATCAAGCCCTTTATATACCTCAATGCGTGAAGGCAGTAAACATATACTTACACGTCTTCCTACTGTACAAGAATTTGCCAGACGTACAGAAGAACATGTCAAAGGCATGGTTGTACCCGGCACTTTATTTGAAGAATTAGGTTTTAATTATATTGGTCCAATTGATGGACATAATTTATCAAGCCTAGTAACTACCTTAAAAAATGTCAAACACCTAAAAGGTCCGCAATTTTTACATATAGCAACTAAAAAAGGTAAAGGCTATCCAAATGCAGAAGAAAATCCATGTAGTTATCATGGTGTAACTGCCTTTGATCCTAAAACAGGCAAAATGGCAGCCAAAACTGCTAGCGCACCAAGTTATACCCAAATTTTTAGTGATTGGTTATGTGATATGGCTGCTGAAGAACAGCATTTAGTTGGTATTACACCTGCAATGCGTGAGGGTTCTGGCTTAGTTGAATTTTCAAAACGTTATCCAGATAGATATTTTGATGTTGGTATTGCCGAACAACATAGCATTACTTTAGCCGCTGGTTTAGCTTGCGAGGGTTTAAAACCAGTTGTTGCAATTTATTCAACATTTTTACAACGCGCTTATGATCAATTAATACATGATGTAGCAATACAAAATTTACCAGTATTATTTGCCATTGATCGTGCGGGTTTAGTTGGTGCTGATGGCCCTACTCATTCTGGTCTTTTTGATCTTTCTTATTTACGTTGCATCCCCAATATCTTGCTGATGGTACCTGCTGATGAAAATGAATGTCGGCAAATGTTCACAACAGGATTGAAATATAATGGACCAAGTGCAGTACGTTATCCACGTGGCAATGGTATTGGTATTCCAGTTGACAAAGCCTTAACAACTATACCAATAGCTAAAGCAGAATTACGTCATAAAGGACAAAAAATTGCCTTATTAGTATTTGGTACATTATTAAAAACTGCATTAGAAGTAGCAGAAATATTGGATACAAGCGTTGTTAATATGCGTTTTGTTAAGCCATTAGATACTGAAATGCTAATGCTAATGACACAACAACATCAACTATTAGTAACTATAGAAGAAAATGTAATTATGGGCGGTGCTGGTAGCGCAGTAAATGAATATTTACAAACACAAGCAAATTCAATTCCTGTATTAAATTTAGGTTTACCTGATCGCTTTATTGATCATGGGCAATCTGACGCTTTATTAGCAGAATGTGGTTTAAATGCAGCAGGAATAATACGTTCAATTAAAGAGATTTTTAAAGAGGATTTATAGCATGAATAAACCTGTAACAATGCCTGATGTTCAAGGTAGTGCTGATACGCGCCATCTTGCAATTGATAAAGTTGGTATTAAAGATATTAAATATCCAGTGCGCATTAAAGAACGCGCTGGTGGAGATCAACATACCATCGCCAATTTCAATATGTATGTAAATTTACCACATAATTTTAAAGGCACGCATATGTCTCGATTTGTGGAAATTTTAAATGAAAATGAGCATGAAATTACCCTGCAATCGTTTAAAGAAATGCTTACAGAAATGATTGAGCGTTTAGAAGCAGACTCTGGGCATATTGAAATGAATTTTCCTTATTTTGTCAGAAAATCAGCTCCTGTTTCTGGTGTTAAAAGTTTATTAGATTATAATGTAACCTTTCTTGGTGATATAATAGGCAATGGTTCGCCATCAATTACGCTGAAAATTGTTATACCTGTGATGAGTTTATGCCCATGCTCTAAAAAAATTTCTGATTATGGTGCCCATAACCAACGATCTCATGTAACAATTACCGCTAAAACCAATGGTTTTTTGTGGGTAGAAGATATAATTGATGTAGTTGAACAACAAGCATCATGTGAATTATATGGTTTGTTAAAACGCCCAGATGAGAAGTATGTCACAGAATATGCCTATGATCACCCTAAATTTGTAGAGGATATGGTACGTGATATTGCCACCCAATTAAATGGTGAAAATCGAATATCTTCTTATGTCGTTGAATCTGAAAATTTTGAATCTATTCATAATCATTCTGCTTATGCAATGATAAAAAAACAATAGAACCTAATAAGTTTTAATAATGTGCAAGTTTTGCTTGCAGATTATTAAATAATAATGAGGTTTATCAAACTGGATATTAGCCATGAAACACTTTGCCTTCTTGTTTATTCTAACGATGTTTATTAATTCATGCACATCATCACCAACTAAACCTTCAGAAGAAGATCAAACAACCACAGATGATACATCAGAAAATATTGTAGATTTTTCGATGCCATTATTAGAAAATGAAGAAGGTATAATATACCCTTATTTTAAAAATAAGTTATTAGTAGAATGCGAAAGTAATTTAGACTCAGTTTTTAAAATTTTAGGTGATCCTAAAGATATTAGAGTGGAAAAATTTACTAATGCCTATGTTAAATCACAAACAGATGAACTACATCACATCATTTTTGATGGTATTGATTTAAGTGCATATATAATTAGAAATTCTGAAGTGGTAGAAGATTCAGATATATTAATTAATATTACTTTAACAGGAAAACGATATAAATTACCGGGTGATATTAAAATCGGTTCATCATTAAATAAAGTAAAACAACATTTAAAACCTTTATTATCAGTAGATAATTATTTTGTTTATCAGAATGTATTTGAAGGAGGTTTTGAAGAAGAAATTCATTTATTTTTTTCAGATACTGAGAAACTTAATAAAGTGATTTGGTATTGTATAAATTAGCTAAACCTGACAGGTTTTTAAAACCTGTCAGGTTTGATTCAACTTAGCTACGTTTCCCAACCATAACAGTAACCATCTTATCTAAATCTAGCCGCTGTTGAAAAGCGGTTTTTATCATTTCTACTGTCACAGAATCTACATTTTGATTAAACTTATGTAAATAATCTAAAGGCAATTTATAGAAACCAATCACTGAAAGATAACCAATAATATCGCTATTACTCTTAATTTTTAATGGAAATCCTCCTGTAATTCCTTGTTTCGCTACTTTTAATTCTTTTTTAGTTGGACCTGTTTTTCTGAATTTACGTATGGTATTTTTCATCACACTTAAAGCTTGATCAACAGTTGTATTGCTAGTTCCAACACCCGCAATAAATGGTCCCGCGACTTTTAGTGGGATAAAATAGCTATAAGCACTATAAGCTAAACCACGTTTTTCACGTACTTCTTCTGCTAAATGCGATACTAAGCCGCTACCACCTAAAATATAATTACCAACATAAAGTGCAAAATAATCATGTACACCACGTGCAACACCCGGTTGCCCGATTAAAATCTTAGTTTGTGTTGATGGATGATTAATTTCTATAGTTTTACCTTTAGTTAAGGCTGCAACTTCTGGTAACGGAGCTGGTAAATTACCATTTGGTAGTTTATTTACAATTTGATTCGCTAAATTTTCAGCAGCTTTTCTATTCAAAGCTCCTACTATTGAAATAGTTGCATTATTTGCCAAATAGTAGCGTTTATAAAATTGCTTTAAATCACTTAATTTTAAAGCATTGATAGTTTTAATAGTTCCATTGGATAACTGCGCATATGGATGATTGTCAAATACAGCACCATAAAATGCCCTTTTTACAATTGAGCTAGGTGATTGTTGTTGATATTTCAAACTAATTATAGATTGTTGACGCAGACGCTCAAATGAATTTGCATCAAAACTTGGCTCAGTTAAAACTAACTCAAACAAATCTAAAGCTGGTTCCAATAAGCTGGGCTGAGTTAAGCTACGTAACTTAACACTAGCCATATCATTGCCAACAGATGCACTAATTTTCGCACCTACATCATCTAATTTTTCTGCTAATTGATCTGCTGATAGATTAGCCGCACCTTCTTTTAATAAACCATTCGTCATCATAGAAAGCCCAGATTTATTACCATCACGCGCACTACCAGCGTCAAATACCACTTCAACATCAAGCATTGGTAAATCAGGAGCGGCTACAAAGTATACATTGGCTCCATTACTAGTTTGCCAATGTTGAATTTGAGGAATCGCAAATACAGTTTGAGATACCAGCAATAATAAACTAATTAATAATCTCATTTCTTTTCCTTGGGTTCTAAAATACCAACAGTTAAACTTTGATCAACTAAATACTTTTTAGCCACTGTCTGAACTTGCTCAGCAGTCACCGTTGTAATATTATCTAAATAACTCTCAAATAATCGCCAATCTAAACCTATAGTTTCTAACAAACCGATTTTCATTCCTTGATAAAATATTGAATCTAATTCATAAATTTTAGAAGAAAGAATTTTAGTTTTCACTCTTTTTAATTCATCTGCTGTTACTAAAGTGGTTTTTAACTGTTTGATTTGGTTATTTAAAGCAGATTGTAAATCACTAATTGTATGCTTAGAAGTTGGAGTGCCGCTGAATGTGAATAATTCAGTTAAACGACCAAAAATATCATAATTAACGCTAATGCTAGCTGCTATTTGTTGCCCACGCACTAAATTTTTAGATAAACGAGAACTATTACCACCATCAAGAATATAACTTAAAACATCTAAAGCATAAACTTCCCAACGATTTTCAGGCGCGATAGTGTTTAACACTGGAGTTTTATAACCAAGAATTAAATAAGGAATTTTAGCCGGTAATTTAACCATAATTTGCTTCATGCCCAATTGCTTAACTTCTGGACGTGAATATGGAGGAATAATTTTACTCGGTTTAAGAGGACCAAAATACTTCTTAGCCAAGGCAAAGACTGCTTGAGGATCAACATCACCTACAACTACAACTGTAGCATTATTAGGAGCATACCAACGCTTATACCAAACTTTTAAATCTTCAACAGTGTAATTTTTAATATCACTCATCCAACCAATTACAGGATGATGATAAGGGCTATTTTGATAAGCAGTTGCCACAAAATGCTCATACATTAAACTAATAGGCTTATCCTCAGTACGAGTACGACGCTCTTCTAATACCACCTTGCGCTCTTTCTGAAACTCCTCATCAATGAACACCACATTAAGCATTCGATCAGCTTCCAATTCAAAACTGAGTGGCAAACGACTTTTTTCTATAGTTTGAAAATAAGCGGTATAATCAGAACCAGTGAAAGCATTTTCACTAGCCCCATTAGCAGCCATAATACGAGAAAATTCACCGGGCGGATGTTTTTTAGTACCCTTAAACATCATATGCTCTAATATATGTGAAATACCAGTTTTACCTTCAGGCTCATAACTAGCACCAACCTTATACCAAACCTGACTCACAACAACTGGTGCGCGATGATCCTGCTTAACGATTAACTGAAGACCATTTTCCAAAGAAAACTCATGAACATCACCAGCGAGAAGTGAAGTAGAATATCCTAATAAAAATACACAAATACCTAATTTTTTATACATAAAATTTCCATTAATTGCCTTAAAATTAGGGTATTTGGGGGTATTTTTAGGTAAAATCAATGTTATGGATTTACAAGCCCTGAAGGGGCGAAATAATATAGCCTAGGGCAACGCCCTAGGTAAATTCCGATTTATTTAATTTAGCCCTGAAGGGGCGAAATAATGAAGATTATGTTTTAACACGCCCCTTCAGGGCTAAATCAAAATAATATCCGCACCTAGGGCGTTGCCCTAGGCTATATTATGTCGCCCCTTCAGGGCTATGTTTAATTCTTAGCCAACAACGGCACAGCTTTTACATTTTCTTCAAAAGCAAAATGCAATTTATTATCAGTTTCATACACTTTCACATGTCCACCATTTTCCAATTTGCCAAATAATAGCTCTTCGGCTAATGGCTTTTTGATCTGTTCTTGGATCATAACCTCGTTTGGCTAACCAGCGTCGCGCTGCTTCGTCTATTTCAATCGTTACTTGTTTTGCTTCTAATTGGCTCTCTAATTCTATTATGAATTTATCAACTACGTGTGCTATATTTTCTGGATTTAATGCCTTAAATTGTACAATTGTATCTAAACGATTGCGGAATTCTGGTGAGAATGTACGTTTTATTACACTTAAATTCTATTGATGCTCGGCTAGCTTGTTCTGCCCCAGCATTGGTTGTCATAATCATAATCACATGACGAAAGTCCGTTTTACGTCCATTGGTATCTGTTAATGAACCATGATCCATTACTTGCAATAATAGATTAAATACATCAGGATGGGCTTTTTCAATTTCATCTAATAACAAAACGGCATGAGGAGTTTTATTAATAGCTTCAGTTAGTAAACCCATCATACGCGCTAATTGGCGTGTCACTTCAGTTTTACCAACCCCCGTAGGTCCAGCAAATAAAAATGAACCCACTGGTTTATCCTCATTGCCAATCCCAGAAAGTGACATTATTGTATAATATCTGTAGGGTCAGTGATAACCGACCCTACGCGAAATGGATATAAAAACGTGGTGTATTAGATATAAAACCATTGCATATAGTATTGTCTTATAATGAGACAAATCATGCAACTTATATAATTACTGCGTACCAACCTGACTTAAATCATTTTGAAACTGATTTAAAAACGAGACGACTACAATGAAACCTATTAGTAATCAATGTCCTTTGTGTAAAGGTTCAATGAGCCAAGGAAAAACCACTTTTACAGCAGATTTGAAATTTGGTGTGGTGGTAATCAGAGAAGTACCAGCAATGG
The DNA here is from genome assembly GCF_001723685.1 of Candidatus Marithrix sp. Canyon 246. Taxonomy (GTDB): domain Bacteria; phylum Pseudomonadota; class Gammaproteobacteria; order Beggiatoales; family Beggiatoaceae; genus Marithrix. The sequence goes on from NZ_MCBX01000038.1 coordinate 100,582, forward strand.
TATGTCAACTGTGTGGTTCTGACTGGATTGAAGATCATATCGCTGAAAAAATTGAACAAAAAGTTGAAGCAGCGAAAATAAATTACCAGATGGTAGCTGTTTCCAATTGGCAACATGAAGAAAAAGCTGCTGCTATATATGTAGTTAAATAACACTATTGACAGAATAAATATCTTTATGGTATAAACAATAATTCAATTAAAATGGACTTGACAATATTATTTTTTTGGTGTATTTTTTACTAAAGTATTGCTATTATAATTGAGGAAATTTTATGAAAGAATATTCCGTGATGTTGAACGAAAATGAGTTAAAACTATTCCAATTCATTAAAAATGTTAATCTTTCTCCTGACATAAAAAACGATTTGATTGATAATCTGATGAGACAAGTAAAAAATTTCTATCAGTTTACTTCTCATAAAAAAACTCAAAAATGGGTACAAGTTGGAGATAGGACATTACTTGAAAATATTGATCCAGTTACAACAGAAGAAAATGCTCCACTAGCTTCTAGTATAATTCAAGAACAAAGAAAACGTATAATAGAGGAATAAGTAGTGATTATCTATTTTGATTCTTCTGCATTGATAAAATCTTTAATTGAAGAACCCGGCTCAGTAAGCATTAGAAATTTTCTATTGGAAGTAGCACAGTTAGAAAAAACTGTAATCTTTGTAACATCCGCAGTCACCAAGGCAGAGATTCTGGCTGCATTGTCTGCTATACGGCGTGGCAGACATTTAAGTCAAAAAAAATTTGAAAAGGCGGTTGCAGATTTTAAAATTCGTTGGAAAGCTTTTTTTATTCCAGAAGTAACAAGCTTTTTAATTGATAATTCTGGGGAAATTGGCTTGAATCATAAAATAAAAGGTTGTGATGCCTTTCAACTAGCAAGTGCTCTTGAAGTTGAAACTGATATTTTCATATCTACTGATAATGATCTAAATGTAGCCGCTTCAGAAAATGGACTTTTCGTATGGAATCCAATGACTGAACCAATGCCCAAAATTCAGGATATATAAATTTTTGTATCTGTAGGGTCAGTGATAACCTACCCTACAAAGTTTAATATTAATTCCTTGATTTAATTAAAATAAAAATCCGTTTATTCCGTAAATCCGTTGTACTAAATAAAAATTATATTACATAAATCAAATATGGCTCAGAAAAAAATTACCTTGGCTGATAGACCTGACAGGTTTTAAAAACCTGATGCCGAGCTGCTAATTCTTAGCCAACAACGGCACAGCTTTTACATTTTCTTCAAAAGCAAAATGCAATTTATTATCAGTTTCATACACTTTCACATGTCCACCATTTTCCAATTTACCAAATAATAGCTCTTCGGCTAATGGCTTTTTGATCTGTTCTTGGATTATACGCGCCATTGGTCTTGCTCCCATTTTTGGATCATAACCTCGTTTGGCTAACCAGCGTCGCGCTGCTTCGTCTATTTCAATCGTTACTTGTTTTGCTTCTAATTGGCTTTCTAATTCTATTATGAATTTATCAACTACGTGTGCTATATTTTCTGGATTTAACGCCTTAAATTGTACAATTGTATCTAAACGGTTGCGGAATTCGGGGGAGAATGTACGTTTTATTACTTCCATTGCATCAGTTGAATGATCTTGAGACTTAAATCCTATTGATGCTCGGCTAGCTTGTTCTGCCCCAGCATTGGTTGTCATAATCATAATCACATGACGAAAGTCCGTTTTACGTCCATTGGTATCTGTTAATGAACCATGATCCATTACTTGCAATAATAGATTAAATACATCAGGATGGGCTTTTTCAATTTCATCTAATAACAAAACCGCATGAGGAGTTTTATTAATCGCCTCAGTCAATAAACCACCCTGATCAAAACCTACATAACCCGGAGGCGCACCAATTAACCTAGATACAGTATGTCGCTCCATATATTCAGACATATCAAAACGAACTAACTCTATACCCATCATACGCGCTAATTGGCGTGTCACCTCAGTTTTACCAACCCCCGTAGGTCCAGCAAATAAAAATGAACCCACTGGCTTATCCTCATTGCCAATGCCTGAACGTGACATTTTAATCGCAGTGGCTAAATTTTTAATTGCATCATCTTGACCATACACCACCATTTTTAAATCGCGTTCCAGATGTCTAAGAGTTTCTTTATCTGATAACGATACATTTTTAGATGGAATTTTAGCAATTTTAGCTATCAGAGCTTCAATTTCAGTAACACCAATCACACTTTTAGGTTTTGACTTTAAACGTTGAGTTGCTCCAGCTTCATCAATTACATCAATCGCCTTATCAGGTAAATGTTTATCATTTATATATCGTGCAGATAACTCAGCGGCAGCAGATAAGGAACTTGAGGAATATTTGATATGATGGTGCTTTTCATAACGTGATTTTAAGCCCTTTAAAATTTCTATCGTTTCATTAACTGAAGGCTCATTAATATCAATTTTTTGAAAGCGGCGTGATAAAGCCCGATCTTTTTCAAAAATACCCCTAAATTCTTGATAAGTAGTTGATCCTATACACTTCAATTCACCAGAAGCCAAACCCGGTTTGATTAAATTTGAAGCATCTACCGCACTACCAGACGCTGAACCAGCTCCAATTATAGTATGAATTTCATCAATAAATAAAACCGCACCTTCTTGTTCCTTTAATTGAGACAAAACACCCTTTAAACGCTTTTCAAAATCACCACGATATTTAGTACCAGCTAATAAAGCACCTACATCTAAAGAATAAATTATATGATCAGCTAAAATACTAGGAACTTGCTCATCAACAATTAATTTTGCCAAACCCTCAGCAACCGCCGTTTTACCTACACCTGCTTCACCAACAAATAAAGGATTATTTTTACGCCGACGACATAAAATTTGTAGAGTGCGTTCAATTTCTTTATCTCGCCCAATTAATGGATCAATCTTTCCAGCTTTAGCCTGTTCATTGAGATTCACTGTATAAGCATCTAAAGGCTTTTGTTTGGAACTTTCTTGAACATCCTCATCTTCTTCTTCAAAAACTCTGTCTTCATTCTCATTGAAATTTGAACTACCATGAGATATAAAACTAACAACATCCAAACGAGTAATATCTTGTTTATTCAGAAAATATACCGCTTCAGATTCACGTTCTGCAAATATTGCTACTAATACAGTGGCACCAGTAACTTCTGTTTTACCAGCAGATTGTATATTAAAAAGAGCCCTTTGCATGACTCGTTGAAAACCTAATGTAGTTTGTATCTCATCTTGTGCCCCTATAGGCAGTTTTGGAATCATTTGTTCTAAAAATTGAGATAAATCATTTTTAAGTAAATTCATCTCCCCGCCACACGCACGTAAAATTTCAACAGCCGAACTATTTTCTAATAAAGATAATAATAAATGTTCAACCGTCATCAATTCATGTCGTTGTTGACGCGCTATGTTATAGACACTGTTTAAATTTTGTTCCAGTTCTTTATTTAACATATTTAAAGCTCTTCCATTACAGACATCAGAGGATGCTCATTTTCACGAGCATAATTATTTATTTGAACAACTTTAGTTTCAGCAATATCACGACTATAAGTACCACAAATACCCTTGCCATCATGATGTATTTGTAACATGACATTAGTAGCTTTGTCTTCATTCATATTAAAAAACACTGTTAATATATGAACAACAAATTCCATTGGTGTATAGTCATCATTTAATAACACGACTTTATATAATTTTGGTCGTTTAAGTTTTGGTTTGGCTTTTTCAATGACAGTATCGTCATTAGATAAATATATCATTTTTTAATTATGTTAGTAGAAAATTTTCCTAAAATTAGCTTGTTACGGCGTTTGGTTGCAATATTTTATGATACTTTATTATTATTTTCAATACTATTTTTTGCCGCTGGTTTAGTGCAACCACTTACCAATGGTAAAGTCAGCATTTTATATCAATTATATTTATTTTTAGTATGTTTTCTTTATTTTGCAATCTCTTGGAAACGCGGGGGACAAACTATAGGTATGAAATCTTGGCGAATTAAGTTACAATCAACTACTGAAGATGCAGTGACTTGGCAACAAGTGACTATACGCTTCTTCATGGCAATTATCTCATGGTTTACAGTAATTGGATTTATTTTGACTTGGCATGATTCAGTCTCCAATACACAATTAGTATTATTACCTCATAAAAAAAAGAAATAATTATTTATGGAATTTTTAAGCGAATATATTGCAGCACTCAACGGTATTGTTTGGGGTACTCCAATGCTGGTACTTATCTTAGGTACCGGTATTTATTTAATGTTTGGTTTACGATTAATACCATTTCGTAAATTGATTTATGGTTTTGTAATGCTATGGCGTGGTCGTAAGCATACTGGTAAAGGTGATATTAGTCCATTTAATGCCTTAATGACTTCATTAGCCGCAACTATTGGTACAGGTAATATTGCCGGTGTAGCGACAGCAATTTTTCTAGGTGGACCGGGAGCCTTATTTTGGATGTGGTTTACCGCTTTCTTAGGCATGGCAACTAAATATGGTGAAGCTGTATGTGCTGTACATTATCGCGAAACTGATAAAGCTGGTAATCATATTGGTGGTCCAATGTATTATATTAAGAATGGCTTAAAGAGTCATTGGGCTTGGTTGGGTACCACATTTGCCATTTTTGGTATGATCGCAGGTTTTGGTATTGGTAACACAGTACAATCTAATTCAGTTGCCGATGTCTTACATTCTTCATTTAATATTCCTCACTGGCTAACTGGTGTAACATTGGCAGTATTAGTAGGAGCGGTATTAATAGGTGGGATTCGTAGAATTGCAGACATAGCAGGTAAATTGGTACCATTTATGGCTATTGCTTATGTAGGCGGTAGTTTAATCATTTTATTCATCCATTCAGCAGAAATTCCTGCCGCTTTAAACTTAATTATTACTAGTGCTTTTACACCAGTAGCCGCTACTGGCGGATTTGTTGGAGCAACTGTTTGGGCTGCGATTCGTTTCGGTGTCGCACGTGGTATATTTTCTAATGAAGCAGGTTTAGGTAGCGCACCAATTGCTCAAGCAGCAGCCGCAACTAATAGCCCAGTACAACAAGGTGTTATTGCAATGTTAGAAACATTCATTGATACCCTTATAGTATGTACTGTTACTGGTTTAGTGATTATTATTTCAGGTGTTTGGACTACTGGTATTACTGGTGCATCCTTATCTGCCGCTGCGTTTGAACATGCCTTGCCTAATTTTGGAGGCTATATTGTAACATTTGGTTTAACCGTATTTGCCTTTACAACCTTATTAGGTTGGAGTTTTTATGGTGAAAAATGCGTTCAATACTTATTTGGATTTGAATCTATAAAAGTTTTTAGAATATTATGGATCATAGTGATACCAATTGGCGCAGTTGGTCAATTAGAATTTATCTGGTTAGTTGCAGATACGCTGAATGCTTTAATGGCAATTCCTAATTTAATTGCATTACTGCTACTCAGCCCTGTAATTTTTAAACTAACTCGTGATTATTTTGCTACTGCAAAATAAGAATCAAAGCTGTCAGGTTTTAAAAACCTGACAACTTTTTATTCGAGTTTTTTGGTATATTCCTTTTTACCTAAATCAATCACATTTACACCTAAATCAGCTAATAATTTATTTTTTTGTTGTTCTATAGCTACCATTTCTTCTATAGAATAACTTTGTTTACCTTCTAAAATCAATCCTATAACAAAAAACAAACCACCTAATAATTCAATCATTGCTGAAGTCAGTAATAATAAACGATATTTAACAATCGGTGCTGATGTATTTAGTAGAGTTCCCATTCCAATAAATAATGGATGCATATATGAATTAGGATTTATACCTCCAAACTCAGGATTACCTAATCCTTGTACCATATTATTCTTATGTTTAACTGCTGATAGGTAAGCAGCATGATTATCTATGATCTGTTGATAAGGTTTAATCCTAGCTTTAGCCGCTAATATTTCAGAGCAATATTTCTTATGATACCATGTTTCACCGGGGCATCTTCCACCTAGCTGTGAACGCACAGTCTTACCTGTACGTTGCCCTATGCTATTCACTGCCACTGTATCCCATAACATATTCACTTCTAATTCAATTGCATCAATTTTAGATTGGGCTTGATGTACAACACTTTCATCAGCATGTTGAGATAAACGCTTGACTTCATTATTAGCATCATCAACACCAGCTGCTAATGCACGAATTTGTGAATTTTGTTGAAATGCTTTAGTTTCATAGTTTTGAGTCACAATCAGTGTAAAACCCCATCCTGCTGCCCAGCTTATGAGAGATAATATTATATAAAATGCTAATGAGACAAATCCTGCTATAATAAAAGTACTATCACCTTGTTTTATTAAGTAAGCCCCTAAAATTAAACAAATTATCTTTGATACATCTAAGCCTATACCAATAATTCCATAACTATATTGATATAAAGCACCATTACCAGCTAAACTGGTATATAATTGGAAATTCAAAAAAATCCCCAAACATATAAAAAATAAACCCATTCCTATAAGGGATGTTCGTAATCCTTTGCCCATAAATTACCCTTCTATAACTATAAGTTACAATTATGACTATTAATATTGGTATTGTGATGGATTCCATCGAAAAAATAAATATAAGGAAAGATAGCAGTTTTGCAATGTTATTAGCAGCACAAGCACGCGGCTGGCATTTATGGTATATGGAAATTAATGATTTATTCTTAAAAAATGGAGAAGCTTATGCCACTATGCGCCCATTACAAGTACGTGATGAGGCTGATAATTGGTTCAGCTTAGCACCACCACAAGTGGCAGCTTTAGATAATTTATCTGTTATCTTAATGCGCAAAGACCCTCCTTTTGATATTGAATACATAATTGCCACATACGTATTAGAACAAGCAGAAGCCAAAGGTACTTTAATTGTTAATAAACCTCAAAGTCTGCGTGATGCTAACGAAAAATTATATACTGCTTGGTTTCCACAATGTTGCGCTCCTAACTTAGTAACACGTTCTATATCACAATTACGAGAATTTTTAAAACAACACCAAGAAATTATTCTTAAACCTTTAGATGGTATGGGCGGCAAATCAATTTTCCGAGTCTCTAACAAAGATATAAATGCCTCGGTAATTTTTGAAACTATGACTCAGGATGAACAATGCTTTGTAATGGCACAAGATTTTATCCCTGAAATATCACAAGGTGATAAGCGGATATTATTAATAAATGGTGAAGCTGTACCCTATGCTTTAGCGCGAATTCCAGCAGATGGAGAACTTAGAGGTAATTTAGCCGCTGGTGGCAAAGCCAAAGGTGTTACTTTAACTGAGCGTGATAAATGGATTTGTCGTCAAGTTGGACCAAAATTACGTGAAAAAGGCTTAATATTTGTAGGTATAGATGTAATAGGTGATTATTTAACTGAAATTAACGTCACTAGCCCAACTTGTATTCGTGAATTAGATAAATTATATGACTTAGATATTGCGGGGCAATTAATGGATGTTATTTTTACTTTAAATAATAACTACTAACAAAGCTGCGCTTTTAACCCCAAAATCATCTACCTTGCATCTCCCTTTTTAAAGTGAAAATAGTAAAAATTTTAAAGGGTAAAAGGCTTAAATATAAAATTGTTAAATCCTTACCAGCCGGAACCAGTAGTCCTATAATTATTTTCATTTAATTACTAGTACTGTAGCTAAGCCTTTTATAATAGGTTTCATTTCAATCTCTGATAATTCTCCTAATTTTCTTATAAACCTTTGTTGAGCAACAGAACGTACTTGAAAAGTATCAGCACATGATTGTTTTTGTAAACCATTTTGTGTTGAAGATTCAATTTTTATCATCCATGATGCTATTACATAACGTTCTTGCCAATTAGTAATTGGTACAACAACCCGTAATGGAAGGATGCCAATACTATCTTCACTAACAATTACCGCTGGACGAATTTTTTTTATTTCTGATCCAATTGTAGGATCAAGATTAATTAACCATATTTCGCTTCTATACATAGAAGTCTTCTCCATCTAAATTTAGAAATTCGGTTAATTCTTTGTTTTCTGTATAATCTTTATATAAGCTTTGTGCTGCTTGTTCTAAATTGTTAGTTTCAATATTGTTTGATAGTATTGTTTTTATATTGATTTTTTCTTGTGATTTCATCTGTAAAAAAACAATGAATTCTGCTAATTCAGGCAAAAATTTATTTGGTAAAGTTTGAATTGCTTGATAAAGCATTACTCTGTCTGTTACTTTATTATGATTAGTTTCAAGCATATCTTGCTCCTATGTTTATCTATATATTAATTTATTATAACACACACCCTTATTGTTAAGTACAAAGAATAGTTCTCAATAACTACTAACAAAGCTATATTCCCCAACTTGGCAATTGTTTGTCTGTTCTGCTGTTGGGGGTATGGATTGTTGTAGTTGTTTGTGTAGTTCTGTTGGGGTTTCTGGGCATAGGATGGCTACTAATGTGTCTGTTCCATATGGTGGCAATATTTCTATTGTTAGGTAGTAGGGTAGTGTTTTTAGTTTGTTGTGATGTTGTGGGGTTGGATATACTAGGTTGATGTTTTTATTGTTGGTTTTTATATAAACTGTTAAGTCTGTTAGTTTGCTTGTTGAGTCTATTGTAAAGTGTAGTAAGTCTCCTTGTTTGTGGATTGTTCTTTGTTCTTTTAGGTTTATTGTTACTTTGTTGCTTGGTGCTGGATTTGAGTTGTTTAGATTTATTACTATTGTGTCTTCTTCTGTTTCTGGTTTTAGTTTGGGAAATTGCTGATTATCCGTTTTCTCGCGCACTGTTTCTAATAAAAAATCATTGAGTTGTTTACGAGTTAATGAGTCTTTATTGCTTTTTAAGGCTTGTGCAAATGCCCAGCTTAATGCTCCATGCGCTTGATTATTTATATATACTTCTTCTACTTCTAAACCATCATGCTGTACCGCTGTTATTACAGTTAGATTTTTAGGTAATTTATTATCCAGGATTCGCCGCTTGTAACATGTCTTTCCACGCTTTCATAAATGTTTTACGAGTGGCTTGTTCATTTAATAGAACTCGGTTATTTGGTAAGTTAATATTTTTATTACGTAGAGTTTGCGCTAATAAGTTAGCGTCATTAACTGCACCGTTTAAATTTGTGAAATGTTGGTATTTATCTATTCCTATTACTAGGGCGTGTTGATTGCTTTTTGTAACATAGATGCCTCGTCTTGATGAAAGTGTTTCATTTACACAGGCTTGAAGTAGTATTAATACTAGTGTTATTAGTAGGTATTTTTTCATTATCTTATCCTAATTTCAACTCGTCTATTTAGTGCGTAAGATAGTATATTTTGTGTTTTAGCATGATATTATCCTGATGTTTTTAATAATTTTGAGTCCAAAGCAAAGCTGCGCTTTGAACTCCAAAAAACGACAATTAAGTACTGATTCAGAGTTTGGAAATACTGCTGCTACATCAGGTTCTAACTGCACAGTTGAACCACCGAAACTTTTCCTTTCAGGGCCAACTTTCCTGACTCGCAAGCTCTTTAAATCATATTCTTATCGGAGTTCGTCATCTATTTTGGTGTCAAGCTTTGTTTTTATCCCACTCGAATTCCATCAGCAATCCACCTTTTGCATTACTTAAAATTATAATTTTTTAATGATGTAGTTTATCATATCATAATACCCAAAAAACTACATTGATTTGCATATAAACAGGGATTTTTATCCTTGCTTACATGCAATCCCTGTAGTTGTTTTTAACTAATAACTTCAAAATACTTATACTGATAACCAATGCGGATACGATAAATTGTAAAGTCATTGCGATCAATTGTGAATATCCGTGATATTTTTAGTGTTTGGGCGGCAGTAACCAAAGAAGCATCTGCTAAATCCATCGGACGATCATGATATATTTCCATCAATTGTAAAGCCGTTTGCATCGTTTCTTTATTCAAAAACCATAAGTTTAAACCACCTTTTGCTATAAAATTTCTTAAGGCATCTGCACCTTTACTGTTAGGTGTCAATAAATGAAATGCCTCGGTCAAAACTGGTGTTGTACTTATAAGCGGTTCATTAAACGTTTGTAATAAAGTTTTACAGTGCTGATGCTGATTGTCTTTTGGATCAAAAAGTGCCACTAAAGGTCCAGTATCCACTAAAATCATCTTTGTAATTTCCTTTGTAAAGCTGCTTTTACTCCTTCTTTTGCTTGTGAAGAGGGTGCAATGGCATAACCTCCTTCGCCTAAATCTAATTCTTTATAAATATCAAATGGTTTAATTGCAGATGTTTGATTGATATTTAAATGTTTTTGTAAAAGGATTAAACCTTGTTTTAAAGCATCAGATTGGCTTAATTTTGCCATTTGCATGATTGCTTGTAATGCTTGTTCTGCTTCTTCGTCTAAAAAAAATTGTTGATAAGTTGTCATTTTTAATCTCCACTAAGGTGCATATAAAATTTATCAATAAGTCTGCATTATTGATGTTTTTAATCATTTTATCAAAAAACTACAGAGATTACATAATTTGTTTTTCAAGACTATTATATTTATTTTTAGATTCCAGTTATCATTTCCCCACCAATACTTAGTATCTGTACCAGCCCTAGCTGCATATTCCCATTCAGCCTCCGTAGGAAGACGATAATTTTTACCAGTTTGCATAAGCTGTAGCATCATGCCAAGAAACATTAATCACTGGACGATTACCACGCCCCCAGCTTCTATCATCTGGCTTTTCATCAGAAAAACCGCCACCTCTTAAACGATCTTGAAAGACTTTGCTAACAGTTTGTCGTGTATTTTTAGCACCACCAACTTTAAATACAACATTTTTCAGATAAAGCCCCAACTCTTTAGCTGTAACATAACCATCTTTATAAAGATCACCATCACCTTCAGCTATAGCGTCAACAAAAGCGGGAGTAAAAGTACTTCTAGCTGGAACAGTTTCATTAGCACTACCAGCAGTAATAAATTGACGTACAGGCTTAGCCATTGCCTGAGTAATTTGCCGTGGAATTTTATGAGCTTTTTTACTCTTAAAAACCGTACCAGAAAAACAACTATCAAACAAAAATAAAGCATGTTTAGACTCAATATCCCGCGCCCAAGTAACAACTTGATTCATAGAAACAGCCTTTTTTACAAAGCCTTTATCATCAACATTAGGATCAGGTGCATCAACAGGAACAATATAATCCTTAATATTACCATTAACATTACGACTTTCGCCATGCCCAGAATAGAAAAATAACAAACGATTATCTTTATCTAATCCATAGTTATTAATAAACTTCTCAAAAGTACGTTTTAAAGCTTTAGAATTAAGATTCCTATATCTTTTAACAACAAAACCTTGATCTTCAAGAACAGTCTCCACCTTATCCAACTCACTAGGAATACTATTTAAATCCTGCCAACCAGCAGTATAATCACTCTGCCCAATAAGCAAAGCATAACTACCACTATAAGATAAAATATTAGCACCATTAGTATCAGTAATATGAACAGCACCACCACCCTTATCAGATGACATTGTATTAACAGTTGAATTATTACAGCTTACAAGTAACAACGTTAAAAACAGACTAAGTATTTTCATACATGAAACTCCTTTAATTTGGAAGTTATAAACTAACAGATAATAATATGAAGTACAACGAATAAACCTCCACATACACAAAAAAACTACATGGATTTGCATATAAACAGGGATTTTTATCCTTGCTAAAATGCAATCTCTGTAGTTCTTTTGATAAATCAGCACTAAAATTTCCAACGCATTGTGCAGGTCAATTAATGGATGTTATTATTAGCTACCCAAACCGCAGCTTCAACACGAGTTTTTAAATTCAATTTTTTCAATAAGTGCTTAACATGTACTTTAACAGTAGCTTCTGTGATACCTAATTTGCGGGCAATTACTTTATTACTTTCACCATCATGAATATGTATCAGAATTTCTCGTTCGCGATTAGTTAATTCTGATACATTAGCTTGTTTGCGTAATGCTCGCCCAAGACAATCAATAATACAGGAAGACAAAACCAGTTTACCTTTTGCGACTTCACGAAATTTAAGCAAAAGTTCTTCAGGATCCATATCTTTTAATAAATAGCCATCCGCGCCATTACGTAAAGCATCTACAACATCTTGTTCCTCATCAGAAACAGTCAGCATAATAACTCGTATATCTGGATCCATTTTCTTGATTTTTATCAATGTTTCCAGTCCATTCATGTTAGGCATGTTTAAATCTAACAGTATTAAATCTGGTTTAAGTTCACCAATAATTTCTAAGCCATCTAAACCATTACTTGCTTCTCCGACCATTTCCAAATCTGGACAAATATCTATCAATTGCTGCAAACCTTTACGTAATAAAGGATGATCATCAATAACCACAATTTTTTGTATATCAGCCATTTCTTTTTACCTTTTGCTTGAATTTGAGAATAACCATAGTACCACCCTTATCACGATTTTCAATTTGTAAGTTAGCATTCAAAGAATTAGCTCGTTCATGCATGATTGTGAAGCCATAGTGATGAGTACGTTCAACTTTTTGAGAAATACCTATGCCATTATCTTCAATAATTACTATGATATTCTCATCTTGTTGTTGTATTCTGACTTGTGCATGGTTTGCATCAGCATGATGCAATACATTACTTAATGCTTCGCGCACTATCTGTAGAATATGAATTTCTTCATTTACGCTAAAAGGATAATTTTTTATTTGATTATCTAGTGTAATTTCTACTTTAGAACGACTATTAAATTCTTCTACAGTTTCTGATAATGCTGAGGCTAAACCGCATCCATCCATTTGTATCCGAAAAGTAGTCAGAAGTTCTCGTAATTGTCGATAAGCACTATCTAAACCCTCTTTTAATTCAGTTAATATTTCATCAACTTGATTATTATCTTTAAGCAAAAACAAGCGAGTAACCTGAATTTTCAGATAGGATAGTGATTGAGCCAAAGAATCATGTAATTCTCTTGCAATAACAGCGCGTTCATCTAATAATGCCAAGCGGCGGTTTTGAATAATTCGGCGAGAAACTCCTATTGATAAACCTATATGTCTGCCTAATGTTTCTAATACCTGAACTTGCCAATCTTCTAACTTAATATTATTGTCTCGTTGAATTAACAATACCCCATAATTTTGTTCCTGATCACTTACAGGAATTGAGAATGTATTGCTTTCCAACTTATCACCTAAGCACATTCCACATTTTTCTTCATTGCACATAGGAGGAATAGAACCAACTCGCGCCAGTTTATAAATAGTATCTTTGTCATTATCATTTATAAGACACAAGCTTATTCCTTGACAACAAAGCATTATTTGACTGATTTTAGACAATAATTCATGATAAGAATTTTCTGATACTGGAGCTTTAGTTAAATACTGTGAAGCAGTATAAAGAAGCTCTAAAGAACTATTACGTAAAGTTAATTCTTTAGTTTTATTAGCAACTCGTTCCTCTAAAGCATCATACATTTTGGATATTTCTCCAGCCATATGATTAAAAGCCAAACCAAGTCGCCCTAGTTCATCTGTACCAACATTAGCTACTCGTACAGTAAAATCTCCATGACTAGCGCGTTCAGCAGAATCAAGCAACTCATGTAATGGATGTAAAACATCAGTATGTAATAGATACAAAGTTACAATAGCTATAATTAAAGTCAAAAAAAGGATAAATATCTGTATCAGCCCCAACAAATGAATGCTTGATTCCGCATCTTGTTCCAATAGTCGAACCATATGATCTATATCTGCAACAAAATCATTAATCTGAGCATGAAAGACAGAACTTTTGATAAAATCTTTAGTATAATTGTCAATTATTTTGACTATTGAAGAATGCCATTTATCCTTAATTGCAACATAAGCTTGTTGCAAAGATTGACGATTAGAATGTTCTACAGCTTTACTTAATATAGGATTATGTAAGCGTTGCTCAAATTCCTTGATTAAGCTATTTATTTTTGTTCCAGCATTAAGTTCAAGTGCAGTAGTAATTCGATAAGACTGCATACGCAAACTACCTGCTAAATTAACTGTTCCAGCTTCTCCATGAGTAGAATGTGCAATATATATGGCACTAACCATACCAATAACTGCTAAAAATGTAACAAGCCCCATAGCCAAACCGGCTCGTAGCAATAATGAATCACGGATATATTTAAACATAGCTTTTTAGAGGTACTCCTTTTTTCTTAAAAATAAAATTTATAGTAGTTTCTTATCTAGCATAATACAATAAATATTATTATAAAACAATTTCTTAAATGGTGGTATGCAAACTACCACTTTAGTGGTATTAAAGCTAATAACACTATACATATCATGGTTGCAAGTTTGAATTTAAAAAGTTAAATTATAATTTAACTTTTTAAAAAAAAGGTAAATGAATGGCTACTGAACAAACCAAACAGGTATCTGTATTGGTAATGAATACATTTGCTTTTACTGCATGTTTTGCTGTTTGGGTGATGTTTTCTATCATAGGAATTCCAATAAAGGAATTATTAGCACTAAGTGAAACCCAATTTGGAATCTTGGTTGCTACTCCTATCTTAACTGGTTCGCTAATGCGTTTGCCAGTCGGCATCTTAACTGATGTATATGGTGGGCGTATAGTTTATTTTGTATTGATGATTGCTACTATATTGCCGCTTTATTTAATCGGTGAAGCTACTCAATATTGGCAATTTTTAGTTTTAGGACTTTTTGTTGGTGTCGCTGGTGCTTCATTTGCGGTTGGTATAGCTTATACAGCCCGCTGGTTTTCTACAGAAAAACAAGGTTTTGCTATGGGCATTTTTGGTGCTGGTAATGCTGGTGCCGCTTTAACTAAGTTTATTGCCCCTTCCTTGGTTGTGGCATATGGCTGGCAATCAGTACCGCAAATTTATGCCGTTGCCATGTTTGTGGTTGTGGTTTTGTATTGGATGTTTACTTATGAAAATCCAGAACACAAAGTTGGTTCACATGTCAAATTAAAAGATCAATTAGCCTTGTTAAAAGATCCGCGTATCTGGAAATACATGCAATATTATTCTTTGGTATTTGGCGGTTTTGTTGGGCTTTCATTATGGATGACCAAATATTATATTTCTGAATATGGCTTTGATCTTACTACAGCAGCTTTGCTGGCTTCTATTTTTATTCTTCCTTCAGGTGTAATTCGTGCTTTAGGTGGTTGGGTTTCTGATCGTTTTGGCCCTTATAAAGTTACATGGTGGGTTATGTGGATTTCTTGGGTTTGTTTGTTCATTATGTCTTATCCACAAACAGTTTTTACTATCAAGACAATTACCGGAGAAACAACAATAAATATTGGACTTAATGTTTGGGTGTTTACCAGTTTATTATTTGTTGTTGGTATAGCTTGGGGTTTTGGTAAAGCTTCTGTATTTAAATTCCTTTCTAATGAATTTCCAAACAATATAGGTGTTGCTTCTGGAATTGTTGGTTTAGCAGGCGGTATGGGCGGATTTTTCTTGCCTATTATGTTTGGCGCATTGATTGATTTTACTCAAATAAACTCTGTTATATTTATGTTGCTTTATGGCGCAACCTCTGTTTCTTTAATATGGATGCATTATACTTTTGGTAAAGATAAGCAGCGTGATGATATGAAAAATTTTATAGGAGAAAAAAATGTCTGATATAAAAACTTGGAATCCTGAAGATAACCATTTTTGGGAATCGCAAGGCAAAAAAATAGCAAATCGTAATTTATGGATATCGATACCCAGCTTGCTGTGCGGATTTGCTGTCTGGTTGTATTGGGGAATTATTACAGTTCAGATGCTGAATTTGGGATTTCCATTTGAAAAAGCAGAATTATTTAGTCTGGCTGCAATTGCTGGTTTAACCGGTGCAACACTACGTATTCCTTCAAGTTTTTTTATACGGATTGCTGGTGGTCGTAATACTATTTTCTTTACTACTGCTCTGTTAATGTTACCGGCTATTGGTACCGGTTTCGCTTTGCAGGATCAAAATACTCCATTGTGGGTTTTTCAAATCTTAGCATTTCTATCTGGTTTTGGTGGCGGTAACTTTGCTTCTTCCATGTCTAATATCAGTTTTTTCTTTCCTAAACGTATGCAAGGTTTAGCACTTGGTCTTAATGCTGGTTTAGGTAATGCTGGTGTTACCACAATGCAGATTCTGGTGCCATTAGTTATGACTTTTGGTGTTTTTGGTGGTGATCCAATGATACTGCAAAATACTTCTGGAACTCTCATTGGTAAAATTCCTGCTGGTTCAGAAACTTATATTCATAATGCTGGTTTTGTTTGGTTGCTACTTTTAATTCCTTTAGCTGTTATCAGTTGGTTCGGTATGAATAATCTTCGTAGTCAAGAGGTTTCTCCAGATATAGGTTCACCTATTGGGGCTATTTCAAAAATTACCGGTATGTTGTTAATAGGTTTTTTTACCGCAGCAATTGGTCTTTATATTATATTGCCAGCCCCAACCGGTTTAGGAGCACCTAGCTGGGCAAAATGGTTCGTTATTCTCGGAATATTATTCTTAACCGTGATGTTAATGAAAATGATACCGGGTAATATTAAGCCAAATTTACAGCGTCAGTTTAAAATCTTTGACAATAAACATACATGGATTATGAGTGTTATTTATACCATGACTTTTGGTAGTTTTATTGGTTATTCCGCAGGTTTTGCTTTGGCAATCAAAGTAGTATTTGGTTATCAGCATATTATGGTAGATGGAGTGATGACTCATGAGACAATTAATGCGAATGGACCATCAGCTTTAATGTATGCGTGGATGGGACCATTTATTGGCGCACTTATTCGTCCTATAGGTGGTTGGATGGCTGATAAAATGGGCGGAGCCAAAGTTACTCAGTATGTTTCTATTGTAATGATTGCTTCTGCCCTAGGTGTGGCTTATTATCTAAAACAAGCTTATGTTTCAGCAACTCCAGAAGAATTTTTTATTCATTTCTTTTTGTTATTTTTAATATTATTTGCAGCAACTGGAATTGGTAATGGTTCGACTTTCCGTACTATTGCTATGATATTTCCTAAAGAGCAAGCTGGACCTGCATTAGGCTGGACTTCTGCGGTAGCAGCATATGGTGCTTTTGTTATCCCTCAAGTATTTGGTGAACAAATCAAATTAGCAACTCCTGAATATGCTCTTTATGGTTTTGCTCTTTTCTACACAATTTGTTTGTTATTGAATTGGTGGTATTACTTAGGCCCTAAAGCAGAATTTAATAACCCATAGGAGAATCTTATGAGTCATTTTCTTGATAGACTCAAATATTTTAATCGTATTAAATCTACCTTTTCCAAAGGTCACGGAATTGTGACCGATGAAGATAGGCAGTGGGAAGATACATATCGTAACCGCTGGCGCCATGATAAAGTTGTGCGTTCTACTCACGGTGTAAACTGTACGGGTGGTTGTTCATGGAAAATTTTTGTTAAAAACGGTTTGGTTGCTTATGAAATGCAACAAACCGATTACCCTCGTACCAGAGATGATTTGCCTAATCATGAGCCTAGAGGTTGTCAACGTGGTGCATCATTCTCATGGTATTTGTACAGCCCACATCGTGTTAAGTATCCTTTGATACGTGGTCGTTTGTTAGATTTATATCGTACCGAGCGTAAAAATGGTAAGGATCCTGTAGAAGCTTGGGCAGCGATTCAAGCAGATTCCAAAAAACGTGAAAGTTACGTTGGTGTTCGTGGCTTGGGTGGTTTTGTGCGTAGCACATGGGATGAAGTAGTTGAAATGATAGCGGCAGCTAACATCTATACCATCAAAAAGTGGGGTCCAGATCGTATTTATGGTTTCTCACCGATTCCAGCAATGTCAATGATTTCATACGCCGCTGGTTCCAGATACTTATCATTGATAGGTGGTGCTGTTGGTTCCTTCTATGACTGGTATTGTGATTTACCACCTGCATCTCCTCAAGTTTGGGGTGAACAGACTGATGTGCCTGAATCAGCCGATTGGTATAATTCAAAATACATCATTGTCTGTGGTGCTAATCTACCGATGACCCGTACACCGGATGCTCACTTTGCTATTGAGTCACGTTATAATGGCACCAAAGTTGTCTCTATGGCACCTGATTATGCAGAATATGTCAAGTTTGCTGATCTCTGGATGCCTGTTAAACAGGGAACAGATGCGGCTGCATTTATGGGAATGGGACATGTCGCGCTGAAAGAATTCCATGTACAAAAACAGGATCCATATTTTACCGAATATGCCCGCAAGTACACTGATTTTCCAATGCAAGTTATCTTAAATCAACTAGATGATAAGCTGGTTAGCGGTCGTTTTCTAAGAGCGTCTGATTTTGATAACAATATGGGTGAATCTAACAATCCAGAATGGAAGACGGTTGTTTATGATTCAAAGACTAAAGCATTTGTAGTACCAAATGGTTCAGTTGGTTTCCGTTGGGGAGAAGAAGGTAAATGGAATCTTCTTGAAAAGGCTAACTCTAATGATATTGAAGCAGAACTGAGCTGTATTGATGACAAAGATGAAGTTGTTGATGTAAGTTTCCCGCATTTTACTCCTGAAGAGAGTGATACCTTAGTTCGTAAGATTCCAGTTCGTAAACTCACACTTGCTTCTGGAGATACTGTTTATGTTACTTCAGTTTTTGATTTACAAGTTGCTCAATATGGGATTGATCGTGGTTTAGGTGATAACTTAGCAACTTCTTATGATGATGAGAGTGTTCCTTATACTCCAGCATGGGCAGCCAAAGTAACTGGTGTGCCAACAGCAGATATTGAACGTACTGGTCGTGAATTCGCAGATAACGCCTCGAAAACCAAAGGTAAATCTATGGTGATTTTGGGTGCGGCAATTAACCATTGGTATCATAACGATATGAACTATCGTGGTATCATGAACTTGCTACATATTTGTGGTTGTGTGGGTCAATCTGGTGGTGGTTGGGCACACTATGTTGGACAAGAGAAACTGCGTCCACAAGCTGGCTGGGCACCAATTGCATTTGGTTTAGATTGGCATCGTCCACCTCGCCATATGGCATCTACAACTTACTGGTATTTCCATACTGATCAATGGCGTTATGAAAGAGTTGATGCTGATAGTCTGTTGGGATCCACTGCAAAAGCCCGTTACAAAGGTTATCAGTTAGCTGATTATAATGTAGCAGCACAGCGTATGGGTTGGACTCCATCCATGCCCCACTTTGATAAAAACCCAATAGAAATTGTCAAAGAAGCGGAAAAAGCAGGTGCGACTGATGAAGCAGGCGTTTCAAAATATTTGGTTGAGAAGCTGAAAAGTGGTGATATTAACTTTGCCTATGAAGATATTGATGCAGAAGAAAATCATCCTCGTAACCTTTTTGTCTGGCGTGCTAATCTGATTGGTAGTTCAGCTAAGGGGCATGAATATTTCCTTAAACATCTGCTTGGTGCGCAAAATGGTGTCATGAGTGAAGGTGTTGAAGGTGCAGAATGTAAAGAAGTTAAATGGCATGAAAAATCACCTATTGGCAAGTTAGATTTAATGGTAGATATTAACTTCCGTTTAAATTCTACCGGTGCTTATTCTGATATTGTATTGCCAACAGCCACATGGTATGAAAAAGCTGATCTTAATACTACAGATATGCACCCATTCATTCATCCATTGTCTAAGGCAGTAGATCCAGCATGGGAATCCCGTTCAGATTGGCAAATATTCCAAACTATAGCCAAAAAATTCTCCGAATTGTCTGAAAAGCATTTAGGAACTCAGAAGGATGTAGTTTCATTACCAATGCAGCATGATACACCAATGGCTTTAGCTCAACCTTTTGGTGAAGTTAAAGATTGGAAAAAAGGTGATTGTGATCTTATACCCGGAAAGACAGCACCAATCTTTAAAGTGGTAGAAAGAGATTATCCAAATACCTATGCGAAGTATATTGCATTAGGACCATTGATGAATAAACTGGGTAATAATATCAAGGGGCTAGATTGGAATACGGATCATGAGATTGAGGAACTAGCATCACTGAATGGTGTTATTAAAGAAGGAATAAGTAAAGGAAGACCTTCACTTGCTGAAGATATTCATGTTTGTGATGCAGTTATGAGAATGGCACCTGAGACCAATGGTGAAGTTGCTCATAAATCATGGTCAGCTCAAAGCAAAAAAACCGGGATTGACCATAGTCATCTCTATAAGGGTCGTCAAGATGAGAAAATTACTTATCATGATATTGTTGCTCAACCACGCAAGATTATTACAGCACCTACTTGGTCTGGTATTGAATCTGAGACAGTTAGTTATAACGCATGTTATACCAATGTCCATGAGCATATCCCGTTACGTACATTGACTGGACGTGCCCAGTTCTATCTTGATCACGAATGGATGCTTGATTTTGGTGAGGGGTTATGTGCTTTCAAACCACCAGTTGATTTACAAACACACAAGAATGTTCCAGCTAACATTAAAGATAAACCATATTTGGTCTTAAACTGGATTACACCGCATTCTAAATGGGGAATTCATTCCACTTATCAGGACAGCAACAGAATGTTGACCCTATTCCGTGGTGGTCCTTACTTCTGGGTATCAGAAGAAGATGCCAAATCAATCGGACTTAAAGATAATGATTGGGCTGAAGCAGTAAATGATAATGGTGCAACCGTAGCGCGAGTTGTGGTATCACAACGGGTTCCCAATGGAATGGCAATTATGTATCATGCACAAGAGAAAAATGTTAATGTTCCCGGCTCCAATACAACTGGAAAACGTGGCGGTATTCTCAATAGTGTGACCCGTACAGTCATAAAACCAACTCATATGATTGGTGGTTATGCACAATTATCTTATGCGTTTAATTATTACGGTACTGTCGGATCTAATCGTGATGAACATGTAATTGTTCACAAAATTGAGGATAAGGATATTGATTGGTTAGAACGTCCATTGACACCAGAACGTGAAGGCAAGAAAAATCCTTCAGGCATAAATAATTAGGATACTACTGGAGAATAATAAACATGAAAGTTCGTGCGCAAATTGCAATGGTACTGAATTTGGACAAATGTATAGGTTGTCATACTTGTTCAGTAACTTGTAAAAATATCTGGAGTAATCGCAAAGGTGTTGAATATGCTTGGTTTAATAATGTAGAAACTAAGCCCGGCATAGGTTATCCTAAACAATGGGAAGATCAAGATAAATGGAATGGCGGTTGGGAAAAAAAGAATGGCAAGTTGGAACTAAAAGCTGGTGGACGTACTAGCAAACTGCTAAATCTGTTTGCCAATCCTGACATGCCAGAAATTGATGACTACTATGAGCCATTCGATTTTGATTATCCTAAGTTACAGAACAAGAGTTTATCTGAAGCTTGTCCCACCGCGCGACCAGTTTCCCAGATTACTGGTAAGCCGATGGAAAAGATTCATTGGGGTCCAAATTGGGAAGATGATTTAGCCGGTGAATTTGAAGCTCGCGCTAAAGATAAAAACTTTGAAGGTATTGAAAAACAGATGTATAAGGAGTTTGAAAATACCTTTCAAATGTATTTACCTCGTCTTTGTAATCACTGCTTAAATCCTTCTTGTGTAGCTAGTTGTCCTTCTGGAGCTATGTACAAAAGAGAAGAAGATGGTGCAGTATTAATTGATCAAGACAAATGTCGAGGTTGGCGCATGTGTGTAAGTGCCTGCCCTTATAAAAAGATTTACTACAATTGGGAATCCGGTAAATCAGAAAAATGTATCATGTGTTACCCCCGCATAGAATCTGGTATGCCAATGGCTTGTGCAGAATCTTGTGTTGGTCGTATCCGCTATGTTGGAGTAATATTATATGATGCTGATCGTATCAGTGATGCTGCTAGCCCTGATGATGAACAAGATCTTTATCAGAGTCAAATGGATATTTTTCTTGATCCAAATGACCCAGAAGTAATCAAGCAAGCATTAGCTGATGAAGTTCCACAAAGCTGGATTGATGCAGCACAGAAATCACCAGTCTATAAGATGGCAATAGAATGGAAAATAGCTTTTCCAATTCATCCAGAATTTCGTACATTACCTATGATGTGGTATGTGCCACCATTGTCACCAGTACAAAGTCAAATAGATCAAGGTAATTTGCCAACAGAAGCTGATGGAGTAATTCCAAAATCAGAAGCTTTACGCTTCCCAGTGGAATATTTGGCAAATTTACTTACTGCTGGAGCTGAAGCACCAATTGTCAGTGCTTTAAATAGGATGTTGGCGATGCGTTCTAATCAACGCACAATAGCTCTTGAGGGTCACACAAATAAAGAAGTACTGGATCAAGTTGGGCTAACTGAAGAACAAGCAGAAGAAATGTACCAAATGTTAGGTATAGCAAATTATGAAGATAGATTTGTAATTCCAACTTCTCATGAAGAATTGCGCCATGAAGATCCTTATGCTTTTCAGGGACAAAATGGCTATGATGCTGGTGGCAGCAGTGGCTTTACTTTATTTCCGTCTTCTCGCAAGAAAACAGTTATTCCTATTAGTATAGTTCCACCCAAAAAATGAAATTATTTAATCTCTTAGCAAAACTTCTCGATTACCCAGATGAGGAGTTAATGAAACATTTGGGTGAGATTACAGAACAAGTAAATAAATTACCTGATATTTCTGAACAAGAGACCGCTTCTATTCAAGAATTTATTTCTTGGATGGATGAACATAAAACTATTGCGATGCAAGAAATTTATGTTAATACATTTGACATCACACCAGAAAATGACTTACATCTAACTCATCATTTATTTGGAGATGATAATAGAGATCGAGGTCCAGCATTAATAGATCTGTCTGAACATTATAAACAGGCAGGACTAGAGGTGAAGAAGGGAGAACTTCCTGATTATTTGCCTCTGATGTTGGAATATCTTTCGAGTTTGAGTGATATAGAAGTTAGGATATTTTTGGGTGATGTCATGAAAATATTGAAAGTATTGGCAGAAAACTTAGAAAAAGCTAAAAGTCCATATGCGTTACTGATTCGTATTGTGGAAAATCGCGGCTATTTAGCCAAAGCAGCTGAAGGAGAATAACTATGACTTTACATAATTTTATTTTTGGAGCTTATCCTTATTTAGCAGGAACTATTTTTATTTTAGGTAGTTGGATTCGTTTTGATCGAGAACAATATACTTGGAAGGCTGATTCTAGCCAACTGCTTAGTAATAAAAATATGAGGATGGCAAGTAATTTATTTCATGTCGGAATTTTAGGCATCTTTTTTGGACATATGTTTGGTATGTTGGTACCACATAGCTGGTGGCAAATGATCGCCACAGATGTGCAGCATCAATGGATTGCAATATATGCAGGTGGCGTATTTGGTATAATGTGTTTGATTGGAGCTATAATGTTATTTTGGCGTAGGATCAGTAATCCTAGGGTAAAAGCAGTTAGTCGTACACGTGATACTTTTATTATTGGCTGGTTATTGGTTACAGTGAGTTTAGGCTTGAGTACAATTTTTGTGTCATCAGGACATGCAGCTCATGGAGATGTATCAAGCATGATTGCTCTTACCGAATGGGTGAAAAGTGTAGCAACTTTAAGTGTTGATTCTAGCCTGATACAAGATGTATCATTAATATTTAAAATCCATATATTTTTTGGTATGACAGTGTTTTTGGTGTTTCCATTTACTCGCTTAGTGCATGTTTGGAGCATACCTTTAACTTATATAACACGCCCTTACCAAATTGTTAGGACTAAACATATACGTATGAATTAAAAATTATGCAAACAAATCCTTATGCTACAGAAATTATTTACATGGATGTTGAAGGTCAACAAATAGCAACAGATCAGGAAGGCTACATTCAAAACATGGAAGATTGGTCAGAAGCATTTGTAAATACTCTAGCTAAAAAAGAAGAACTGGAACTAACAGAAGATCATTGGGAAGTGATTCATTTTATTAAAAAATACTATGAAGAACACCAAGTGCAAGCACAAGTTCGTGACATGATCAAGTTTTTCAGCAAAAGCTGGGGCAAAGAACGCGGTAATAACCACTATTTGCATGACCTGTTTCCAAAAGGTGGACCCCAAAAACAAGGGAATCGTTTAGCAGGGATTCGTCGTACTAAGGGCGAACATTGATGTAGGTTGGGCTGACGAAAGGAAGCCCAACTTGTGTTGAAGTGTTGGGCTTCCTTTCGTCAGCCCAACCTACGAATGTTAATTACAAACCTTGTAGGGTCGGTTATAACTTTTTAATTTTTTATTGTCTTGATAACAATATAAAATTGCTACTTCTTGTTAAAAGAATATATTAATAGATATTAAATATTTAAATGTTTTTTATTTGTTTTTTATATAATGAAAATCATATTTATAATACCAAGCATGAAACTGACTGAGCAATCAAATGCCTACCTACCAAATCGGCAGCAGATAAATCATCCAATTCATTTAGGATAAAAACTTTCCAACATAATTTCTTCAATATTGCAAGGACATTCTTTTGGAAAAGTCTTTTGTGGCAAGTTGGTTTCTAACTGATGTTTCAAACTAAGATTATCTTCGAGCAAATCTTGAATTTCTCGACGCTGTTCTATTAGAGTTAATTCCCAACGACGTGAACGAATACCGGGTTGATATTGCCACTTTAATAAGTGCATTAATAATACTGCCAAACGATTAATTAACTCCCTTCGTTCACTTGCTCCCATATTTTCTAACTCCAAAGCTACAGCTTGCATATCAACATCAGCATAATGCCCCATTCGCAGAGCATCAGCAGTTTCCATTGACCAACGATAAAAATCAGTTTCTTGCAAATTCATATCTATATTTAATTTCATCTTAGATTTTAGACCTGTCAGGTCTAAAAATATTTTTACCCTGTTCTGCTAATTGCAACAGTAAACTAGTTACATGCCTTATCATTTTTGGATTTAAATTGACTTCAGGTTCATCAAAAAATAATATACTATCTTTATTAATTGAGCCATTAGCTATTAGATAACTACAGAGATTGCATATAAGCAAGGATGAAAGTAACTTGATTGGCAATCCCTGTAGTTTTTTTTGGATTTCCCGGTTCAATTCGTAGGCGAACATTAATAAGGTCAAAAGACCTGACAGGTCTAAAAACAATTAAATAAACATAGGAATATTATTCCTTGTGTTCCGAATTTGTTGTACTCATATGATGATGAGTTTTAGATTGATTAAAAGGCGTTATAATAGTATGATAAGTTAAAACACCTGCTATCATAAATGCTGACAAGGCAATAGTCATCTGCAACAAATTAATTTTCTGTATTTCTTCTTTTTGCCTTGACTCACAAACTTCTCCTGGGCAATATTGAACCTTATTTTTACTAAACTTATTATATAAAACGCAACCTAGACATATACCAAATACGGCTTCAAAAAACAACAGAATTAAACAAAGAATACAAATAACAATTTTAATCGGAGTCATAAGCTCAAAGACTACAACCAACAGGAACATGATGACAGCCAAAGTAAAACCAATGTGCCACGCAAATCTTTTTTGAGAAGCACCCACATATTCAGGCTTCTGATGTGAAACAAAAAAACGTCCAAGAATTAAACTGGGAGCATATTTAGGATTGATATATATACGTAAAAAGAAATCGACCATAAAGAATGTGATAAAAATCTGTGTATAACGGAAATCATGAAATATATAGGAATACATAAAAGAAATAAGAGCAAACAAAAAAAGAATACCAGCCCCTGCTCTTGCTTCTCTCTCATTCAAAACTCGTGTTTCATAACCTTCTACGACTTCACCAAAATAGATGTGTTTGTTCATATAGTTCTCATTTATTAGTTATCAATAATTTTTTCATATTAAAAACATGGAAATAGTTTATCTATTCCTAGTCCACATTCTAAGTAAATTACTAATAATATTACCTAAATATATTAGAAAATCCGTACTCATTTCAGAATGAAAACGTTTTCTATCATGACTAGCCATTGCTAATAAACCCAACGGTTTATCAACACCTAAAGGTATTAAAACCGCTGAAGCAACTTTAATCTTTGGAAACAAATAAGCCAGTTGTTCTGGTTTTAATTGTCCGCAAATAGCCTGTTTATTTTCTAAAATTTCATCAAATAAACTAAAAATTTGGGCATCATATTCGACAAATTCTTTGTGTTTGAAGTTTGAGCCTAAAACATCAAACCAACGAATCACTACTGCATCAGTATTAAGTTCATTATTTAAGGTGCTATATAATATATTAAAAAATTCATCTAAACTTTCTGTATTAGTTAAAGCTGTAATTAGGCGTTGAATACGCTGATTTAATTCTTCATTTTCTTGAGCAATTGTGATCAATTCATTTAATTGACTCTTTAACTTTTCATTGTCTTGACGTAAAACTGCTACTTCTTGTGATGATAATTTATTCATAGATATTAAATATTTTTATGTTTTTTATATAATTAAAATCATGTTTGCCATCTATGTGGTTTGTTTAAAATATTTTTTATATTTTGTAAAGCTGTTTTTGTAGCTTGGGCGTTTATAATAACATTAATGCGATGACGTAATACCGCCCAATGTATTGGTTTAGTAATGTATTCAATTGCACCCACTTCAAATGCTTGATTAACTGATTTTTCATCATCTAATGATGTTATCATAATAATAGGTATATCAGTATCTACTTGCAATTCCTTTAATTTACTACACGCTGTAAATCCATCCATAATTGGCATAGCAGCATCCATCAATACTAAATCAGGTTGACAACGTTGAAATTCTTCAATAGCTGCCATGCCTTCTGTTGCTAAAGTGACGCGATAACCTTCTTTTTTTAAGAGATTTTGTAAAAGATTTTGTACTAAAGGATCGTCATCGACGATAAGTATTAAAGGGGATTGTTGTTTAGAGCTTAACATAATAGTT
Source organism: Candidatus Marithrix sp. Canyon 246 (assembly GCF_001723685.1). Taxonomy (GTDB): domain Bacteria; phylum Pseudomonadota; class Gammaproteobacteria; order Beggiatoales; family Beggiatoaceae; genus Marithrix. The sequence continues at coordinate 127,614 of NZ_MCBX01000038.1, forward strand.
CCGCATGAAAATGTGATTAAATGCAATTTCATGCAAAAATCAGGCTCAAGAAACTATTTTTTTTGGGGGAATTTAATAAAATAAGGAAAGGATTTGGGTCGTGTGCGATTTGAACGCACGACCATCGGATTAAAAGTCCGGTGCTCTACCAGCTGAGCTAACGACCCTGAAAACAGAGAGAATTATAATGAAGTTGAATTAAAAAAGCAAGCGTTTTCTTTAAAAAAATTATTATGATTTTTTATATATATTATAAACTATCGTACAGAAGTACCTAATCTACCTTGAATATCTCTATATATTTCATTCAAAACAGTCTTATCATAACCGATAATCCAAGCTTCATCATGATCTTCACGCCAACGCGCTTCTATTTTTAATTTGGCGGTATGCCAAATACGCCCTTGCATTTTGACAATAATTCGTGTTTGATACTGCTTATCTGTTACTGCCATTTTTCTCCAATCAGTACGCATATAACCACTCGCTATATCTGACATTAGGATATCATACTTTTCAGATAGAACATCTACAACTCTACGCCAAACTTCTGGATTTTTGGGTCGAAATAAACCATAATTATTATGTAGATTAACCGAACGCCAGACACCTTGTTCCTGCGTTTTGATAAAATGTTTAGGTTTATCGACTCCACAACTAGTTAGTAATGATATATTTACTATAAATATAATTAATAATCGCATATGAGATACCTTTTAGAAACTTTATATTTATTATAATATAAATTTCATTTAAATTCTAGGAGAAAAAATGATTGAATTTTTGAAAAAAAATATAAAAATAAGCGCGTTATTAGGTGGCTTGTTTTCTTTATGCTGCTATCTGGTTTCTGAACTTTATATGCAACCATTATGCGATTCTGATCAACAAAAATGGTATTGTTTTTTTAATGATCCAACTATTTCTACGCAATTAGCAGAATTAGAAAATTCTGAACCAGCAGCACCTTGGAAAGTAACATTAAATCACATTAAAATTGATCATAAAGTTAAAATTGTACCTAAAATTGAATTAGCTGATAAGGCTTATTTATCCTTATTTAAGATAAATGTATCATCTGATGTTATTATTATACAAACCAAGAATTACGATATTAAGAGTTCATCAAATGATAAATTTGATCTGGCTTGGAATGTCGATTTAGCCGCTGGTAAAAATTTTTTTCAAGTGATTATGACTCCTGATCCTATTAATTGGCAAACAATTTTATCTAATAAAAATGTGGAATTGATAGAATCATTAAAAAAGCGTGTGAATTTTTGGACGACTGACTCATTAACTATATATAGAAAATGATATGATGAAAAAACAAATACTAATAGCATGGATATTGTTATTAAACATAAACCTTGTTCAAGCATGTGAGACAGAGAAAAAGCGTATTGCTTTAGTGATTGGTAATTCTAATTACCAAGATGAAATGGCAATTTTAAAAAATCCGAAAAATGATGCTAGTGGTTTAGCGCAAACATTAAAAACATTAGGTTTTTATGTCTTTGAAGAATATGATTTGACAAAGGCAAAAATGGAAACTGTAATTCAAAAATTTGGAAGTTGTTTAAAACAAGCTGGAGGCATAGGTTTATTTTATTACTCAGGGCATGGTGTACAGTTTGAGGGAAAAAATTATTTAATTCCCGTAGATGGAAGCGATGCTTTAGATAGCAAGGAAGAAGATTTTTTACAACACAATATTGTTTCTGCTGAAAAAATGCTAAAAGTCATGGAAAATGCTAAAAATGATGCTAACATCATTATTATAGATGCCTGTCGTAATAATCCTACAAGAGGTAAGCTCATACATAATAATGGCTTAGATCATTTAGATCCACCTTCAGGGTCAATTATTGCCTATGCCGCTGCTCCTGGAAAATTTGCTTTAGATGGTGGCGTAGAAGATCATAGCCCTTATGCTAAACATCTGATTAAAGAAATCACTAAACCAAAAGTGTCAATTACAGATGTTTTTTTAGAGGTGCGTAAGGGCGTGAAAAGGCACACTAATGATTATCAAGAACCTCAATATTTATCATTATTAAATCGGAAGATTTATTTAAATGACAAGCCAATTGAATTTACTGTTAAAAAATATCAGAGATCAAAAAGGATATTTCCACCACGTCAAGCTATAAAGATTATTAATATTTCTAAAAATGGCAATAGCATTAATTATTGGAAATTTCCTTGGCAAAAACAGTGGCATTTACCAAGTCAAGATGTGTATAATGACTTTATAAAAAGTGTTGGTTCATCATTAAAGTCTAAAGAACTTCTTGATATGGCTATTAAAAAAGTTGTTTCTAAATATTAATAATTCATGTTACGCACTAACATTTTGTCATTACCAAACACCGCCTAGGAATAAATTCCAAGGCGGTGCTGGCTAATAACAAAATGGGGCGTAACATCAGCTAATAAGGATCTTATCTTATGTATATTAAAATAATATTATATAGCTTAATAATGGTATTTGTAATTTCTTGTAATGAGAATACCACAGATTCACAAGTGATTGAGTATAACAATAAAGCAGTTATGCTAGAAGAAGCAGGAAAGTATTCTGAAGCTTTAAAATATTACAAAAAAGCTCTTGATATTGAACCTGAAAATTCAACTGTTTGGTTAGGTGTTGGTGATGTTTACTATAAACAAAAGCAGCTTCCACTTAGTTTTGAAGCTTATTTACATGCCTGTAAAGTTGAGAAAGTGAAAGAATTGTATCACGAGGATCGTTATAAAACTATTGATGATCAAAATCAATTTAATGAAGAAAGTTTGAGTTTGCTATTAAATGCTGAACGCATGAAAGCCATAGATACAATGCTTAAACGTTGTTTAGGAAATACCAAATCAACTATTATTGTTAGTGAAACGAAACCAGAGATTATTTTCCGTAATATTAATTTTAAAACAGGAAAATCAACCTTCAAAAATAAGCAAGCAATTCAATCGTTACGAACATTAGCTGCTGTATGGAATAAATATAATCCAAAACATATGATCTTAATTAAAGGGCATACTGATAGTCAACAATATCCAAATGATAGAAAAAATTGGAAATTATCAGTTGATCGCGCTTTTGCTGTTAGTGATATTTTAGTCGGATTAAAAGTTCCAAGAACTTGTATAGGCATAGCTGGTTATGGTTATAGCATACCGGCAAAAGATTCTAAAATAAATGATTTTGATAAAAATCGACGGGTAGAAATTGAAATACTTTCTCGGAAATGTATTGTTTAATAAATAATCCCCCCGGGGGGGATTTTTTATGCACTATTTTGATTTGAGGATTCTATACCTCCAAGCCTCTTTTGCCATCTTTTATGTAATTCTGTTAAATGAGCATATCTTTGGGGATATATTTCTCTAATTTCATCAATGAATTCTTTAAAAGCATTATGATATAATTTAACTTGATTAGCTACCATAGAAAATGCTACATCTTCATCAGCTACACTATTATCAATGGCTAATGCCATATTTTCCCAATGCCCTAGAACAGTTTGAATATCAGTTTCAATATCTGATTCTTTTTTAACCTTCTCCTGAATAGTTTTTAGAGGCAACTTTCCTTGATCCTTTAGATTTCCAAATGCGTGATCCAATCTAATCTTCGCTTTACGCAAAGTATCACTTTTAAATAAAGAATATGCTAATGCTCCTGAACGCTTATTCCAAAGACATTGTTCTTTTACGGTTTTTTGTAATTCATCTACTTGACCATCTAAAGCTTTAAGACTTTTGAAATGCTCATTAGAAATTTTAATTTGTTGATTAATAAGCCACAAGCCTAAACCTAATATTACAACTACAGATATTTGTAATAACAATTCAATAACAAAAATAAAATTTAATTCCATATCTTTAACCTCTTTATTAAAAATTATAAAATAACATTATAAAATATATTATTATAATATGCAATAAATATTGAATTATGCAACTGCAATACCCAACTTTAGCCATTCATAAGAATTACATAACTAGGATATTATTTAATGACTGAACTTTCAAAACCACAGGTTGAAACAGCACTTTCAGAATACATAGATCCATATTTACAAAAAGATTTAGTATCAGCTAATGTAGTTAAGGATATTCAAATTGATGGTGGTAATGTCACAGTAAATTTAAAATTTGGTTTTCCTACTAAAGGTTACAATGAGGCTATCAGCAAACAATTAAACCTCAAAATTGCTGCCTTAGATGGTGTCAAAGATGTCACTATTCAGATTGACAATCAAATTGTTTCTCATGCCGCTCAAAAGGGTGTTAGTCCAATTAAAGGCGTTAAAAATATCATCGCTATTGCATCTGGAAAAGGTGGAGTTGGTAAATCTACCACTGCGGTTAATCTAGCTTTGGCTCTTTCTGCTGAAGGCGCGACTGTTGGTATTTTAGACGCTGATATTTATGGTCCAAGTCAACCACGTATGCTTGGTCTTAGTAAACAACAGCCTGAATCCAGTGATGGAACTAGTCTTGAGCCTGTTGTTAATTATGATATTCAGTCTATGTCTATTGGTTATCTTGTAGAAGAAGATAACCCAATGATTTGGCGTGGTCCTATGGTCACACAGGCTTTGGAGCAGTTATTAAAGGATACTCTGTGGCGCGAAATTGATTATTTAGTTATTGATTTACCACCCGGCACTGGTGATACTCAATTAACTTTAGCTCAAAAAATACCTGTCAGTGGTGCTGTTATTATTACTACTCCTCAAGATATTGCCTTATTGGATGCACGCAAAGGTTTGAAAATGTTTGAGAAAGTAAATGTGCCAGTACTTGGCGTAGTTGAAAACATGAGTATTCATATCTGTAGTAAATGTGGTCATGAGGAACCAATATTTGGACAAGGTGGTGGATTACGCATGGCTGAAGAAACTAAGGTAGATTTTCTAGGTTCATTGCCTTTAGATATTAGTATTCGTAAAAATGCTGATGATGGTAATCCTACTGTGGTTGCTGATCCAGATGGACGTATTGCACAAATATATCATGAAATTGCTCGCCGTGTATCAGCCAAGTTATCTTTACAAGCAAAAGATTACAGTACCAAGTTCCCAACAATTAAGGTTGTAAATAATTAATCAGTAGAATAGTGAGTATTAAATCTGATAAATGGATCCGCCGCTTAGCGGATTCTTACCGCATGATAGAACCCTTTGAAGCGCAACAAGTAAAACAAAATGCAAAGGGAAAATTAATTTCTTATGGTACATCTAGCTATGGTTATGATGTACGTTGTGCTAATGAGTTTAAGATATTTACCAATATAAATGCTAGTATTGTAGATCCAAAAAACTTTGATAAACAAAGCTTTGTTGATATTATAGCGGATGAATGTATTATTCCTCCTAATTCCTTTGCTTTAGCGCGTACAGTTGAATATTTTAGAATTCCTCGTGATATTTTAGGAATTGTATCGGGTAAAAGTACCTATGCAAGAATGGGAATTGTAGTTAGCAATACTGTAATAGAACCAGAATGGGAAGGGCATATTACGTTAGAATTTTCTAACACAACTCCATTGCCAGCTAAAATTTATGCTAATGAAGGCGTTGCTCAAGTATTATTTTTAGGAGCAGATGAAGTCTGTGAAACTTCCTATAAAGATAGGAATGGTAAATATCAAGGGCAAACCGGGGTTACATTGCCGAAGGCTTGATTATCACTTGATTTATTAAAATTCAATAATATATTAAATGACTTAAATCATTAAGGAAATAATATGGCTACAAAACAATTTAAAATCAGCGCGAAGTTAGTTGAAAACTTTAAAATCGAAGCTCAAATACGCGATCATCATTTAATTGTTGATCAACCAAAGTTAGCTGGTGGAAATAATGAGGGCCCGAGTCCTCTTGAATATAATTGCTTCTCACTTGCTGCTTGTGTACTAAGTATTGGGCAGATTATTGCGAAACAAAAAAGAATCGAGTTGAGAAATTTTGAAGCGACTGTGATCAGTGAACTAGATCCTGATGTATATATGGGAAAAAATAAAGAACTTCGCTCTGGTTTTACCAGTTTTAAAGTTTTAACTAAAATTGATGCTGATATGTCTATAGAAGAAAAGAAAGCATTTTTAGAAGAAATTGATCTTCGTTGTCCAGTTTCAGAAAATCTTCAACAAGCCACCTCTGTTACACTTGAATTAGATCAATAATTTTTATCATTAGTTTGGGCTTACGAAAGAAAGCCCAACAAAATTTAAAATGTATTTTTACAGCGATATTTATAAATAAATGCTGTTACTTCTTTCTTTGTCATTCGATAAATATTTTTTAAACTAAAAGATGGGTATTTTTTCATATTTTTAATAAATATAGATGTAAATAAGCCACCATCACGTAATTCCCAAGCTGCTTGATCTTCTTTAGCCGCTGGATATAAAATCCCTTTTAGAGTAGGCTGAAATGTCCTTCTGGTTCTGCATTTTTTATGTTTTTGTTTATTACTCCAAAATTTAGACTTTGTATGTTGGCAAGCTCCTCTTAATAAGCCGCTAGCAAAACAAGTATCAATCACAGTTAGAATTTTATTGGTTTTTATCTTATTTACTAAATAAACAAAAGCATCATCACTTAAAAATTCCATTCCTTTGCCTGAATAATGAACTGTCACAAAAGCTTCGTCATAACAGTCTTTTTCGTCGCCGCTATGGTCAACTAACTTAGTACCATGCCCAGAAAAGTATATAAATACTTGATCTTGTTGATGTACTAATTTGGCTAATCTTTGTAAAACATATTCAAATTCCCATCGTTTAACGTTTTTAAGCACACAAATATTAGAAGATGGAATACGAAAACGCTTTTGTATGCCTTTAGCAAAGGATACTGCATCAAAATTGCTCATTTTCAAGCCTTTAGTATTGGCTCCCATTGCTAATACAAAAGATGTAGGTTTTTTAGTATGATTTTTCCAACAATTCAATGCTGATGCGCTGATATTGTTGCTTAGAAATACTAATATTAATACTAATAAATATTTTTTCATAAAATTAATTCTACTCTCCTATTTAAGGCGTTAATTTGTTCAGGTGTATATATTATAGCATGTACTAATTGCAACGGTTGTCTTTTTCCTTTACATTTTATATTGATATTTGCTGTTACGCCTACTTTTTCTAAATATTTTTTTACTGCCAAAGCGCGTTGTTTTGAAATTTTATCATTAATAGCATGATTTCCCTTAGTATCGGTATGTCCAATCAAGGTAAGTTTGGTTATATTTTGTTGTTTTATATAATTCGCTAATTGTTGAAGAAATTTTTTAGTTTGACTATCCAGTTTTGTTGTCGCAAAGCTAAACTGTATTGGTATATTTTCTGGTGCCACACCACGTATTTTTCCAAAAATACTTTGACTGCCTGTGGTTAAAATTTGTGTTTGATAAGCTAGTTTTAATAATTGTCTAATAGAAGCTGGTTCTGGTGCTTGGGGTGTTGCTTGCTTATCTCTCATTAAATCAATAGCCTGATTATAGAATCTAGCCGCTAATTGCCACTGATGACGATAAACTGCAATATCCCCGTAGATTGCTTGAGTTCCCCAAGTTGTTATAGGGGCGCGTTTTAACCATGTTTTAGCTGTTTTTATTCGTTGTTGTTGAATTAATTTATCAGCTCGTGCAGCGGCAATTTGCGCCATACTGCGTTTGACATTATCTACATAAGAAACTGAACAATCAGCTTGTCTATTTAATATATATAAGAATTTTTCTAAACTTTCAAAGTCAGATTGCTTAATTGCTTGTTCTACTGAAGATTGGTAGTCAAGGCAACTGCTAGATATTTTAACAGAACGTGTTAGTTTTTCTTTTTTTATTGTTGTACAACTACTAGTAAGAACCAGTATTATTATAAGTATATTTTTCATTATTTATTACCACTAAAAAACGCATATTGCCCAACTTGGCAAGTATTACCACGTAAAGATTTGCTTATTTGTTTGGGAGTGGGCAGATTCGGCTGAACTTTAATTAATAATTGATGCAAATTAGTAACCGCTTGTTTGCATAATATCGCAACTAAATTATCGCCACCAAAAGGTGGAGAAATTTGCATAGCTGGCATATGATAAGGAAAATCATTAATTAATAATGGATCATTATAATTAGCTAATGGATACATTAATTGCAATTCACCATTTCCAGTAAGATTAAAGATAGTTAGTGCATTTAAACCTTCCCTAATATCACCCGGGGCAATAGTAAAATGTAATATTTCTCCTTGTTGATGCAATTCATCTCCCTCACGCAAACGAATATCAATTGGTTTATATTTTTTATTAAACCATAATTCTAAAAATTTTAGCAAACGCGCTTTATCTATTAAGCGTTGCCAATTTTTGTGCTGATTTGAAAACTCAGTGATTTGATCACCTGTATAATTAAACGCTGTTATTTTATTATTATTTATTTGAAACAATAAATCAAATTCTGAACTAGTATTAACTGAACGAAAATGACTTAAATTACTAGGTATTTGAGTCTTTTCTGTTGTAATATTAATTATTACATTAGTTGGAGATGGTGGTAAAGGTTCAGGTGCTGATGCAAGCACAAGAGTATCATCTGCACGTGGTAATAATTTGGGTTTTTGTAGATTATTGGTTTTTTGACTTACCTTTTTTCTTAAAAAATTATGAAGCTCACTACGGCTTAAATAATTATCAAAATTATAATCTGCATATCCCATTAAAGCTTGAGAAAAATACCAACTTAATGCACCATATTGTTTACCTTCAAAAGTAACTTCGCTGATTTTTAATATTTCTTCATCAACTCCCATAATATGAGTGACATGTTGCAAAGTTTGACGTTCATCACCTTGCATAGGTTGAGGAATATTGGCTTTAATTGTCCAATTACCAGCAGTACGCATTTTTCCCAAGGTTTGTCGTTTTGCACCACGCACCATTCCTCTGGAATGACAAGCATCTATAACAACAACAATCTTATAATCACTAGCTTCCTCAAATAAACTATAGAGTTCATCATCAGTAATAAAACCTTGTTTACCATTAAAATCATGAAAAATAAGAGCCTCATCTTGCCCATCTAATTCATCTAAAGGCAAAGTATCTGAGTTTAGTTGAATACCATGCCCAGAAAAGGTCAAAATAACTATATCACCCTTCTTAGCTTTGTTTAACATACTTCTCCAAGCACGATCAAAACCAGCACGAGTAGCCTGCTCATCCAACAAAACACGAGTATTTACATTAGCTTGCTTAAAAGCTTTGTGTAATATCTTAGCATCATTAACAGCACCTTCTAATCGCCAATTAGCTCCTAATTTTGGAAATTTATTAATACCGATTACTAATGCGTGCTGAGATGGTAATTTTTTTATGATCTTTGATGATCGCTCTATTGGTGGAGGAGGATTTGGTTTACAAGCTTGAAATAGAAAAGATATTAATAATAATGCTATATATAATATGTGGTTATGTTTGTTCATAGTGGTTAAATTCATTTTTTTAGACCTGACAGGTTTTTAAAACCTGTCAGGTCTTTCGATGTCAAATTATTTTTTTGAATAAATTCTTAAAGATAAATCATCATACCATTCTCGAAAAATTGAACATTTATTCCTGAGTGTTTCAATTTTAATTTCTTTTAATAACAAAGGCGTATGTACTCCTTTGCTAAAAATTTCTTTGCAATTATATTGTTCAGTCGATTCAATCAATGTTTCAGACAATTTTTCTTTGCAACAATCTCTATCAGGATCATATGCACTAAAGGATTCTGGGGCATCAAAGGCAATGTTTTTGTTTTGACTTAGCCACCAACGCATTGCTTGGTGGTTGTTACGAAAATCTACATGTTTGGCAATCGTGTTATTCCAATCTGCGATCAGCCACGATTCTATTTCAGGTGCAGCAAATCCAATTATACGTTCTATATCTTTTGCTGCTTTAACTGTATCAATTGCTTGCAAAAACATTTCTATTTGTTTATTTTGATCACGACAATCTAAATCATCTATCACTAAAATTAAATCACAACTTTCTTCATTGTCTAAGGCAGTTTTCAAACGTTCTTTGATTTGTTTTGCTAAACTTTTGCTAGTTTTACCATATCCATAAGATACACCAGCTTTTCGTTTGCCAGCAGGTTTTTGATAAATAGGTGTTTTTCTATCAAATTGACAATCTGGAAAATGTTTTTCCAGAAAGTTAGGAACTAAACCATGAACTTCAGATTCACCACCTCCTGCAAATAACCATATTACCAAGGCCAGCCTCCAATATCTGGATCACCAACGCGATAAAGATCACCTATTTGCCAGCCTTCTTGAAGTGGTTTTAATAAGCGTTTTCTTGATAAATGTTTTGGAACAAAATTATCTTTTTCTTTACAGAAACATATTACATCTTCTAAGTTATCAGTAAAATGATCCAGCAAATCTGGGCTATGTGTCGCAATTATAACTTGTGTTTTTTTAGCGGCTTTTTTTATCCATGCCGCTAATATATTCATCCAAGATACATGCAATCCTAATTCAGGCTCATCAATAACTAATAATTTTGGTAAAACCGGAGAATGTAAAATTGCCGCCCAACACAGCATACGCACCGCACCATCTGACATTTCATTTAAATAAAATGGTTCTTCAATATTTTCAAAATACCATTCTATTGTTAATCCTAAACGTCCTGATGGAATAGCTCTTACTCTACGTGTGGTAGGCAAAATAGTTTTCATTGCATTATTAATAATTTCATCAAAATCAATATTTTGATTGATTTGATTAAATAGAACCAATGATAAATTTTCCCCTGATGCTGATAGGAAAATTTCTTGCCCACCAATTTTAGGTTCATAATTGCGAATATCATGTAAGTTCATATTATTTGCATTATAAAAACGCCACTGAGCTATGGTTTCTATTAAATGTCGTCGTACTTTATATATAGGCGCAGTTTCTGGGGAAATTTTGCTATTTTCAAGTAACTTGCTAATGCTGATTAATGCTAAGTCATTGATAGGTACATCATGTAAAGGTTCAAAACCCTTTTCAGATTCACACATAACTATGCCTTCACTACTTTTTGTATTATGGCATTGATAATAAAGCTGATCTGTAGTTGTACGCAATAATTCTTTATGTATTGTCACCCGCCTACCATCACCAGATATATCTAATTCTAATTCAAATATAGCTCCATTAGGCATAACATTAGTCATAGTAAATTCAAATTGAAATTGCACACGAGCTGGACGATTTATTTTACTATTTAATATTTTAGAAGTCCCTAATTTATCAATTGCGACTTCTAAACCTGTTAATCCAATATCTGTTTCAATTCTAGCTGTCACACAATTTTTTAAAAAATTTAATATTCCAATTAGATTACTTTTGCCACAACAATTAGGACCAATGAAAACATTCAACTTATTTAGATCAAGTGTTTCTTTAATAAGTAAATTTTTATAATTTTGCAGAATTATTTTTTGAATAGATGGATATGACATGTTAGTACATTTAATGTATCGTTATGTTTGTTCATAGTGGTTAAATTAATTTTTTTAGACCTGACAGGTTTTTAAAACCTGTCAGGTCTTTCAGCGTATAAAAGACTTACCAATTACCCTTATACCCAACAGTAAGCATAAACCATCTCCCCGCCTGTGGATATGGATGAGTGACACTTCCACCTTGATAATAGTCTTCATCAAGTAAATTATACACTCGTGCATCTAAGAAAAAGTCTTTCCACAACTTATCCCAACGAAAACCAGTATTAAATAATACTACATCATCCACCTCGTTATTTGGTTCATGAAATTTAATGTTAGGAAATTCAATGTTTATTGGTGATAATTGTTCACCAATATATCTGGCTGTTAGATTCAACCATAAATCTTGAGAGACAGTTTGATTGTTAAAATTGAATAATTCAAAAGGATTTACATTTAAAATTAAATTAGCAGTCCAATTTGGCACATTCCAAATTTGATCATCTGATACGCCATAGTTTTCTGCGCCATCTGCTGCTTGATAAGTTAGATTAAATGCAAGATTGTAGGCATTTTGATTATAAGTAGTTTCATTTTCAATTCCCCATTGCTTTAAAAAACCATAATTCTGAATTGGGCTTTCCCCATTCTCTGAGTTATTATTTCTTACAATCACATTAGAAAATTTATTATAAAAAATATTAAAACTACTAGTAATTTTTCCTTGTGCCAATTTGAAGGTAGGTGTAACTTGATAAGATTCCATATATTCTGGTTTTAGTGCAAACGGATTGTTCAAATTAGGATAATAATTGTAGTATTGATATACATAAGGTGCATCGACAAAAGATTTTGCATAAGATATTTTTAAGTTAAACTGATCATACGGTTTCCATATTAATGCTAATCTAGGTGACATTTCATCAATACTTTCTCCTTTATGACGATCCTTTTTATCAAAACGCACCCCAAAATTACCCAATAAAGTATCAGTAATATTATGTTTTATTTGAGTAAATAGGGAAGTTATTGTTTCTGTTCCTGTATCGAATATATTATATTGTTTATTATCCACAAACTGTAACCATTCACCAGCTTGACCATATATGGAATTACTATCATACAGTTCCATTGTATTAATTTGAGTGCCTATCATCCATCTACCAGCACCAAAAAAATTATAAGGTTTGCTTAATTGGGCAATTAATCCATAGCCTCTATCATAGGCTGTTATGAAAATAGCATTTTTTTCAACTTGATTACCAACATACATCTCATTATATTCATATTCATCATAATAAACTTGAAATTGTAATTTTAAATTATTTTCAAATTCTTTAACATAATCCATACCTAAATGTGAAAATGTAGCAGCTTGACCCGGACCCACTCCATGTAATTGCCGATAATCAGAATAGTTATAAGATTCTCCACCTCCTGCTAATGAGGCAGAGTCGGACATAAGAGAAAAAGGACTTATATATCTAGCACGTCTTTGACTAGCCAATAGTGTGAAATCACCAAATTCATAACTTAGTCCTACATCATAAGAACCGGGATCTTTGACTCCATCCAAGATTGCATAAGAATCTTTTGGTTCTCTGGAATAATCTTCATTAGTAGGCACACTCGCAATTTCGCCTTCACTTGTATAATAACTACCCCATAATAAAAGATCACTTTTTCCATTATCAAATTCATTACCAAAAAGAAAACTTAATTTTCTTTGTCCATAGTTACCCATACTTACACTCACTTCTGTACCATTTATATCTGTGCCTTTTTTGGTTATCAGGTTAATTACTGCTGTTAAAGCTACATTGCCATACAAAGATGAGCCGGGCGCACGTAATACTTCTATACATGCAAGTTTATCCAAACTAATACTAAAATCAGGATTAGCATTTGAATAAGAATGTGAATTTAGACGATGACCATTTAATAAAATTAATATTTTTTGTTGAGAACTGCCATAAATGCCCCGTTGTGCAACATTCATATCACTATGACTTTGCACATTAGTCATTCCGGGAACATAGGTAATTAGTACATCTTTAAGTGTTCTAGCACCAATGTTTTTCATCATATCGCTATTAATCACAGTTACGGGTGCTGGTACTTCACTTAATGGTTCAGATTGGCCAGATGCAACTTCAACTTCTTGTAACCAGCCTAGTTCTTCATCATAAACAGAGCCACAAGAACCTGCAAAGGCATGAGATGAATAGATTGTTAATAGTGTAATTAAAATTGTATAAATTGTTTTTATTTGTTCCAATAGTACATTTAATGTATCGTTATGTTTATTCATAGTGGTTAAATTCATTTTTTTAGACCTGTCAGGTCTTTCAGCGTATAAAAGACCTACCAATTACCCTTATACCCAACAGTAAGCATAAACCATCTCCCCGCCTGCGGATATGGATGAGTAACACTTCCACCTTGATAATAGTCTTCATCAAGTAAATTATACACTCGTGCATCTAGGAAGAAATCTTTCCATAACTTATCCCAACGAAAACCAGTGTTAAATAATACTACATCATCCACTTCGTTATTTGGTTCATGAAAGCTGGTGCCATTAGGATATTCAATGTCTATTGGTGATAATTGTTCACCAATATATTTGGCTGTTAGATTTAACCATAAATCTTGAGAGACAGTTTCATTGTTAAAATTGAATAATTCAAAAGGATTTACATTTAAAATCAAATTTGCTGTAAAATTTGGCACATTCCAAACTTTTTCATCTGATATACCCTCATTATCTTCACTATTTGCTGCTGCTTGGTAAGTTAGGTTAAATGCTAGATTGTAAGCATTTTGATTATAACTAGTTTCATTTTCTATTCCCCATTGGTTAAAAAAACCATGATTCTGAATTGCGCTTTGCCCCTGATGTGCATGATTATGTCTCATAATAACATTAGAAAATTTATTATAAAAAATGTTAAAACTACTAGTAATTTTCCCTTGTGCCAATTTGAAAGTGGGTGTAACTTGATAGGATTCCATAGTTTCTGGTTTTAGTGTTAGCTGATTGTTGGGATTCTGGGGATCATTATAGTACTGAAAGACATAAGGTGCATCAACAAAAGCTTTTGAATAAGAAAATTTTAAATTAAATTTATCATATGGTTTCCATACTAATGCTAACCTAGGTGATATTTCACTAATATTTTCTCCTTCATGACGATCCTTTTTATCAAAGCGCACACCAAAATTACCCAATAAAGTATCAGTAAAATTATGTTTTATTTGAGTAAATAGGGAAGTTATTGTTTCTGTTCCTGTATCAAAGACATTATTTTCTCTATTATCCATGAATTTTACCCATTCACCATTTTCACCAAATATTAAGTTACTATCATATAGTTCCATTGTATTGATTTGAGTGCCTATCATCCATCTACCAGTACCAAAAAAATTATAAGGTTTGCTTAATTGGGCAATCACTCCATATCCTCTGTCATAGAATGATAAAAATCCAGCATTTTTAATAGCTTCTTTATTAATTATAAGCCTATTACTTTCAGTTTCATCATAATAAACTTGAAATTGTAATTTAAAATTATTTTCAAATTCTTTAACATAATCCATACCTAAATGTGAAAATGTAGCAGCTTGACCCGGACCCACTCCATGTAATTGTCGATAATCAGAATAGTTATAAGATTCTCCACCACCTAAAGATAAGATCTGAGAATTGGATACTTGAGAAAAAGGGGTTATATATCTAGCACGTCTTTGGCTAGCCAATAGTGTGAAATCACCAAATTCATAAGTGAGTCCAATATCATAGGAACCGGGATCTTTAACTCCATCTAAAATAGCATAAGAATCTTTTGGGTCTCTGGAATAATCTTCATTAACAGGCACACTCGCAATTTCGCCTTCACTTGTATAATAACTACCCCATAATAAAAGATCACTTTTTCCATTATCAAATTCATTACCAAAAAGAAAACTGACTTTTCTTTGCCCATAATTACCAATACCTACAGTAATTTCAGTACCATTTACATCAGTACCTTTTTTTGTTATAAGGTTAATAACAGCCGTTAAAGCGGCATTACCATATAAAGATGAGCCGGGCGCACGTAATACTTCTATACATTCCAGTTTATCTAAATTGATACTAAAATCTGGATTTGCGCTTAAATAAGAAGCTGAATTCAAACGATGACCATTTAACATAATCAAGATTTTTTGTTGAGAAGCACTATATACTCCATGTGAAGCAACATTAATATCACCTTGATTTTGCACATTAGTCATTCCAGGCACATAGGTAATTAGTACATCTTTAAGTGTTCTAGCACCAATGCTTCTCATCATATCACTGTTAATCACAGTTACGGGTGCTGGTACTTCACTTAATGGTTCAGCTTGGCCAGATGCTACTTCAACTTCTTGTAACCAGCCTAGTTCTTCATCATAAACAGAGCCACAGGAACCTGCAAAGCTATTGGATGAATAGATTGTTAGTAGGCTAAGATAAATTATTTTAAGTATTTGTTTTTGCATTATTATTTTATATAAAAAGACCTGTCAGGTTTTTAAAACCTGACAGGTCTGATAGATTTTACTTTTCTGAGAGTTTAGTTTTAACTAAATCTGCACGATTATAACCCTTGTTATTGTTTAATTTATACCCACGTCCACGTAGCCAAATAGATAATTTGTCCCCACCTCTACGAGAAGCTACAAATGCACCTGTTTCTGGAACAACTGTCAGCCATTGTTGATCCTTAAAAACTACTAAGCGGGCTATATTTTTCTTAGTTTTTAGATCCCATAAAAATATTCCATCATTTCCAGCAGAAATAATTCGATTTGAATTGGAAGTAAATTTTACTGAATAAACATCATTTTCATGTTTAAAAGTATGTATTAGTCTGCCATTAGAAGCATTCCACAGCTTTACTGTATTGTCGCGACTACCTGATACAATTTTTCTACCATCTGAAGATACATCTACAGAAAACACTGAACCACTATGCCCCCAAAAGCGGCGTAACATTCTACCGTTCATATTCCAAACTCGTAAAGTATTATCAGTATGTCCAGAAACAATACGATTAGCATTAGGAAAAAATGCTACTGACATAAAATAGGAAGAAGTTCTATAGCTACGTCGCAATCTACCAGTATCTAAATTCCATAAACGCATGGTTCTATCCCTATGACCAGATAAGGCAAAACGTCGTGAAATATCCATTGATAATACCCAATTGCCTCTCTTAAATCTACGTATCAATCTGGCATTGCGTCTATCCCAAAATTGCAAAGTTTTATCATAACTACCAGATAACACATAACGACCATCAGAAGAAAAATTCACAGAACTAACAAAGCCATTATGACCTCTATAAGTATCTAATAATCTGCCATTATTGACATTCCAAATTCTCACAGTTCGATCTCGACTGCCAGAGATAGCATATCGACTATCAGAAGAAAAAGCTACTGAACTGATAATATCCGAATGACCAACAAAAGTTCTAACAAGCCTGCCACTTTTCAGATTCCATAACCAAAGTTTTCTATCTTTTCCGCCCGATAACAAATAGCGTCCATTGGGTGAAAAAGCTACTGAACTTAGTTTGGTGATATGTGTTTTATCTATTTGTATTTTTGCAATTTTTGGTAATTCATGTTTATCTGTTGTTTCAGTAATCCTTGCTTTAATTTTCTTCAGCGGCAAATACAATGGTTTTCTTAAAGAAATTTGACGATAGGGCCATTGATAACCATAAGCTCTTACTGCCTTATTGACATTATCAAATATGGTTTTAATTCGTTTGCGTTTAGTTGTTTTAAGTTCTTTTAGCAACAATTTTACATATAAACTATTGCGTTTATAGTTGCTTGTTTTTCTTATAGTTTTATTTTTATAAGCACTATAAGCTATTAATGAATAACCAGTATTTCTAATACTAGTCAAGCCACCCCTACCACCCGGATAAGGTTTTTTACGACTAGCATCTAATATAATTATATTACCTTCATTCCTAACTCTTTTTAGTCGCGCTAATAATTTACTAACATAAAAAGCATTTCGTTTTACATCTACTTGGTCTAAAATATTGTTATTATTGATAGGTATAAGATAATTTTCTCTTTTCCAATAAGACTTTACTTGTGTACCATGCCCACTGAAATAAAATAATCCAACACCACCTGATTTTTTCAGACAGGCTGTAAATTCAATGCTTGCTTGATTGATTTGTGGATTAGAAAGGTTGGTTTTCAGGATGACTTGAAATCCCAACTTTTTAAGAGCTTTAGCTAAATCAGTGGCATCATTGACAGGCTGTGTCAGCCTGCCATTTTCATATTGACTATTACCAATCAATAAGGCACAATTAGCATAAACTGTATCAAATAAAAACAATAATAACAGAAATAAATATTTCCTAGAAACAGCCATCAAGACAATATTCATCTTCTAATGTAGAAACGTACCAAGGATGTTGTTGATTTTGACTTTCCTTAACTACTGGTTCATATACATCCATAAATACTTCATCTATTGGTTTATTTTTATTTTCACGCATCTTCTTAAGCAAATATGTTGTGTATAAACCATTAGAACCATCGCCATCATCAGCAGTTTCACCTTCATCAGCGGCAAAAGCAATAACAGCTCCACCACCTTTAGAAGATGTTTCCATACGTTTTAAACCACGTTTTAGACTTTTTCCACTACCTTCATATGGATTATCACGACAAGCATCAGCAATAATAATATTGACACCATCAGAATTAACTTTTTCCATTTGGTCTTTAACTTCGGTTCTTATATTAAAGGCTTGATGTCTTAAATCATGTTCACGCTTAATTCTTTCGTTATTAGTAGGGATAATATAATTTTCATCTTTATTTGATCTAGCACCATGCCCAGAAAAATAAAATAATGCTACTTTTTGATCAGCAGATTGTGGTATTTTTCTAACAGAATTATGAAAATCATAAATAACTGTCTTCATTTTGTGTTGATTTAAATCAATTGCGCGAGTTACATAAAAACCCATTTCTACTAAACTATTACTCATATCTATAGCGTCATTAGTAGAATTATTTAATCTTTGATGAGTATATTGACTATTGCCTATTACCAAGGCTCTTTTTGGACTTTTGGAGTCACCTAATAATTCAATCTGATTATTTCGCGCCAGATAAGATTCAGGCTTGGTAGAATTACAAGCACTGATAAACAAGCTTATAATTAAAAGTGGATAGATTTTTTGCATAGTTTTTCCTTTTGATATAGATAATATTATTTTATAATAATACACTTATGATAAAATATATCATAATTTTAATATTTAAACAATAATGAGGATCACAATATGCAAATACCAACAATTTGGCAAAACAAATTAGCCGCTGAATTTGAAAAAGAATATTTTAAAAAATTAGTTTCATTCCTGAATCAGGAAACTGAAACAATTTATCCAGCAGAAGATTTAATTTTTAACGCCTTTGAAAAATGCAGTTTTGATGATTTAAAAGTCGTAATTATTGGACAAGATCCCTATCATGGCTCAGGGCAGGCTAATGGTTTGTGTTTTTCTGTAAATGATGGAATCAAAGTTCCTCCCTCCTTAAACAACATTTTTAAAGAAATTCACAATGATTTGGGAATTGAAAAGCCTAAAACAGGCAATTTAGAATCTTGGGCTAAACAAGGAGTATTATTGCTAAACTCGATATTAACAGTGAAAGCTAATCAAGCAGCTTCACATAGAAATCAAGGTTGGGAAATATTTACAGATGCTGTTATTAAGTTAATTTCTGAACATAAACAACAAGTAGTGTTTTTACTATGGGGCAAATATGCTCAACAAAAAGCTAAAATGCTTGATTCTACGAAACATTGCATTTTAACAGCAGCTCATCCATCGCCTTTATCAGTTCGTTATTTTTTTGGTAATAAACATTTCAGTAAAACTAATCAATATCTTCAACAAGTTGGTAAAGAGACTATTGATTGGTCTTGAAAAGACCTGACAGGTTTTTAAAACCTGTCAGGTCTAAAAATCTTAATAGCTTATTCAATCAACCCTTGCACGCTAGCAATACCACGAATCCAAGGCTTAGTATTTCTTAATTCTGCCGGCATGTTTTGCAAAGCTGCTTGGGCTTCGGTTCTACTCGAATAAATTCCATAAACTAATACATACCAATCTTTATTCCGATATGTAGTTTTAAACATCGCGAATTCCGTTATATCTGAATATCGTTTGGTAAACTTTTGTAAGTTCCTTAATTCATGAGTGCCTAAAATTTGTAATGTATAATTATTTGGATTTTGAACTGATAACCAATCTGCCTCTTTAACTCTTTTCTCTGGTATCTCTTTCGGCTTTTCTGTTTCTTTCTTTTCTGCTTCTACTTTTACTTCCGTTGGAACAATATAAGGAACTGTAGCTATTGGTTGAAAAATTGGTACACTAGTTTGCTTTTCTTCTATAGATTTCCAATAAAACAATAAACTTAAACCCACTACAACCAAAGCAATAGCCACACCCCATATCGATTTAGATTGAGGAGCGAATGTATGAGGTAAATGAATATCATGCCTCTGCTCAGCAAATTGTTGTAAAATTTGTTGAGCATAGATATTTATCTTGCCTGCTAAACCTTCTGATCTTTCATAAATTTTTTTTATAACTTCACTATGAAATGGATGAATATTATTATATCTAGTGTCATGTAAACGAAATTGTAAATAATCTCGTACCTGAGTATCAGAAAATACTGGCACATCCAAAGTATGAATTAAAGTATTTTGTACCATTTTAAATTCTGGTGCCGCTAAAATACTAGTAATTTGCGGCTCACAAAATAATACCACCCTCATTCTAGTCGGTGGTTTACCCTGCATATTTAATTCAATTAAAAATTTTAAAGTAGCTAAGGGTAATTGGTGAGCATCATCTACAAATAATACCGGTATTTGCCCATTATAACGAGTCGCTGCGATATGATTACGTAAAGTATCTTGTAAAATCGCAAAAGGTTTACCATCATGACGCACATGAAATGTATTCAAAATTGATGATAATAATACTTCAGAAGATAAAGCTGGGCTAGTATCAGGAGTATATATCCACCAATGTTGACATTCTTTTTCGGCGATTCTCCTTAATTGGTTCAATAAAGCAGTTTTACCGCCATGTTTTTCAGCTAATACTAATAATAATTGTTCACTATTTTCTATTAAATGACGAATTAAATTAATTCGCTGACTTAACTCAGAGGTTAAATAATAGCGATGTGATGTATTACCAAATGGATTATTAAAACGATAATCTTCAGGCATAATTTTTCTGGAGAGTGTTCTTTAATAATTGTGAATCATATTGATCAGTAATAATGGCTTGACCAATATTTTTTAATAAAATTAAACGAATTTTACCATCATGAACTTTTTTATCAACTTGCATTAATTGCAATATTTGTTCAACTGTTAAAGCTTCTGGAATAGTCGTAGGTAAAGCCATTTTTTTAATCAGTCTCTTAATACGGCTGACATCATCATCGGCTAACCATCCTAATTGGGCTGAAAATTCTGTTGCTAAACATATACCAATAGCAACTCCTTCACCATGCAGACATTTACCATAACCCATTCCAGTTTCAATAGCATGACCAAAAGTATGCCCCAAATTGAGTAATGCTCGTCGCCCACTTTCACGCTCATCTTCAGCAACAATTTGTGCTTTATTTTGACAAGAGCGTGCAATAGCAAAACTTAAAGCTTGCGAATCACGAGCCAATAAATCAGATACATTATTTTCTAGCCACTCAAAAAATTCTAAATCATTAATTAATCCATATTTAATAATTTCAGCCAAACCCGCGCTCAATTGTCGATTATCTAAAGTATCTAAGGTATCAGTATCTATTATTACACATTGAGGTTGATGAAATGCGCCAATCATATTCTTACCTAAACTATGATTAACGCCAGTTTTGCCACCAACTGATGAATCAACTTGAGCTAATAAAGTAGTTGCTATTTGAATAAAAGCCACACCGCGCTGATAACAAGCGGCAGCAAAACCCGTCATATCACCAACAACACCACCACCCAAAGCTACTAAAGTAACTTGACGATTAAACTTATCAGTTAATAACTGATCAAAAATTTGATTTAATACTGTTAAATTTTTATATTGTTCACCATCTGGTAAAATTACCGATGCAACTTTATTATAATCCTTAAAAGCTCTAAGTGTTTTTTCTAAATATAATGGCGCGATAGTCTCATTAGTAACGATTAAAACTTGTTGACTTGAAGCTTTAATCAATTCAGCCAAGCCTAATAAATTTTGACCGATATAAATCGGATAACTGCGTGATCCTAAATTAACATTTAAAGTTTTCATTATAATTCTCCTATATGGTTTAATACTGCTTCAACTACTTCTAGTATATTTTTTTTTCCAGTATTTATAGTAACATCTGCAACTTCAGTATATAAATGATGTCTTTGTTTTAACAATGCTTCTAATTTAGTACGCGGATTACCAGTTTTCAATAAGGGGCGATTATCATTATTAGCCGTGCGTTCTAATAAATCATCGACATCAGCATGTAAATAAATAACATAACCACGATTTTTTAATAAGCGACGATTAACAGGGTTTAATACAACCCCGCCTCCTGTAGATAAAATAATATTTTTTAGATTAGTTACATCTATAATTATCTCTTGTTCGCGCTTGCGAAAACCGATTTCGCCTTCATATTCAAAAATTAAAGGAATTGTTGCACCGGTACGGATTTCAATTTCATTATCACTATCAAGAAAATCTTGATGTAAAATATCAGCTAAATGACGACCAATCGTCGATTTACCTACACCCATTGGTCCAATTAAAAAAATATTATAATTCATAGGAGTTTATATGTTCAAAAAAATAGTTTTAATATCATTAAGTTACTTGTATTTAATCACTAATATAGCGCAGGCGGTTATTTGGGAAGGTGAAAGTGCTGGTTTCAATATTCGTTGGACAAAAAGCGAAATTACCGCCACAACACCTTTTGGCAGACAAATATTTTCAACTACACAATTAGCTCAAAAAACTTTTGAAGCTGATTTTTTAATGGATAAATCATTATATAAAAATAATCCATGTGAATATCAACGCAGTTTTGCCCTATTATCAGTTGTTGGTAGCATAATTACAATTTCTGATAGAGAATATACCAGTTGTAAAACAATGGTGCATCCAAGTGTAGATCACAACTTTAGAGTAATTGATTTAGCAAAGTCTGCTCAAACAGTTAAATTAACTGATTTATTTTTAGAATCAGATATTCTAGCAGCATTATTGAATGACAAAATAATTCAATTAAGTCTAAAAGGTAAAACGCCAACAAGTCTAACAGAATTATTTAACGTTTTAGAATGGTCTGAAATTGTGATTAAAGATTGTACTTATACGCTTCCAATAGATTTTTTAAGTCAATTTGCATTTCATCATGTAACAGCAACACAAGTAGCAATTCGTTTACATTTACAGCCCATGGCTCATGTTTGTGAATCTAAAAATGCGCAATTAGGTTTTTACTTGCCCATTCCTGCAACATTAAGAATGCCGTTAAATCGCGCTCTTTTAATGCAAGATCAAATTAAAAAGACTAGCACGATAAGTTTTTCTACTACAAATTACAAACCTAAACCTAAACCTAAACCTAAACCTAAGACTGAAGAAAAATATGAATATCACACAGTAGTTGCTGGAGATACTTTATATAGTATTTCTAGACAATATCACATAAAAATTGATGATCTTACTCATCTAAATAATTTATCTACATATATTTTAGAAATAGGGCAAAAATTACGCTTGCCTAAAAAATCAACTACTATTTTAAAACAAATTGAATTAATAGAATCTATAGAACGCTCAAAGCAGCCTGTAGAAATTGAAGCTGCCGCTGAATTAGAATTATCACATTTAATCAATTTGCAAAAACTATGTAATACAATTAATACTCAAAATCAACAAATGAGATTTCGCACATGGTTAAATAAGCGAGCTGATAAACAATTGCTTGAATATAGCAATGGTAAATGGCTAGTTCATTCACAAGCTTTTTGGAAATTACATGACAAATATTATCCACTTCCAATCTCAGACAAAATAGACTGGCAAGCGGCTGAAAATTTAAATATTGGTAATTGCGATTTTGAATGTAGCTTAGATTGGCTAAATCAAGCGACAGTAACTTACCTAAAATATCATCCAACAGGCAAATATGTTGATCAAGCATTGAATAAAATTCAGACATTTATTGATAAATATAAAAATCAAACAAATCTTGTAAATACCAAAAATTTACCAAGATTATTTGCTGTGATTCATATAACAGTAGGCAGAACTAATCATCACAATACAAATCGGGTATTGGCTAATCTTGATAGATTGCGTGAATCAGTTAATTAAGCTATGTTACGCAAATAAGTTAAATGTAGTTAAATGTAGGGTGGGTAGAGCGGAAGCGAAACCCACCAAAGCTATGTTACGCAAATAAGTTAAATGTAGTTAAATGTAGGGTGGGTAGAGCGGAAGCGAAACCCACCAAAGCTATGTTACGCAAATAAGTTAAATGTAGTTAAATGTAGGGTGGGTAGAGCGGAAGCGAAACCCACCAAAGCTATGTTACGCAAATAAGTTAAATGTAGTTAAATGTAGGGTGGGTAGAGCGGAAGCGAAACCCACCAAAGCTATGTTACGCAAATAAGTTAAATGTAGGGTGGGTAGAGCGGAAGCGAAACCCACCAAAGCGAAACCCACCAAAGCTAAAATGGTGGGTTTCGCTTCCGCTCTACCCACCCTACAAATTCTACAAATTCTTAAATACGCTTATAAAACGCTCAGTATCTTTTATGGTTCCAATGCTTACTCTAAATGTATCTTCAATACCTTGGGCGATCATTGGACGTACTAAGATACCTTGTTGTTTCAAATAATTGACGCTTTCATCTCTATTTTTTGGCTTCACTAGCATAAAATTAGCGGCACCGGTATGGTAGTCTATTTTATGTGGTTTCAAAAATTTCTCTAGTAATGGTTTTGATTCAGTCATTACTTCATTTACATATTGTTTCCATCCAGCAGGATTTTCTAATTGGGCTTCTGCTGCCGCTAGTGCGCAACTATTTACATCAAATGGCGCACGAATCTTATAAAATTGAGAAATAATATCAGCGTGAGCAAACATATATCCAAGTCGTAAACCCGCCATTGCAAAAGCTTTTGAAAATGTCCTAATAATAATTAGGTTATTATATTGTTCTAATAAAGCTTTGCAGGTTACGCCAGTAAATTCAAAATATGCTTCATCCACCACTACCGGCAAATTAGGATTTTCTGCCAAAATGGTTTCTATTTGATCTAGTTTTAAGGCAGTACCTGTGGGATTATTAGGGTTAATTAGAATAATTAATTTAGTATTTGTTTGTACCGATTGCAAAAACTGCTCAAAAGGAAAACTCATATCTGAATTATAAGCTACAGTTTGTACATCGGCACCAATAACTTTAGCAACCTGAGTAAATATAGGAAATTCCGGTTGAGCAATCAGCATAGCGTCGCCTGCTGCTAAATATGCTCTTAAAATAATTTCAATAGCTTGATCAGAACCATTAGTAATAATTAATTGCTTTGCTTCTACACCAACATATTGACACAGTTTAGGTAAAAAGCTACTGTAATCTGGGTACATTTGTAAATGTTGATCATCAATCAAATTTTTCAGCGCGATATTGACACATTCAGGTGGAGCTTGAGTATTTTCGTTTAAGTCTAAACGTAAATATTGTTTTCTATCTAAATTGCTCCAAGGTGGTGAGTATGCCGACATAGCGGCAATATGTGGTTTGACTAGTGGTAGCATTTTAAATTATCAAGACTCAAAAGCCTATATTCTATCTCATAATCATTATAGTTTTTAATTAAATTAACAGATTTTAATATAAGTTTTTGTTTATTTAATTTTTTAGGATTAATTTTAACTTCACATATAAGCAGTTCTTTATTTATACTGTCAATAGCTACAATATCAATTTCATTTAAATTACCTCTTTCCCAATATGAACCAATTTCGGTATATTTGTTTGTGGATTTTAATATTTCTATATGTAACTTTTCCAAAAGCTTACCACTAAATGTAGAAAAATCTCTATACGCAATAATTTTTAACTTTTCAAAATTTTCTAACTCAACTAAAGATTGATATTTATAGATAAATCTAAACCAAAATAGTAAAAAATTATCGACAATTTCATATTTTTGCACTTTTGAATTTGGTTTTGCAACTATTGGTTTTATACTTTTTATAATATTGTAATCATTTTCTAATCTATATAAATGCCCTGATATATTTTTTTGTAATACTGATTCGATCTCTTTTTTTGATGTTTTTGATGAAGCAATTAGAGAAAGAATAGAGAAATATATCCCATATTCTTTACCAAATTCTTCAATCAGTCTATTTTTACCCTCATTTAAAAATAGTGAATTAGATGAGAAGATAGTATCAATGATTTTATCAAAATCAAATGCTTGATAAAGTACAAGTAGTTCGATATATTTTGCAATACCACCTGTAAAAATATAAAAATCAAGTAAATTTTGATTTGAATAACTATTATAATCTGCTAAAATTTCTGTTAAAACATTAACTTTAAATGGTTTTAAATCTATCTTAAAATCAAGCCTACCAAATAGTGGTTCATTTTGATCTTCAAATATCTTTTTCATAAGTGAATAGATAGAACCACAAGCTATTAAATGCAGTTTTGCATTATCTTTGTTTATATCCCATAATTTTTGTATTGAGGAATAGATAGATGGATTGATTTTTAAAAACTCTTGAAATTCATCAATAATAAGTGTAAAGGGGGTAGTTTTTGAAATGTCTAAAAGATATGCAAAAAGTTGTTCAAACTTATTAATATTTCCAAAGATAGGAATATTTAGTTTTGATTGAATTTCTAAAACAAATTCTTCACAAAGCAGTGCTTCATTTTTTTTAGCTACAAAAAAATAAAGAGTTTTGATATTTTTGGTAGCTTGTAAGGATAAAGCAGTTTTTCCAACTCTTCTTCTACCAATAATCATAGTAAAAATTGCTCTTTTAGCTTTGTGAGAATCAGCATTTTTTAATATTTTGATCTCATTTTCTCTATTGTAGAACTTCATTATAATAACCTCTGTTGTGATAACGTGGGTTATTATAATGAAGTTTTGAAAAATTTTTTTGGCAAAATTGAGTCTGATGTCCGTCTATTATATTTAAGGCGTATAAAAAAATAATTTTTGGAGGATGAGTATGAAAAAAGTCATTGGCAGTATTTTAGGTATTAGCTTGTTAAGTAGTTCAGTTGTAGTGGCTCATGAGAATGAGGATTGGAATTTAAAGCCGCTGGGATTGGATGGTATAGTAAAATTTGATAAAGAAGCCCCACAATTTACTGGGTTGTTGTATTCAGAACAACATTCTTCTGATACGGTTATTTTAAAGAAAGATATTTTGCCAACTACAGTAGGTGTTGAATGTATTTCTAAAATCAATCCGATTGTAAATTCTACAAGCGTCAAAAAAGAGCCACTGATATTAGCTTTTGTAACCGCAGTTTTAGGAGTAATTTATGCACAAAATGGTCAATTACTTCCTCAAGGTGTTTTAGATACTGTTAAGTATGAACGCATCAGAATGACGGGTAGCATTTTTCAAAAAAAGGAGGATTCGAGATTTACGGTTGAAATAAAGGCTTTTGGTTTATCAGTAATAGCACAGTTTTCAATTTTGAAAACTAAAGATTCAAAAGGATTTCCTAAAGTATCCTGTGGATTCCGCAATGATGAAAAAATTAATGGCATGGAACTGGAGTCTTTTAGGAAGTATTTGACTATACAACAACATGTTAATAATTCATTAGAATTGATCAAGCCATTTATTAGAGAAATTAAAGCTGAACTGAAATCTTCTTCAGATACTAGAGCTTTAAGAAGCATTAGCAATAATTTTGATGAGGTTATGCAAGGGGCATTGATGTTAGCACAGCCGCTGGTGGAAGTTTTAGATTCAAATGCAATAACTTGTTCAGGAGAACTATGTGATTATAGTGGTGTTAATAACATGTTTAGAACATATTCTTCATATCAGACATGGGTTAGTGGCAGTGATTATCAAAATTTTTTAAGTACTTATACACCTAGTAGTAATGTGAAATCAGTGTCGGTGATTAATGATGATAAAGTACCTGATTTGGAAAATGATACTGACGCTGTACATATTGAGAAAGTTGTTAAGATTCCACTTAAAACGACTACTTTTAAGGTAAATGGTGAGACTATTGATGAAATTAGGATTGTTTCTTCTTTAAATACACCAACAGCTACACCAAATTTTAATAGATCTAAAATTGTAGTTGAAAAAGATAATATTCGCCGTTGTTGTTCCATAATAATGCGTCGTACCTTTTTTGTTAGATGGTAATATACTACATAAATAATAGTACAGCGAATTACGAGGATAAACGAATAAAACCAATTACATTCCATTCGTTTATCCCCGTAATTCGCTGTACTCATAGTATCTTGTTAATTGACTAATTAACTTAGATTGATAATAATATTAATATGAAAAAATATTTCTTTTTAATCATATTAATATTAAATCCTAAACTCTATGCAGAGATTATAACCGACGGTACAATTGGGCAAAGAAACCATTTAATAGGTCCTAATTTTATTATTAATGAACAATTAGGTTTACAAGTTGGCAATAATTTATTTCATAGTTTTCAAATCTTTAATATCGAAACTGGACAAACTGCTACTTTTAGTAGTTCTTCTTCCGTAACAAATATTCTAGCGCGAGTTACTGGCAATCAATCCTCTTGGATTGATGGGCGAATTATTTCTGACGCTAATTTATATCTATTAAATCCTAATGGAATTGTATTTGGTGAAAATGCTCGTTTATCCATTAACGGTTCATTTCATGCTAGCACTGCTGATTACTTACGACTAGGAAATACTGGAAAATTTTCAGCTAGTCATCCACAAGAATCTATCTTAACAGTGGCATCTCCAGAGGCTTTTGGTTTTTTAACCGCTCCTAGTTCAATCACAATTGAAGGTAGTGCTATGATGGTTCCTCAACAACAAACTATATCTGTAATAGGCGGCGATTTATTCATTAAAGATAGTTTTTTGTTTGCGGAGAGTGGAAAAATTAATTTAGCATCAGTAGCAAGTTCAGGTGAAGTTGTTCTAAAACCATCTGATTTAATAGTAGATTCATTTGAAAAAATGGGACAAATACACTTATCAGAATCTCGCCCAATTCCAAATGAAGAACGTCTTATTGCCAATCTTGATGTTAGTGATATTTTTTCTCAAGAAGCTGGAGCAGGGCAAATCTTTATTCGCGCTGGTAAATTTATATCTGATAAAGCTTGGATATTTGCTGATACTTATGGAAATCAAGATGGATTAGGTATTGATATATTGATTGATGGCAATATTAATTTAATTAATGGAGCTAGGATTACAACCGATAATGGAGGAACAGGGCAAGGAGGGAATATTAAAATTCAAGCAAATAATTTAACGCTTAGTGGTATAAATTCAAATATCTGCAATGAATCTTGTCAAAGAAATTCGATTGAAAATCAGGAAGATTATATCAATAGCTTGAGTACTATTGCTAGTAATACTTTTGGTATGGGTAATGGAGGAGAAATTATTATTAATGCGTCTAGCGTAGAAATGCAACCCGGTTTTATGCAAACTGCGACAAAAGAAAATGGTAGAGCTGGAAATATTGATTTCAGGGTTGATAATTTAAAATTATATAATAATAGTTATATTGATTCTTCTACAGAAAAAAATGGTAAAGCTGGTAATATTACATTAAATACTCAACAATTAATTTTAGAAAATCAAGGAAAAATAAGTGCCTCTTCTGAAGGAAATGCAGATGCTGGTTCAATTAATATTACTACAAAAACTGCCTCATTTTCTAATAAAAGCGGCATCACAACTCAATCATTCAATACCAGTGGAGGAAATATCGAATTCACCGTGACAGATCGTTTATATTTATCTGATAATAGCCGTATCACCGCTGAAGCTCAAGGTGATGGTGGAAATATAACTATTAGCGGTAAACCTGAATTTGTAATTCTTAATAATAGTCAATTGCGTGCTAATGCTTTTGAAGATGATGGCGGTAATATTAGGATTTTTGCTGAAAATTTTATTAGTTCTAACAATAGTATTATAACTGCTTCATCAGAGATGGCTATTGATGGTCAAATTGAAATTAACGCGCAGGAGTATGAACTTAAAAATAATTTCAGCTTGTTACCAGTTAATTTTTTGACTTCTGCTGTTGAATATACAAAAAAAGCTTGTTCAAGGCGTTCTAAAAACCCTGATGTTGCAAGATTGGCAATTCTTGGTTTGCAAATTTTACCTGAATCACCTTATACTTTGGGCTTTTATATTCCTAAAGAATTGCTTGCAACATCAACTACCGAATTGCCTGTAAAGCCTTATAAGCCTTGCTATCACCAACCCAACTAATGCTTTTTTATAATTAGAAAAACGTTGTATCCATCTTATATCTTGATTCATACTTTAAACAGCCTAATTAATTACTATAAATAGTAATTATTATATTGTAAATGATTGTAAAAATATGAGATTAACGATAAAATATATATTTTCGAGAAAACCAAATTGAAAATATGAAATTTTAATATATTTACATAATATTAAGTACAGCGAATTACGTGGATAAACTAATAAAGTTTAATTTAAATAATTTGTTTATCCATCTCAGAAAATCAAATCTATTTGTATTATTCATGATTTCTATAAAAATATTTGACTTTACAAGTATTTTTTTTTTTTGCATAATATGCATATATCGCTATAGTATGCCAGATACTTAGTGATTAAATTAAAACAATTAATGTTCTTAACATTCACTATAAGGAATTTACTAATGAACAATAAATTAAAATCAATAGCAATGTCTGCTAGTCTTTTTGCTATTGCTGGTATAGGATCAAATGCTTGGTCATCATCAGCTATTTATACAACAATCACAGGTAATCTTGCTAAGTCAGCAGAGATTGATTTTGACAAAATCATGATCGAGATTTACGATCCATTAACAGATGATTCTACTGGTGAATATGCAGTGTATCATGCACCACATAACCATGAATTTTCCCCTCAACCGGGTTATAAATCCGGTAATTTTACTTTTGATGTACTTCCGGGCTTTCGTGATGTTCGTATTTCGCCTCAATCTTTTGATGCTTTAGGTCATACAAACACTGTTGATGTAGTTACAATTGTTCCACAAGATAATGATTGTTCAAGATGTCAAACTCAATTAAGTGTTCCAGTATGTGTTGCCGGGCAAATAGGAACTAGTTTAACCACTGGTCTGAGTAGGGATACTTATATACCAGCTTATTCAGAACAACAAGAAACACTTTGTCTTCCTAGTGTTCTATTAGAAAAATGGGCTGTTTTACCCGGTGGTATTAATAAACGACTCCCATCAGATTGCTATAAAATGTCTTTGGATACAGCAACAACACAAGCTGGAGTATTGAAAATAAATAAAAAAGTCAAAATAACTTGCCCAACTCCATAAATTAGATATGAGCATCATTAGAAATATCGGAATATTGTGTTTATTTTTATGTTGCTCAAATATCATACAAGCTGAAATCCATTGGAAACCAGTTTCCAATGGATTTCCCAAAAATATACAACAATTGGATATTGATGGTGATGGAATTACTGACTTAACATTAAGTATTGTTGATAATGTAGCCATTTTTGATGGAGAACATTTCATAATAAAAATGGCTAAAGTTTTTGGCTCTCCAAGTTTGGAAATTATGTCATGTCAACTGGGCAATAAAGGTATTTTATGTGGTTATCTTACTGATAATGGACAAACTTATGGTTGGTGGAATAATGGTGCTAAATATCTAGGTTTTAAAAGAATTTTAAACAATGGCATATATTATGGTTGGCTGAAAGTTGAGCTAACAAATCAAGGTTGGCAAATATTTGAATATGCTTATGAAGATTGTCCAACTGTTGCCATTCTATCTGGTGCTAAACAAGGTGGCGCAAATTGCCCAATTGTTACAGCAATTACACGCACCAAATCTTCTCCTACTCGATTGAATGAAATTAATTTTCGCGTAAAATTTAGCCATAATGTGACAGCAATTGATTTGATGGATTTCGCACTCAGCACTACAGATAAAATAAACGGCGCGTCAATAATAAATCTTTCAGGTAAAAATGATACTTACATTGTATCAGTTAATACTGGCACTGGAGATGGAACAATAAGATTAGATTTAATTAATAATTTTACCATTAAATCTACCAATAATTTACTTTTAAAAGCAAGTTTCACAGATGGGCAAATTTATAAAATTGATAAAACTCCACCAAATACAATAATATATAGCAAACCCTTAAATCCCTCCTCTAAAAAAAATCCTGTTCATTTTATATTTTCTGGTAATGAGATTCTAAATTATGAATGTCAACTTGATAGTGGCAATTTTGAGAAATGTATTAGCCCAATATATATAAAATCTTTAAATGCAGGTTCACATACATTTAAAGTACGAGCTATTGATAAAGCAGGAAATATTGATCCTACTCCAGCTAGTTATACTTGGATAATAAATAATGAAGCAATAAAGCCATTAACTGGGCTTATAATTAATGAAATTGATTATGATCAAGCTGCGATAGATAATTCTGAATTTATAGAAATAAAAAATATTAGTAATGATTCTATTAATTTAGAACCATATGAAATACAGCTAATTGAGGAACAAAATAATCATGCACGCCCCTACAAAAATATATTTTTACCAAAAAAAAATTTAAATGCTGGTGATTATTATGTAATTTGTAGTAGCGCGGCTAAAGTTGATAATTGTGATCAAGAAATCACAGAAATAGATTTTATTAAAGATGGGGTACCAAATGCAATCGCTTTAATTTATAAACAACAAGAAACAATAGATGCTAACTTGCTGTACCAAGCATATTTAGTAGATACCATAAGTTATGAAGGAAATATTAAAGCACCTTATACAGAAACAATTGGAACGGAAATAGGAGATAATAATAAGACAAAATCTATTGGATTATCTCGTTGGAATGGTATTGATACCAATAATAATAACCAAGATTTTGGTTTACGTTGCATTACTCCGGGCAAAAAAAATACTGCTGCTTCAATAAATTGTCTAAAACCACCTCCAATATCAATCCCCAAACCACCACCGCTCCCACCTAAAAACAATCCTATTACAATAAATAAAGCTGGAACAGTAATTACTGAAATTAAAGTAGAGAAAAACGATCATCTATCTAATGGAATTTTAGACCATACTCTCAATAATAATGGTCAAGTCTCTGATATTACAATAACAACAGGAGGGGTTATTATTGGAGGAATAGTAAGCGGTAATATTAAGAGTGAAGGTGTGATAATTAATAAAAAAGCTCCCGCTTTACTGACAAATGTGATTCTGACACAAGATGTAAAATTAGCTGCTGATGTATCCTTACATAACGTCGAATTACGAGGTGCTTCAATAACTGGTAATCATTTAAGCGGCAATATTAGAGTAACAAGTTCAGAAACGGTTATCAAAAATGTATCTTTAGCTGCAAATACAACTATCACTGGGGGTAAACTTGCAGGCAAAATTACTACTGATAAAAAAGCTCCTGCTTTACTGAAAAATGTGATTCTGACACCAGACGTAAAATTAGCTGCTAATGTATCCTTACATAACGTTGAATTACGGGGTGCTTCAATTAATGGTAATCATTTAAGTGGCGATATTAGAGTAACAAGTTCAGCAACGCTTATCAAAAATGTATCTTTAGGTGCAAATACAACTATCACTGGAGGTAAACTAACAGGCAGAATTAGAGGTGATAAACAATCACCAGCGGTATTGCAACATCTTATTATTGAACAACATAGTCATTTAACTGATGTGATTATTGCTGATGGCGTAGATCTTCCTAAACAAGTGAATTTAGGATTAGGTGTGCGTTTTACTAGTAAAGAAAATATACCTGAAGGTTTAGACTTAACTTCAATATTACCCAAATTGAACTCTGGTGTGGATTTATCTATTGATGTGATTGTAGGTGGTAAAGGAATTTTAGCGGCTATTAATCGTTTGCCTGAATTTACAGCGTCTAATTTAACAATTAAACAAAGCAAACAAGGATATTTATATCTTGATATAGAAGATAAACGTTATGCAGTAAACCCGAAAATGGTGAAACACCTATCTGATTCTCCTAATTTGTTGGTAGAAATTGGGCAAAATATTCGTTTTAAGACTGATACAGAAATTGATGTCTTTGCGCCACCGGCTATACAAGCACCTGAAACATTACAAATGGCTTTAAAAGAATTTAAAATTGACATTGATGATATTGGTAATATTCAAGTAACAGCTAAAGATCAAAAACAACAATGGTTCAGTGCCAGAGCCAATTTATTTTCAATAGAAGTAGAAAATGATACTACAACTGGATTATCTGTCAAAGAAAATAATGTATTTGCCTTAGTATTTATTGATAAAGATGGTAAAAAACGTGAACAACATTTTTATCCAGCACCAGATGATTTAGCAACTTTAGTTAAAATTGCTCAAGAAGTGGATTTAACAACAGAAGGAATCTTAAGCTTTAAATTAGAAACTATTAGTTATGAAGGCAAGTTAGATTATTTAGTAAAACAAGGAACAGTGCCAGAAAATAAGGCATTAAAAGTTGAAGAAATGATTGATAATAATAATTTTTTAATAACATATCCTAATGGAGCAAAGCAATCTATAATTAGAAAAACCTTGTAAAAATGTGAGATTAACTATAAAATATATATTTTCGAGAAAACCAAATTGAAAATATGAAAAAATTACCCATAGGCATTCAAACATTTTCTAAGATTATAAAAGGCAACTATCTATATGTTGATAAAACTCAACAGATTGCTGAATTAATTGAATCAGGAGAATATTTTTTTCTCTCTCGCCCTAGAAGATTCGGAAAATCTTTACTAATTTCAACATTAGCAGAAATATTTTCTGGCAATCAACAACTTTTTAAGGGCTTATATATCTATGATCAGATTGACTGGCAATCCTATCCAATTATTATTATTGATTTCAATCTAATATCTAATACTAATGATGAGCTATTTAAAATATCATTATTGTCATATTTAGATGATATTGCCGCTGAATATGAAATTATTCTATCAAAAACTTTCATTAAAGATAAATTTGCAGAGTTAATTAAAAAGATTTCAAAAAAGACTCAGAAAAAAGTTGTGGTTTTAATAGATGAATATGATAAACCAATTGTTGAGCATATTGACGATATAGAAAAAGCAACAAAAAATCGTGAAATCATGCGAGATTTTTTTGGTATTTTGAAATCTTCTGATCCATTTTTACGTTTTGTATTCCTTACTGGTGTCTCTAAATTTTCTCGTGTTTCCATTTTTTCTGAATTAAATAATGTAAGGGATATTACATTTTCAAGACAATTTGCGACACTGTGTGGATATACACAAACAGAATTAGAAACTAATTTTGAGTCTTATATTCAAAATCTTGGCACTGTTTTAGAAATCAAAAAACCAGTTTTACTAACTAAAATTAAGACTTGGTATAATGGCTATTCATGGAATGCTAAAGATAAAATGTATAATCCGTTCTCAATTCTTAATTTATTTATGGATCAACGCTTTAGTAATTATTGGTTTGCAACTGGCACTCCAACGTTTTTGATGAAGTTAATCAAAAACACAGAACTTGATACCACCGAATTTGAAAACAAAAAAGTTTCTGAAATTCTCTTTGATAGTTAC
Source organism: Candidatus Marithrix sp. Canyon 246 (assembly GCF_001723685.1). Taxonomy (GTDB): domain Bacteria; phylum Pseudomonadota; class Gammaproteobacteria; order Beggiatoales; family Beggiatoaceae; genus Marithrix. The sequence continues at coordinate 163,113 of NZ_MCBX01000038.1, forward strand.
AATCTTGAAAACCTAAATATATTTGTACTTTTATTTCAAACTGGTTATTTGACCATAAGTGAAATCAATCAAAAATCCAGAACAATTCAATATATATTAAATTATCCTAATTTTGAAGTAAAACAAGCTTTTATGACTTTTCTATTTAGTAGTTTTACTAAAAATGATTTAGGAGATATTCAACCAGCGGCAGAAGATTTGCGTGATTGTTTAGAAAATGATGATATTGAAATATTTATAAATATAATACGTGCTTTGTTTGCCAAAATTCCATACAACTTACATATAAAAAAAGAAGCTTATTATCATTCTTTATTTTATATGGTGGCGGTATTGATGGGTGTTGAGATTGATTTAGAAATATTAACCGATAAGGGGCGTATTGATGGCGTATTGGAATTTGATAACAGAATTTATTTGATCGAATTTAAATACGCTGAAAAAGGAACTAAGATGGATAGCTTGACTAATAAAGCGATTACGCAAATCAAAGACAAAAATTATGGCGAACGCTTTTTAAATGATTTACGTAAGCGTGTTTATCTAGGTGTGGGAGTTTTGGGGAAAGAAATTGGTTATAAAATTGAATTTTAAGCCAAACCTGACAGGTTTAATTGTATCAAAACACCCACAACAAATAATTAACAAACAGCGTCTGGAAATTCTAACAATTCCATTCAAAAATTCAGTCAGTAAACCCGAAAATGGTGAAACACTTATCTAGAAATATCGGTAGGTATAAATATTTTGCGTATCATATTTAGATGATATTGCCGCTAAATATGACAATAATTGAGCATATTGTTCTTTATTTTATATGATGGCGGTGGATATTGCTTATAGAATTGAAAAGTAATTTTGCTGGGTTGGGCTGACGATAGGATACGCTGCCCAACCTATTTTAAATCAAAGACGCATTGGCATTACAATAAATTTATAATCTTCATTATCTTCTTCTGTTATTAAGCATGAGCTGTTAGTGTCTCCAAATCCTAGTTTTGTCATGTTGGTTGATATTACATTTAGTGTGTCAAGTAAGTAGGTTCCATTAAAGCCTATTTCTAGCTCTTCTCCGCTGTATTCTACTTCTATTATTTCTTCTGCTTCTTCTTGTGATGTGTTTTTTGCTGATAGGGTTAGTAGGTTGTTACTTAAATTTAAACGGATGCCTTTGAATTTTTCGTTAGACAGAATTGAGGCGCGAGATAATGATTGTTTTAATAGTTTGGTGTCTGCAATCACTATTTTGTCTGTGTCACTTGGCAGTACGTTTTGCCATTCTGGAAAGCTACCGTCTATTAGTTTTGATGTCATTATTAGGTTTTCATTTAGTTTAAAACTAATATGGTTGTCATCCATCAATATTTGTACATCAGATTCTCCATCTTTTAATAATTTTGATAATTCTATTACTGCTTTACGTGGAATTATAACTTTGTGTGATAATTCTTTGCCATGATCTAAGTCAATTTGTGCGACTGCCATTCTATGACCATCTGTGCCAACCAGTGAGATTTTTTTGTTTGCTATTTCTAATAGTAAGCCTGTTAGGTAATAACGTACATCATTACTTGCTATGCAAAATGATGTTTTGTAAATTAACTCTTTCAAGTCTTGTGGTGCTATAATAAATTCTTTTGTATCTGTTAATTCAGGGCTAGATGGGAATTCATCAGCAGGTAAGGTTTGTAGTTTGAATTTGCTTTTACCGGCTTTTAGAATTGCTTGGTTTTCTTCGACAGTAATCTGAATATTTACATCTGGTAAAGATTTGCAAATCTCAAAAAATTTACGTGCTGGTATTGTGGTTTCGCCATCATTGTCAGCCATTAAATCCCCATTAGTTAGTGGTAAACTACAAGAGATTTCTACTTCTGCATCAGTGGCAGTTAATTGTAAGCTATTGTTGGTTACTGTTACTAGTGTATTGGCTAGGATAGGTAAGGTTTGTCGTTGTTCGACGACGCTTGTTATCATTTTTAATGGGGTTAATAAGTCTTTTTTGGCAATTTCAAAATACATTGATTGTAGTATCCTAACAATAATAAATGCTATATTTTACCATAATCTAAGATGAACAAAATAAAATCTCAAAACAGCCGCTTTTTATATCTATTTTTTATAGATAGAAATTGTTTGAGTGAGGCTGTCGATGCCTTAACTCAGAATTTAGATTGGGAAATCATAGAAAAACCCTATGGTTTATACTATGATGAAATGTTATATAGAGTTAAAAATTTTTTATTCTCTAATAAACAAGCTGGAATTGAATTATTTTTATCTTATTATGGTGTTGGTATCTTATCTATAACTCTTACCAATAAAAATCCTAGTGACTTTGATCGAATCTTGGGATTTTTAGGATGGCTGGGTTTAGGAATTTGGTTAATATAAATGTGGTTGTTATTTTGCATTAATTCAATTTAACTAAAAAATAATAATGAGTTAGAAATGAATATTCTTGGTATTTCAGCATATTACCACGATAGTGCTGCCGCTATATTGCAGTCAGGTAAAATTATAGCAGCGGCACAGGAAGAACGTTTTTCGCGTAAAAAGCATGATGCTCGCTTTCCTGTAAACGCGATAGGTTCTTGTCTTGATGTTGGTAATATGAGTTTATCTGATATAGATTATATAGTCTTTTATGATAAACCTTTACTTAAATTTGAGCGTCTGTTAGAAACATATTTAGCTCATGCTCCTATAGGAATTCGTTCCTTTATACAAGCCATGCCGATATGGCTGAAAGAAAAATTATATCTTAAAACTGTACTTAAAAATGAGTTTATTAGCTTAGGTATAAGCAAATCTAAATTACCGCCTTTGTTATTTACTGAACATCATCAAGCTCATGCTGCTTCGGCTTTTTTTCCTAGCCCCTATAAAAAAGCGGCAGTATTATGTCTTGATGGAGTTGGTGAATGGGCAACTAGTTCAGTTTGGCTAGGTGATGGGAATAAATTAACTCCACAATGGCAACTTGATTTTCCACATTCTTTAGGTTTGTTATATTCTGCTTTTACTTATTTTACTGGTTTTAAAGTAAATTCTGGTGAATATAAACTCATGGGTTTAGCACCTTATGGTAAGCCTAAATATGCGCAAACTATTTTAGACAATCTAATTGATTTAAAGCCTGATGGTACTTTTCAGTTGAATATGAAATATTTCAACTATCCTGTCGGCTTAACTATGACAAATAATAAGTTTGCGAAACTATTTGGTGGACCTAGACGCGCAGCAGAAGGTATTTTAACGCAACGCGAAATGGATATTGCTGCTTCTATTCAAGTAGTTACAGAAGAAATAGTTTTACGTATAGCCCGTACTGTGAAAAAAGAGCTAGATGTCGATTATTTATGTTTAGCCGGAGGCGTAGCACTTAATTGTGTATCGAATGGGCGACTTTTAAGAGAAAAAATCTTTAAGGATGTTTGGATACAACCAGCTTCTGGTGATGCTGGTGGGGCACTTGGTGCTGCTTATAGTGTTTGGCATGAATATTTAAATAATCCTAGGGAAGCGGATAATATTAGTGATTCTATGGAAGGAGCTTATTTAGGTACTAAATCCACCAATGATGAAATCAAAACTTATCTGGATTCGATAGAAGCACCATATGAATACTTGCCAGATGAAAAATTATTACCAAAAGTTGCTGAAATTCTAGCACAAGAAAATGTAGTTGGTTGGTTTCAAGGGCGGATGGAATTTGGACCCCGTGCATTAGGCGGTCGTTCAATTATAGGTGATCCTCGTAGTCCGAAAATGCAATCTATAATGAATCTAAAAATTAAATACCGGGAGTCATTCCGTCCATTTGCACCATCAATATTGCATGAACGAGTGGCGGATTATTTTGGTATTGATCAAGCAAGCCCGTATATGTTGCTAGTAGATTTTGTCAATTCTGAATTTAGGTTGCCGCTTACTGATGAGCAGGAAAAATTATTTGGAATCGAAAAATTGAATATTGTGCGTTCTAAGTTACCTGCAATTACTCATTTAGATTATTCAGCGCGTATTCAAACAGTACATCCAGAAACCAATCCGCGTTATTATAATTTACTAAAAGAGTTTGATAAATTAACAGCTTGCCCGATTTTAGTAAATACTTCTTTTAATGTACGCGGAGAGCCATTAGTCTGCACGCCTGAAGACGCTTATCAGTGTTTTATGCGTACAGAAATGGATTATTTAGTATTAGAAAATTGTATTATATCAAAATCCGAGCAACCCCAAGGGGCAAAAGATGAAGCTTGGAAACAAGAATTTGAATTGGATTAATGATTATGCACATAGAAATTCCAGATAAAAAAGGTTTACGTGATTTTGGATTAATAACAGGTGGCTTATTTGTTGCTATATTTGGATTGTTATTGCCGTGGTTATTGAATTTGGATATGCCAGTTTGGCCTTTTATTCTAGCTGGGGTGTTATGGATATTAGCTTTATTAATACCCAATAGCTTAAAACCAATCTATACAGTTTGGATGTTTATTGGCTTAATATTAGGCTGGATTAATACTCGTATTATTTTAGCTTTGGTATTTTATATTATAATCACACCAATACGTTTAATAATGTTGTTATTTGCTGGAAAAACCTTTTCGCAAAAGAAACCGAAAAGATCACAAACTTTTCGTAATATATCAGAAGTTCGTTCACCTAAACATATGGAGAAACCATTTTAATGATAGATTTAATAAAAGATTTATGGGCATTTATGAGAGTGCGTAAAAAATTCTGGCTAGCACCAATAATGATTGTATTATTATTGCTAGGTGGCTTAATCGTATTAACACAAGGCTCTGCTGTCGCACCATTTATTTATACATTGTTTTGATTTATATAGCTATCGTAACTGTTTACGATAGCTGTATAAATAGCAAGCAGGGTATCTTTTTTATAATATATATTATTAATAGCAATTGCCATTTCTTCTGGGCTATCGTCATAGTTATGAGCTAATTCATTTCTAATATCTCTTAAATCTCTCCATACTTCAACGCTTTCTAAAATCTCTAATTTTTCTAATCGGTTTAATATATCTATAAATGGTTTGTTTTCTACTTCTTCATCTAAAACAATTAATAATGCTTTAAAAAGCTTTTCTCCTATACTGTCTTGTAATTTAGAAAATCTAAATAGAAACTGATCAAGTGCTTGAACTTGATATTTTGTTAAATTTTGATATTTGCTAGTATTTAAAGGCATAAACTTATCTATGTCACTGACAGCTTCGCTTATTCTTAATATATGTTTATCACATTCTTTTAATATTTTTTCTATTCTTTGTTTTTTCAAGTTCATAATTTAATTCCATTTTTAATAGCTTCTTGTTCTATCAGTCTAGTTGGATCTTTTGATATGATCACATCAAATTTTTGTTCGCCTAAGCTAAGCTGTAATTGAGATATAAATTTTATTTTTTTCTCAAATCGTATTTCACTTGATAGTTTTTTATCTGTTATGATATACAAATCAATATCACCACCTTTTTTAGTATCATCTACACGGCTACCAAAAAGATATATGTTAGATTTGTTGCCAAATATTTGCAAAAATTTTTCTTTTATAATTGTTTGATATGTATTTGATAATCTCATTTTATCGTAGTATGGATAAAAAACCTGACAGGTTTTAAAAACCTGTCAGGTTTAATTTAGGATATTAATCAAATGGATGCTGCTTAATAATAGTTTCATTACGTTCAGCACCTGTAGATATAATATCTATCGGAACTTCGAGTAAGCTTTCTAGTTTTTCTATATAGGCACGCGCATTTGCTGGTAGTTGTTGGTAATCATTTAATCCTACCGTTGATTGTTGCCAGCCGGGCATTTCAATATATATTGGTTCGCAACGATTTAATGCTTCTAACTCTATTGGGGGTGTCTTTAGTTCTTGGTTGTCGCAATTATAAGCTATACAAATTTTAATTGTTTCTAAACCATCTAGTACATCTAATTTGGTTAAGCAAATGCCTGTCAGGCTATTCACTATACGCGCACGTCGTAAAGCTACAGCGTCAAACCAACCACAGCGTCTTGATCTACCAGTTGTTGCACCATATTCATGCCCCTGTTTTGATAAACGTTCTCCTATGTCATCAAATAGTTCGGTGACAAATGGACCAGCTCCTACTCTTGTAGTATAAGCTTTTGTAATTCCTAATATATAATCTAAATCTTTAGGTCCTACGCCGCTACCTGTAGCTGCTCCTCCTGCTGTAGTATTGGATGATGTTACAAAAGGATATGTGCCTTGATCAATATCTAATAATGTGCCTTGTGCGCCTTCAAATAGTATGTTTTTACCTTCATTACGTAATTCTGCTAATAATTCTGGAACATCTGTAATCATTGGTATCAAAGTATCAGCATGACTTAGTGTTTCATCTAATATATTTTGATAATCAATAGCTTCTGTTTTATAATAATGCTCTAGTGCAAAATTATGATATTCAATTACAGTACGTAATTTTTTCGCAAAGCTGTCACAATCCAATAAATCACTCATACGTAAGCCACGTCGAGCAATTTTATCTTCATAAGCTGGACCAATTCCACGCCCTGTAGTTCCTATTTTAGCTTTACCGCGAGCTAGTTCGCGAGCATTATCAAGAGCTACATGATAGGGCAGTAATAAGGAGCAAGCATGACTAATACGCAAGCGTTTCCCTACTGGAACCCCTTTAGCTTCCAACATCTTCATTTCTTCTAATAAGGCACTAGGTGATAATACTACCCCATTACCTATTAAGCATTCCACGCCTTCACGCAAAATTCCTGAAGGAATTATGTGCAATACAGTTTTTTCATCTCCAATCAGAAGCGTATGCCCAGCATTATGCCCACCTTGAAAACGAGTAACAGCAACAGCGCGTTCCGTTAATAAATCAACAATTTTTCCTTTACCTTCATCGCCCCACTGTGTGCCGATGACTACAAGGTTTTTACCCATGATGTCTTCTCATTGTATTAAATATAGTAATATTACGCCGCTCATCATACTAAGAAAACCAATTAAGCGCACTTTATTATTATTCAATTCACTTACTTTTAACAAAGAATTACGCCAAACATTTGGATTAATAAATGGCAGAATTCCTTCAATAACTAGCAGTAATGCAAAAGCAATAAAAAGTTCTTTCCACATAGCCTAAATTCCCCCTAAGCGGGGGATTTTTTTTATTTCTCAACAGAACTATGTTTAAAATACTTAAAGAATTCAGAATCTGGTTGTATTAATAATACATCACTTGGATTCTTAAAGGTTTCTTTATATGCATCTAAACTACGATATAGTGCGTAAAATTCAGGATTTTTAGTATAAGCTCCTGCATAAGTATCAGTTGCTGTAGCGTCACCTTGACCACGTATTTGTTGTGATTTTTGTTTGGCTACCGCAATTGTTTCTACACTTTCACGATCTGCTCTAGCGCGAATACGTACTGCTTCTGCTTCACCTTGTGAACGTAATTGTTTAGCATCTTGTTCACGTTCCGCTTCCATACGTCGATAAACTGAAGTACTTACTTCTCTAGGTAATTCAATTCTTTTGATGCGAACATCAACAATATTAATACCAAATTGGATTGCACGTTTTTTGGCTTCGGTGGTGATAATTTTCATTATATTAGTACGGTCATCAGACACTACTTCTTTAATGGTACGTTTACCAAATTCACTACGCAGACCATCTGCAATAAATTCAGCTAAACGTTGTTTAGCTCTTAAAGTTTGACCACCAACACTGGTATAATATTTAACTACATCAACAATTTGCCATTTAACGAAAGAATCAACAATTAAGTTTTTCTTTTCATTAGTTAAGAAATGTTCAGGTTGAGCATCAAGTGTTTGAATGCGCTTATTAAACTTCTTAATTGTATGATATATAGGAATTTTAAAATGTAATCCCGGTTCAAACTTAGCAGGAACCACTTTACCAAAACGTAACATCAAAGCCAATTCAGTTTCTTTAACTGTAAAGACACACATTAATCCCACTAATAACAATATTAAACCTAATATTGCTACTACCATTTTATTTGCTGCCATTAGCGTGCTCCTCTACTACGTAAATCTTCGGTTCTAATAATTGCTGGTCTGTTTTGGCTTACATCTTCTGTTACACTTGGTAGTGGATTTGTATCAATGCTAGTTTCTCTACCAAGCAACTTATCCAAAGGTAAAACCATTAAATTATTACCACTTTTTATATCAACCATGATTTTACTGGTTTTAGATAACACAGATTCCATAGTTTCTATATATAAACGTTGGCGAGTAATGTCTGGAGCTTTTTCATATGCAGTTAAAACACTTAAAAAACGTTGAGTGTCACCAAGAGATTGTGCAGTTACTTCGGCTTTATAAGCTTCAGCTTCTTCGGTTAATCTATCAGCGGTACCTTTAGCTCTTTCTATAACTTGGTTAGAATAAGCATTAGCTTTATTTTTACTCCGTTCTTGATCTTCACGCGCTTTAATTACATCAGCAAAAGCGGCTTGAACTGCTGCCGGTGGTTGAGCATTTTGCATATTTACACTAGTAACAGTTAAACCAACTTTATAAGGATCAATAATATCTTGAATTACTTGTTTGGTTTCCATAGCTACACGAGTACGTTCACTAGTTAAAACATCATCCATGTTACTAGAACCAACAATTTCACGTAAGGCACTTTCAGTGGCTTGATGAAGTGTGTCTTCAGGATTATCTACTTTAAATAGGTAATTTTCAGCATTTTTAATCCGATATTGTACAACTAGTTCAATTACAACAATATTTTCATCTTTAGTCAACATTAAGGCGCGATGATTAATTGCTTGCACTTGTTCAACATTAACTTTTTGAACGGTTTCAATTGGGTAAGGTAAATGCCAATTTAAACCTTGTTCAGTAGTTTCTTTATATTGTCCAAATTGAGTTACAACTCCCAATTCTGCTGGTTGTATAGTATAAAAACCGAATAAACTCCATACTAATACGAATATTACAGCTAAAAAACTGATGGCTGACCAACTGAGGCTTCCGCCACCGTTGCCACCTGGTTCATTGCCATTTCCAAATAGGTTTCCCATTTTACTTTGTATCTTGTCAAATACTTCATCTAAGTCAGGTGGGCGTTGTTCATTATTACCACCCGGTTGATTCCAAGCCATGTATATTCCTTTTGTTGATATTATTTAATAAATCGGCGGATATTTGAACTTTAATCAAACTATCGCCGTTATCTGCATATTTTTCATCTAATACTAAAGCTTCTGCATATAAAAGCGCACGTATATCACCTGCATTCACTGGCACACGTATTTTACAAGTAGCATTATTTTGACGTTCAGTTAATGCTTGTGTTAAAAAATCAATACCTGCACCAGTAACTGCTGATAACCAAACTTTATTGATCTTGCCATTAGCATCACGTTCATAACGAGCTGGGCAATTATCCAATTTGTCTATTTTGTTATAGACAATAATTTGTGGCACTTCAGCAGCTCCAATTTCAGTTAGAACTTCATTTACCTGTTCAATCCGTAACTGTCGTTCAGCGTCACTTGCATCAACAATGTGTAACAATAAATCTGCTTCACGTGTTTCATCAAGAGTTGCACGAAATGCAGCTATAAGATTGTGTGGCAATTGTTGGATAAAACCAACTGTATCAGCTAAAATAATTGCAGAATTATTTGGCAAAGTCATTCTACGCAATGTAGTATCTAAAGTTGCAAATAATTGATCGGCAGCGAAAACTGATGCCTTGGTTAAACTATTAAATAAGGTAGATTTACCTGCATTAGTATAACCAACTACTGATATTAAAGGTAATTGGGCACGATTACGGGCTTTTCTACTTAATTCTCGTTGTTGTGTTACTTTGGATAGGCGTTTATTAATTGCTTTTATACGTCCACCAATTAAACGACGATCAGTTTCTAATTGTGTTTCACCCGGTCCGCGTAAACCAATTCCACCCTTTTGCCGTTCTAAATGAGTCCAACCACGTATTAAACGTGTAGATAAATGCTTGAGTTGTGCTAATTCAACTTGTAATTTACCATCAAAAGAACGGGCGCGTTGAGCAAATATATCTAATATTACTCCTGTTCGATCTAATACCCTACAAGATAAGATACGTTCTAAATTACGTTCTTGTGCTGGGCTTAAAGTGTGATTAAACAAGACTACATCAACTTCATTTTCAGCGATCATTGCTTCAATTTCTGCTAGTTTACCAGATCCGATAAAAGATTTCGGATCTGGTGTAACACGTGTAGCAGTAATTGAAGCCACAAGTTTAACACCGGTTGAAGTTGCTAATTCAGCAAATTCGTTTAGTGGTGGTTGATCTATATCGCTGCTAAATGTAATTGATACTAAAATTGCATTTTCACCACCACTATTTGGTCGTTCAAACATGTTTATACTGCTTCTTTTTCAGTTTCTTCTGGATTGTCATAAGGAATTTTGATGGCGCGTGATGGAACTACGGTAGAGATGGCATGTTTATAAACCATTTGACTAACACTATTTTTTAATAGAATTACAAATTGATCAAATGAATCAATTTGCCCTTGTAACTTAATGCCATTTACTAAAAAAATGGAGACTGATATACGTTCTTTACGTAAGGCATTTAAAAAAGGATCTTGTAATGTTTGCCCTTTGCTCATAAGATTTCTCTCCTTATTATCGAGACAGTTGATGTTATATTTTGCTCTTGACTATCAAACCAAATTGCATCTTTTTGAGTACGTAACCAAGTTAGTTGCCGCTTAGCTAATTGTCTAGTGGCAATAATTGCCAGTTCAGCTATATCTTCTTTATTCGATTTACCGATGAAATAATTCCACACTTGACGATAGCCTACACTACGAATCGCGGGTAAGTCTAAATTTAAATCACCGCGTTCAAACAAGGCACGAACTTCTTCAATAAACCCTTGTGATAGCATAATTTGAAAACGCTGTGCGATTTTATCATGTAAAATATGTCGTTCTGTTGGGGATAAAATTATTTTAATGGTTGGATAAGACCAAGCTTGTGCTGGTTTTTTTGCATACCATTCTGTCATGGTTTCACCAGATATTTCATAGACTTCTAATGCTCTTTGAATACGTTGTGGATCATTGAAATGAATGCGTTGGGCTGAAACTGGATCAATTTCACTTAAACGTTGGTGCATAGCTTTCCAGCCAATTTGTTCTGCTTCAAGATTTAAACGTGTACGTACTTCTGGATTAGCTGAAGGTAAATCAGAGATACCTTGTTGTAATGTGTGAAAGTAGAGCATTGTACCGCCTACTAATAGGGGAATTCTACCAGCGGCATGAATAGTTTTAATTTCGGCTAGGGCATCTTGACAGAATTGAGCTGCTGAATAGGGATTAGCAGGATCGCGAATGTCAATCAGACGATGTGGGATTTGAGCTAAAATCTCTTTACTAGGTTTAGCTGTGCCAATATCCATCTGTTTATACACCATAGCGGAATCAACACTAATAATGTCACAAGCTAAATGTTTAACTAAAGATAATGCTAAGTCGGTTTTACCCGATGCAGTTGGACCCATTAAAAATATACAGGGAGTCATTATGAAGATAAATATATATTTATTATTGTTATGTTTAAGCAGCGTTGTTCTTGCTAATACTAATACAGAAATTCAATCATTGCTCAAAAAGAGTGATGATTATCTGGCTAAACGACAAGATTTAAAAGCGCGTGAATATGCTGATAAAATTACAAAATTAAGTACCAATGTTAATATACCGACTATATTAGATGCTAGTATCCTAAATAATTTAGGTAATATATTAACTGTTGAAGCATATTATGCTACAGCTATCAAAAAATATAATAAAGCTTTAAAATTAGCTGCAAAAAATCACATTTTAGCAGGGCGTATATTGATAAATATGGCATACGCTAATTATTATAATCAAAATTTTAAAGATGCTATCAAGAATTTATATGCTGCACAACAACAATTTAAACTAAAATCAAGCAATACTTACGCCAAAGCCTTTGGTTTTATAGGTGTTGGCAAGTTAGCATTAGAGCTTAATGATACCAAATTGGCTTATCAGAGTTTAATTTTAGCTAAAAATTTAGGAAATAGTACTTTAATGTCTTATAGTTACGGTTTTTTGGGGCGTTTATATGAAATCAAGCAGCGTTATGTTGAGGCTTTAAGTTTAACGCGACGAGCAATTTTTATGGAACAAAGCCCTGAAATTCTATTTCGTTGGCAATGGCAATTAGGGCGAATTTTTAACAGATTAGGTAAAACACATGAAGCAATTAAGGTTTATAAACAAGCTGAACATAGTTTACAGAAAATTCGTAAGCCATTAATGATTGGTTATCGTAACACAATTAAGTCTTTTCGTGAGCGAATTGGTATAATTTATTTTGAATTAGCTGATTTATTATTGCGGCAAAAGAGGTTTAGGGAGGCAATTGATGTTATTGAAGATTTTAAATCAGTTGAATTGGAGGATTATTTTGACAGTTATTGTTCTTTTGTAACACAGGAAAATCTTTTAGATTTGGATATGGATAGTAATGTAGGTATTATATATCCAATTATTTTAAGCAATCGCATTGAAATTCTATTAATTACTTCTGATAACAATATCCAAAGCTTTGTTATACCAGTTACTGCAATTGAGTTAAAAGATAAAGTGAATGATTTTCGTCTGGAGTTAGAAACAAAAAACCAAGGCGATTATTTGAATTATGCTCAGATTTTATATCGTTGGTTAATTGTTCCATTATCAAATCAGATCGCTAATTTAGATACTTTAATTGTAGTGCCTGATGGGGTATTACGTACCATTCCTTTTGCTGCTTTACATGACGGCAAACAATTTTTGATTAGTAAATATGCTATTGTCACCATGCCTAATTTAATGATTACTAATTCTAAATTTCAAAGCAAAAATAACAATATTTTTTTAGCTGGCTTATCAGAAGCTGTGCAAAATTTTCCGGCTTTGTCTAGTGTTTCTCGTGAAGTTAAAGCTATAAATAGACTTTATAAAAATGTCACTCTATTATTAAATCGACAATTTACCGTCAAAAATTTTAGTTCAGCTTTAAAAACAAATAGTTATTCTATTATACATATTGCTGCACATGGTCAATTTAAAAGTCAGCCTGATCAAACTTTTTTAGTTGCTTATGATAATAAAATACAACTTAATCAATTAGAAGCTTTAATAAAACTAAATAAGCGTCGTCAACAACCGTTGGAATTATTAACTTTAAGTGCTTGTCAAACAGCGGTGGGTGATGATCAAGCGGCATTGGGTTTAGCTGGTGTTGCAATTAAGGCAGGTGCTAGAAGTGCTTTGGCAAGTTTATGGTTAATTGATGATGAGGCTACAACAACTTTAATGATCAAGTTTTATCAACAGTTGCAAAAATTACCTAAAGCTAAGGCTTTGCAAGCGGCACAATTATCTTTATTGCATGGTAAATATAAACATCCTTTATATTGGGCACCGTTTTTAATGATTGGTGCTTTTGATTAATGATTATTTTTATTGCGTTATTATTATATTCTTCGGTTATATATGCTGCTCCAATAAAGATTGATGGTATTAATTTTCAAGTTACACCAAGTATGGGTAAGCAGTTTGGTGGTAATGTATTTTATAGTTTTGATGGATTTAATTTAAATAAAGAGCAAGTGGTGGTTTTTTCTGGTTCCAATGATATTGAGAATATTATTGGGCGTATTACTGGCGGTAAAGAAAGTGTTATTGATGGAGAAATCCGTTCAGAAATTGCTAATGCTAATTTATATTTAATGAATCCATATGGATTTAGTTTTGGTCCAAATGCTGTGCTTGATGTTCAAGGTTCTATACATTTAACTACTGCGAGTAAAATATATTTAGGGAATACGGGTGTTTTTGAGGCGAATCCAGAGAAGGCTAGTGTTTTAGTTAGTGCCGCTCCTAGCGATTTTGGTTTTTTGGATGCTGCTGCTATAGAGTTTGAAGGTAGTGAATTGTTTGTGCGAGCAGGTAATACTTTGTCAATTTCTGCTGGTGATATTAAATTGAATGAGGCTAATTTAACTGCAAATTCTGGGCGTATTAATCTTACTGCTCTTAATAGTATAGAGTTGAATCATAGTAATATTAATGCTGGTAAAACAAAAACGGGTGAAATTTATATTCGCGCTGGTAAATTCATATTAAAGAACAGTAATATTCTAGCTAATACTATAGAACAAGATATTGCATTGATTGATATTCAAGCAGATGATTTTATTATGAATAATTCAAAAATAGAGAGCGATACCTTTGGCCCCGGTAACGCTGGTACTATTATTATTAATGTGGCTCAGAAAGCAATACTTGATCAACAAAGTCAAATTAGTAGTACTTCATTGAATAAGGGAATTGGTGGAGATGCTGGTAATATTTTTATTAATGCCAATGAATTGGAATTGATTAATAGTACTATTTCTACTAATGCTGAGGCGGCTCAGGGTGGAAATATTATTCTGAATGTCAGAGAATGTTTTAAAATGAATGTTAGTGAGCTAAGTGCTACTGTAAAAGGTGGGATAGGTAAGGGTGGTAATTTGGCAATAGGTAATCCTAGCTTATTTAATATAGAAGATAGTAAAATCTTTGCTAATGCTAGCGGCGGTGATGGTGGATTTATTTTAATTATAAGTGAATCTGCGATTTCAAGAAGTAATCAAATAGCGGCTTCTTCTGAAACTGGGCGTGCTGGCGATATTAAAATTGATGATATTTATAATGTAGGCATAAGCAGTTTGCCAATAGAATTTGTAGATGATGATAATTTATTAATCGCACAAGATTGTTCAATAGTAAATGATACTGAATCTAGTAGTTTTGTTGTTACTGGTAGGGGTGGATTATTGAATGCACCTGATGATTTACAAACTTATATACCCACTATAAATTATTAATATGGCTAATATTAAACTAGGTAGATGTAACTCTAAAGGCAATTTTGACTCATTATATATTCTTGAAGATGCTAATGATCCTAATTTAACTGGTGATTTTCCAGAATCACAACTTAAAATAGGTGATGAAGTCACTGTGCGTATTTTTCACTTTAACGATTTACATAATGAATTGAGAATTATACATAAGGGTAAAAGCGATACTCATATTTTTTCTCAAATGGTCAAAATTGTTAGAGATGCAAAAGCGCAGGCGGCTGATAATGAAATTATATTGTTTGTCTCGGCTGGTGATGATCATATGTCTAATCCGTTAGATGAATTATTGGGTTTTGATGTTGATAGTTTTAAGGCTAGTGCTGCATATGTTGCTTATTCTGAGGCTGGTTTAGATGCTGCGGTTATTGGTAATCATGAACTTGATCGAGGTTCTGAGTTGTTTGCTAAGGCTATTGAGGCTAATGCTAAATTTCCGGTTTTATCGGCTAATTTATATGGTTCTAAAAATTTAACTGCTGATCATTATCATCCAGCTATCATTGGTATGGCTAAGGGTTTGCGAGTTGGTGTTATTGGTTTAACGACTCAACAAAAAACATTGATCAGGCAAAAGGATGATCCTAATTTTGATGTTGGTGATTTATTAGTTAGTTTAAAAACTACAATTTCTCATATTGCGCCATTATCAGATATGGTCATTATTTTATCTCATGTTGGTTATAACGGTAAAATGAATGGTCAAATTCGACATAAGCTTGATGTAGGTGATATGGATATTGCTCAGACAGCGGCATCAATAACTGATAAGCCAATGGTTGTTATTGGTGGGCATATGCACTTAAAGTTGAATGAAAATGGGTTAGAAATATGTGATCATAATGTGCCAATTGTGCAAGCTGGCGCAAAAGGTAATTATTTGGGTCAAGTAGTTTTTTCTTTGCGACAAACAGAAAAAGCTTTAGATTCAGAAGTTAATGCCAATCTGATTTCGATAAAAAGACATGAATCTGAAGATGATATAGATATAGAGTTTGAACAGTCGGTGATGGCTCCATTATATGCTATGTTAGATAATAAATTAGAAGAAGTTATTGGGGTATTAAATTGTTCAACAGAGGATATTAGTTGTAGTAAAAATCTGCAAGATCGTTATCTTGGTGAAACGGTAATCGCAAATTTTATGAATGATGCTATTGTCGCACAAATTGATCAGGTTGAGATTGCGGCTTTTAATGCTTCTGGTATTAATGGTGGTATTAGTGCTAATTCAGAAATTAGTTTTAATGATTGGTATCAAGTAATGCCATTCGCAGACACTATAGTTATAGTAGATATGACAGGGCAACAAATTAAGGATATGTTGATGAGTAATGCGCAACGTATTGTACGCCCTGAAGAACTTATTGATTTAAATGATTATATTTCACGTGGATTTTTACATTTTTCTAGTGCCATACGTTATACGATTAAGTTAAATAGTGATGCAACTGCCGCTGTTGCAGAAAATATTATGTTGCATAATAAGCCAATTGATCAACAATTAGATCAGGTTTTTAAGTTTGCTTTAAGTGATTTTTTGACTTTACGTGGTGCTGAAGGTTGGAATAATTTAAGACATCTGCCTCAAGATGATACTGGTTATGTTTATCGTAATGAAATTATTGCTTTTATTAAAAAAACTCGCATTTTAGATGAAACTGTTGTTCGTAATGATGGCAGGTTGAAGGTGATTAGAAATTTAACTTAACAAAGGTACATTGATATGTTATCGACTTATAAAGCAGTATTAAATAACAATCGTATAGAATGGTTGGATCAAATTCCCAAGCAATTGACACATAGCATAGTAACTGTACATATTACCATACTCGATAAATTACCCATTAAAAAGATTGATACGGTAAAAAAGGATCAATTATTAGGTTTATTTTCGGATGATGCGGAGCTAATTGATAAAATTACAGCAGAAGCTATGCAAGCCCGTGAAAACCATCCTTTGAGGTATTTTGATGAAAATGAATAAATCGCTACTTGATACAGACACTTTATCTGAGATTTTCAAAGAAAAAAATGCCAAAGTGAAACAAAAAGCAAATGACTACTTGGCACAATTTGATCAATACACGATTTCGATAATTACAGTAATGGAAGTCATTAAAGGTTTTCATAAGGTACAACGTGAAGAACATATAAAACGGTTCTTATCTAGTATAAGAACAGCAGAAATATTGACACTAAATATGAAAAATGCTGAATTAGCGGGGCGAATCTATGCAGACTTGGAAAAAACTGGAAAACCTATTGGATGCGCAGATCCCATGATTGGGGCTATTGCTTTGGAAAATGATTTAGTCTTAACAACGGGAAATTTGCAACATTACGAATATATTCAAGATTTAGGTTACCCTTTGAAATTGGATAATTGGAAAGTTTAGCTAGAATCTAAAAAACCTGACAGGTTTTTTAAACCTGTCAGCTTGATGCTATTTATGATTTAATAAAAATTCTAAAAAAGTACGAGCCACTAAAGACATTTCTTTCTCTGTTAAATGCGCTACATACCAATTACGTTGCAAAGGAAAATCTTCTACATCTAATAATTTTATTATTCCTTTTTCTAATTCTAAATTAACAGCATGTTTTGATAATACGGATATTCCTAATCCTGCTATCACGCCTTGCTTAATTGCTTCACTACTACCTAATTCTATTATTTGTGGTAATTCTAAATTATGTGAGGCAAAACAACGTTCCATTGCTATACGTGTTCCAGAGCCTACTTCTCGAAGTAAGATCGTTTCTTTTGATAATCTTTCTAATGAAATCTTAGATTTTTTTACCAAAGCATGTTCTGGCGGTGCTAATACAACTAAAGGATTATCTAAAAATGGTTGAGCAGTAACATGTAATTGTTCTGGCACTTGCCCCATTATTACTAAATCTTCTTCATTATTAGTTAGCCGTTCTAAAACATTAGTTCGATTTCTAACTGTGAGGCGAAGATTGACTTCTGGATACTTTTTTAAAAAACTTTTAAATATAGATGGTATAAAATATGTCGCTGTTGTTACTACAGATAATTTTAATTGCCCTTTAATTGAGCCTTGTAATTCATTAAGAGATGTTTGTAAACTTTCAATACGATTAAAAATATCATCACTAGCAGCATATAATTCACGCCCTGCATCTGTTAAAAATATACGCTTACCTATTTGCTCAAATAAAGGCATACCCATATGCCCTTCTAACTGTTTTATTTGTATTGAAACAGCTGGTTGAGTTAGACATAATTCTGCGGCAGCGCGAGTAAAACTTAAATGTTGTGCTACCGCTTTAAATAAAGTTAATTGACGTAAAGTCATATGCATTTTAATACCTGTTATTAGTTATAAGATAAGGAGACATTGATGTCAAATCAAAGTTATCAGGCTGGTGTACAACAATATCGCAATACTTATTGGGAACCAGATTATACGCCAAAAGAAACAGATTTTCTGGCATGTTTTAAAATTACCACAAAAAATGCTGTATCCTATGAGGAAGCAGCGGCTACAGTAGCAGCAGAATCTTCAACTGGTACTTGGACCCATGTATGGACTGATTTATTTATTGATTTAGAACGTTATAAGGCTCGTGTCTATCAGATAGAAGAGATACCGGGTTATGAAAAGACTTTTTATGCTTATATTGCTTATCCAATTGATTTATTTGAGGAAGGTTCTATTATAAATGTTTTTACCTCATTATTAGGAAGTGTATTTAACCTTAAAATATTAAGGGCATTACGTTTAGAAGATATAAGATTTCCAATATCTTATGTCATGACTTGCGGTGGTCCACCTAATGGTATGTTGGTAGAACGCGATAAATTAAATAAGTATGGTCGTAGCTTACTTGGTAGTCCAATTAAACCGAAATTAGGTTTATCAGCTAAAAATTATGGTCGTGCGGTTTATGAGTGTTTACGAGGCGGTTTAGATTTTACTAAGGATGATGAGAGTTTGCATTCTCAAGCTATTATACGTTGGCGAGATCGTTTTGAGTTTGTAATGGAGGCGGTAAAAAAAGCTGAGGCTGAAACTGGTGAGCGTAAAGGTCATTTTTTAAATGTAACTGCGGCTACTCCTGAAGAAATGTATAAACGCGCTGAGTTTGCGAAAGAGTTAGGTGCGCCTATTATTATGCACGATTATATTATTGGTGGTATTTGTGCAAATACAGGATTAGCTAATTGGTGTCGTGAGAATGGTATGTTGTTACATATTCAACGTACTATGCACGCGGTTATTGACCGTCATCCGTTTCATGGAGTACATTCACGTGTATTTAGTAAGGTATTACGTTTATCTGGTGGTGATCATTTACATACGGGTACAGTTGTGGGAAGATTAGAATCTGAACGCAATTCCACTAAAGGTTGTATTGATATATTACGCGAATCATATGTTAAGAAAAACCCTGATTATGGCATAATGTTTGATCAGGATTGGGGATTAACACCGGGAATATTTCCTGTTGCTTCAGGTGGTATTCATGTTTGGCATATGCCTGCATTGGTGTCAATTTTTGGTGATGATGCTGTATTTTTATTTGGTGGAGCTACGCTTGGGCATCCTTGGGGTAATGCAGCAGGAGCTGCTGCTAATCGGGTTGCGCTGGAGGCTTGTATAGATGCACGCAACCAAGAGATTGATTTGGAAGAACACAGTAAGGATATTTTAAGGGATGCAGCTCAACATAGCCCTGAACTTAAAATTGCTATGAAAACATGGCACGAATTTTAGTAATAAAAATAATATGAATGCAATGCAAGATTATCATTCAGGTTTAAATGATCCAAATAGTAGAAAATTTGAAATTTTTTCATATTTACCTGAAATGAGCGATGAGCATATAGAGTTACAGATTAAGTATATAATAAATAAAGGCTGGGTTCCAGCTATTGAACATACTGAACCTAATAATGTTGATGGTCATTATTGGTATTTATGGAAGTTACCAATGTTTGGTGAATCAAAGGTGAATAATATTTTAGCTGAGGCAAAAACTTGTCACCGAATTCATCCAACCGATCATATCCGTTTGGTTGGATATGATAATAAAAAACAATCAGTGGGAACTACTATGGTTATTTATCGAGGACCTATAAAATTTTAATTATGAATCCTATTAAACAGCGTGGTGCTGATAAAACGGCTCGTATTCCTATTAAGGTTGTTGCTACGACAACTCCATTACGTAAGCCTAAATGGATACGTATGAAAATACCTTCTGGTAATACGGTGAATCGTTTAAAAGAGAAGCTTAGGGAAAATAATTTACATACTGTATGTGAAGAAGCGGCTTGTCCAAATTTAAATGAGTGTTTTGCTGGTGGTACTGCAACTTTTATGATTATGGGTGATGTTTGTACCCGACGTTGTCCTTTTTGTGATGTTGCACATGGTCGGCCTGCGCCTTTAGATGCTGAGGAACCGGATAATTTGGCTAAAACTATTGCTGATATGAAGTTAAATTATGTTGTTATTACTTCAGTTGATAGGGATGATTTACGTGATGGTGGATCTGCACATTTTGTCGCTTGTATTGAGGCAATACGTGAACAATCAGCAAATACTAAAATTGAAATTTTAGTTCCTGATTTTCGCGGGCGTATGGATGTTGCTTTAGATATATTTGATCAAACACCACCTGATGTGTTAAATCATAATTTAGAAACTGTACCGCGTTTGTATAAACAGGCTCGCCCGGGTGCAGATTATAAGTGGTCATTGCAATTGTTAAAACGTTTTAAGGCTGAACATCCTGATGTTCCGACTAAGTCTGGTTTAATGTTAGGTTTAGGTGAGGAAATTGAAGAAGTTTTAGAAGTAATGGAAGATTTACGGGCGCATAATTGTGAAATGCTAACATTGGGGCAATATTTGCAACCTAGCCCTCATCATTTAGCGGTGCAACGCTATGTTACTCCTGAAGAATTTGATAATTTAAGGATTGAAGGGGAGAAAATGGGTTTTAAAAATGTTGCAAGTGGTCCAATGGTTCGTTCGTCTTATCATGCGGATCAACAGATTAAATATTAATATGCACCATCCTAGGGCGTTGCCCTAGGTTATATTATTTCGCCCCTTCAGGGCAATTCCAAATCCCAAAAAAACTACAGAGATTGCATATAAGCAGGGATGTAATAGCGGCTAAAATTTATTCTGTAGGTTGGGTTAGATTTTTTTACGCAGTAAAAAAACGTAACCCAACATTTTATGACTAATAAGTAATGCTAATATCACAAAAGCGGCACAGTCTTTACAAATAGATAGAGCAACTTTATCCAGAAAAGTTAGTGGATAAAATTCGGAATTTGTAACGGGGTTTTAGACCTGACAGGTTTTAAAAACCTGTCAGGTCTTTCACCTTGGATACAGTCTCGCCCAAACTAAAGTTTTGATTCTAATTTGCTGCCCCTGAAAGGGGCAAACATACAAGGTCCCTCCTAATGTCGGGAGAGCAAAATTGGTTCATCATTTTAGCCCTGAAAGGGCGATACATAATACATGACTTTTGAGAATTATTTCCTGAAAATTATCCAAAAATATCTAATTGATAAGCATTAATTATATATCACCCTAAGAGGGCTAACATTCTAACTAAATCAATCCTAGGGCGTTGCCCTAGGCTGGTATGTCTGCCCCTTTCAGGGGCAAACAACACTTTACAAATATGGATAATAATTTGCTATAGTAGTACAGCAATAAACGACCAAAAGGTAAATTATTATGAAGCAATTTGAAAATCGTGAGGTTCGTCTTTTTATTTCTTCGACTTTTCGGGGTATGCATGATGATCGCAAGGCTTTAGTTGATCATGTTTTTCCTGAAATTCGCCGTCGTTGTGCAAAGCAGGGTATTGGCTTTACTGAGGTTGATTTGCGCTGGGGGATTAGATCTGAGGATGTTGATCAAGGTTTGGCTGCGTCGATTTGTTTTCAGCAAATTGATACTTGTCAGCCCTTTTTTCTCGGCTTGTTGGGTGAATATTATGGTGCTACTTCTGATCAGCAAACTGAGAGTATTACTGAATTAGAGATAGTTTACGCAGTTTTGAATGTTGAGCCAAATCAAGCTTTATTTTATTTTCGTGATCCTAATTCTGCATATTCTGTTGCTGAAACTAATGCTGAAAATAGTGTTAAACAAGCAAGTTTAAAACAGCGTTTGCAAAAGCATGGTTGCCATATTGAGCCTTATAATCAACCTGATGATTTAAAATCTTTGGTTGTTGAGCCGCTGTGGGAGCAAATTTGTCATAGGTTTCCTGATACTCTTACCGCAAAACAACAACTCAATTTTGAGCATGATGCTTTTGCTAATAGTCGCCAAAGAGTTTATATTAAACGTGATCTTGATTTTGAGCGTCTTAGTCAACATGCTCAAAGTGATGATGCCCCTTTAGTTATTTGGGCTGAGTCTGGTAGTGGTAAAACGGCATTATTAGCCAATTGGGGCGCAGAATATCAGGATAATCATGCTGATGAATTAGTTATTTGGCATTTTTGCGGCAGTTCAGCAGATAGCACTAATCCAATTGTGTTGTTACGGCGGATTATGTTGAATTTAAAAAGCTTTTTTGAGATGGAAGATGAATTGCCGACTACTCCTGAAGCGATTAAGGATCAATTTGGTCAATGGTTAGCCAAAGCCACTAAGCCAGTAATTTTAATCATTGATGGATTCAATCAATTACAAGAATCTGATATTACACGCGGTTGGTTGCATTTTATTCCGGCTAAAATTCGTTTATTTGTATCGACAATTTCGGCAGATGATTTGCCGGCTGATTGGCAACGGTTTCAGTTGGCTTTATTAACTGATAAATCTGAGCGTAAAAAATTAATTACTAAATATTTACAACAATATGGCAAAAGTTTGGCGGATGCACCAATGCAAGATTTATTGGAGCATTCACAAACGGCAAATCCTTTGTATTTACAAGTAATTTTAGAGGAGTTACGAGTTTTTGGTGAGTTCGATAAATTGGAAGCTCACCTTAAAGAGCATTTGAAAACTGAAACTATTCCGGCTTTATATGATAAAGTTCTGGCACGTTTAGAGGCTGATTATCAAGCAGAAGAATTTCCGCATTTAGTCGCAGATAGTTTGAGTTTGTTATGGGCATCACGACAGGGGCTAAACGAAGCGGAATTATTGAAAATTTTGGATATACCTCAAGCAGTTTGGTCGCCTTTATATTTGGCTTTACAAAATACTTTAGTTAGCCGTGAGGGTTTGTTGAGTTTTTTCCATGATTATTTAAAGCAAGCGGTAGAGAATCGTTATTTGTCTAGCTGTGAAGATCAACAACAGTGGCATTTACGCTTAGCTAATTATTTTGAAGAACAAGAACTTGATAGCAGAATTGCAAATGAATTGCCTTGGCAATTGCAACAGGCTGGAGAGAAAGATCGGTTGCGGGATTGTATTAGTGATATTTCGATGTTTTTGCAGTTTAATGGTCAAGAATATGAGTTGTGGGGCTATTGGTTGGGGCTTGAACCTGATAAGACAATGGTTGAGGCTTATGGTGAGAGTTTAGCAAAGTATGAAGAAACTGAACAGCCTGAAGAAAATAATTTGGGTATTGTGTTGAATAATTTAGGTTTATTTTTTAATAAAGCTGGTTATTTTTCAGCAGCTATTCCTTTGTTGCGTCGCGCCTTAGAAATTAATGAAAAAGTCTTGGGCAAGCAGCATCCCGACACGGCGAGTTCTCTGAATAATTTCGCGGGTTTACTTGAAGCGAAAGGAGACTATGACCATGCAGAACCGCTTTACAAACGCGCCTTAGAAATATTTGAAAAAGTATTAGGTGCAGAACATCCCAATACAGTAACAGTCCGCGATAATTTAGAATATTGCAGAGCCAAAATAGAAAAATAAATAACAATATTGTCTGAATCAGGATTTACAAAATTAAAGAATTTACAGGATATATCATTCTTTATCAAAGTGAAATCCTGAAAATCCTAAAATCCTGTAAATCCTGATTCAGACAACTAAATTAATAAAGGAAAAAAACAAAATGAACTACCAAATCCACAAAAAAGGCCAAAACCTACTACACTGGCAATTTATAGGAATTATCGGCCTAATAGTACTAATTCTAGGACTAATAAGTAACTTCCTAGCCTACCCAGCCAATAACATAATAACAATATTCGACAACCTATCGCGTACCATACAACTATTTATACCCGAACAAGACTTGCTACAAGTTCCAGAAGGAGCATGGTATCTAGCAATTGCCAAATTTTTGGGAACTGTCGTTGCTTTCATCATAATCGCCCAAGTAATATTTCAAATATTTATCAACCAATACCAAATATGGCGACTACAACACAATAAAAATCATATTGTTATATCATGATTTGCAGAATGTGGACAACAAATTGCAATAGCAGCATTAGCCCAAGACAAAAATGTCATTGCAATTGAACTAGAAACCAAACTACAACAACAAGCATTTATCATGCAAAACAACAATATAAGCCTACTAATAGCCGATCCAACAGACAAAACCACATTATTGCAAGCCGCAGCTCACCAAACCGAGCGCGTGATTTTTGCCAATAAAAATAACCTCCTAAATATCCAAGGAGTAAATAACTTACGACAAATATTGCAACAACAACCCACAACCACCACCAAATATGCCCATATTCAAATAGACGACCCAAACCTAATCGAATCATTAAAAGAAGACCCACAATTCCTAAAATCAGACCAAAGCTTAAAAGTTATAACATTCAATAGACACCGCCTAACCGCACGACGTTTATTACTAAGCTACCCCCTATACCAATATGCAGATATGCGGGGACAAGATAGAATCCGAGTAGCCATATTTGGATTTGCTAATAAAGCACAACAAATGCTACTCCAACTAGCCAGCTCTAGCTACTACCGAGACTTCAAAGTCCCAGAAATAATAATAATAGACCCCCAAGCCAAACAACGCGGACAACAATTTATAAACCGCTACCCCGGCTTGCAAGACCCAGAAATCTGCAAACTTAATTTCATCGACTTTAACATAAAGACACAAACACCAGACGCAGAATTTTTACAAACACTTGAAAACCAAGGAAACAGTGCTTACGGTCAAAACCTGACAGCAATCTTATTTTGCCTTGAACAAGACAAGAAAAATATAAACGCCTCCCTACGATTGCGAATAAAAACCCAACAAACACGTATAGCACTAGCACCAATATTTGTTGAAATGACACAAGACTTACCAGCCCTATCAATACCCGTAGAAAAAACCCCTTATTTTGAGCAAGTGGTTCAACATTTTGGACAACTAGAACAAACATGTAGTTGGCAAGAAATAGTAGAAGCAAGTAGCGACAAACTCGCAAAATTCATACATAAAGCCTACAACAGCCGCTATGGAAAAGGCACAAAATGGCAAGACTTAACAGAAACCTACCGCGATGCCAATCGGGGAGCGGCAGATCATATAACAGTAAAACTAGCCAGCCTAGCCTATTGGATACCAGAAGATCCAAGCAACTGGAGCCAAACAGTAGATTTAACCGAAAACCAAGAATTACTAGCAAAACTAGAACACAAGCGTTGGTACGCCGAACGCCGACTAAATGGCTGGCAATACGGAACCACAAGAGATGACAACCGCAAAATCCACCCATGCCTAGTACCATACGAGCAACTACCAGAAGATGAAAAACAAAAAGATAGAACCAACATACAAGACTTACAAAACTTCTTCTCATCACAACAGCCCAAACAAGGAGAAAAAGTACGTAAAGCGATAACAATAGCCTTACTAGCGACAAAAGAATCACAACTGAATAAAGAATTCATCAAACAACTATTAACAAAACATAATGATTACCATATAACATTTATGACAGCCTTACAAAACCCCCTAGAACAGGAATTTGCAAAAATAGCCATTGAAGAAAAGCTAAAATTAATAATACCCCGCCCCTACCCAAACGAACAAAAATACCCAGAAGCCGACTGGATAATAGACCTACTACCAGCCGGGAAACAACCAACATCACTAACAACAGAAGAACGAGAAATACAACACCAACGCGCCATAATTTACCAACTAGAACGCGCAGACATAGTGATAATGGCAGAAGAAAATCAACAATGGATAAAATGGCGACAAGGAGAAGAAACCATACCAACCGAACTATCATCAATTCCAAGCTCTTTAAATAGAACAATTCCTAGTGAATTGATTATGGTTCACTAACGATCATGATAACAACAATAATACTATTATTATTAATAAGCCTTCTAACATGGTTTTGGTTTGACACATTAAAATCACGTGAAAGGGCAAAAAATATTTGTAAACAAAGTTGTAGAGAATTAAAACTACAATTATTAGATGATACCATTGCATTAATACGAATCAGATTAAAACGTAATAATCATGGTAAATTAATAGTGCAAAGACTATATCAATTTGAATTTGACGATGGTAATAATCAGCGTCAGACGGGAAGGATATTAATGCGTGGCATCTCCTTAGAAATGTTAGAGATGCCCGGTTATATGGATCGAATTATTCAACCAATTTAATGAGTAGATATATACTCTGTTACTGCTTGAGTCAATAAGCTAGAACGCGATTTACCATGCTTTCTAGCATAATTATCTACCGTATTTAATAAAATTTCTGGAATTTCAATGTTTACAGACTTTGATGGTATTGAAAGTTTACTCAAATCTACATCAATAATTGCCCAAATACCATCTTTAAAATCTTCATTTTGTTGATGTTGCTCTATAGCTGAAACTATTGGAATTGGCTCATTATCTATCAAAATGCCCTCAATATGGCACTCAATTGCTTCACGTGACATATCCATAGCTTCTTCTACGGTTGAACCTGCTGAAAAACACCCCGGAAGATCAGGTACTGTTACACTGAAGTCAGATTCAGTATCTTTATGTATAACTATAGGAAATTTCATTTTAATTCCACTCCCATCCTGCCTGTCTATAGATACTACGAAGTGTACCTATAGCTATATCTTTTCTTGGATGTGGCACTGTAACTTTACCAGATTTAGTTGGATGTTTAAATTGATGATGATCACCTTTAGTGTGATGCAATACCCAACCATCATTTTTCAGCCGCTTTATAATTTCTCGACTATTCATATGGATCGAATTATTCAACCAATGTAAGTGTTGGTTTTTTTGGCGGTGGAGACACTGCCTTCTGTTCTTCTGGCTCAGCTTGAAATGACATACCTTTGCCATTTTCTTGTGCATAAATTGCTAATACTGCTGGTATCGGAATAAATACATTAACTTGTTGCCCTGAAAATCGAGCATTGAAATCCACCGAATCATTATTTAATACTAAATTTTCTACCGCTGTTGTTGATATATTTAATATTATATTACCATTATCAACATGCTCACGAGGTACTTCACAGCCTTCATAATCCGCATTCACCAATATATATGCTGTAAAATCATTATCAGTGATCCATTCATGTACAGCACGTAATAAATATGGTTGCATTGATGTCATAAGTTTCTCCGAAAAAAAACCTGACAGGTGTCAGGTTTATAATAGACTAATGTATATCGCGCCAATATTCTTTTTTCAATGCATAAGCAAATAGAAAAAATATTGCAAGATATAATATGACTTTCCAACCTAAATCATAACGCGCTGCTTTATTAGGTTCTCCAACATAATCTAAGAAATTCACCAAATTACGTACATCTTGACGATATTGTTTAGCTTTGGCTTCATCTTCTTTATTTACTAATTCTAATTTATGATCAACCAGTTTTTGCCAACCTTGACGTTCCCATAAAACATGAGGCATACCAACATCTTTAAACACTAGATTGTTGACACCATTTGGGCGTGATGGATCTAAATAAAAACTTAATAAATAAGTATATAACCAATCTGTACCGCGAGAGCGAGCAGTAACACTTAAATCTGGTGGAATTACACCAAACCATTTTTTAGCATCATCTTTATCCATTGCTATATCTAAGGTTTCACCGACTTTTTCAGCACTAAACATTAAATTATCTTGTAATTCCTCATTAGTTAAACCTAAGTCTTTACCAATGCGTTGATAACGCATATATTTTGCAGTGTGACAACCGATACAATAGTTGACAAATAACTTAGCTCCTTGTTGTAAAGAAGCTTTGTCAGTAATGTCATTATTTGCATGTTGTAGCTGAACACCACCACTAGCAAAACTAATATTGGGTATTAAAAAAATTAAAGTTAAAATTACTCTTTTCATTAGTCAGTCACCCTTTCTGGAACCGGCTTGGTTTTATCTAGTTTAGAATAAATAGGCATTAATAAGAAAAATGCAAAATATATAGCGGAAAATATTTGTGCAAAAAGGGTTTTAATTGGCGTTGGTCCCACCATGCCTAAATAACATAAACCAAAAAAGCTGATAATAAATAAAGTTAAAGCCAATTTATAAATCCAACCTTTATAACGAATTGATTTTACTGGGCTTCTATCTAACCAAGGTAGAGCAAATAAAATTCCAATAGCTGCAACCATAGCAATTACACCCATTAATTTATCAGGTATAGCACGCAATATTGCATAAAAAGGTGTGAAATACCATAAAGGTGCAATATGTTCAGGTGTTTTTAATGGATCAGCAGGGAAAAAGTTATTAGCTTCAATAAAATAACCACCCAATTCTGGTGCATAAAATATTACCCCAGCAAACAACATTAAAAATACTGTTACGCCAACAATATCTTTAACACTATAATATGGATGAAAAGGAATTCCATCTACAGGAATACCTGTTTTTGGATCTTTATTCTTCTTAATTTCAACACCATCAGGGTTATTAGAACCTACTTCATGTAAGGCCATAATATGTAATACTACTAATACTAATAAAATTAAAGGTACTAAAATTACATGAAAAGCAAAGAAACGATTTAAAGTAGCGTCAGCAATTACATAATCACCGCGTATCCACAATGCTAAATCTTCACCAACATAAGGAATTGCACCAAATAAAGAAATAATAACTTGCGCACCCCAATAAGACATTTGCCCCCAAGGTAACAAATAGCCTAAAAATGCCTCTGCCATTAGACATACATAAATAAACATGCCTATTAACCATACTAATTCACGCGGTTTTCTATATGAACCATACATCAAACCTCTAAACATATGTAAATAAACCACGACAAAAAAGAATGATGCACCAACTGCGTGCATATAGCGAATCAACCAACCATAATTGACATCGCGCATTATGTATTCAACAGAGCCAAATGCTAATTCTGCATCTGGTTTATAATTCATGGTAAGAAAAATACCAGTTACTATTTGCAATACCAGCATTAATAATGCTAATGATCCAAAGTAATACCAAAAATTAAAGTTTTTTGGAGCATAATATTTGGCAAGATGTTCATTCCATAAACTCATTAATGGAAAACGACTATCCACCCAATCTAACATTTTATTCATTAAGCAGTAGCTCCTATTAACAGACGAGTATCACTTAAATAGGTGTAAGGAGGCACAACTAAATTGGTAGGTGCTGGAACACTCTGATATACTCGCCCTGCTAAATCAAATTTAGAACCATGACATGGGCAGAAAAACCCACCTTTCCAGTCAGGATCAATGTCATTCCCTGCCGGATTATCGGCTTCAACATAAGAAGGTGAACAGCCTAAATGGGTACAAATACCTATCAATACTAAATACTCAGGTTTAATTGAACGCCCAGCATTTTTAGCATAATCAGGTTGTTGACTAATTACCTCAGAATGAGGATCACGCAATTTATTATTTAAACTTGACAATTCTTGTAAGTTTTGTTCTGATCTTTTAACTATCCAAATAGGTTTACCGCGCCATTCAACGGTAAGCCTTTGACCTTCTTTGATTTTACTAATATCCACTTCTATTGGTGCGCCAGCAGCTTGTGCTTTAGCACTTGGAGAAAAGGATGTTAAAAAAGGTACTGCAACAAAACCAGCTCCAACAGCTCCAACTACACTTGTAGCTGCAACTAAGAAGCGTCGTCTGCTATTATCTTCAACTACGTTGTCAGTCATATTTATTTATATCTCCTTATACTATTTGTACTAAAACTATATAATAACATCCTATGCGTAAAAAGAAAAAACAATCTCAAACCTTGTCACCTGCCAATGCAGCTAAGTTATTAAGTAACCATAAATATAAAGATGCTATAGCTGCCTATAAAAAATTATTAAAATCAGAACCACGTCAAGAATGGTCTGACGCGCTAGCAAAAGCTTATTTGTTACGTTCTCATGAATTAGCTAATAAGGGCATGTATAAAGAAGCGGCTGCATTATGGGAAATTCGTAATAAACCAGATAATTTGGATCAGTATATATTTTGGCTGATTAAAGCTGAGAGTTATACACAAGCAGCGCGTTTTTTTATTGAATCAAACGATTCTATGCCTGAATTAAATCTGTTATTTGGAATGTTATTAGCCGCTGGTGTTAATGGCATTGAATTTCCTGAAGATCATATTTTAGTAAAACACTTGGTTTTCATTAAAGATGCTCTGTCAAGCTATGAACAAACAGATTATGAAGCTTGTAAAGCGGCTTTAAAGCAAATTCCTTTCCGTTCACCTTATAGAGATTATAGTACTATTATTAAGGGATTAATCTCAATTGAAACTGATGCTAGTTTGCAACTGTTTAATAAAATTCCAGCAGATTCTCCATATAAGAACTTAGCTACTGTTATTAGTTTATCAACAAATTCGCTGGAATCTATAGTTAATAAGCAGTTAAATCCTGCTGAATTAGCTTTGATAGCTAGTCTGAAAGGCTGGAATAATAAGCAAATTAACATTATTAATCAACTAAGAAAACCACACAACAATAAAACATTATTAGAAATAGTGATAAAAAATTGGCAACTTTTCGGTAAAGAAAAAAGTAGTCAATTTTGCTTAGCTTTATTGCCTCATTATCCTAGAGGAATTAAAGCTTATGAAAGTGAATTTGGATCATTATCATCATTTGAAAAAAATCGTATTCTCGCAATTCGCTCTGAACAAGATGAAGCTGATAAGTATTGGCGTAAATGTATCAAATATCTGAAACAGGAACAAAATAATGAATTAAAAATCGCTTTTATTTATCGTCATTTAGCCGAATTATCTGACAATGAAGAAGATATAGTAGCTGATTTAGAAGCAAGTTTATTATATGATCCAGCAGATAAAAACACTTATCTCAACTTAGTTAAATGGTATGAAGATGAGGGTGAATTAAAACCCTATCATAAATGTGTTGATACTGCACTGAAACAATTACCCACAGATCCAGATATTTTATTGCTTGCTATGGCATCTGCCACACGCAAAAAAGCCTTTAAGAAAGCGGTAAAATTTGCTCAAAGCTTATTAAAAATAGATCCAATTAATGCAAAAGCGCGTGATTGTGCTATCGCATCTCATATATCTCATGCTCGTAAATCAATTAAAACGAAGAAATACCATTTAGCTGTTAAAGAATTAGATTCTGCTATGCGGTTAGAAAAAAAATCTAATGGTATTGTGCAAATCAATCAAGCTTTATTAGCCATACATACTAGCGATAATCAAGCAATGGCTATTAAGAAGTTTGAAAAACAATTTGTCAATGATGATATCTGTGATCAATTTAGAATAATTGTTGAAAGTAAGCGTCAGTTTCTTGATTTGAAACTAACTAAACAAAATCTTATCCCTAATAAAAATGATGCTTTAAAATTACTTAATATAATTAATGCTTACTTGGAACAAAAAGTCGATTGTCTTAACGAAAGTGTGCAGAAAATCAAACCTACTATTATAAAAATGGCTAAACTTGATTTTTCTCAAGACGAAATGTTGAGTTTATGTGAGTGCTTTAAAGACTTAGCCAATTATGATTTATTAGGCAAATTTGCAACTACTGCCAATAAACGTTGGTCAAATCACCCAGCATTTATGTTTTATGAAGTTTATGCTGAAATTGATGGTAAAATTTTTAATTTAGAACCATATCAATTTCAAATAATTGATGAAGCAATGAGTATTGCAAACACTCAAGGAGATAACCGTACAGCAATGATGATTATTAATTTTATGATAAATTAATTTACAATAATAATTATTAAGGCTATATGCTAATAATATACAGAAAGGAGTACAGCGAATTACGTGGATAAACGAATTGTGAAGTTTTATTAGTTTATCCACGTAATTCGCTGTACTTAATTTAAGAGGTTTTTATGATAACAGCCTTTGATATTTTAGGTGTAAATATAGATGCAACTAATGATGAAATCAAAAAAGCTTATTTACAAAAAGTCAAAATTTATAGCCCAGAACAAGCTCCAGATGAATTTAAAAAAATTCGTTCTGCTTTTGATTTAATCAATACTGAAACAAAACGTATTAAATATCAATTATTTAATACTGACATGCCAAATATTTTTGCTTTTGTAGAAGATAGCTTATCAGCAGGTAAATTACAAGCCACTAATGAAAAGTTATTAACAAAAGTTTTATTAGAAACTCATGGATGATAGTAAAAAAGCAGAATTGCTTACACAATTTGAAACTTATTTACACCAAACTGTTGATGACATTGAGGATACAAATACAACAGATTTATTTGCCTTATTTACTGAATTAGCGGCATTACGTAATGAAGTCAAATTAGAATCGCGTCAAGTCAAAAAAGCCTTGGATATGTTCAAGCAAAATAATCAAGATCGTGAGTTGATGCGCCATGTGTTATTAGATTTTTTAGATGTCTATGATCGTTTAGATGCCGGTATGCTTAGTTTAAATAATTATAAACCTTCTTTTTGGAAGTTGTTTTATAAACGAGAATTTGCGCTTATAGCAAGTATAAAAGAAGGTCAAGCAATGACATTGCGACGCTTTGAGCAGCAATTGGCTAAGCATAAAGTATTGCCAATAGATGTGTTAAATAAAATTCTTGATCCACATTTGATGCGAGCTGTTGAAGTTGATAAACAAGTAAAAATAGACAATGGTATTGTTACAGGCGAATTACGTAAAGGTTTTATGTGGGAAAATGAAATTTTACGTCTTGCAGAGGTTAAGGTTAATAAAATATGAATAATGAAATTATCGTCGGTATTGATTTAGGCACTACCAATTCTGAAATAGCAGTAGTTCAAGATGGCAAAGTCATCGTAATTGAAGAAGCTGGTAGTAAAATTATTCCATCATTTGTAGGGATGGGCGAGAATGATGAAATATTAGTAGGTGAACCAGCTAAAAATCAATATGCTTTATACCCAGAACGCACTATTAAATCAGTTAAGCGTCATATGGGTGAAGAAACTAAGTTAGAATTAGCTGCACAAACTTATACTCCGCAAGAAGTTTCAGCTATGATTCTGAAACGCCTCAAAGCAATTGCAGAATCATATTTAAATGAACCAGTAAATAAAGCGGTTATTACTGTTCCTGCTTATTTTTCAGACGCTCAACGTCAAGCTACTCGTGAAGCTGGGGAAATTGCAGGCTTAGAAGTTGTAAGAATGATTAATGAGCCAACAGCGGCTGCACTTTCTTATGAAACTAATCATAAAACTCATAAACATATTCTGGTTTATGATTTAGGTGGTGGTACTTTTGACGTTTCAGTTGTTAGTTTGGAAGAAGACGTAGTAGAAGTCTTAGCTAGTCATGGTAATAATAAATTAGGTGGCGATGATTTTGATCAAAAAATTATAGAATATATTATTGATCATATAAAACCACAATCATCTAAGGCGATGGCACGTATTAATCGTGCCGCTGAAGCAGCAAAACGCGCTTTATCTAATCAGCCGTTTGTGATGATTGAAGAAGAATATTTAGAAGAAAAAAATGGTACTCCAATACATTTATCACTCGAATTATCACGAGATGATTATGAATCAATGATTGCTGAGTATATAGATGAAACCTTAGAAGCTGTACATATTGCACTAAATGGTGCCAATTTACTTGCATCTGATATTGATGAAATTTTATTAGTTGGAGGTAGCACTCGCACACCATTAGTCAGTCAACGTTTAGAAGCAGAATTCAAGCAACAACCACGACTAGAAATTGATCCAGATTTATGTGTTGCTACAGGCGCAGCGATTCAAGCTGCTATAATTGCAGGCGATAAAATCGCAACATCTGCTGTATTAGTTGATATTACTCCATATACTTATGGCACCAGCGCGATAGGTGAATTAAATGGAGAATTATATCCTTATATGTATGTGCCAATTATTCAAAAAAATAGTTCGCTACCGATTATGAAAACTGACGTGTTCCATACAATGCGGGATAATCAAGAAGCGGTAGATATAAAAATATATCAAGGCGAAGATAGCGATGCCCTCAACAATATTCAAATTGGTGAATTCATGGTTGAGGGTTTAAATGAAGTGCCTCAAGGTAATCCAATTTTACTGAAATTGGAATTAGATTTAAACGGTATTTTAGATGTATCAGCAGTAGAAAAAAATACTGGATTAGCAAAATCTATTGTAATAGATAATGCAATTTCTCGTTTTGAAGCAGACGAAATGGCAGCGGCACAAAAACGTATTGATGCAATATTTGGTGGTGATGATGAAGATCATCATACGACTGTACAAACCAAAGCTTTAATAGAAAAAGCAGAACGTATGTTAGATCAAGCTTCTGCTGAGGATAGTGAAGATATTATAAATTTAATTGAAGCGATTAAAGATAAAACTGATTTAAAAGAGTCAATGGATCAGTTATCTGATATTCTTTATTATTTGGAATCATAATGCAACGTTGTCCAATTTGTAAGGCACGTATCAAAGAAAATTCAACTTGTAATCGTTGTGGCACTGATTTATCTCAATTGTTTACAATTGAATCTCAGGCAACGCATTTTTGTGAACAAGCAATTAAATTATTGACAACAAATAAAGTTGATCAAGCGCAAAGAGCTGTGGAACAATCTCTTCAATTAAAAAATACTCAAATAGCCTTCAGATTGCATGGTTTTATAGAATGTTTAAAAAATTTAT
Organism: Candidatus Marithrix sp. Canyon 246; assembly: GCF_001723685.1. GTDB lineage: Bacteria > Pseudomonadota > Gammaproteobacteria > Beggiatoales > Beggiatoaceae > Marithrix. Next base: position 198,192 of record NZ_MCBX01000038.1, read on the forward strand.
AACATTATTCTTAATTTGTAATACAGTAACTTATTTATATGCAGCTCCTGCAATAGATAAACTGTTATTACAATTAGGGCATATTGGCGATATAAATCATGTAATTTTTACACCAGATGGCAAACAAATTATATCCGCTAGTGATGATCAAACCATCAAATTATGGGATCAAAAAACTGGGTGTTTGATTAGAAGTATTCATGCACATACTGAATCAATAGAAAGTATCGCTATTTCTCCTAATGGAAAAATACTAGCATCTGCTAGTTCAGATAGAACAGTAAAACTGTGGAATCTGAATGATGGAGCTTTAATTCGTACTTTTAAGGGACATTATAAACATGTAAATAGTGTGGCATTTTCTCCTAATGGAAAAATGATATTAACTGGTAGTTATGATAAAACTCTGAAATTATGGAATATTAAAACTGGGCGTGTAATACGTACATTTTACGGGCATTCGTGGAATGTTACAGCGGTTGCATTTTCGCCTAATGGAAAAAAAGCTTTATCAGCTAGCTGGGATCAAACCATAAAATTATGGAATATTAATACAGGAGAAACAATTCATACCTTTCAAGGACATACATCATATATACATGATATAAAATTTTCTCCTGATGGTAAAAAGGCTATATCTGCTGCTTGGGATAAGACACTAAAATTATGGGATCTGAAACGATTACGCTTAATTCGTAGTTTTAAAGGGCATAGTTTCTGGGTGAATAAGGTAGCCTTTTCACCTGATGGTAAAACTGTTTTATCAGCTAGTGTTGATGAAACCATGAAATTATGGAAGGTGAATACTGGGCAATTAATTCACACTTTTAATGGACATGATTCTTGGGTGAATAGTGTTACATTTTCTCCAAATGGAAAAAAAGTTTTATCCGCTAGCTCGGATCAAACTATTAAGTTATGGTCTGTGAATAGTGGAAGATTAATCAAGGAATTCAAAGGTAAAACTAAAGCAGTTAATGCTATTGCCTTTTCGCCTAATGGTAAATTAGCACTATCTGGTGGTATAGATAAAACACTAAGACTATGGTCTCTTAAAAGTGGTAAGTTAATTAAAAAGTTTTATGGACATTTTTTACCGATTAAATCAGTTGCCTTTTCTCCTGATGGCAAAACGGTTGTATCTGCAAGTTGGGATGATACGATAAAATTATGGTCAATTAAAGATGGTTATTTAATACGTAGTTTTGAGGATCATGCTTCTTGGGTAAATAGTGTTGCATTTGCTCCAAATGGAAAAACGATTTTATCAGCTAGTTTAGATAAAAGCATTATATTATGGAATGTTAAAAATGGAGGTATAATCCATACTTTATATGGACATCATAAAACCATAAATAGCATTAAGTATTCTCCTGACGGAACCAAAGCTTTATCTGCAAGTGATGATCATACTATAAAACTCTGGAATCTATATACAGGCGGTTTAATTGCGACTTTCCGAGATCATCGTTATGGTGTAAATAGTGTCGCATTTTCCCCTGATGGCAAAATGGCTTTATCTGGTGGTTCTGATAACACTATGAAATTATGGAATATTAATAAAAGGCGAGTAATTCGTAATTTTCATGGCCATATAAATCCTGTTATTAATGTGGCTTTTTCTCCTGATGGTAAAATGGCTTTATCTGGAAGTAGAGATCAAGCTATAAAATTATGGAACATCAAAAATGGACGCTTAATTCGTAATTTTAAAGGGCATTCTTCTTTTGTAGAATCAGTGACTTTTTCCCCTAATGGCAAATTAATATTATCAGCCAGTGCTGATGGAACTATACGTTTATGGGAAACAGCAACTGCTAAAGAAATAGCACAAATGGTAGCATTTAAACATCAGCAATGGGTAACATTAACAGCAAAAGGTTATTATAATACTTCGATTGTAGGTGAAAAATATATAAATGTGAGACTGAAAGGCAATAAAATGATGAACATCAATAGATATAAATCCAGCTATTATCGCCCAAATGATGCAATTAAAGTGGTATTAGAAAATAAGGTGCCTCGTTTTAATCAAAATTTACCACCTTCGGTGGTTGATGATAACTTGTTGGTTTTGTTAGCCACCCCATAGCACTAACAACCAAACTAAAACAGCATAACAAAGTGCAACCAGCACAGCCGCTGATCCAATATCTTTAGCCCGCTTAATTAAGGGGTGTTTTTCTTCACTGATACGATCAGCAACTGCTTCAATAGCTGAATTAAACAATTCAGCTATTAATACCACGAATAAACCAGAAATTAATAATGCGCGTTCAATACCATTAGCACCTAAAAACAATGCTAAAGGTATTAATAGAAGAGATAAAATTACCTCTTGACGAAAAGCAGCTTCATGAATAAATGCCGCTTTTAAACCAGCTAATGAATAGCCAAATGCTTTTATTAGCCTTAATAAACCTGTTTGTTTTTGCATAGTAAGTTCTAAAATTTCATGTATATAATCTGGAATATCGCGTTGCAGAAAGGTTCTAATGTAATTTACTCCGTACATGCCATAAATGTTTTGGCGTATTATATTGGTTATAAACTTTGGCGTGAGGATCAATAGCTCGAATGGATTTACGAAGTCTAACACTCGCATTAGCAGGATCAATCACTTTTGGAAATAATTTAGAATATTTTTGTGGTTGTTCCAGATGTAAAATCACTCTTAATTGTTTACATTTTGCTGCCGCTATTGCTAATTCTCTTTCAGCAGGTATTGTAGCATTTATTTTGGCTGCCCATAAGCCGGATAGACTGTCAATAATTTTTACTACAACTTCATTGATCAGATCACAAGGTTTTGTGCGACGATTAGCTCTGTAATCTTTTACTTCAATCATCCATAGACATTGGTTTTTTGGTTCTATTGCAATAATATCAACAGCTTTTTGCCCTTGTAATTGTTTTTGAAAATGTTTACGATAAAAAGTCCAATCATCATATTTTGATACCAGCCAATTGTCTGGAAATTCAAATATTAATTCACCTTCAATTATTTGTTGTGCCATGTTTCTTCCACATAACGATCTGATTGATTCATTGTTTCATCTAGCATTACAATTGGATCAATTTCTTCTATACTATTTCCTTGTTCTATTGTGACTTTGTCTTGATGTTTTTCTAATGCAAAAAACCGTGCTGATTGTTGTTTATATTCTGTTTTTTGTCTGAAAATTTCTAATTCTCTTAGTAAAAATAAACTATGAGTAGCTATAAATACTTGAATACCATTTTCACATAAACTAAAAAGCGTTTCTGCTATAAGCTTCAATAAACGTGGATTTAGTTCAGCTTCTGGTTCATCCCAAAACAAATAACCTTTATTTAATAAAGCTCCATTTACAATTAATTGAATTAACATTGCTAATTTACGTGAACCTTCTGCCACTAATGGCATTTCCATTTTCTTCTGCTTAGGCATCATTAAATAAAAGCGTCCATTTTTATCTAATTTAATTTGCCCCCCTATACCTTGTTCTAATGGTTGAAGTAATTTTAATAAAAGTGTTTCATTGATATTTTTTATAGGCAAGGCTCCCAAATGAATACAAGTATCACGATAAATTTCATCAAATTCAATATAATGATTTTCATAAACTGATACAAAATTTGGATAAATTGTTAATAACTCCTTAGTTGGCAAAAAAACAGGATGTTTATCTAACCAAATAGAGGGTAATTGATCAATTACTACTTCAGTTCTACTTTGACTAGCAAAGCTAAACTGTATATCCAGTTTTTGATCATCAAAAAAGGCTGAAATTTTACATCGTTGACGATTTTTAAGTTTGCGCCGCACCAAATGTCCTAGAATTTCTGGACGAAAAACATTAATTAATTTATCAGCCAATCGTGTTTGCAAAAGAATTTTAGTTGGATGAGTTGCATTATGTTTACGTCCTTCTTCAGCACTCACAGCCAAAATAGAATAAATCATTTTGAGTAAATGAGATTTACCACTACCATTTTCACCTACAATCACATTTAAGTTGGAGCATGTTAGTTTTGCATGTTGAAAAATCGTTTGATTTTCAATTTCAATGTTGGTAATTTTCATTATTTTGCAGTTTTAAGTGTCTCAATATTCCCAATTACTGGGAATCTCTTTTAATGGTAAAACTTCAATTTTTTCATGTATATAATACTTTGTGTTTCCGGGATAGATTACCCATAATTTTTCTAAATTCAAGGTTTTTAGAGCAGAAAGCATTGATTTTGTTAAAGTTGGTGCATCTGAAAACTTAAATTCACAAGCCCAACTTTTAGCTTGGTGTTGCCAAAATAAATCTACTTCTGCTCCTGAATGAGTTGCCCAAAAGTAGGCTTGTTAATCAGGTTTTCCAACACTTCTCCACACACAATCCAAAGCAAATCCTTCCCAAGAACTGCCTAATTTGGGATGCCTATAAAGTACTTCTGGCGTTTCAATAGCTAATAAGCTGTGAAAAATGCCAGAATCACGAAAATAAAGTTTTGGACGTTTCACCAAGCGTTTACCAACATTCACATACCACGGTTGTAGTATTCTTAGCATAAAGGTTCCAACTAGAATATCTATATAATGCCGCACAGTAGTATCAGCAATACCAAATGATCGCCCTATTTCTGCAAAGTTGATTATATTGCCATGATAATGACTTACCATATGCCAAAATCGTCGTAAAGTCTCGGCTGGAATAGTAATTCCTAATGCTGGAATATCGCGTTCCAGAAAGGTTCTAATGTAATCTTCGCGCCATTGATAACTTATAGCATCATCTGCGGCTAAAAATGAAGAAGGCAAGCCTCCTGTGAACCATAATTGTTCTATTTGGTCAGAATTAATATCCATTGTTCTCAAACCTAACAGAGTATAGTAAGAAATTCTACCAGCAAGAGTTTCTGAACTTTGCCGAATTAAATCTCGTGATGCACTTCCTAAAATGAGGTAATTTTGTTCAGGAATCGTGTCAACTAAATAACGTATTAAGGCAAATAATTCTGGTTTACGCTGAATTTCATCTATAATAATCAAACCTTTACAACGTGTCAGTGTCAACTGTGGATTTTGAAATTGAGCTAAATCCATTGGATTTTCAAGGTCAAAATAATGATTAGATTGAAATTGTCTAGCTAAGGTTGTTTTTCCTGATTGTCTAGGACCTAATAAGGCAGTTACCCTATATGTAGATAGCCTTTTTTTAATATTAGCATAATCAATATCACGTTGAATTATCATCTATTTTATACTCATCATTGAAATCTCGGTGATTATAACCGATTTTTCAATGATGAGTATACTTTCAGACCTGACAGGTTTTAAAAACCTGTCAGGTCTAAAACCCCTACAATTAAACTTGTTCCCATTGAAAACTAACAATATTCCTAGCATCCTTAGACTTTCTTAAAAGATGAGAACCTAGTAGGAGTCCAAACTTTAGTTTGAGTCGTACCCTCAAAACAAAGTTGACAGACTACTAGTACTGGAAAGCGGAAATATCCATACAATAGTATTGTTAATCCGTTTTTTCCGTAAATCCGTTGTACTAACATAAGGTATGGATAGTTCCGCTTTCTTGCACTAGTACTTCAGACCAGTCAGCTCTTATGCCTTTTTAAATAAACCCCTTATAGCATTTTTAATATGACCATAATTAAACAAAACAATTATGATAAATAACAACACCAAATGCACCCACCAGACTCCCACCCAATTAGCAACATCACCGCGTTCTACCCATTTTTTTGCAACATTCAATAAATTGTTATAAATCAAATAAATAAGAATACCTAAAACTATTTTAGAATATTGCCCTTGGCGCGGGGTGGTATGAGATAGCGGCACCGCTAATGCCGCTAATAGGATTACAGATAACGGTAAAGATAAACGCCATTGTAATTCGGCTTGCAATTCCTTTCTTTCTGACAGAAATAATAAATAACTAGGCATCGCCTCAATTCGAGTATTTTTTGGTATAGCATCAAGACGTTTGGGAATTCTAATTCTATGTTCAGCAAAGTTAGTTATAAGATAGTTTAATTTGCCTATTTCACTTTCATAACGATTACCATCAACTAAAACTAAAAATAATTCACCATCCTCTACCAATTGATAACCGCGTTTTGCTATCATTACCACTCGTTTGTTAGGTAAATTAACCTGCACAAATAGCCGCTTCATCAATTTACTATCAGTGTCTAACTCCTCAACATAAAATATACCATTACCATGACTAAACTCCTTAAAACGCCCAGCAGCAATGCCTCCCATTTCCGCCGAAGTCGTTAATTGTACTTGTAAAATGCCTCGTTTTTCTTCAGCCCAAGGGGCTAATACTAAAGATAATAACGCTATGACAAAGCCAAAACTTACACCAAAACCAATAATACTTTTAAATGGCAATGGAATACCACAAGCTACCATAGCTGTAACTTCATTATCCTTATATAAACGCCCTAAAGATAATAATAATGCTAAAAAAAATGCTAATGGCAAAATTAGCATTAAATCACTTAATAGACGTAAACCTAATAACTGAAATATAAATTCAGCAGGCAAATCACCTACCGACGCTTGTACTAAATACTTCATAAAACGATGACTTATATAAATCATAACTAGCAACAAAGCAATTGCTAATAAAGTATTTAGTATTTCGCGAAATAAATAGCGGCTAATAATCATCTATTCACTAACAAAAGTTTCAGTCAACGCTTTTTCTTCTAAATATTTTTTGCGTTCATCTGCTATACGTTGTTTCAAATTCTTTGCAGTTGTAGTATTGATTTTTTTCATGCGTTTTAATAAACGTTCTGCCTTCCTGAAATTTTTAATTCTAATAGCATTTTCTATCCAACTAGAATATTTAGCTTCTATCTTTTTGATTCCATCTAAGGCATCAAGGTTAATTGAATCGATTTTCAAAACATCTTTATAACAAGCTACAGCATTACCATTACGCCCAGCTGTCCAATGTCGTTTTTTATATAATCTTGTACATTTTACAAGCAGTTGAGTTACTTTTTCTTTATCTACTTCTGGTAATTCTTCAGGGATAGTTTCAACTTCAATAGTAATATCAGTATTATTCTTAATATCAGTATTATTCTGAATTGCCTGTTTCATAGCTTCTTCTGTACTACGTATTGCTTCAATTTTACGTGACTCTTCAGCTAAAAAACCTTGTTTTAAACGTTGTTTTAAGTCAAGTAGAACTATTGAGTTTGGATTAACTTCTTCTAAACGCTTAATATATTTACCTGCTTTTCTAAAATCTTGTTCAGTTAAAAGTTTTTCACTCCATTGTATATAACGAGTTTCTATGTATTTTAAGCCGGTAATAGCTTCACTATCATTAGGTGATTTTTTTAATACCTCTCGATAACAGGCAAGAGCAGTGTATTTATCACCACGGATACTAGTAGTTAAATTATCAGAATCTATATATGATTTACACTCTTGCAATAAATTAATAATTTCTTGTTGATTTACTTCATTAACAACTACTGGAATAGGTGCTTGTTGTGGAATTGGTTCTGGTGTTGGTATTGGTTCTGGTGTTGCTCTTACTACTGGAATCTGTTCAGTTTGAGCAACCAGCACATATTCTTGAACTTTTTTTACTGGTTGAAAAATGCTACCAGCAGCAGCGGCAATCATTACAGCCATCAAACCAAAAATCATCACTCCCATAGATGATGAAGAACAAGATTTTTTCTGTTTCTGAGAAAATAATTCATCTATAAACTGTCTAACAGTAGAGGTTCCATCATTCTCAGCTAAAGCACGTCGTAATGCTTTATTTTGTTTTCGATTTAATTTTTTTATGGGTTCAAAAAAATCTTTATCAACAGTTTTACCACTTAATAACTCATAAGTAACACTAGCTAAACCATAAACATCATCACGAGGATCAAAATCCAATTCTGATGGTTGTTGACGTTTGATAACATGAGAAATACCAAAATTAGTAACTTTCAGTTGTGGATTGTCAGGCGTATATAATACATTGCTTGAATTAAAATCAGAGTGCATTATATTATTATGGTGAGCATATTCCAGCGCATCAGCCATAGCTTGAATAATAGGCTTCGCATCTGTCATTAAAATGCCACTGGGGTGTTTTTCAATAAACGTCTTTAATGGTAAGCCTTTAAAATATTCTGTAACTAAAAAAAAGTGTTCTTGCGTCTTGGCTAATTGATATGCAGTGGCAATATTAATATGATTTAATCGTTGATAACGATGAAATTCATAGACTAATGCCTTTAATACTCCTGACATTTCTTTAAATTTATCATCAAAAAATTTAATACTAACAAAAGTATCTGGATATTCAGACTGTTGTCTAACAATATCAGTAGCTTGCCATACAGCACCAGTATCATCAAGATACAATTTTGCACCTAAACGAAATTGATGATCATCTTGAATTGTTTGCCCGGAATTAATATTGCTATCATCATTTGATGATAAATCAGTTACTGGTAGTGGTTGTTGTTCTTCATCTTCTGCTGTTACTACAGTTTTATCATAAAAGGGTTCAATTCGAGATTTAAGAACTAAATAATCATCTAAAGAAATTTTGCCTTCTCGTTTTAATTCTTGTAAATAAGACAATAAATACATAGCACGAGCGGGTGTTTTTTGTAAAACAGCGTCAAGTTTACTCGCTAACTGTTGAATATCTAACTTCTTTTTAGAAAAGGCTTTAAGAGCTGATTTAAAATTTTCCATAATAATTTTTAGGATGCAATTTTAATGAAAATAGTAACTATAATAATTACCTTACTTGTAATAAGTATTACTGCTTGTGGTCAAAAAGGCGACTTAATACGCCCATTACCATCAGAACAAACAATAACGGATAAAAACTAATGGATTATTTTGATTATCGCGATGCTTGCTTATATGCTGAAAATGTCGATTTAAGCAGCATTGCTGAAACTTATGGTACACCTTGTTACGTCTATTCTCGCGCTACATTGGAACGACATTGGCAGGTTTTTGATAATTCCTTAAAAAATTATCGGCATTTGGTTTGTTATGCCGTTAAAGCCAATTCCAATTTAGCGATCTTAAATATATTAGCACGTTTAGGCAGCGGCTTTGATATTGTATCAGGTGGAGAATTAGAACGGGTATTACGAGCAGGTGGAAAAGCAGAAAAAATCGTATTTTCTGGCATAGGTAAAACAAAGGCAGAAATTTCCCGCGCTTTAGATGTAGGAATTCGATGTTTTAATGTTGAATCTGAGGCAGAATTATATCGTATAAATGAGATTGCCGCTAACATGGGTAAATCTGCTCCAATTTCATTTCGAGTCAATCCAGATGTAGATGCTCACACCCATCCTTATATTTCTACCGGCTTAAAAGAAAATAAATTTGGTATTGCAATTGATGATGCAATAAATATTTTTACTAAAGCAGCATCATTAGACAATGTGCAAATTACCGGTATAGATTGTCATATTGGTTCACAATTAACTGAAACTGAGCCTTTTGTAGATGCCTTAAAACGAGTATTGATATTAATAGAAAAATTAAGCATTCAAGGTATAAAATTACAACATATAGACTTAGGTGGCGGTTTAGGAGTAGTTTATGATGATGAAACTCCACCAAAACCGAATGAATATGTAGAAGCATTAACACAAGTATTAGGCGATGACTTTCCATATGAAATTTTAATTGAACCCGGGCGTGCGATTGCAGCCAATGCAGGTATTTTACTCACCCAAGTAGAATATCTAAAAAACACCGCTGACAAAAATTTTGCGATTGTTGATGCTGGAATGAATGATTTAATTCGCCCAGCATTATATAGTGCATGGCAACAAATAGTGCCAGTCAAACCACGAGAAGATGAACCAGTACAAAACTATGATATTGTTGGACCAATATGTGAAACTGGAGATTTTTTAGGAAAAAACAGAGACTTAGCTTTAAAAGAAGGCGACTTATTAGCAATACGTAGTAGCGGTGCCTATGGATTTGTCATGAGTTCTAATTATAATAGTCGCCCACGAATACCAGAAATAATGGTAGATAAAGATCGTGTGATTCTAATACGGAGACGTGAGACTATAGATGATTTACTGGCGTTTGAAAATATTTTTAATAATTAGCTTAAATATTATTTATACAAATGTTGAAGCAATACAATGCAAACGAGGCAAAGCTTGTGGTAATGCTTGTATTGCGATTCATAAAACATGTCGTATAGAAAAAGACACTATAACTAATATAGTTATTATATATAGCTGGAGAGACTTAAAGACGGGAACATTGTATATATCAAGCGAAAAACCGGAATGGTATCAAAATCCAAAATGGCCTAAAAATAGGCCATTTCCAGAAACTGAAATTATTTTATTTAAATAAATTCGTCATTGCCTGTTTAAATTCCCTAATTGCATCTGGTGCTTCTATATCCATAATTTGTTGGCTGGCAAAATGTTTTTCTTTCATCAAAGCTTCGACTTGTTCGCCAAAATAACGTAGAAAATCAAAGCCAGCTTCACCATTTTTAAAGCTTAATTCAGCATACTCTCCAGCTCGTTTATTTATTAAATCAATAAACGCTTGACGGTATTCACCTTCTCCTAATAAATCTGTTTTATTTCCAGCAAAAGTATCTGCTATATGTTGCGCTAAAGCAACAATAAAAGTTTGCCGCTTTTCATCATCCATTTGTTTATAGGCTAATCTATCAGCAACTTGCAGCAAAAATGTTAAAAACTCTCCTATTATATCCAGACGATGGTTATTACTTGTCGTTTCATAACCTTTCTTTTCTAATTCTAATACTGCATTAGCAGAAATTGTCCAACTAATAAAACCTAATGCTCCTGCTATATCTTCAGTAGTTTGCGGTTTTGCACGTTTATTCCAACGATTTTTAATTTTCATAATCAATCAATTTTCTGCTTCTTTTCTTATAAAAACTTAATTTTTCATCACGATGATAAATCTTGGTAGAGCTTATCATAGATGTAGTAGGAGTATAATTATATACTCTATATAGAGGCATGGATTGATAAATTGTAGGTTTAATAATATAAGTCTTTTTTGGGATCAATGGTAGTTGAGGCCATAATAACATTATTAGAGACATCATAATTACTATGGATATAATAGTTTTTCGTTGCCAAGCTGGTACTTGGTATGATATTTTATTCCTATAATCAATAAATTGAATTACATTGCGTTCACGTTCTGCTTTTTTGATAGCATCCAGTATGTATGACATTATTTATAATCCAATGCAAAAATAATGATTATACCGTAAATAAAGATGCGTGTAATAAAGCCTGTGTATAATCATGTTGTGGTTGCTTAAATAGTTGCTCAGTTTCACCTTGTTCCACAAATTTACCATGACGCATTACAATTATACGGTGAGATATTGCGCGAATTACTTTTAAATCATGGCTGATAAATAAGTAACTGATATTATGCTTTTGTTGTAATTGTTCTAATAATTTTAACACTTGTTTTTGTACGGATACATCTAAAGCAGATGTTGGTTCATCTAGTAAAATTAATTTTGGCTCTAAAATCACAGCTCGCGCAATCGCAATACGTTGTCGTTGCCCACCTGAAAATTCATGAGGATAACGTTTTAACACATTAGTTTCTAATCCTACCTCAGTTAAGATATTGATAATACGTTCACGTCGTTGCTTACGACTTAATTCTGGAGAATGAATTACTAAGCCTTCACCAATAATATCTTCTATCGTCATACGTGGTGATAAGGAAGAATAAGGATCTTGAAAAACTACTTGAAAACTACGACGTAAAGGCTTTAATTGCGAATAATCAATATCGCCGCTACAATCTTGTAATTTTAATAGACACATGCCTAATGTTGTTTTACCTGAGCCTGATTCTCCAACAATACCTACAGTTTCTCCGGGTAATATCTGGATATTGGCATTATCAACCGCTTTAATTTTGCTATTTTTGATTACAAATTCACAATTAACATTATTAGCCTTTAATAAAGGGGCAGGTTTGGAGCTGTAATCATATTCAGTTTGAATTCGTTCAGGTTGGCTATTTAATAAGTGTTTGGTATAAGAATGTTGAGGATTTTTAAATAAATTATCTACAGTGGCAGTTTCAACTAAATTGCCTTGTTGCATCACACAAATGCGTTTAGCAAAGCGTTTTACCAAATTTAAATCATGACTAATTAACAATACTGCCATGCCAAATTCCTGTTGCATCTTTTCCAACAACTCAATTATTTGCAACTGAATTGTGACATCTAATGCAGTAGTAGGCTCATCAGCAATCAACAATTTAGGATTACAAGCCAAAGCCATTGCAATCATAACTCGTTGACGTTGCCCACCAGATAATGTATGAGGATAAACATTAAAACGTTTATCAGGTTCAGGAATACCGGTTAAATCCAATAACTCAATCATACGACGACGAGCGGCAGCGCGGCTGATATTCTCATGTATTAATAAAGGTTCTATTAATTGTGTGCCAATAGGATAAACAGGATTTAAAGAAGTCATTGGCTCCTGAAAAATCATCGCAATATCTTTACCACGCACACGGCGTAATTCAGTTTGACTAAATTCGAGCAAATTTTTACCCTTCAATTCTATAGAACCACTAGGATAAGTAACACGCCGCTTATCATGTAATTGTAAGATAGATAAAGCCGTGACTGATTTACCAGAACCGGATTCACCAACTAAGGCTAATTTTTCGCCGGCTTGAATATCCAAACTAATATTATGAACAACTTCTTTGTTACCAAAAGCAACTGAAAAATTTTTAATACTGACTAATGAACTCATATTTTATTACCTTATTATGTTTACCTTAAAAATTACAAGGATAGCAAATTAAAGTAATTTTAGAACATTTTACTTCAAGAGGTAAAATTCGCTTAACTTAATGGCAGTGAGTCAGCGTAAGATAAGTAAATAAGTACAACGAATTACGTGGATAAACGAATACACATAATTAAATCTACTTGATAGATAAAAATGCAAGGGGCTTTACAAGACGCTACTAAAATTAATCAACTGATAGAAACACAGACTAGAAACGCACCCGAACAATATTTATGGGTACATCGACGCTTTAAAGATCGCCCGGAAGGAAAAGTTAATGTTTATGATTAAAGAGTTATATTATGCAAAATAAATCAATTGAAACTATAAATAATGATTTATTAAATAAATCATTCCAATCTCGCTCGTTCAACGTATTAGCTAGCCCAAATTTTATTAAAGTTGAAGTCTCAAATATCTGTAACCTTCATTGTATAATGTGCCCAATAGATGATATTGAAGCTCCTAAAAGAAAATTAACTCTTGATGAATTTAAACATATTCTATCACAGTTTCCATTTCTAACAAAAATAGGTTTATATGGTATTGGTGAACCATTAAATAATCCACGCATATATGAGATGATAAAAATATGTCATGATAGAAATATTGAAACAGAATTTGTATCTAATGCCACATTGTTTAATGAAACACGAATTAATAAATTAATTGAAGCTGGGCTGAGCAACATCTACATTTCTATAGATAGCGTGAATCCTCAAAAGTATGAATCTATTAGAGTTGGTTCAAATTTTGAAAAAGTTATTCAAAATCTCAAAACTTTAATTGACTGCAAAAAAGCAGCTAACAGTAAGACTCCTTTAATTGGTATTAGTACCGTTACAATGAGTGAAAATGTAAAAGAACTGATAGATATAATCAATTTTATTTCCACTCTTGAAATAGATAGACTAATTATTACAGGGCTTAATACCACCTATACAGAACAAAATATAAGTATAAAGCAAGACTTTAATCAAGATCTTAATAAAGTTTTACAACTTTGCAAAAAGATAAATCAATCAGGAAAATTAAAAATAAAATTTTTCCATGAAAATAAAGCAGCTTGTAGCTTGCCATGGAACAGTGTATTTATTACCGTTAATGGCGATGTAACACCATGTATGAATTGCGCAGATTCTAGCATAATTTCTTTTGGAAATATCTTTCAACAGAATTTTTTAGAAATTTGGAACAATCAACAATATCAAAATTTCAGAACTAGTTTTCGTAGCCAAATTCCTACTGTTTGTAAACCATGCCCAGATTATTCTTTTGATTATTTGAATAGCGAACTGCCTGCTAAAACATCCTTAGTATATGATAATACTCATAATATCTCTTGCCTGAACTTTACAGAAGTCAAAACAGTTTACCAAATTAATGAACCAATCACGATTGATCTTGAAGACATAAGCCAAATTACATCATATAGTCAAGTGGACTTACTAGTTGCCATACAACGACCAGACGGACGAATACTGTATTTAACAAATGATAATTCAGAACCATTTAGCATTTATCCTAAGCCTTTTAAAAAATCCCGAATAAAATCCAAATTACGGCTTCTTAACTTACCGAAAATTCCTGACACATTTCAAAGTGGTGAATATAACTTTTATGCTGTTTATTACAAACAAAACGCACCATTTTCTAACTTAGAAAAAAATATTCGTTCAAATATTGCTAAGCATACAATATTAATATCAAAAGATCGCCTGGAAGGAGAGGCTAATATTTATGAAAACACAAATAGAACAAATTAAAGTAATTTTAGAACTTCAGGAGTTCAAATTCGCTTAACTTAATGGCAGTGAGTCAGCGTAAGATAAGTAAATAAGTACAACGAATTACGTGGATAAACGAATACACATAATTAAATCTACTTGATAGATAAAATGTTACGCACAAGCCTTCTAACATTGATATATCCTGTAGGTTGGGTTAGATTTTTTTACGTAGTAAAAAAACGTAACCCAACAAAAATGTGCCATTAAATGTTGGGTTACGTTATCGCGCTACGCTTGATAATCTAACCCAACCTACAAAATTTATAAACAGATAGAACAACTGTGCGTAACATGAGTTATTAAGAATCATAAACAACTGGATACTAACTAATGAACTCAAATTTTATTACCTTACTAAAACCACGTTATTGGCTATTATGGGCTGGAATAGGCTTATTATGGAGTTTAACCCGTTTACCACATAGATGGCAACGTTTTACCGGCAAAAAACTAGGATTATTATTTTATAAACTTGCTAATCGTCGTCGTAAAATTGCAAGCATAAATCTCAAACTATGTTTTCCTGAACTAAATGAAAAACAACAACATAAACTAGTACGTCAACATTTTGAATCATTAGGAATGGGATTACTAGAAATGTTAAGTGCATGGTGGTTGCCAGATAAACGTCTAAAATCTCTAGGAACAGTGTCAGGCTTAGAACACTTAGATGCCGCATTAAAACGCGGCAAAGGCGTAATTTTACTAAGTGCCCATTTTACATCACTAGAAATTGGCACTCGCTTTTTAACCATGCACACAGCAATTCATGCCACCTATCGCCCACATGAAAACCCAGTAATTGAACATTTTATGCAAAAAAGCCGAGAAAGTCGTGCTGAAAAAGCCATACCTCGCGAAGCAGTGCGAGACATGATACGTAGCTTAAAGCAAAACAAAGCATTATGGTTTGCCAGCGATCAAAATTTTGGACATAAAAATAGCCTCTTTGCAGATTTTTTTGGAATTCCAGCGGCAACTAATACTGCAATTTCACGTATTACTAAAATAACTGGTGCCGCTGTAATTCCATTTTTCACTCAAAGAATAGAAAATGGCTATAAAGTAATATTATTGCCAGCTATAAACATGCAAGGGGCTTTACAAGACGCTACTAAAATTAATCAACTGATAGAAACACAGACTAGAAACGCACCCGAACAATATTTATGGGTACATCGACGCTTTAAAGATCGCCCCCAAGGAGAGGCTAATATTTATGATTCTATTTAACCAAGGTAATTCACTAGAAATTCGTCAAATTCAACCAAAAGATGCCTCAATATTAACTGAAGCCTATAAAAACCCAGAATTCATGAGTCTTTATGGTAGCAATATGACACCACTAACCGAAGAACAATTATACGAACGTCAAAATTACAGCATCGAAGACTTAGGCTTTATAGAATATCTAATAATACACAAACAACATGGGGCAATTGGCATAGCCACTTTAACTGAATATGCTGCTATCCATAAACGCGCCCAATTCATGATAGGCTTATTTGAAACAGAACACCGTTCAATTGGCTATGGCACCGAAGCCACATTATTAGTACTAGATTTAGCATTTAACGCCTATGGTTTGCACAAAGTTTTTGCATACGCTTATGAGTACAATAATTTTTCTCATAAAAATATGCTCAAATTTGGTTTTGAACATGAAGGCATATTAAAAGATCATCATTTTTTAATAGAAAGGCAACAATTTATAAACCTATATGTAGATGCTATGACAGAAACTAGATTTAGAAGTTATGAAAAAATTAGCCGCTACTCTAAACGACTAATTGGACGAGATGTGACTCAGAAACCAATGAAACTAAGCCCAAAAAAAATATCATCAAATATTCAGAAAAAATTTATTAATAGTTTGCATTTTTAATAAAATGTATTAATATATATACTGAAGTCAATGAAAATTTATTTGAGGATACAAAAATGGGAAGTCAAAATAAGAAAAAAACCATACAAAACACTGTAGCTGGTGGATTGCTGATAGCGACAGCTCCAGTTTTCGCAAAAAGCGGTGGTGCTGGTGCCACTGAAGGCGGCAAAAACCAATTAGGTGTTAATCATTTATCATTGGAACAATTTCCGGGGCGTAATGCGACTGTTTGCGCAGATGAAACTGCAAATACTGGTAAAGGTGGAACTAACGTTACACCTAATGATTTAACAATTGCAGTTGATCCTTTTGAAGGCAATTTCATTAGTGTAGAATTTGTAGTACGAGATGTTGTAGCTCATAATCAAGATTACATATTGTATCTAGTTTATAGCCCTATATTATCACCTACTCCGCAAATACCTACTCCTAAATCCACAAATAAGTTGGGTCTTGATAGATCTGCTTTAGAAATAGTGTCAATCTTAGATATTCCAGCTCAAAAACTCCTACCCCAAGGTCCTACTCGTTTAGGAGCGGCTGATCCAAGACCACATAGTGCAGTAAGTTTTAATTTTAATTTTGATACAAGCACCTTACCCGGCTTTATACGCGATAATGAAAAAGTCTATTTCCAAGCTGCTTTAATAAGCAAACGCAATTTTAATGCTGGAAACTTTAGTGAAATGATTTTATCTGAAGTCGATACTATCGGATTTGTTGCTAATAATTGTACAGCTGGTCAGCAAACTGTAGGTAATGATGATGAGGGTGGATTGACTAAATCAACTAACATAACAGCTGAAAATGTTGAAATTAACAGCACCAGTGGTAAATGAGAGGATAAAAAAAATGGCAAATCAAATTGATAAAAAAACAATGCAAAAAGCCCTAGTGGGCGCGACTATGTTAGCTACAAGTCCAGCTTGGGCAAAAGGCGGTGGTGATGGCACTTCTGAAGGCGGCAAAAGCCAATTAGGTGTCAATCATTTGACATTAGAAGAATTTGCGGGGAATAATGCTAGCGTTTGTGCTAATCCAGACGCTAACACTACTAAAGGTTCAACCAATACTGTACCTAATGATCTAACAATTGCAGTTGATCCTTTTACTCATAATTTCATGGCTGTGGAATTTCTAGTGCGAGATGTATTAGCACAAGGTCAAGATCAGATGCTATTTCTAGTATATAGTTCTCAACTTTCACCTACTCCACAAATACCTACTCCTAAATCAACAAATAAATTAGGTATTGATCTTTCTGGATTAGAAATAGTAGCAATTATGGATATTCCATCTCAAAGACTTCTAACTCAAGGTTCTAGTCGTTTAGGAGCTGCTGATCCAAGACCACATAGTGCAGTAAGTTTTAATTTTAACTTCGATACTAGCGTCTTACCCGGCTTTATACGCGATAATTCAAAAGTCTATTTCCAAGCAGCTTTATTAAGTAAAAGCAATTATAATGCCGGAAGATTTGATGAAATGATTTTATCAGAAGTTGATACTATCGGATTTGTTCCTAATAACTGTGCCGCTGGTGATAATGTAAATCATGGATCTACTGATGGTAAAGGTGGTAGTCAACTATCTGATGGTGGTGGTCATGATCAGACAGAGGCTACTAATCCTAATACTGGTGGTAAATAGAATAATGTGCAAACCACATTAGTTTGAATAAGTCAAGACCTGTCAGGTTTTAAAAACCTGACAGGTCTGATAGTATCATTAATCCTATTAAGGAAATAACATGTCCAAGAAATTCCTAACTTTATTTATCCTATTAATATTCACGTCACCGATATATGCAACCCCAACTATCAATCTTGATAAACCCACTGCTAGTTGCAGTCAAGCTGATAATCATTTCATTTTAACTGGTACTGCAACCGGAGTAGGTGGTGGTCAAGGTATTGATATAATACTAGTTTTAGATGATTCAGGTAGTTTAAGTCATACTGATCCTGCTGCTACACGTTTTAATGCTGTTACAGAACTATTAAATAGTTTTGGTCCAGATGCTAATTTAAGATTAGGTTTAGTATTTTTTACATCAACTGCGACATTAAATGTACCTTTAGCTAAATTAAATACTGTTATACCTGCAATTAATCAACAAATACTAGATCACCAAAAGCCCGGTGGTGGTACAGCAATTGGTGAAGGCATTAGAATAGCTGATGAAGAACTAAAAGCTAATGGTCGTGCTGGTGCTACACATGTGATAATGGTATTTACTGATGGTATAGATGGAGGTTCAGATCCAATTGGAGCTGCTACAGCCGCTTCTGCTCATGCTATAGTCAATGTTGTTGCTTTAGGTCCAGAGGCATTTAATCTACCTGAAAACCAAGCTATTGCAGATGCAGGCAAAGGCACCTTAATGGCTGCAAGTGATCCCCAAAAATTAGCAGAATTATTTCGAGATGCTAGACAAGTTGGTATTCAAAGTGTAGAAGTTAAAAATCTGACAACTGATACTTTAGCTAATATTACAATGAGTACTGGTATTTTTACTGCACCTATTGATTTAGCAGTAGGTAAAAATACAATCAACATTACTGCGGTTGATACTGATAATCAAAGTGAATCCACTTCAATTGACATTGAAAGAATCACAGAAGGTTGTGGAACTTGCCCCGGCAGCCCTTGTCTTGACAACAAAGAACCTACTGTTGAAAAAGGACAATGCTCAAGTCGTAAAATCAGAATACGCCCACAAGTAGTTATGGCTGGCTTTGATCCACCGGTAATTGGTAAAAATACCAAAACCTTTGATGTCATAGCAACAGTACGTGAAGGTAGCAATCCAATTGCTAATGTTACCGTTGATCCTATTCAATCTAACGGTATGAATTCATTAGGTTTAGGTTGGCCAATGAGAAAAGTTGGTAAATGGGAAAATGGAGATCAAGTATGGATAATTCGCTTAGAAAGCAATATTCTACCTAATGATGTACCCCTAGCCAATGTATTTGGTACCAAGGCTGGTCAATATGTAATTACCATAGCCGATCATAATCGTAATCACCATTCATTTCCAAATTTAGAATTTGGTAATAATGCTGAAATGCCACTAAACGATAACTTAGATACAACATCACCAATCTACACCGCACAAGGTCCTACAGCCCTAATGCCAATGGTATTAGCCGCAGGTTTTGATCCAACACTAGTAGATTTTGGTGATAATTGTTATAAAGTAAAAGCTATGATTCGCCCCGGTGGTGCCGCTATCAAATCAGTAACATGGCAACAAAATAATGGTCAACGTTCTTTCCCATTAACAGAAGAACAACAACTAAGTAATGGCGATAAATTATATACATATATAAGAACCTTTCCACGAGGCAGCCTATCAACTCAAGTCTTAACCAACTTATTTGGTTCAGGCGATATACAATCAGTGATTGAAGTTATTGATGAAAATAATAATTCATATCAATTCCCAGTACTTATGAGAAGTAGTAAATTTTAATTAATGTAGGGGCAATCCCTTGTGGTTGCCCTTTTGAGGATAAAAACCCATGATTATCTCCAACCAAGGAAAATCATTACACCTACGTCAAACCGAACCAAAAGACGCTCCAATCTTATTAAAAGCCTACGACGATGAATCTTTTATCCGCCTCTACCGTTCTAATAACGTCACTCCAAAAGAAGAACAACTAGTTGAGGGTTTAAAAAAACGCACTGAACTTCATCCAACTCAATTAGGTTATTTAGAATTTATGATAGAACATAAAGAGCATGGTGCGATTGGTGTAGCAGCATTTGGTGATTATGCACCCCATCATAAACGAGCTGAATTTCTAATTGGTTTATTTGAAGAACAATATCAATCAAGAGGTTATGGTGCTGAAGCTACACTTTTAATGCTAGATTTAGCCTTTAATGTCTATAATTTAAATAAGATTTATACATATGTATATGACTATAATGAATCTTCAGAAGAACAAACAGTTAGATTTGGTTTTAAAAAGGAAGGTTATTTAGAATCTCATCATTATTCCATACGCGAACAAGGCTTTGTTGATTTATATATCAATGGTTTAACAATAGCAAATTTTCGTACACATGAAAAACTTAGCCGTTTTTCAAAACGATTAATAGGGCGAGATATTACCCAAGCTCCTACACAAATAAATATAAATGAAGATATTTCTCCTGTAGAAAATGAAGAACAAATGAAAAAACGTTTTTTAGAAGGCATACAAGCAATGGCAATACAAGGATAATAACAATGTTAAAAAAAGCAATCTTAATTTCAACAATCAGTATTTATAGTCAATTTAGTGCTGCTACTATCTGTTTAGATGAATTACAAACAGACAACGCACAAATTTGCACTCCAATCACTACAAAAACTAAATGTTCAATGCCAAACCAACTAACTTTGGCAATTAACTCAAAAATTCCTGCCATCAAAATAGGATTTGCTACCAGTCAAATTCCAGCAGATGGCAAAGATTACAAATTATTTCTATTAGTTGAACGTACCAAGTCATTAACTTCACTGTTAAAACTCAAAAAACCAGAAACAACTAACACATTTGAAGATCACTTATGGAAATTGAAAAAAATCTTGATCACAAAATTAGAAATACCAGCAACTAGACTATTACCAAATGCACGCACTCGTATAGCGGCAACTCCAGCAATTGCTAATTTAACCAAAATACTGCCTTTTAATTTTGATACAGCAACACTATTGAAACAGAAACAACTATCTATTCAAACAGCTTTAATCACAGCCACAGATTTCAAAGCGGCAAAATGGGATAAGATCAAATTTTCTGAAACTGACACACTGCAATTTATAACAAAATCATGTCCAAATAAAGTCAGAAAAAAAAAACTAATTAAAACCAAGCTAAAACCAGCAACAGTACAGGAATTTACCGAGAGAAAACAACTAGCAACAGAAATGTTTAGATCAGCACTCACTCAATTGCCAAACGGCAATGTGGCTGCTATTATTGACAAAATCAACAACAAATGGCAATTAGTACCAATTGATATAACAAAATATTCAATGAATATCTACTGCCGAGCAAAAAGGAATTGTATAGGTGGAATATATGCAAGCATACAGAATAACAACAAAAAAGGAAAAATATTATATAGAATACACAAAGGCAAAAACATGACAATGAGCTGCGCATGGAAAGAATTCTATTCTGCACCATTTGAAACCATGTCAGAACAACTTAAAAAAGATGCTCTGGAACGAGCTGGATATTGGGGGGAAATTTGTTTTAAAAATTAAAATAATAGTCCAAAGACCTGACAGGTTTTAAAAACCTGTCAGGTCTAAGTCACTAACTAGCCTCATCAATCCAAGCCATCTGAATAGCTTCCAGAATTTTTTCGCCGCTAGCTTCTGGATTATCATCAAAGTCTTCTAGTTCACAAATCCATTTATGTAAATCTGGAAAATTTACATATTGTGGATCTATATCTGGATATTTTTCATAGAGTTCTATTGCAATGTCTAGTGTATCTGTCCATTTTAAGCTCATGAGTCTTATCCTCTGTTAATGGTTTTCTGATACCATATTAATTGTGTATTTTGGTATTTCTATTACTAAATCTTCATCTGCTACCAATGCTTGGCAACTTAGACGTGATTCTGGTTCTAATCCCCATGCCTTATCAAGCAAATCTTCTTCTATTTCACTTGCCTCTTCTAGTGAGTCAAAACCTTCTCTAATAATGATGTGACAGGTAGTACAGGCGGCTGATTTTTCACAGGCATGTTCTATTTCAACTCCATTTTTTAATGCCGCATCACAAATAGTTATTCCTTGTTCTACTTCAATCTCTTTACCTTCTGGTAAAAATGTTAGTTTTGGCATCTATTTAATTCTCCATAAATTCATTGACAGTATGCCCTTTCATAGCCTTACTAATGCTGGCATCCATTCTTCTAGCTGCAAATTCTTTTGTAACTTCATCAAGTTTTTCTATACTACGTTTAATTGCCTGAGCATTTGTACCATCTTTTAATTTTAATAACTGATCTAAGGCTGTATTGATAGTTAAGAATTCGTCTTGTTTTAGTAAGCGATCACCATCTATTTTCAGTGCTGCTCGTAAAGCATTAATTACACGATCTGCTTCTACTTGTTGTTCGCGTAAAGTTCTAGTTGCTACATCATCTTTCGCATGTTCTAATGAATCTTTTAACATGCGTTCAATTTCTTGATCTTCTAAGCCATAAGATGGTTTCACAGTAATTTCACTGTGTATTCCAGTAATTGTTTCTGTTGCAGATACACTGAGTAAACCATCAGCATCTACTTGATAAGTAACCACAATTCGTGTTGATCCTGCAACCATAGCAGGAATTCCACGTAGCTCAAATCTAGCCAATGAGCGGCAATCAGTAACTAACTCACGTTCTCCTTGCACCACATGAACAGCCATTGCTGTTTGCCCATCTTTAAAAGTAGTGAATTCTTGTGCCTTGGCTACTGGTATAGTAGTATTGCGAGGAATAATTTTTTCTACTAAACCACCCATAGTTTCAATACCTAATGATAATGGAGTTACATCTAACAATAACATTTCATCATCAGGCTTATTACCAGCTAAAATATCAGCTTGAATAGCGGCACCAATAGCAACAACCTTATCAGGGTCAATATCAACATGTGGTTCACATTTGAAAAAATCACTAACTTTTTCACGTACACGCGGCATTCTAGTTGAACCGCCAACCATTACCACATCATTAATATCACCAACTGTTAATCCAGCGTCGCGCAATGCTCGCCTACAGGGCATAATGGTTTTTTGAATTAATGGATCAATTAACTGCTTAAATTGTTGCTGATTTAATTCACCTTGCCATCCAATGAATTTAACATTTAACAATGCAGAATCTTCAGTGCTTAAAGTCTCTTTAGCAGTTCGCGCTATTTCCAACAATTGACGAATATGCTGATGTTCAGCATCTTCAGCAATTCCAGCTTGTTGCATAATCCATTCAGCAATCAAACGATCAAAATCATCGCCACCCAAGGCAGAATCACCAGCAGTTGCCATGACTTCAAATACGCCTTTTTGCAAACGTAGAATTGAAATATCAAAAGTACCACCACCTAAATCATAAATAGCATGAATACCTTCAGCATTTTTATCTAAACCATAAGCAACAGCGGCTGCTGTAGGTTCATTCAACAGACGTAGCACTTTTAAACCGGCTAAAGTAGCAGCATCCTTAGTAGCTTGACGCTGTGCATCATCAAAATAAGCCGGCACAGTAATAACTACACCAGTTAAATCACCATCTAAACTTTTTTCTGCTCGTTGTTTCAGATTTTGAAGAATATCTGCCGATATTTGTACTGGGCTAAGTTTTCCTGCCGCTGTATTAATCATTGGCATTGCATCAGTTTCGACAAAATCATAAGGCAAGCGTGTGCCAGTAGTTTTAATATCTGCTAACCCACGCCCCATAAGTCGTTTCACAGACGCAATAGTATTAAGAGGATCACTATTAGCTAATTTTTGGGCAGCATAACCAACTAGCGGCTCATCAGCATAATGTACAATCGAGGGTAATAAATGATAACCGTCAGCATCGGGAAGAGTGTCTGCAATGCCGCTACGCACAGTAGCAACTAAAGAATTAGTAGTGCCTAAATCAATGCCAGCGGCAAGACGGTGTTGATGTGGGGCAGTAGATTGCCCCGGTTCGCTGATTTGTAACAACGCCATATTTTAAATAAGTTCTTCTTCAAGTTGAAGAGCTTGCTCATGTAAACGATTAAAAAATTGAAATTGACGCACTGAATCATGAGCTTGTTGCAAATTTTCTTCAGCAAATTGTTGACTTAATTTCTGATTTAAATTGTCTTGATATTGCTCAATACGACTTAAAAACTCATTAAGTTGCTCTAATTGCGTAATTTCAGCCAACTGTTCACGCAATTCCATTTGCATCATTAAGAAATCACCATCCATTGTGGTATGGTATTCATCATTGGTGTTAATGCCTTGCAATTGCAATATATACAGTGCGCGTGTGATAGGATTTTTTAAAGTTTGAAAAGCTTCATTTATTTGCGCCGCCCTTTGCATCGCTAAGCGACGCTCTCTTTCTGGCGCGTTGGCGTATTTATCAGGATGAATAGTACGTTGTAAATTGCGGTAACTTTCAGAAAGTTTATTTATATCTATCTCAAAAGTAACCGCATTTTGAAATAACTCAAAATGATTAGCAGATAAAGACATAATTAGACGGTAAAACTTTCACCGCAACCACATTCATCTTTAACATTAGGATTATTAAATTTAAAACCTTCATTTAAACCTTCTCGTACAAAATCAAGTTCAGTACCATCAATATAAATCAAACTTTTAGGATCAATAATAAGTTTAATGTTTTGAGATTCAAAGACTTGATCTTGATCATCAAGAGTATCGACAAATTCCATAACATAAGCCATACCAGAACAACCAGTAGTTTTTACGCCCAGACGTAAACCTATGCCTTTACCTCGACTATCAAAACTTTTTTCAATGTGTTTAGCTGCGGTTTCAGTAAGTGTTAGTGCCATAAATTAAGCAGCTTTTTGTTTTGATTGATAATCAGAAATAGCTGATTTAACCGCACTTTCTGCCAACACACTACAATGAATTTTAACCGGTGGAAGTGCTAATTCTTCAGCAATTTCAGAATTTTTGATTGCTGCCGCTTCATCTAAAGTTTTACCTTTTACCCATTCAGTTAATAATGAGCTTGAAGCGATGGCACTGCCACAACCATAAGTTTTAAACTTCGCTTCTTCAATAACACCCTCATCGCTTACCTTAATCTGTAAGCGCATTACGTCTCCACAGGCAGGTGCGCCAACCATACCAGTACCTACTGATGGATCATCTTTATCCATTACACCCACATTACGTGGATTATCATAATGATCTAAAACTGCGTCGCTATAAGCCATATCTAATGCTCCCATTTAATAGAATTTAAATCTATTCCTTCTTTATACATATCCCATAATGGGGATAATGCACGTAATTTCTCAATTTTAGAACGAATAAGAGGAATAGAATAATCAATATCTTCTTCAGTAGTAAAACGACCAAAGCTAAAACGAATCGAACTATGCGCCAGTTCATCATTGCGCCCTATGGCTCGTAACACATAAGACGGCTCTAAACTAGCGGAGGTACAGGCTGAACCACTGGAAACTGCTAAATCTTTTAATGCCATTATTAATGATTCGCCTTCAACAAAGTTAAAGCTGACATTCAAATTGCCCGGAATACGATTATCGAAGTCACCATTGATATAAATTTCTTCCATATCTTTTAAGCCTTCCCACAAACGATTACGTAATTGATTAATACGTTCGTTCTCAACTGCCATTTCTTGTTTAGCAATATGAAAGGCTTCACCCATACCAACAATTTGATGAGTAGGCAAAGTTCCAGATCTCATACCTCGTTCATGCCCTCCGCCGTGCATTTGTGCCTCTATACGCACACGTGGTTTACGACGCACATAAAGCGCACCCATACCTTTGGGACCATAAATTTTATGGGCTGAAAAAGACATTAAATCTACTTTCATAGTCTGTAGATCAATAGGCACCTTACCAGCACTTTGAGCTGCATCAACATGAAATAATATTTTGCGGGCACGAGTAATTTCACCGATTTCGGCAATATTTGTAATCACGCCAATTTCATTATTAACGTGCATAAGGCTTACTAATATTGTGTCATCACGAATAGCGGCTTCAAACTTTTTGAGTTCTATCAAGCCATTAGCTTCAGGATCTAAGTAGGTCACTTCAAATCCCTCGCGTTCTAACTGACGACATGTGTCTAATACTGCCTTATGTTCAGTTTTACTAGTAATAATGTGCTTGCCCTTTTTTTGATGAAAATGAGCAACCCCTTTAATAGCTAGATTATCTGATTCTGTGGCACCAGATGTCCAAACAATTTCTTTTGGATCTGCATTTATTAATGCAGCTACTTGCACCCTTGCCTCATCTACTGCCTTTTCAGCATCCCAGCCAAATTTATGTGTACGTGATGCAGGATTACCAAACTGACCTTGTTGAGTCAAATATTGCATCATCTTTTCTGCCACACGAGGATCAACTGGTGTGGTGGCTGAATAATCAAGGTAAATTGGTAAATTCATACTTCTCTCTTTGTTTTATTTAAAGTCAAATGGCTTCCCGCACGCATGTGAGTAACAATTAAGCAGCGGCTACTTGCGGCGCTACTTTTTTAACTGATTTAGCTTCTTCTTGTCGTGTAAGTTCTTCAGAAACTTCATTAGGACGTTTTTTAAGTACTTCAGCTAAGCTAATGCTGCCTAAAAAATCATGAATCTGACCACTTAAATCACTCCATAATTGATGAGTTAAACAAGCGCGACTATCTTCACCACAATTTTTTAAACCTTTACATTTAGTAGCATCAACACTTTCATCAACTGCTGAAATCACTTCAGCAACAGCAATTGCTTCAGCGGCACGACTTAGACGATAACCACCACCCGGACCACGGGTACTATCGACTAAACCCCTTTTACGTAAACGGGAAAACAATTGTTCCAAGTAAGACAAGGAAATACCTTGTCTTTGTGAAATATCAGATAATGTTATAGGGCCATGATCACGATTAATTGCTAAATCTAACATTGCAGTGACGGCATAGCGTCCTTTAGTTGTAAGTTTCATTATTTTATATCCTTTATGATATTTGAGTACTTTACTAAATTAATCAAGTATTTTTTAGGAAAAGGGAAGAAAAATTTAGAAAGTATCGATAGATTGGTTTTTATTTCATGGGTGAAATAAAAACCACATACATTATACTTATTAAGAAAAATAAGTCAAGTTATAAATTACCAAGGGCGTGGTGGTGAAATACGTCCACCTTCAGTATCAACCCATGCTTGCTTTAGTAATTTTTGCACTGTTGTAAATAGAGCCGCTTTGTTTTTCCTTTCAGTTTGCTTACTGAAGGAGTTTTTCCAAGTACGTAATTTAAACCATAAGCGTTTCATATACAACCATAGCCATGCTGAGAATTTGCCATAATGTTTACGGTAAAATAACAAGGCACTACGCATTTCCCATAAATAAATTTGCTTGCCAGAATCAGACATACTAAATTGTGTTAGAGTTTTGGAAGATTCACCTCCTAAATGTGTGACTACTACATCTGGCCAATACCATATATTATAACCAGCGGATTTAATTCGCTTACACAGTTCAACTTCTTCATAATAAAGAAAAAAATCTTCATTAAAATAACCAACTTCTTCAAGTACACGACGCGGAATGATGGAAAATGCACCCGGCACCCAATCTACCATAGCGGCTTGATTTGGATCAGCCCAAGTTCGATCTACACGACCAAAAAACCGTGATTTCGGATATTTATCCCCTAAACCTGATGTGGTAATAAATTCATTTAATAAACTTGGAAACATACGAGCTGATGGTTGCCATTCTTCCTTTGCACCAACTAAACGTGCGCCACCAAGCCCTATAGTAGAATCAGCTTGCATATAAGCTAAAGATTTTTCTAGTGCCTGTGGTTTTAAAAAAGCATCTGAATTTAGTAAAACTACATATTCACCTCGCGCTTTGGCAAAACCAAGATTATTAGCAGCACCAAAACCTAAATTAATATCACTACGAATTAATTTAGCTTCTGGAAATTCGCATTCTACCATATCAGCCGAGCCATCTCTTGAGCCATTATCAATTATAATGGTTTCATAATTAACATTACCGGCTTCTTTAGCCAAAGATTGTAGGCAATCACGCAACAAATCAACAGTATTAAAAGATACTATTATAATAGATATATCTGGCTTATTCATGTGTTAATTCTCCATCTGTAGTCGTTTTTTGAGAAATGTGTTTTTTCCTTTCCTTAATAAACAAACTTAATAAAGATACACTACCTAATATATATCTTTTCCACATTCTTCTTGGTTCTGTTAGTAATCTATGCAGCCATTCTAATCCGATTTTTTGTAAAAACCTTGGTGCTCGTTTTTTTATTCCTAAATAAAATTCCGCAGACGCACCTAAGCATAGAATTAGTGGTGATTGAATATTTTGTTGTTTTAATGTTTTATGAACAAATAAACCTAACCATTCTTGTTTAGGAAAACCTACACCTATAATCAAATATTTAGGTTTAAATTCTTTAATTTGATTTAGAATTTCTTGATATGTCTGATTAAAACCTTCCGTATGTAGATCAAACATAGGTGGCACATAATATTCAATATTTTCGTAATCTTGTTTAAGTTTTTTACCTAAACTTTCATTACTGACAACGATAAAAATTTTTTGTTGTTTTTCTTTAGCGCGTTGCCATACTTGAGGAAATAAATCACTACCTGCTAATCTGGCTTGTAATGGTTTACCAACTAACTTGCTAAACCAAATTATAGGTTGCCCATCAGGTAGAATGAATGAAGCCTTGCTTAGTTCCTTCTTTAAAGTTCTATGTTCAACTTGATCTAATTTTACTATTTGATCAGCATTGGGTGTAATGAGGAATGGAATTTTTTCCTCGTTATCTGTAAAACTTTTAGCATTTATAATTTGATCCAAAATTTGTATCTGATTTGGAGCAGAAATAAAATCAAGATCAAACAGGTTGATGGTTTTATTCATATTTAACACTTTATGTAATTTATAATTTTATCTAGTGTTAAATATGGATTTCAAATTTTATGCCAATACTATTTAAAAGGGCATTGAGCTACCACCACCATTGAATTCTGCACCTTCAAGTTCCAACATTCCATTTTCTAACATTTCTTGCAATCTTTCAATGGGAATATGTTCATGACGAGTATCAGGTAAAACCCCATAAGGATTCACCTTATATATTATAGGTAGTTGATTATTCCCTTTAGGTTGTATTGTTACCATATAAGCAGATTGTTTTTCTGATGTTGATGCTGGAATATGAAATGGATCATCAATTTCTGGTTCTAATTCATTAGCTTCTTCTACTTCTTGTTCTTGCTCTTCAGCCTTTTTAGCTTGAATTGCTGCAATTTCAGCAACCGGTTTAGTTTGTATGGCAATTGTATAAAAATTACTTGTCGAAAATTTTACCCATGATCGAAATAATGCCATTTGTTCTGGTTCCACTAAAAATGCAAAATCCTTAACTGACTTAATTTCTTTGACTCGTCTGACTGTCATAATACGATCAATAATACTCGTATCCATGCCCGGTAATAACATTAAAGCTTCACGACTGGCAAAATTAGGATTGATACCATCAACGGTTCCACCATAGACAGTAAAGACATTTTCCATCTCTATATCTTTAAAGACTTCATCAAATCCTTTGATTAATAAAACTTCTGATACTGTTTCTATGGGTGCATTACGCGGTTCATAAGGTGGGGTTAAGCCTTCATAATAATCTTTTTCAGCTCCATCTAAACGCGGCATATCATCTTTATCTATCCAGTCTTGCCACGCATTTTCTAATGTTGTGAGCCTTTCAAGATCTTCCATACCAACAAACATTTCTAATAATTCGCGTACTTTAGCCTTAGATAATTTTTGAATATTAATTTTACCAGCATTATTATAAATACGTACATTGACAGTTTCTGGGCTTGGATAGGCAAGTTCTAACACCTCACCATTGAAACGAAACTTTTTATCACGACGCAGACTTAAATCAATGTCTTCCTCTGTTCCCGGTGGATCAGGCATTTTATTGATGAGTAATTCCATTTCAGCAGCGCGTAAAGCCGCAAGAGTATCATTCCATGTTTGTAAACCCATTTTGTTATAAAACACAATTTTAGTTGACAAGCGTGTTTCACTGGATAAAGTAGCTACCATGATGGTGACAATAACAATGAACCATAAGACAACTATTAAAATAGCCCCGTTTTGTTGAGAATTAGACATAATTACCTCATTATAAATATATGACAAAAAATCTTTTTGATGCAGCTTATCAATGTATTATAGCAACTGATCCGACTGAAAAACTAGAATTAACACAATCTACGGTAAAAGCATGGCAATTAGGGCAATTAAACCTTAATAGCAATAGTTCAATTAAAACTATTTTAATGCCCGGCTTACCAAAAAAGCTAGTTTTAGTAGCACCAACTAAAGTGCCGCGCCGTAAATTCTCTACTATTGAAGGGCAAGCGGCATTATTACATGCAATATCTCATATAGAATTTAATGCAATTAACTTAGCATGGGATGCAGTATATCGGTTTCGAGATTTGCCTCGTCAATTTTATGATGATTGGATTAAAGTTGCTTATGAAGAAGCTTATCATTTTAGCTTATTAAATGAACAATTAGAAAAACTTGAATATAGTTATGGTCACTTTGCTGCTCATAATGGATTATGGGAAATGGCGGTTAAAACAGAACATGATGTGTTAGTTAGGATGGCTTTAGTGCCTAGAGTTTTAGAAGCGCGAGGCTTAGATGCAACACCGCCAATTATTGCCAAATTAAAATCACAAAGCTTATCTCATTTAGTGAAAATTTTAGAAATAATTTTACGTGATGAAATTGGACATGTTGCTATTGGCTCATATTGGTTTAAATATTTTTGTGAACAACGTAGTTTAGAATCTGAAACAACTTTTAAAAAGTTAATGAGTGAATATTTTACAGGTAGTGTTAAGATGCCTAATGTTGAAGCGCGATTAGCGGCTGGATTTAGTGAGGCGGAGATTGAATTAATGAATTGAAAAAAATATAAAATGCTCCCTATCCGACTAAACTTAATTCGTTTATTTAGTACAACGAATTAAGATACGAAGTCAGCGCAGCTAAATAAACATCAAAACAATTGCAATTCCAAGCATCTTACATTTCCCAATAGCCTCATCAGTAAAACCACCAAGTGATAAAAAAGCTGAAATAATCACATTATTTGAATTTAAATCTTGATAAATCTCAACTTTTTCTTGAAAGTCATCTATAATCTTAGCAGCAGTTTTAGCCTTAGTTTTCTTAACTTCAACTAATACAATGCGCCCACAATCAGAAATAGCGGCAATATCAACTTCCATAACCTTACCATCTTGACGCTGAAATTGAATTCGTTCTTTCACTTCAACAATGTTTAAAACTGTATTATCACTTACATTTGAAAAAAATTCAGACAGGGCAAAACGTTTTTTGCTTCTAAAAGCAGTGGCTAATTGAGATTCAGCTAATTTGCCAGATAAATAATTAACCTTACCTTGTAAGCCTTTATTTTCTGCAACTAGTTTATCGGCAAAGTCTTGTTTTATACGAAGTCAGCGGAGCTAAATCAGGCACAATTCCAAGAATTTGTTCTTGAAAACGATTTTTAATAATGAAATTAAGTGTACCATCCTTTAATGCTTTAAATTGATAGTCTGAAGTTCCTCTTTGTATAATTTATGCATTAGATAGGATAATTAATTGTCGATAAATATCATCGATATCCAAAGCAAGTTTCATTTCCTTTTTTAACTGAATTGGATTCCAAAAACGCTTATGGTATTTGTATAACCAAAGTAATATATTTTTAGCGTTTTTATCATTTACTTGATCTAAGGTTAATACTAAATATTCATTCCAAGTCATTGACATTTCAGAATCTCTATCTGAAAATTCATAACTAACCGTATCAATTACTCCTTTACGAGTAGTTAAATCTTTGTTCTCATAGTCACTTTGAATTACACAATAAATAACAAATGGATCAGACATGCACAATTCATTAATTTCTATGGCGGTTTATTGATTGCTTGATTATAAAAGACAGCGTATTTATAAACTGCTTGTAAGCCAGCTTCTTTAGTAAGATAAGGAAACATACGTGTTATTTTCAGTCTGCCAGCTTCTAAATATTTATTAATAACCTGAATTAACCAAGCTACATAGGAGCCAGTTACTAACATCGGTGCTAATTTTGATTCAGATAGAGAATGATAGCTACCTGCTAGGGTTTCATCTGGTTCACCTTTGCATTGTTCATCTCGATAAACATATTGAGTAATATTTTGAAATTCATCTAAAATGACTAAAAATCCTTGATCATAAAAATTAGCAAAGCGATGTGGTGCTGAACAAGCAGTTTTCCACATTGAATCATATAACAAATTTTCTTTATCAAATAACATTGAATCTATATCATCAACTAAGAGTTGATATGATTTTTTTATACCAAATTCTCGAATTTGTTTTAATGATAATCGTTCCTGAACTAACTTATTATCTCGTTCGATAAAAGAAATATACTGTGAAGCAAAAGCACGATAATAATCTATTGCTAAATCTGGATACCAAATTTTGCTTTCAGCAAAGTCAAAATAAAATGGAATAACTTTTCCATTAGCACTCCAAAGTTGATTACAGATGCGTTGTACATTTGCCTCGAAAACAGTTTTTCCACTTTTTCGGCGTGCTAAAATTACTTTGGATTTGGATAGTCTTTTTGGAATGTTGGCTATCCAATTGTTAAATAATTCAAATTCTTGTTCTCGCCCAACAAATAAGTTGGGTTCACCGATTTTTTACCATTTATTTGAAAATATACTTGTACCCAATAATGCCGATATTTACTTGAATCTAAATGTGAATAACCGAAACCAATTTCTGTGTAATTACTATTGAGAATATTTTCACGATGCCCTTGGCTATTCATCCATTGATTAATAGTCTCCGTTGGTGTAGAACGCCCTGCTGCAATATTTTCTCCTACATAAGAATAATTATAACCAGCCGCTACAGCAGCGAGTCAATATGACGCTGAATTATTACGACTCACAAATCTGGAAAGGAAAAAAGTTGGTTTACCAGCATTAAGCTTATCAAGTCAATTAAATCAAGCGGCACAAAGCCATGCAGATGATATGACTAAAAATAACTATTTTAGCCATACTGGGTTAAATGGTTCCCAACCATGGGATCGTGCTGAAGCGGCTGGTTATAATTATTCTTATGTAGGAGAAAATATTGCAGCAGGGCGTTCTACACCAACGGAGACTATTAATCAATGGATGAATAGCCAAGGGCATCGTGAAAATATTCTCAATAGTAATTACACAGAAATTGGTTTCGGTTATTCACATTTAGATTCAAGTAAATATCGGCATTATTGGGTACAAGTTTTTGGTAAATCAAATGGTACAAATTCAACTGCTACTACTGCTCCTGCAATCACATTTGAAAACAAATCCAATATTATTTTTGATCTAGTTGAAAAAGTTTATGCTCAATACTTTTTTCCAGCTACTGCTACACAAGTTTCTGGTTCTGGAAATGAAATTCAATATTCGCGCTTTTATACTAATGAATATCAAGCCGCTCTAACCACTAAAGAAAATAATATATGGTATGGATTTTATGGTGAATGGCATCATTTTGGAACGCTTGATGAAGCTAATCAACAACTTTGTCAGAATAAATGTTGGTAGCAAAATGTTGGCTACTTTTTACTCAAGCAGCAACGGCTCTCCCCTCAAAGCCTGCAATGCTAACAATGTTTGTTCTCCAATAACCCCATCAGCTTTTAAATTATGTTCAGCTTGAAAAGCAATAAGCTTGGTTCTTAAAGCATAATCAAACAAAGCTGATCTCGATTCCATATTTAATTGTTTTCTGATCCAAATAACCCCTTGGTGAATCATTCCAACTTTTAATATCGGCATAGGTAACATCGGAGGTTGCCATAAAATTAGAAATTGCCCTAGCCATAACTTATTAATTTCATGAATTGGTATTTCATAAGTTCTCTCTGCAACAACTAAAACAGCAATATCATCAAGTAAGTATTTGACTACTATATGATATTGCATTCCATTTAAAGTTACTAATTCAATTATAGCCGGACGATTTAAAGAACGTAAATCATCCCATGTACCGATCTTTAAGAAACAAGCTAAACCCTTATTAGCCGCACTTTCACAAGCCTTTTCACCAGCTAATGGTAAATAATCAGTTCCCCATAAATTAAACAGAGTTCTAAAAGCTGTTTCTGTATTAGTTATATTTAATAAATATTCTAAATTTGATACTGGCTTATTCACCATAGCAGTTGGCATTATGGGAGCAGAACTAGAAACAGTAACTGGTTTTAACAACCCCCAATTAATAACACCAGCCAATACTAATAAAAAACTACAAACAACTATTAAGACTTGAGGATTAAATTTTCTAACAGCTTCACCAGTAACCTCTTCTATAGCTTGATAGATAATCTCCGTATTGATTTGATCTTTATTACTTACATAACCGCCTAATAAAGCGCGATCACAAAGAATATTAATTAAACGGGGTACACCAGCAGAATAACGATAAATTAATTTAACAGCCGAATCGGAAAATAACTGACGTGAAACTACTCCACTAATAGCTAAACGATGATTAATATAAGCTTTAGTGTCTTTTCTGGATAAAGGCAAGAGATGATAACGCGCTGTAATACGCTGTGATAATTGACGCAGATTATTACGTTTTAATAACTTCTTTAATTCTGGTTGACCAACCAAAATTATTTGTAATAACTTATGATTGCCAGTTTCTAAATTAGTTAATAACCTGATTTGTTCTAATGCTTCTGAACTAAGATTTTGAGCCTCATCAAGTATAAGTACAGTACGATGACCAACTCTATCAGCCGTCAACAAATAACTAGTGAGTTTATCAATAAAATCTTTTTGTTGATACTGTTCCAGACTATAACTAATTCTTAATTCATCAAATAAGGCTGCCAATAATTCTATTGGAGATAGACAAGGATTTAGCAATAAAGCTACATCAAAATTGTGGGGTAATTGCTCAATTAAACTACGACATAAAGTAGTTTTACCAGTACCGACTTCACCAGTTAATAATACAAAACCGGGGCCCTCATTGACACCATATACAAGATGTGCCAAAGCCTCACTATGATTTGTGCTTGAATAAAAATAATGTGGATCTGGTGTTATAGAAAACGGTGCTGTATTCAGCCCAAAATGTGCTGTGTACATATAAGAATGGTACCTGGGACCGGACTCGAACCGGTACAGTGTTGCCACCGAGGGATTTTCTTACCAACTACAGTTTTCACTGCCATATTGATTATTTAATCAACTTGTTTGTGGTCTGGACCATGTCTTTGCCTTTAAATATTAAATACTTAGTCAGGCAGGAGCCGTATGGCCTCTACACTTTCTCAACTAAATCATAAGAAAGAAATAAAAGGATAGGTTGGGAATGGGGAAAGGGGAATCATTCATGATGTTCCTACCCAATTATTTCTTATATAACCTAATCGAGCTTAGCTCGACGTTACCATATTACAGGATTCATCGAATTAGACTCCATTCATCTAAGGATTTCGCCCTAGATGCTCAAATTTTTTAAGTCCCTTGCGTCTACCAATTTCGCCACCCAGGCATATGGTACGTACTAATAGGCTGAAACCGGAATTGAACCGATGTACACGGTTTTGCAAACCGCTGCATAACCACTCTGCCATTCAGCCATAGAAATCTGGAGCGGGAAACGAGACTCGAACTCGCGACCCCAACCTTGGCAAGGTTGTGCTCTACCAACTGAGCTATTCCCGCGTTTTGAATTAATTGCGACATTCTACCATCAGAAATTTATTTGTCAAGCATTTTTTTTATTTCATCAATTAATTCTGGTCCTTTATAGATTAATCCAGTATAAATTTGAACTAAACTAGCTCCAGCTTCAAGTTTTGCTTCAGCATCAGCGGCAGTCATAATACCACCTACAGCTATTATTGGAATTTTGCCTTTTAGGATGGCATTTAATTGTTTTATGATGTTAGTACTATTTGTGAATAAAGGTGCGCCACTTAAACCACCAGTTTTATTTATATGAGTTTCACGGATTAAATTGTCTCGCGATAAGGTAGTATTAGTCGCAATAACCCCATCTATTTTAGATGCTAATAATGTATTAGCAATATCCTTAACTTCTTCCTCAGTTAAATCAGGAGCTATTTTAACCACTAATGGCACATATTTATTATGCTTACTAGCCAATTCCTGTTGAGCCTCTTTTAAAGCTTTCAACATGGAATCTAATTGATCAGCTTGTTGTAATTGACGTAATCCCGGAGTATTAGGAGATGAAATATTTACAGTAATATAATCTGCAAATGGATATGCTTTTTCTAAGCCGATTAAATAATCATCTATCGCTTCTTCTATGGGGGTATTAAAATTTTTACCAATATTAATACCTAAAATACCATTAAACCTTGCCGCTTTGACATTTTTTAACAATCGATCAATGCCATGATTATTAAATCCCATACGATTAATAATAGCTTGATTTTTTCTTAACCGAAACAGACGTGGTTTAGGATTACCGGGCTGAGCTTCAGGTGTAACTGTACCTACTTCAATAAATCCAAATCCCAAACCAGCTAAACAATCAATATATTCAGCATTTTTATCCAAACCTGCCGCTAATCCAACTGGATTTGGAAAATCTAAACCCATGACTGTGCAAGGTTTATATGGAATTTTTTTCTTAAATTTAAATTTATGAAGAAATTTTAAAGTATTTAAAGCTAAAGAATGAGCTGTTTCTGGGGGTAATAAAAATAATAAATTCATATTAATAATCAATCAATTGTTGAGCCGTCAATAAAAACACACCTTCTCCTCCACGTTCAAAATCTAACCACATAAATGGCAATTCATGTTCCATCAAATATTTTTGACTTAAACCAACTTCAACTATTAATACCCCATTAGCTGTTAAATGTTGAGCTGCTTGGCGTAAAATTTGTTCTACCAATAATAAGCCATTATCACCAGCTTCTAAGCCTAAACGCGGTTCATGATGATACTCATTGGGCATTGCCGCTAATTCTTCAGCATCAACATAAGGAGGATTACAAACTATTAAATCATAAACTTTACCATCTAAATTAGCAAACAAATCTGACTGTATTGCATTTACTCGTTCATTTAATCCATAAGCATCAATATTTATTTTGGCAACATCAACTGCATCTGCCGAAATATCGACTGCATCAATTTTTGCATTTGGAAATAACATTGCGCTAGCAATAGCGATACAACCACTACCAGTACATAAATCTAACATATAATTAACTTGATCAGCCTCAACCCAAGGCTCAAAACCCTGTTCTATTAATTCTGCAATTGGAGAACGCGGAATTAAAACACGTGAATCTACATAAAAGCGTAAATTACTAAACCAAGCCTCATTAGTTAAATAAGCAGTAGGAATAGCTTCATTAATTCGTCTTTGTAATATATTATATATATCTTGTTTTTCTGAACTTGTTAAGCGGCTATGCCATAAAATATTAGGAATTTTTTCATTAGCTAAATTGAGCGTATGTAAAACTAGTACAGCGGCATCATCTATGGCATTATCAGTTCCATGCCCAAAAAATAACTCAGCCTTATTAAATTCACTTGCGCCCCAACGTATAAAATCACCTATACTATGTAATTCTTTAATAATTTGTTCCATATATTTGCAATGTACCTAAAATTAAACACCCTAATGGTATTATACAATGAAAGCGTGGTTGTTTGTGATGAATTACTTACAGAGCTTATTAAATTTGAAACTGACGAAAAATAGCAATATTTGATTTATATATTTAGCAACCCAGTGAATGCGGGGCAAACTATCCCAGTCGATGGCACGATTAGGGAAGGAGTGGCGAGTGTCGATCACAAATAAAATTGGCAATTGCATGGCTAAAAAATATTGGAGATCAAGCATTTGCAGCAACTATCAGGTGTTTAAAAACCTAACAAGTCTTTAAAAAAACAATATATATTTATATCTTACCCATTAAGCAAGTAACCAGCTTTATTAGTATAAGCTGCTTGATAATCAGTTTAAGCATAATACCGTTTTGATTATATTATCAATACTTTATTTATGTTAAAATAAACTAAGTATTTACGCAAACAAAAGGAATAGATTTGTACCAATTATTGAGAGACTGTAACATAGACCCATCTAAGCTCAGCCCTTTTCAAAAAATTTTATTGCTAGCTGATGGCACTTTAACAAACATATTAGAAATTTTTTTAAATGAACCTATAGCTGTTGTTAAATTGTCGGAGAAAATAGTCATTATTACTGAAGATATTCAGCCTTTAAAAATCAAAGCAGGTACTGAAGTCTTGGAAAGACAAATACTACTTCAAGACCAAACTAGCCATCATAATTGGCTTTACGCTGATTCCATTATTGTGATTGAGCGAATTGAGGAAAGGTTTAGAGACAAATTGATTAAGTCTCATATACCCATAGGAAAACTTTGGCAACAACATAAAACAGAAACCTTTAAAGAAATTGTCAATTATGCTCAGGAACAAGCTGGAGATTTATCCGATTATTTTGAAATTAAAAGACAAGATAATTTACTCTCTCGTACTTATAGTGTTTCTTCTAATAATCAGCCTGTGATGATGATTACTGAGAAATTTCCAGAAAGTTATTTTACTTCAGATTTTTAATCATTAAAGGAATTAGGGTCATCATACCTGTCAGGTTTTTAAAACCTGACAGGTATGATGACTTTTTTCAACGATTAATATTATATTTTTGTAATTCATGCCCTTGTTGTTGATAAAATTTATAGCGTCTTCTTCCTGCTTCACGCGCTGGTTATATATCGCTTAAATTAATTAAAAAATAAATATTATCAGCGACTTAGTTTGTATAAATAATACATATTGGATCTGTTGTGCAGACCAGTTGCTCCTTTGTCCTTTTTGCCTGATGTCCAAGCTGTTCCTACTTCTATTCCACCTATATTCGCAATCTCTATCGCCACTAAATTTTCCAGCAGCAAATTAGTCGCCCTTCTGCGTCAGTATTTAATATTTCAATAGTTTGTCCTGATAAACTTGTAACAATATCTCCGGGTTTCACTGCTTGACTGCCGGGCATGTTTTCAACTGCTGGAATAATTGGAACTACATTTAATGGTAATTGTTCTTATTTTATCACAATTAGAAGAAAAAATATTTTGATTGATTTTTTTTGACAACATCAATTATTACTTGTATAATTCAGTTTATTTCTACTAGATTGTAGAAGCATTTTAGAGTTTAAGCGTGCTGGCAAAACAGAACCTATGTAGATTTATGCTGGAAATTAGCACTTAATAGTCTCAATACTCAATACAAGCTAAATCAAGAAAGCTAAAAAATATGTTATTAGAACTTTTACTTTTAGGTGGCTTTGCTCATGCCATCAGAACATCAGATCAGAAAAAAGCGAAAAAAAACCACAAAAAAATATCTCCATCTCTATATGAGGATATGAAAAAGGTGGTTAAAAATGTTGACTTTTTTGGGCAGACGGTGGAAAATAAGAAAAACGAGGAAGAAAAAGAAGCTAATCGTGATTTAGCCATTTCTACTGCGTCATTTGGCATAGCTACAGCTGGGACTTTATTCTATCCGCCTTTGAGTCTTCTCAGTGTCCCCGGCTTGATTTATGTCTCGGTTCCCATTTTTAAGAAATCTTACCAATCACTTAGGAAAAATAAAAAAGTCGATGTGCATACCCTATCTGCCATCACTGCCATCGTATGTCTCTTAAGTGGGTATTATGCGATTGGTAACATGGCGGCATTTTTTTATGTTTTAAATCAAAAACTACTGTTAAAAGTTAAACGCAATTCTCAAGAAAACTTTATAGAAATATTTAATGAACATCCTCGCTTTGTCTGGGTGCTGGTTAATGGGGTTGAAGTCAAAACAGCGTTTGAGGCACTAGAAAAAGGTGAAATTGTGGTTGTTAATGCTGGGGAAACTATCCCAGTAGATGGCACTATTAAGGAAGGAATGGCGAGTGTCGATCAACATATTCTGACTGGAGAAGCACAACCTGTAGAAAAAGGAATAGGTGATCAAGTATTTGCCTCAACCGTTATTTTGGGTGGCAAACTATCTATCCAAGTTGAAACTGCTGGTGAAGAAACCATAGTGGCTAAAATAGGTCATGTTCTCAATAAAATGGATAATTTCAAAGGAAATTGGCAATTGCAGGGCGAAAAACTGGAGAATAAAACGGTTTTGCCAACGCTTATTTTAGGGGCAATATCGTTGCCTATTTTAGGACCTATGGGCGCAGCTGCCATAATTAATGCTCATTTTGGCTACCGAATGTCAGTGGTTTCGTCCATCAGTGTTCTAAGCTATTTTCGACTGATGTCTCAAAATGGTATTCTGATTAAAGATGGCAGGGCACTTGAACTGTTAAGTCAAGTGGATACTATTGTTTTTGATAAAACTGGAACACTAACCTTATCACAGCCTTATGTTGGAAAAATCCATAGCTGCTCAGATTATGATACCGGCGATATTTTGGCCTACGCTGCTGCTGCGGAATATAAACAGACTCATCCGATTGCATTGGCCATTTTGGAAGAAGCGCAGAGCCAAGAATTGAGTTTACCAGATATTGATGAGGCAGAATATCAAGTGGGCTATGGCATTCAAGTTACTATAAACCAGCAGCTTATTCAAGTAGGTAGCCGCAGCTTTATGGAAAAAGAACAAATAAGTATTCCATCATTAATCAAGTTGGCGGAAGATTTAGGCCACCAGCAAGGAAATTCTTTGGTAATGATTGCCATCGATAATCAAATGATTGGTGCGATTGAACTGTTTCCCACCGTGCGCCCCGAAGCCAAAGCGGTTATTGATAAACTGCGCAAGTGTCAGATTAAATCTATGCACATTCTCTCCGGGGATCAAGAAATGCCTACCCAGAAACTGGCTCAAGATTTAGGCATTGAGCATTACTTTGCCCAAGTACTGCCCCAAGATAAGGCTGAAATCCTTGATCAGTTACAAAAGGATGGAAAAACAGTCTGTTACATTGGTGATGGCATCAATGATGCGATTGCTTTGAAAAAAGCGCAAGTGTCCATATCAATGCGGGGTGCTTCAACAGTGGCTACTGATACAGCCCAGATTATCTTAATGTCAAACTTGAATCAACTTGGTCAGTTATTTGATTTGGCTCAAGAATTTGAAAAAACCATGACAAGCAGTTTTAAAATGATGATTGTCCCCACTGTGATTGGCATGGGCGGTGCTTTTTTTCTAAATTTTGGGCTGGTTGAGACGATGTTATTGAAGCAAACGGGACTGGTGGTTAGTTTGGGGAATGCGACACTGCCTTTAGTTAAAGCTCAAAGGCAAAAGCGCATTGGAATCTAAAGTTTCTATAAGTGCCTGTTTTAGTATCTGGCATCCTTTTGCTAGTAATTTTTGATTAATAATCAGTGGCGGTAAGAGCTTAATCACCTGATCATTTCTACCGCTGCATTCTATAACAAGCCCTGAAGCAAAACCACATTTTGTTACAGCCTGTGCCAAATTAGGCTTGCCCAATTTTGACATATCAATACCCCAGATTAAACCAAGACCACGAATATCAAGTTCAGAGCATAAGGGCTGAATTTCGTTTTCCATAAAAGTACGCAGATAATTTTCTTTTTGTTTGATTTCATCCACTAATTTATTATTAGACCAATAATGTTCTAATGCTGCTGTGCCGGTCACAAAGGCAAGTTGATTGCCACGAAACGTGCCATTGTGTTCTGCGGGTTCCCATACATCCAGTTCTGGTTTATAAAGTGCTAGTGAAAATGGGATACCATAGCCACTGATAGA
The DNA here is from genome assembly GCF_001723685.1 of Candidatus Marithrix sp. Canyon 246. Classification (GTDB taxonomy): domain Bacteria; phylum Pseudomonadota; class Gammaproteobacteria; order Beggiatoales; family Beggiatoaceae; genus Marithrix. Next base: position 240,412 of record NZ_MCBX01000038.1, read on the forward strand.
TTTTGATAACAATACTATGTCCGGCATAATCCCAGCGCGTTCAAAAGAGAAAAATGTACCTGTACGCCCACAACCTGTTTGAATATCATCGCAAATAAGCAAAATATCATGCTCTTCACACAAAGCTTTAATGCTACGCAACCATTGGCTGGGAGCAACAATAACACCACCTTCTGCTTGGGTGGTTTCCAGAATCATGGCAGCGGGTTTTTCAATGCCAGAGTTGGGGTCATTCAGGACATTACTGATATACTCAATAGTATCAAAGGAAGCCATAAAACCATGTGGATAGGGCATAAAGGTAATATTGTTCAGAGGCACACCAGCCGCTGCACGATTGTATTTATTACCAGTTGCTGCCAGACTGCCAAGCGTCATGCCATGAAATCCTCCCATAAACGCGAAGATGCCTGAACGTCCCTTGACTTTGCGAGCTAATTTAAAGGCCGCCTCTACCGCATTTGTGCCAGTGGGGCCACAAAAATGCACTTTGTAATCAAGCTTACGCGGTTTTAAGATATATTGATTGAAATCTATCAGAAACTCACGCTTGGCAGAAGTGTACAGATCAAGACCATGCGTAATGAAATCGGCACTTAAATACTCAATTAGTTTTTGCTTCAAATAATCATTGTTGTGTCCATAGTTCAGCGCACCTGCACCAGCGAAAAAATCGATATATTGTTGTTCAGATTCAGTATACAAAATCGCGTCTTTGGCTTTTGTAAACACAACTGGAAATGTCCGGCAATAGGAGCGTACATTTGATTCTATTTCGGTAAATATTTGTGTACTCATAGTAATGATATTTTTCGCATTCTTACCAATAAAGATTCAATATCGCTTAAACGTGTCATAGGATTCATTAGAGTGAATTTTAAGTAGGAACGTCCATTGAATTTTGTGTAGCCAATCACCGCTTGCCCCGTTTGCAATAATACTAGGCGAATTCGATCATTAACAGTATCACACCAAAGGTCTTCATCCTTACCAGCAGGTGTAATGGAAGGTCGGTAGCGAAAAACTATGGTATTGATGGATGGTGGCAAAGCCAGCTCAAAGTCGGTTGTTGCATCAATCAGTTTAGCGGATTGCTGAGTTAATTCCATAACACTTTCTATAATTTTCCCCAATACTGTTTGACCATAAGCTTGCAGGGTCATATAAACCTTTAAGGCATCAAAACGACGGGTGGTTTGTACTGATTTTGTGACCAAATCGGGAAGGCCATTTCCAGCATTTGATTCTGGGTTTAGATAATCTGCATTCAATTTCATGAGATTAAAATGAGCGCGGTTATTTATTAGAAAAATACTAGAACTTATTGACTGATAAAACAATTTATGAAAATCTATAGTTAAAGAATCAACCAGTTCAATACCAGCCAACCTGTATCTATGTTGCTCACTAAACATCAAGGCACCACCAACAGCAGCATCTACATGAAACCACAATCCAAGTTCCTGCGCACAAACACCCAAAGCATCTAACGGTGAAATAGTTCCAAAGTCAGTTGTGCCAGCAGTTGAAACCAAAGCAATGGGTAAAAGTCCTTCATCTGTCAATGCCTTAAAATATTGCCTAACCACACTGGGCAACATATGGTGATGTTCGTCAAGGGGCAAAGAAACCACTGACTGATCACCCAAACCCAATAAACGGGCAGTTTGACGAATGCTAAAATGGCTGTCTTGTGAACAGATAATACGAAATTTATTAGCTTCGGGAGGTAAGCCTAGTTCTGAGATTGACCAATTAAAATGTTGTTGTGCTGCATAATCCCTAGCCAAAAGTAAACCCATAAAATTGGATTGCGTTCCTCCGCTAGTAAAAACACCATCAGCCTGTTCTCCCAAACTGTACTGCTTGCAGAACCAATCAACGACATATTGCTCAACCAGTGTGGCGGCTGCACTTTGATCCCATGAGTCCATAGATTGGTTAGTAGCACTAATAATTACTTCTGCTGCAATAGAAGCAATAAGTGGTGGGCAGTGTAAATGTGCTATACAACGAGGATGATTGACATTAATTAAGTTTTCAACTATCTGTTCGCCAATCTGTTTGATCACATCAGGTAATGACTGAGTTTCCATAAATTCAGAACTGGCTTTCAGTTCACTCTGTAAGGCAGCAATGGATTTACCAGAATAAGCTTGTTCAAGTATAGCAAAATTTTCGATAATAACTGTTTGCGTTGCATCCATAGCAGCACGGTAATTGTGCAAACTTACGGGAGAATTTGTCAAAAAATATTGATCAAGCGCCAGCAGCTTTGATTTTGTAGTCATATCAGATAATTATTTTTCCTTTAATAATGGAAATACTGCATTGGTGACACTAAGCCCCATACTTACCATATAAACAATGATGGCAGCCGTTAAACTTAAATTGAAGATTAAGACCCCTCCGACAATAGCAGCAGTTGGAATAACGCTTACTAAGAAAGTGTTCTTGAGGTTGACATCAAGCTGTTTTGCCAATTCAATCAGTTCAATAAGCTGATCTAACTGTCCGTTCATCAAAACAACCTGAGCAGTATCAGTAGCAATGCTTGATGCACCGCGTAAGGAAACCGAGACTTCTGCCTGCTTAAGGGCGATCGTATCGTTGATGCCATCACCCATGTAACAAACAACCCTGCCTTCTTGTTGCATATTTTTGATCAAATTAGCCTTTTCCTCTGGCAGAGTTTCGGCAAAGTAATGTTCAATTCCCAATTGTTTAGCTAAATGTTGAGTTGGCTTTTCATGATCACCTGAAATGATGCAAATGTTGTAGCCTAGTGCCTTAAGTTTGCTTATAACTTCTACTGTGTTAGGGCGAATCCTTGCATGGAGTTCTATTGCCCCAACAATCGCTTCATCAATAGCCACATAAACTAGTGATTCACCCAGTTCTTGAGATTCAATTTGCACAGCTTCTAATTGTTCAGGAAGAGACAGTGATTGTTGTTCCATAAAACGAAGGCTGCCAACTAATACCGTTTGTTCACCAATCATTACTTTGATACCATAGCCAGTTTCGTAAGCGGATTCTTGAATAGAAGGCAGCTTTATATCTTGCATCAAGACTTCTTCAAGGATGGCCTGAGCGACAGGATGAGTATGTTTACGTTCAGCGGCCCCAGCATAACGTAGAATCTGACTTTGGCTTACTTCACCACAAGCATGAATTTTGGCCACTTTTGGGATTTCTTCAGTAAGCGTACCTGTTTTGTCAAAAACAATGGTATCAACTTTACGTAGTATTTCCAAAGCGCGTCCATCTTTGACCAAGATACCACGTCGCAAAGCAATGTTAAGATAATTTAATACACTCAATGGCCCCACAGCATAGAGAGCATCGTCTAATGGAGACCAGAAAATGGCTAATCCACTGCTTGTTCCTTTTAACACGCTTGCCGCAGAACCCAACATCAAATAGGGCAATGCCAAGCGATCTGCCATGTCAATACTTCGTAGTTCAAGGGTGGCAGTAAATGATGTCATTTCATTAAGGATCTGTTGAGTCTGGTTGGAAATAGTTTCTTCACCCGCTTTTTCGACTTCGATCAGAATTCGTCCTGTAAGCATCATAGTGGAAGCAAAGACGAAATCACCCACCTGTTTTTCAACAAGTTGTGATTCACCTGTCAACATGCGTTGATCTATAGCCGCATTCCCTTTGACGATTGTGCCATCTACGGGAATAATTTCGCCTGCCTCGACTACAAGAACGTCACCTGCTTGCACATCTTTCAATGTAAATTCAAGCTCAACTCCTTCACGCATAATATATACAACACGGTTTGATGGGGTAATAAAAACATCTGCCAGATTTTTAGTCGTCAGCCCTTTGGCTTTGGATACTATGTTGAGGGCGAAATACAAGAACCAGTAGGCGATTGCTGCTGCAAAAAAGTGACCAGTTAAAATGGTACCCGGTAGAACCATAGATTCTAATACCATGCGAGTAAAACGTCGTTTTTGGGTCAAATCATTATAGCCCTGTTTCCAAGTGGGCAAAACAAGGTAAACTAGTCCTCCCACTCCTAGCAATGTAAGCGGGGCAAAAAAAATCGGTCCAGATACGATACAGCCTAATGAAGTAGTCGCAATAGATAAATTTTTTTCACTTGGTGTTTTTTTTCTCGAATTTATTTTTTTCTCATTGCTAACTTTGCGTGACCTAATGCCAGTATACAGTAAACCACCAATAATTAGCCCACCAATAACTAACATATTTTTGTCCTGAAAAATTGATCTGAATTTTTATGATTATATCATCAAAATTTTTTTTATGTTAAAATTTGTTGTGGCTACTTAATTAGTAAGTTTTACAAAGTAAGGATAAATATGATAACTGAATCAAATAACACAAACGAAACGCCACTCCCTTCCATGGAAGAAAACCTACAACAACGGGTTGAAAGAGCTGATGAAGCTCATGAGATGGTCAAAAATTACGTATTTGGTGCTATGGCAATAGCGGCAGTGCCATTGCCACTAGTGGATCTGGCAGCAGTAACGGGTCTCCAAATTAAAATGGTACATAGCATTGCTAATAAATATGAAGTACCATTTTCTCAGAATTTAGTGAAATCACTGATAGCTGCTTTAACCGGTGGTGTTTTAAGTGCCACAACGGCTACATCAATTAGTAGTTTGGTTAAAGTGGTTCCGTTTATTGGACAAGCTGCCGGTTTTATTGGTGGTGCTGTTATGTTTGGTGCCACTTCTTATGCTATTGGTAAGGTATTTATTGAACATTTTGAATCGGGTGGCACTTTTCTTGATTTTGAGCCTGAAAACATGAAAGCGCATTTTCAACAGCTTTTTGAAGAAGGACAAAAGTTTGCCGCAAAAGACAGCAAATAGTCAACTTAATTTTATTGTATTCAGACCTGTCAGGTCTTTGAATTTTTATGAAAATACTCAACTATCTTGAAGAATATGATGTGCCAATTGCTCAGATTGGATTTATGACTGCCTTATCAGGTATGGCTAATGCGATGATATTAGTTATCATTAATACTGCGGCTGAAATGGTTTCAAATAATAACTTACAAACACAATATTTTTTGCTATACATTATTGCTTTTGTTTTATATGTTTATACGCAAAGGTACGCGCTTTCTCAAACGGTGGTTGCGATTGAAAAGTTCATTCGCAAAGTCAGAGTTAGAATTGCGGATAAAATTCGCTCGGCAGAATTGCATTTCATCGAACATAGCAAACGAGGTGAAATGTACACTCAACTCACTCAAGATAGTAACATTATTTCTCAATCTGGACTGCTTCTGATAGCCGCTGCTCAATCTGGAATGGTGCTGGTTTTTAGTTTTCTGTATCTGGCTTGGTTATCTCCTGTCAGCTTTTTGATCACTATTGTATTTATTAGTATTTCTGTATCTATCTACTGGTTTTATGAGAAACAAATTTCTAAACAACTCCATATTGCCACCCAAAAGGAGGCGCAATTTTTCGAGTATTTCAGTCATATTTTAAACGGTTTTAAAGAACTTAAAATGAATCGTAAAAAAAGTGATGACTTATTTGATCATATCGACATGCTTTCTCAGGAAACTGAAAAACTGAAAGTAAATGTGGGCTTACAACAAATCACTACTTTGATGTTTTCTCGTATATCTTTTTATCTGTTGTTGGCAATAGTGGTTTTTATTCTACCATCGCTTCACACCACTCATGCCGATGAAATCTACAAGATATCAACGACGATTTTATTCATTATTGGACCAATAGGCATGTTGGTGTCATCTTTACCAAGCTTATCTCAAAGCAATGTGGTTTTAGAAAACTTAAGTGAACTTGAAGCACAACTGGATGAGGTTATTATTGAAATTTATTTTCAACAACAACCTATTACGTCTAATTTCAAGCAAATTCAGCTTGACAAAGCTACTTTTTCTTATCCAGATCAGTATGGTAAGCCTTTATTTTCTATCGGTCCCATTAATCTGGAGATTAAAAAAGGGGAAATGGTGTTTATTGTGGGTGGTAATGGTAGTGGCAAATCAACTTTATTGAAATTATTGACAGGTTTGTATTATCCAAGCACCGGTTCTCTGAATTTGAATTGTGACCAAATTGATCAAACTCAATATGCAAGTTACCGCGAATTATTTGCAATTATCTTTACTGATTTTCACTTGTTTGATAAACTGTATGGTTTATCAAATATTGATGACAGGCAAGTTAAAGATTTATTACGCTTAATGCAACTGGATGAAAAAACCAAATATCGACAGGGAAAATTCACTCAGCTTGACTTATCTACAGGGCAAAAGAAAAGATTGGCTTTTGTAACCGCTATCTTAGAAAATAGGTCCATTTATATTTTCGACGAATTAGCTGCGGATCAGGATCCTCAATTTAGAAAGTATTTTTATGAAGTTATATTACCAGATTTAAAACAACAAGGTAAAACCATTATTGCGGTTACGCATGATGATAAATATTTCCATATTGCAGATAGAGTATTGAAGATGCAATCTGGTAAGTTAGTATATTATAAATAGGAGTAATTATGCATTATCTATTAGTATTTATTGGAGTAATTACCTATCTAGGTACCAAGTTATATGATGATATCAAAACGGAAGTAAAATCAAATCCTAAAGGTGATGAAAATAAGCAATACATGGCTAATGTTGGAACCACAATTCAGAAACGCTATGCCATCGCATCAACATCACTAGCTCTAGTAACACTGGGTAGTTTATTTTTTCCAGTGTTGATTTTCATTAGCGTAGCAGGAATTATATATACCACGATTCCTATTTGGAAAAATGCGATTCATGGTTTAAAAAAACCTCAATTTGATATGGCAGTTTTTGATTCTCTTCTCTTTCTTTTGCTTCTTATTACTAGACATTATTTTATCTTAGCTTTACTTAATTGGATATATTACTTAAGCAAAAGATTTGCTTATCAAGTTAAATATATAGAACAAATAATCCGCGCAACACAAATTTATAAAAAAATGCCAAAAGTGGTTTGGTTACTAAAAGATGGAGTTGAGATCGAAGTGCCGTGTGAAGAGTTAAATATTGGTGATACTATTGTAATTAATGCCAATGAGGTTATACCGGTAGATGGAGTTATTATTAATGGTACTAGCTTAATATATCAACATATTTTTACCAGCGAACTTCAATATTTGCAAAAAAATGTTGGGGATCAAGTATTTGCTGCAACTATTGTGCTATCAGATAGAATTTATATTAGAGTTGGTAAATCAAGTTCGGAAACTCTTCTGGTTCAAAAATAACTATAGACTTGTCAGGTGTTTAAAAACCTGACAGGTCTTTAAAAAACTATGTATATTTATCTGTTACCGATTAAGCGGTCTCAGCAGCTACTGATTCTTCCTTTTCACCCATGAATTTTTTCATTGCCCAATAAGTGCCAGCACCGATTAGACTAGCACCAACCACGGCGACTCCAACAGGATGAGCTATAAGGAATGCTTTAGTAGCACCACCAACTGTTGTTATGGGATGTGTTACTGCATTAGCAAGTACTGTTTCTGTTGCCATTTTATAGTTCCTTTTTAATTTTAAAATATAGTTAAACAATACATCTTAGGTTTTTTTATCACGGCATGATACCAGTACCAAAAGCAGTCCGATAACTGGGGTGAAGAGTATAGAACCAAAAAAAGCTCCCCAAAACCCCAAGTTTCGATTTCTACCCAAGAAACCAATGAATAAACATAGACCTATATTAAGGGCTAGGATTAAATAATAATGCATAACATTAATTTTATGGTATGTTTACCATGCATAGTCTATTATATATCTTTTAATTAGCATTAGTCAATCTATTTTATATTATTTTTTTTTAAATATGTAATCAGAATTTCAATGCGACGGTTTTTATTCCGACCATTTGGAGTTTGGTTAGACGCTATTGGCTCAGATTCACCCATACCTATTGCTTCTACTTTGTCACTAGGAATACCTTGAAGAATGAAGTATTCAGCAATATTATTTGCCCGTTGTTTCGATAATTTTTTATTAAAAATAATAGAACCAACACTGTCAGTATGAGCTATAATATTTACTTTTATCAATAAATCAAGACCGAGCCTTTGAACCAGAGATTTCAGAAAAATTTGTGCTTGCTTGCTTAATTTTTCTTTGCCAGAGGCAAAACTGGCTTTACCGGATAGGATATATTTTTCTTTCTCAATTATAACCGGGCAACCATTTAGTTCAATGGCAACTGTTCTAGGTGTTCCTTCACATAGATCTTTATAATCCTGTACACCATCTTGATCATGATCAACCGGACAACCAACAGAATCAACTCCTTTTTTAATTTGAAGGCTGCTATCATTGGAACAATTGTCACGATAATCAGGCACGGTATCATTATCACTATCTATTGGACAACCAATTTGAGTCCCTTGTTGAATAATACCTTTGGAAAGTTCAGTTGAACTATTTTTTGGACAAGCATCTTGATAGTCGGCAATACTATCTGTATCAGTATCAAGCGGACAACCTTTTAAATCTATACCTTTACTAATTTCATTAGTGATATTATTTGGACAATCGTCACGATAATCAGACACGGTATCATTATCTCTATCTATTGGACAACCAAGTGAATCAACCCCTTTGCTAATTTCATGTCTAAGATTATTTGGACAATCATCACGATAATTTTCAATTTTGTCTCTATCACTATCAATTGGACAACCTCTTAAAGCTCCTTTTTGATAAACGCCTTTTGACATTTCAATGGTGTTATTATCTGGGCAATAATCTAGGTTATTAGGAATATTGTCTTTATCCTGATCAATATTTCCACATTCTTCTTTAAATGAAACAAGCTTTTTTGTTGATTTTTTTAAACTTTCATATTCAAATTGCTGATCTTTGAAAAATTGAAAATATAATTGTTTATTAATTACATCACCATTGATTTGAAACTGGTATTGCCCAGCTGCACCTTGACAAGCTTGCATATATCGCAGTGTATCTGCAATTCTGATTGGAAGGCTTGATTGAGATTTTTTTATAGCATGTTCTAGCAATTTAACAGAATCATAGCCCAATGCTGCCATACGGTTAGCTTGTTGTCCTTGATATTGTTGTTGAAATTTTTTGATAAATGATTGTGTGACTTTGACTAAACTATTGCCATCAAATACTGTTGGTATAACTGACTTTTTGGTAAATATTTCAGAACCATCAAAACCTTCCCATTCTTGAACGGCATTCCAAAATATCTCTGTCTCTAAGTTATATCCCCCAATAAACGGTGCCATAATCCTCATATCACGGCTTTGTTTATAAATTTGTGCCGCTACACTGGCATCAGTAGAAACAAAAATAGCATCAAATTCCCGACCTTGTTTTAACTCAAATAATATATCAGTAAAATCGTTTTTACTCCTAAAAAAGGAGCGACGCAAAATAATTTTTATATTATATGTTTTAACTACATTATAAATAAATGAATTGGATAATTCAGTACCATAATTACCTCGATCATGCAGGACAATTATTTTTTTGTAACCAGCTTTATTAGTATAAGCTGCTAATTGTTTAGCTATTTCTTCGTTATGTGGACTGAGTCGAAAAACATACTTAAAATTGTTACTGGTCAAATTGATACTTGTAGAAGTGGGTGCTAGGAAAACAATATGATTAGATTGATAAACAATAGAAGCAGGAAACGCCAGCTTAGAAAATTTATGTCCAATAACTGCAACTATTTGAGAATTGTTTACAAATTCATTGGCTACATTCACCGCAACATCTTGTGATGGTTTTAGCTTGAGTGAAGTTACAATTTTTTCTTTATCATTGATAATCAGTTTAAGCTCTCGATTTAATATTTTGCCCTTCTGATTATTGATTTCCATTGCAGCTAATTTAGCACCTTTCACAAAATGACTATTCTTATCAGGCCATGCAATACCAATCACAATTTCTTGACTTAGCCTTTCTGTTTTCGGTTCCTCATCAGAAGATGATTTACAGGCATAAATTAGCAACACAGTCATCATTCCGACAATTTTGACAATTATTGATAATCTACTTTTTTCCATTTTCTATAGCCTGCTCAAGAGGGATATTGCCAATAATGGGTAATCCATTTTTACCAGCACCAATAACGATAACTTTCGCATTTGCAGATTTGGACAATTCTAAGGTTGCTTGAATACCATGCCACTTCATAATTTTTTGATTAAGCGTCTCAGAAATAATTTTGTGATAGTTGCTAATACCCTGTGCTTCAATACGTTTTCTTTTTGCTTCTTCTTCTGCTATTTTGAGTTGAAAATGATAAGCTTGATACTGTTGTTCTTTAACCAATTTGGCTTCAATGGCTTTTTTTACAGAATCTGGCAAGCTTATTGCCCGAATAACAACGTCATTGATTTTCACAAAATTTTGTCCCAATTCATCTAAGGCTTTCATAATAATTTCGGTCAGAAAATTGTCTTTGTTGATATAAATCTCTTCTGGATTATAATGACCGATTTGTTTACGTAAAATAGATTCAATTTCAGGGATGATAATGGTATTAATATAATCAGGACCTACTTGCTGATGGAGAACACTTAGCATTTCATATGCTGGATGAAAACGAATAGCCAAACTTAATTGAATTGGTAAACCACGATTGGTTAGCACTTCAAAATCATGGAACTTAGTCTGAATTCTGACATTATAAATGTACATATGATCCCAAGGGGCTATAATATTAACACCTTCTGGATAGACATAATCAGTCACAGTTCCACCAAAAAAACGCATATATAAAACTCCTGCTTCACCTGACTGGATAGTAATGACAATACGTTTATAAAAAAATACTAATATTAATAGTAATATTAGTAAAGTCACGATGAAGTATGGTAATTTTGATTTTAACCAATTTGAGATTTTTTTTAAAAATTTTTTTATCATCAATTAAGATTATTTGTTTCCATAAAAACCATCACTAACGATTAATATTATATTTTTGTAATTCATGCCCTTGTTGTTTATAAAATTTATAGCGTCTTCTTCCAGCTTCACGCGCTGGTTCTATATCGTCAACAATTTCTGCAATACGTTTAAATTTGCTAATACAGGGTGGTACTACTTCGCTTAAATTAATTAAAACATCCATATTTTCAGGAACTTCTTCGGTATAACCAATACAGATTGGACCCGTTGATGATATGTTGTGTGGCAAAAAGCTTTCTTCTTTATATGTCCATAATAATATATCAATATGTTGTGCAGCAACTAAGGAATTTGTGTGGATATAAATACTATTACCTTGTTGCCAAGCTTTTTCAACCAATTGGCAAGCTAGATGATCTTTTGCTTGCCAATTAGTTGTATGTAAAATATAAAAATTAACTGGAGCTGTCATCGCTACAGCGATTAATTAGGTATTGTGTTAATAATGGTACCGGACGACCAGTTGCCCCTTTGTCCTTTTTGCCTGATGTCCAAGCTGTTCCTGCTATATCTAGGTGTGCCCAATTATATTTCCTGGTAAAACGTGATAAGAAACAAGCGGCTGTAATTGTACCAGCTTCTCGTCCACCTATATTGGCAATATCAGCAAATGGACTGTCAAGATCACTTTGGTAATCATCCCACAATGGTAATTCCCAAGCTCTATCGCCACTAAATTTTCCAGCTGCTAATAAGTCATTAGTTAATGGGTTGTGGTTGGTCATTAATCCGTGAGGATATTTACCTAAAGCTACTACACATGCGCCAGTTAGTGTTGCTATGTCAATCACAACATCTGGTTTATAGTTTTGTTCTGCATAAGTTAAAGCATCACATAAAATTAGTCGCCCTTCAGCGTCAGTATTTAATATTTCAATAGTTTGCCCTGATAAACTTGTAACTATATCTCCGGGTTTAACAGCTTGACTACCGGGCATATTTTCAACTGCTGGAATAATTCCAACTACATTTATTGGTAATTGTAATTCGGCAACAGCAGAGATGGTTCCAAATACTGAGGCTGCTCCACACATGTCATATTTCATCTCATCCATGTCTTTTGATGGCTTGAGAGAAATTCCACCGGAATCAAAGGTTACACCTTTACCTACTAATACTATAGGATCTTTTTTCTTGTTGTTATTGTATTCTAATACAATAAAACGTGGTTTTTCTTTACTACCTTTGGCAACCGCTAATAAAGCACCCATGTCTTTCATGCGAGCTTCTGTTAGAATTTTGCAAGATAAATTATCATGCAGCTTGCATAAGCTTTTGGCTTTATCAGCTAAAAAAGTAGGTGTGCAATGATTAGATGGTAAATTTGCTAAATCTTTAGCTAATTTGACTCCATCTGCAATTTTTTGTGCTTCAAAACTAGCTTGTTCAGCCATTTGTAATTCACGACGTGAAGCTACGCTAAAAACTATTTTACGCAATGGTCGTCTTGTTGCTTCTTGTTGACTTTTTAATTGGTCAAAAGTATATAAGGCTGATTGTGCCGCTTCAATAGCTTGTCTAATACGCCATGCTGTATCACGTCCACGTACATTTAATTCAGTTAAGTGACAAACAGCTTCCATTGAACCAGTTTCATGTAAAGTCTGTATGGCTTTACGAATAATTTGACGATATTGATTGTCTCCTAATTCACGTTCACGCCCGCATCCTACTAATAAGACACGATCAGCCATAGTGCCTTTAATATTATGCAATAATAAAGTTTGACCAGCTTTACCTTCTAAATCTCCTCTGCGTAAAATAGCAGATAATTGTCCCTTACTTACTTCATCAATGCGTCTGGCAACGTCTGATAAACGACGTGGTTCATAAACTCCTACTACAATGCAAGCTGTACGTTGTTTTTCTGGATGACCACTTTTTACATTAAATTCCATGTTTCTCTCTAATTTTACTATTTATAATTAACTGCTATAATTTCATATTCGGTTTTACCGCTAGGTGCTTGTACCACGGCAACATCATCTACGAATTTACCAATTAAAGCACGTGCTATTGGTGAACTAATAGAAATCATGTTGGCTTTAATATCAGCTTCATCATCACCAACAATTTGGTATTTTACTTCTTTATCTGTATCAATATTAATTAATTCTACTGTAGCACCGAAAACTACTTTATCTTCAACTTTAATCTTTGAAATATCAATAATTTCTGCATTAGATAATTTACCTTCTATTTCAGCAATGCGCCCTTCGATAAAACTTTGTTGTTCACGCGCGGCATGATATTCAGCATTTTCTTTTAAATCTCCAAGTTCACGAGCTTCAGAAATTGCTTCAATGACTTTAGGGCGTGCTACAGTTTTTAACTGATGTAATTCATCACGCAACTTTTGTGCGCCTGTAATGGTCATTGGTGATTTTTTCATATTGTTGGGATTCCTTTTAATTCTTTATGTAAATTTTGTAAACTATTAACATCAGTAGCATTTAAGCTTTTTAATGCCAAAACAGTAGCTCTAGCACCAGCAATAGTTGTAGTGTAAGTTACTTGATGCTGTAGCGTTGTGCGACGAATCGCATAAGAGTCTGCTATTGCTTGTTTACCTGCTGTAGTATTTACAATAAAACTAATGTCATGATTTTTTATACGGTCAACTATATGTGGTCTGCCTTCATTGACTTTTTTAACAATATTGCAAGGAATACCAGCTAATTTCAGTGCTTCTGCGGTTCCTCGTGTTGCTAAAAGTTCAAACCCTAAATGAAGCAAATCTTTTGCAATATCAACAGCGGCTGGTTTATCAGCATCACGTACACTCAATAATGCTAAACCAGATTCTGGTAACTTACTACCAGCAGCTAGTTGTGATTTGGCAAAGGCTTCACCAAAAGTACGACCAATTCCCATTACTTCTCCAGTTGATTTCATTTCTGGGCTTAATAATGGGTCAACTCCAGCAAATTTCGCAAACGGAAATACTGCTTCTTTTACAGAATAATAATTAGGCACATATGTTTCTGTTATACCTTGTTCTGCTAAGCTACGTCCAGCCATACAACGTGCCGCTATTTGTGCTAAAGATAAGCTGGTAGCTTTTGATACAAATGGTACGGTGCGCGATGCTCGTGGATTTACTTCTAAAACGTAAATGGTTTTATTTTGAATAGCAAATTGTGCATTTGCTAATCCTATCACATTTAATGCAGTTGTCATACGAGTCATTTGCTCACGCAATTGATCTTGTATCATGGCTGATAATCCGTAAGGTGGTAATGAACATGCTGAATCACCTGAGTGTACACCAGCTTGTTCAATATGTTCCATTAAGCCACCGATTAGAACTTGTTTGCCATCACATACTGCATCAACATCAACTTCAATAGCATCTTCTAAAAAATGATCTAATAATACCGGTGAATCGTTAGATACAGAAACTGCATCACGCATATATATTCTTAATTCTTGTTGATTATATACGATTTCCATAGCGCGTCCACCTAAAACATAGGATGGACGTACTACTAAAGGATAACCTATTTCACTAGCTAATTCAATAGCCTGTTCAGCATTACGGGCTGTTCTATTAGGTGGTTGTCGTAAACCAAGTTTATTAATCAGTTGTTGAAAGCGTTCACGATCTTCTGCTAAGTCAATCGAATCTGGGCTAGTTCCAATAATTGGCGCACCAGCGGCTTCTAATGCCCTTGCTAGTTTTAATGGAGTTTGCCCGCCATATTGAACAATTACACCTTTAGGTTTTTCAATATCAATGATTTCTAATACATCTTCTAAGGTTAAGGGTTCAAAATATAACCTATCAGAGGTATCATAATCAGTAGAAACCGTTTCAGGGTTGCAGTTGATCATGATGGTTTCATAACCATCTTCTCGTAATGCTAGTGCAGCTTGAACACAACAATAGTCAAATTCAATCCCTTGACCAATACGATTAGGACCACCACCAAGTATTATAATTTTTTCGCGTTCAGTTGGATTCGCTTCACATTCTTCTTCATAAGTAGAATACATATAAGCAGTACTGGCAGCAAATTCAGCAGCGCAAGAATCAACGCGCTTGAATACTGGGCGAATATTTAACTTATGGCGTAATTCTCTAAAAGCTTGTTCTTTTACTCCGAATAATTCAGCTAAACGATGATCAGAAAAACCTTTGCGTTTTAAGTTACGCATACGATCAGCGTCTAATTTATCAAAACAACCAATACATAAACTTTGTTCTTCATCTACTAAATTGAGTATTTGAACTAAAAACCACGGATCAATTGCGGTTAAATCTTCAACTTGTTCTAAAGACCATCCCAATCTAAAAGCATCTGCTACATACCATAAACGCTCTGGTCCAACTTTTTGCAACTTCTCAGCTAAATTAATTTCAGAATCAGTATGAGAATCTAAACCATAAACTCCGACTTCTAAACCACGTAAAGCTTTTTGTAATGATTCTTGAAAAGTTCGCCCCATTGCCATGACTTCACCAACCGATTTCATCTGTGTAGATAAAACCGCTTCAGCTTGTGGGAATTTTTCAAAAGCAAAGCGTGGTATCTTGGTTACTACATAATCAATAGTCGGTTCAAAAGAAGCTGGAGTAGCACCACCAGTAATATCATTCGATAACTCATCCAAACTATAACCGACAGCTAATTTAGCCGCTATCTTAGCAATTGGAAAACCAGTGGCTTTAGAGGCTAGAGCTGATGAACGCGAAACCCGTGGATTCATTTCAATGATAATCATGCGGCCATTTTTAGGATTAACCGCAAATTGTACATTAGAACCACCAGTATCAACACCAATTTCACGCAATACCGCAATAGAGGCATTACGCATAATTTGATATTCTTTATCAGTTAGTGTCTGAATTGGAGCTACAGTGATAGAGTCACCAGTATGAATACCCATAGGGTCAAGGTTTTCGATAGAGCAGACAATGATGCAATTATCTTTACTGTCACGCACTACCTCCATTTCAAATTCTTTCCATCCAGCTATTGATTCTTCAATCAATAATTCATTGGTTGGCGATAATTCTAAACCTTGTTCACAAATAGCAATAAATTCTTCACGGTTATAAGCAATACCGCCGCCGCTACCACCTAAAGTAAAAGAAGGGCGAATTACCAATGGAAAACCAATTTTATTTTGCGCTTCAAAAGCCTGATCCATGTTGTGTGCAATCATAGCAAATGGCATTTCTAAGCCAATCTTCAGCATCGCAGTACGGAATTTATCCCGATTTTCAGCTTTTTCGATAGCTTCACTAGAAGCACCGATCATTTCTACATTGTATTTGGCTAATATACCTTCACGTTCCAAATCCAAGGCGCAATTTAAAGCGGTTTGCCCACCCATAGTAGGTAAAATCGCATCCGGACGTTCTTGTTCAATAACTTTAGTGACAGTTTGCCATAGAATAGGTTCTATATAAGTAGCATCAGCCATCTTAGGATCGGTCATGATAGTCGCTGGATTTGAATTGACTAAGATGACACGATAACCTTCTTCGCGTAAAGCTTTACAAGCTTGTGCCCCTGAATAATCAAATTCACAAGCTTGACCAATGACAATTGGTCCAGCACCAATAATTAAAATTGATTTTAAATCAGTACGTTTCATTTCATTAGCTCCACAAATTGATCAAATAAAGGCGCGACATCATGCGGACCGGGGCTGGCTTCAGGATGACCTTGAAAACTAAAAGCGGGCTTGTCAACAAGCTTAATACCTTGTAAAGAATTATCAAATAAAGAACGATGAGTAGCTTTTAAAGTAACTGGCAAACTAGATTCATCAATTGCAAAGCCATGATTTTGGCTGGTAATCATGACACAATCAGTGGCTAAATCTTGAACCGGATGATTGGCACCATGATGACCAAATTTCATTTTTGTAGTTTTAGCACCATTAGCCAAGCCTAATAATTGATGACCCAAACAAATACCAAACACAGGAATATTAGCGGCTAAAATTTCTTGAATTGCCGCGATAGCATAATCACAAGGTTCAGGATCACCGGGGCCATTTGATAAAAATACTCCATCTGGATTTTGCTTTAAAACTTCAGAAGCTGGGGTTTGAGCTGGCACTACGGTTACACGACAACCACGCTCTGCTAACATTTTTAATATATTACGCTTGACTCCAAAGTCATAAGCTATAACATGATATTTAGTAGCATCTGATTGCCATTCATAAGTTTCTTTAGTAGAAACTTGTTTGGCTAAATCCATGCCTTGTAAACCAGCAAAGTCTCTAGCGGCTTGAATTGCTGCCTCAGCATCAATATTTTCACCTGCGACTAAACATCCATTTTGTGCGCCTTTTTCACGTAATAAGCGTGTTAAGCGTCGGGTATCAATACCTGCAATGCTAACTACTTGATTACGTATCAAATAATTTTCTAAAGTTTCTGTAGAACGCCAGTTACTTTCTAATATTGGTAAATCGCGAATGACTAAACCAGCAGCAAATACTGCTTGCGATTCTTCATCTTCAGGATTAACACCAACATTACCAATATGTGGATAAGTTAAAGTAACAATTTGTTGAGCATAAGAAGGATCAGTTAATATTTCTTGATAACCTGTCATAGCTGTATTAAAAACGACTTCAGCAACACGTTGTCCGGCAATACCTATTGATTCACCATAAAATAAACTACCATCTGCAAGGGCTAATAAAGCAGCATGTTTCAAAATAAGCTCCGTATTTTAAAAAAAATCATTTAAGCGTGTTTGTACTTCTTCAATTCCAGTACGCTTTAGAGCAGAGAATAATTGAATAGTATTATTTTCTGCTATGCTTTTACGTACTTGTTGTAACACCATCATGGCTTTACCATAACTAAGTTTATCTGCTTTAGTTAGCAGTATGTGTACTGGCATATTAGATTGATTACACCAATTCAACATATGTTGATCAAACTCGGTTAATGGATGACGTATATCCATCATCAATATTAAGCCATGTAAGCATTTACGTGTATGCAAATAACGTTCTAAAGTTTTTTGCCAATGTAATTTCATCGCTAAAGGTACTTTAGCATAACCATAGCCGGGCAAATCAACTAAACGCCGATCTTCATCAAGGGTAAACAATACAATATGCTGAGTTCTTCCGGGTGTTTTGCTGGTACGTGCTAAGCCGCGTTGCCCAGTAATAGCGTTAATAGCACTAGATTTTCCAGCATTAGAACGCCCTGCGAATGCTACTTCAATTCCTTTATCTTCAGGTAATTGAGATAATTTATGGGCATTTAATAAATATTGGGCTTGTCTATAAATACTCATAAACTACTTTTCCATTAATAATAGTAAAATATACTTTAGCTTTTAATTCTTGGTTGAAAAAGGGTGAATTTTTGCCCATACTATACATAGTATCTTGAGTTAAATTCCAATTTTTATTAGGGTCAAAAATACATACGTCAGCGACTGTACCTACTTGTAAAGTACCGGCATCTATACCTAAAATTGCTGCGGGTTTTTCAGTTAAATAACTAAGGATTGTAATGAAATCCATCTCCATCTGTTCAGCAAAACGCAAACTCAGTGGTAATAAGGTATCTAAACCTGAAATACCAGCCGATGCCATAGAAAATGGACTTAATTTTGCTTCTTTTTCATGAGGTTGATGATCAGAACAGATAGCATTAATAGTATTATTTTTTAATCCTTCACCTAATGCTTGCTTGTCTAAACTACTACGTAAAGGTGGACAAAGCTTACATTGACTATCATAGAGATGAATATCTGTATCTGCTAACAATAAATGATGAATATTAACATCAGCTGTTACAGCTAAACCTTTGTCTTGGGCGTGCTGTATCATTTCTACCGATTTGCCACTAGATAAACGGCAAAAATGTGCCTTTACACCTGAGTTTTCCACTAATAATAAGTTACGAGCTACAGCAATGGTTTCAGTCTGCTCTGGAATAGCTGTTAAGCCTAAATGAGTACTGACAATACCTTCATGAGCGCAACCTGAATTTCCTAACCAAGGATCAAGAGGATGTAAAAATACTGTTAAATCACAGGTTGCTGCATAGTCTAAAGCATTACGTAATACATTGGTATTAACAATTGGTCGTACATCGCTGACAGCAATACAACCAGCTTGTTTTAAAATACCCATTTCGGCTAAATGTTCACCTTTTAAGCCTTTGGTTAAAGCTGCTAAGGGTAAAACTTTTGCCATACCGGTTTTTGCAGATCGTTGTTGTAATAATTCAGCTATAGCTGGTGAATCTATAACTGGATCGGTATCTGGTGGGCAACAAACGGTGGTAATTCCATTTTTGGCTGCTGCCTCGGTTTCGCTTATAATAGTAGCTTTATATTCTTCTCCGGGTTCTCGTAATCTGACACTTAAATCTATGAAACCGGGGCATACAATTTTATTTTTTGCATTAATTTCTCTAGCGGCAGTAAAATCACTAGGAGCTTTGCCAATAGCAATGATTTTACCATCAGCAATGTGTAAGTCTGTGACTAAATCTAAGTTCGCGGCGGGGTCAATTACCCGTCCTTCAGTAATGCTTATTGTGTCCATTGAATTGCACCTAAGCTCATTGCCATTACAGCCATCCTAATGGCTACACCATTATTAACTTGTTGTAAAATAACAGAACGTGGACCATCAGCTACGCGAGAGTCAATTTCAACTCCACGATTAATCGGACCGGGATGCATTACAATTGCATCAGGATGAGCTACTTTTAATGCTGATTCTGTTAAGCCATAATATTGAAAATATTCATAGGGGCTAGGTAGTAAAGCACTTTTCATACGTTCTCGTTGCAGACGCAACATCATTATCACATCTACACCAGCTAATCCTTTTTTTAAATCATTAAAAACTTTTACACCGAAAGTTTCTATACCAGTAGGTATTAAAGTTTTTGGTGCAACTACACGCACTTCAGAAACTCCTAAAATATTTAAAGCGTGAATATTAGAGCGTGCTACTCGTGAATGCAGAATATCACCAACAATCGCAACTGATAGCGGCGCAAAATCTTTCTTATTTTGACGAATAGTAAACATGTCTAACATTGCCTGAGTTGGATGAGCATGTTGACCATCACCAGCATTAATAATACTAATGTTAGGTGCAACATGTTTCGCCATAAAAGTTACAGCTCCACCGGCATTATGACGAATTACAAACATATCACAATGCATAGCTTCCAAATTACGCAGCATATCAATTAAAGTTTCACCTTTACTGCTGGAAGAGTTATTGATATTAAAATTTAACACATCTGCTGATAGACGTTTAGCTGCCAATTCAAAAGTAGTGCGGGTGCGAGTACTGGGTTCAAAAAATAAATTAACTACTGTTTTACCACGTAGTAATGGAACTTTTTTTACTGCTTTAGTGTCGATATTCAGAAATGAATCTGCAATATCTAATATCTCAATTAGTAATTTACGATTTAAACCTTCTATATCTAAAAAATGTTTAAGATGACCTTGATTGTTTAGTTGAATGGAATTCATGAGTTTGGACGAATCTCTAAAGATAATGGGTCGGGACCACATAATTTTATATGCTTGCCTTGTTCTAAAGATATTGAACAACCTAGAACATCTGGTTGAATTGGTAATTCTCGTCCATTACGATCTATCAATATAGCAAGTGTCACACTTGCAGGCCGACCATAATCAAAGATTTCATTAAGAGCAGCTCGTATTGTACGTCCTGTATGCAAAACATCATCAACTAAAATAATATGACGATCATCTACTTCAAGTGGTAAGGCGGTTGGATCAACATAAGGATGTAAACCAATACTACTAAAATCATCTCTATAGAAAGAAATATTTAATATTCCTAATGGTTGTGATAACTCTAATAACTTATGCAGACGTTCTGCTACCCAGACACCACCTGTCTGTATGCCTACGATTAATAATTCATCACGATTTGTGTATCGTTGTTTTAATTCGTTCGCCATGCTAAAAAGTAGCATTTCAATATGATTTATGGACATTCGCTAAACCAAGTTTCAAGGATAATTTGAGCCGCAACTGCATCTAAAAGTTCATTACTTTTAGTTCTTTCAGCAGCAGCAACTGAAGATAGAGTTTCATCAATGGTATGAACTGGTAATTGATAACGCGCTGATAATTTTTTAATAAAACTTTTAACAGCTATTGTTACTGGATTATCTGAGCCATCTGCATATTTTGGCAACCCAATCACAAATTGATTGGGTTGCCATTCTTTAATTAAGAAATCAATACGTGACCAATTAATTTTATTATTTTTAGTTGTCACTATTTCTAAAGGGCTAGCAGTAGCAGTGATATTTTGACCGATTGCAATTCCAATCCGTTTTTTACCATAATCAAAACTCATGATATACATAATTAACTATGTCCTACTTCAGTTGATAATAAGTTTATATCTATGCCAATAGAAGCAGCGGCAGCGTGCCAACGTTTTGCTGGTGGAGTATCAAAAATAACATTTTTATTAGCTGGAGTCGTCAGCCAAATATTATTTGCTAATTCTTCTTCTAATTGACCTGCCCCCCAACCACAATAACCAAGTGCAATTAAGGCATTTTTAGGTCCTGTACCATCTGCCATAGCATTGACAATATCACGTGAGGTAGTTAGACTAAAATCATTATTTATATTCATCATAACATCCCATTTTTGATCAGACTGATGAATAACAAAACCACGTTCTGGTTCGACTAGTCCACCTTCAAATACAGTAGTATTATTGATTAATAAATCATGACTTTCAATATCCATATTTTGAAAAACTACACCTAAATCAATTTCTAATGGATGATTAATCATAATGCCCATTGCACCTTCTTGATTATGTTGACAAATATAAATTACTGTTTGAAAAAAATCAGGATGATCGAAATCAGGCATAGCAATTAAAAATTGATTAGTGAGATAACTGGTTTCTATCATAATTATATTATCTTATCTACTCCTTAAATGATTGTAACGAAACTCCCAAGTACGGGTTATATGTAAAATATCTGTGTCTTGTTGTATATTTTCTGGAAAAGCTTCAAATGGTGCTGCAAGATGCACAATACGTAATGCTGCTTCATCTAATATTTTATACGGTGACGCTTGTTTAATTTCAACTTTATATATTGTACCATTAGAATTAAGTGCAACATCTAATATTAAATAACCTGATAATTTTTTGCTACGCGCTTTATCTGGATAGTTTAAATTACCAACAGTTTCAACTTTTCTACGCCAAGTATCCATATATTTTGCATATTTATATATTTTAGTACTAGAACTAATAAATTTATGAAATGGACGTTTACTATATTGTTCAAATTTATTATTTAATTCTGCTTGAATACTGGCAATATTAATAGCACTGGCATTTAACAATGATAAGTTATCTTTAGTATTCAACAAATTTTGTGAATAATCATTATTTTGTATAATTTTATGTGTAGATTCTGTTGTAGTTAAAGTTGTAATTTTAGGTTTTTTATGTGCCAATTGCGGTGATGGAGAAGTATATACAATTGCAGCAGAATTTGCTGGAAAAGGTGCGATTGTAGGAGTCACTGGGCGTACATCTTCAGCTTGATCACCACCACCTTTATGAGATACTTGTGCTAAATAATCGGCGTTTTGTGCTGAATCTTCAGTGCGTTTTTGAATTAATATTACTTCCATAGTGGTAGTTGTATGATGTTTAGTTGATTTTGGCATTTCAAAACCAACTAAATAAATTATTATAGCATGTATAATAATTGCTATAAATATAGCCACTGTGAATCTTTCGGTATCTGGATCAATAAAACTGTTAGTCATACTACTTGAGTTACTAATTTTTTTGAATAACTCTTTATTATAATGATTTTTTTGAAATCTTGCTAACTAAACTTCTTTAATTGACTGTTAATTTGTTCCAATTCTGGTTCTAAAGCCCCAATTTCAGTTTCCAATTGATCTAACTTGTTATTCAAATTAGTTTTGGTAGTCTGAGGAATACGTGGATTACTCATTGAGGTTAAAACTGATTCATATTCTTTATTTTTGAGCTTTAATTCCCCTTCAATACGCTGTTTTTCATTTTCCAGACGCTTTTTCTTCATCCCAGCTAAACCACCAGTTTCTGGTTCTTTATCGGTTTCGCTTTTTAACTTATTTAGGGTGGTAGTTATATCTCGCGCTAATTCATTTAAAGTTTGATAATATTCTGGTTCTCGATCTGGATTAGGTTTTGGAATCCCTAGAGTACGAATTCTACCTGAATCTGGATTTTTGATCCAAAAAGGATAACCTAATAAATCATTAAATTCTGGTGGACGTTCTTCAAATGGCACGAAATCATGTTCAACCATAAAAATTCGTCCAGAACCATTACCAACTTGAGCCAAAAAGGTGTTTAATTCTAATACACACCATGATGAGGCTAAATAACCGCGCGATAAAATTAAGACTATAGTCGCACAGCTACTTAATTGATTATCAATATCAGCGGTAACTGGTTGATTACCACGTAAATCATAATCCATCCATAATTTATAAGCGTCAGACCTTCCTAATTGTCTGCCTAATTCATTTTTTAAGCCATTGACAAATGTTGTTACCCAGCCTTTATCCGCACCCGGAAAAGGTTCATTATCTACATGGGCATAGCTGATGAAAATATCGTTTTTGTAAGTCATTGTTTATAAATTATTGTGATAATAGATTAAAAAGGCGTTTAGCATGTTTTGAAACTTGAGCTACTTTCTGAGGATCAATTTTTGCTAAAATATCAAAACCATGCCGTACTTTATGATATTTTCCTTTTGTTTTAGTGTGCCGAGTAGCGGCATCAAGTCCTTGATTGAGATCATTTTTAGCAATTTTTTCAATGTTCTGTTGTTTGGGTAAAGCATTAAGATTGAAGCCTTGACCATAAAATTCGGCTAATGTTTTTCGATCTGCCAAAAACCATGATTCCATACACTGAACCATTAAATATGCATTGTCATCAGTTGCTGAAGATGGAGGGTTCCAATTATCTATAACTTTCAAATGTCTCCATGAACCATGATTATCAGCTACTGGAGCTTCACTATCAACTAACAATATACACAAAACATCTCGGTATTGCACAATTGCTGTACAAAAGCGGTTGTATGCTTGCATACGTGAACCACAAGCTATAATTTTCGGTTGGTAGCCGCTTGGCACTATTTTCTTGAAAAACTGGCTAAAACCACGACGACATTTTGTCAAAGTTAAGTTTTGATCTCCACCACCTTCAACATAAATATGAACTTTCACCACCTATTTCCTCCAATTTCACCACTACGCCAAAGTTCAGCTAAAGAATATTCTTGAAGCCAGACTTCTAATTCTGTTTGATTTAAGCGTTTTAAGTGAGTTCCATTCTCGTCTCTATCACATACAATGATAGATTCTGGTATATCAGTCAGTGCATCTACTATGACATCAGAATGAGTTGTCACAATCAATTGGGTACGCTCTGCACATTCTTTCAAAAGGGGTACAATGCTTGGTAAAATATCTGGATGTAAACCCAATTCTGGTTCTTCAATACAAACCAGCGGTGGTGGCTTTGGATGACACAAAATAGTTAATAGACAGAGATAACGTAGTGTTCCATCTGAAAGTCGCGTTGCTGGTACTGGTTGTCTAAGCCCTCGTTCATGAAAAAAAATTTGAATCGTATTTCCTTCAGTTTTAGTGGTAATATCTTCTATATATTCATAAAATTCTTGTAAAAGTGATAGTAATTGTTGTTTTACTTGGGGGTTATTTTGTAAATTATTTATAACTAAGCCTAGATTACTGGCATCTTCTAACAAAAACTCATTGGGTAAATCAGCTTTTTGTGGCATACGCATTATCGCATAATGTCCCAAATTCCATTCTCTATAAAAGCGGATTTGATTAAATTGACTAGAAAGATGTGTTAATTCTGGATAGAGATCAGCACCTCGCCGTTGAGATAGAATAGATTGTTCTATGCTAACATCTTGTCGTTGCAATTGACGTTCTGTTCTTAAATTCTGTTCAGAGTCAATCAACATATTTAAGGTGGGATAGCCATTTTGGTAAGCATAATAAATTAAAGGGTTATTATCTGTAGTGGCTTTAACCATTTCATTGACTAATTCAAAACGATTACCGCTGCATGTAAATGATAGCTGATATTGAATATTTTGCCAACAACTATCAATTGAAGCAATGGGTGAAGCACTATCACTACCTTTCCACAGCCATTCCATAATACCGCCACCTTGACGAATGGGAATCAATAAATTATTTGGTGTTGCTGCCAATAATGATATTATCTCAATAAGATTAGATTTACCTGAAGCATTAGTACCTATTAGTACATTCAGGGATTCAAATGTTAAAGTTTTCATCCCTGTAGAATAAGACAATATATTTTCAAGCCTAATCGTATTTAGTAATTTTTTTTCATTCATAAATATCCCCCAATTCATATAATACTAATTTACCGCGTGTTAGCGGCACTGCTAACCAACAACCCGTTGGTGTACATCGAAAATTAAAGTCCCATAAGGGTGCGCCTTCTTCAACTTGGCTTGGAAGTCGTAATGAAAATAATTCTCCATCATTGATAAAATGCCAGAAACGTATAGTTGCATCACCACTGGCTGTTATTAATTGATGACTATCAGGAGTGAAAATAGCCCGATGTATAGTTTGTTCATGTCCAACAAATAGATGATAGAATTGAGTATTGGTAGTAGAATAGACATGCACTAGCCAATCTCGCCCCACACTTGCTGCTAATTTGCCATTTGGACTTAATGCAGCCCACATAATCATATCTGGCATTTTAGGGAATGGATGCAATAGTTGCAGTGAAGTTCCATCATTTACTGACCAAAGACGCATATGATGATCACTGGCAGTCAGTAATTTGGTACCGCTTTTATTAAATGATACTGAATTAAAATCTTCATGTTGATCAGATTGATAAAATTTCACTTTGTTACTATTTAGATCAAATATACCAAGATTATCATCATAACTGGCTGTTACAATCTTTGTATTATCTGGGGAAAAAGCTACAGCATTAATCGCTTCTTTATGATCTACATACAATTTGATCATTTTTAAATGATCATCTTTGATTTGCCACAATTTCGCGCCACCATCTAAACTTACTGAAACTAATAAGCTACCATCTGCATTAAAAGCAAGACGTTGTACATCTGCTAAATGAGCTATATCTTCCCATAATAATTTTAAGTCGGGTTGAGAATACCAACGTAATGTACCATCCGCAAAACCTACTATCAGACGCTTACCATTTGGTGAAATGGCAACTGATGCCGGTTCACTAGGTAAATCTATAATATATTGATAAGGTAATGCTGATTGCCAACGCATGACTTTACCATCGTTACTACTAGTAAATATTTGTCCTGTTTGAGCAATAATATCAGTTACACCGGCTGTATGACCCTGTAAAACTCGTTTAGTCACACCACTTTCAGTATCCCAAATCCTTAAAGTACGATCTTGACTTGCTGTAACTAAATATTTTCCATTTTTAATAAAGTCTAATCCAAATACTTTATTTTTATGACCTAATAAAACACTGGAGGTTTTTGCTGTTTTTATATCCCATAAACGTACACTGGCATCAACACTACAAGTTGCTACTGTTAAACCGTTGGGGCTAAATGCAATGCCTTGTAATTTATCAGTATGCCCTTTTAAAGTCACGGATCTATCTTGCTCTAAAAACCATAAACGAGCTGTATTATCATAAGATGCACTACCTAATATTTTACCATTTGGGCTAAAAGCTAAACTATTAGTAGATATTGCTTGCTCATGCCCAGTTAAAGTTTTTAATTGTTCACCATTTTCTGGATTCCATAAAGTAATATTCTTATCTTCACCGCCACTAGCTAATAATTTTCCATCGGGGCTGATTGCTAAAGAACTAACAATTTCTGGTGCTTCCCATTCTAACAGCGGTAAACCAGTTTTTAATGACCATGCAATAATGTGCTTATCATTACCAGCACTTACTAAAATTTGAGTATTCGGTACAAATACAATGGCTTGTACATTTTCGGTATGTCCTTGTAAACGTTTTAATAATTTACCGGTTTCAGTATCAAATAAAACTAAAGTACCTCTTTCGCCAGCAGCGGCTATAATTTTACCATCATCACTTACTGCTACTGCTAATAATTGTGCATCAGCACCATGATATATTTGCATCGGTGCTTCACCCATCAATTTACTAAACCATGTTAATAAATCACGACTATGGCGATGCTCTATAGCAATATCTGGATCTAATTCACGAGTTTCATTTAAAATTTGTTTAGCACTGGCATAATCTTCATCCCTAGCCAACAGTGCGGCATGAATTAACAGAGATTTAAATAAGCTATTGGTACGATTTTGTTCTACTTTTTCAGCATGTTGCTGTGCTACTATCGCTTTCTTTTCGGCAATTATAGCTTGGTTACGTTCTAAATAAACCCACACTGCTATGACGATAGCTACTATGAAGCCTAATACAGCTCTTTTTGCAGTTCTATGTGCTAAAATAGCCTTTTGTTCTATAGCAACAAGTTGTTGTTGTGTTTTATCACTTTCATCTAAAAAACGCATAGCTAAATCAAAAGATTCTATGCCATGCTTACTATAACGTTTTGCCCAAGCTGCTGTAGGTAGCATCTGATGACGCCATTCTAAAGCCATTTCTAACTCAATTCCAGACCATAATTCTGCCTGTTGCTTGTTCCAGCGATAAGCACTATCTTCTAAACGCTTATATAATTCCGCAAATTCTGTTTCTTTCTCTATCCATTGTTTTAAACGTTCCCATTGACGAATTAAGCTTTCATGACTAATATCTAATAAACCATTTGGCGTTAGAGTAATAAAACTACGACCTTTTTGTCTAAATATATTTACGACACTAGTTATTTGTTCCAATGAGGCATTTGCTTGTTCAACAATTTCACGCAATTTAACTGGGCGACGTGTATCACGATGTCCATCTTCACGTTCGGTTAAGTTACAAAACAGTATTTCTGCAATTTTTTGCTGATTAGGATTAAGTTCCTCATAAGCTTCTTCAGCATGTTTAGATAATACAGTATTTAAACGTCCAATTTTTTCATAATGCGTAATTGTCAAATTTTTTGAATTTTCCGCACTAGCTAAATTCCACATTCGCATCAAAGCATGTTGTAATAATGGTAATTGATCAGGATTATTACCTATATCATTAAGTAAACGATTTACTAAATGCTGATCAACATTTCCACCAAATACTTTAGCAGGAATTTCGATAGCGTCATGTAATTGTTGGCGAGTTAGACGGGGTGTTAAAAATAAACCTTGATTTAGAGCTTCTGGAAAATCATAAAACATTGCACAATCTGCTAAAAAATCAGATCGCAATGTGATTACTACATATATATTTTTTTTACAACTAGCTAATAATAATGCTACAAATGCAGCAGCTTCATCGGCTGCACCTTGATGATAATAACGAAAAATTTCTTCAAACTGATCTACTAAAACTAATAAATTAGTATTATCTGGTAATACTAGTTCTTGTAAACTTAATGGACCACGACGTAAGTCAGCTTGTAAAAAAGCTAAACTTTCGCTATGGCTTGTGAAAGGAGTGGCATATTCTGGTAAAGCCTTTTCGGCTAATAAGGCTTGAGCTAAATTTAGAAATGGACGATTGCCCGGACGACATTCCGCAATACGCCAATGAACTCCAGCTTCTGAAAGAAAACCGGTTTCTAATCCTGCTAATAAACCAGTTCGTACTAATGAAGATTTACCATATCCTGAAGGTCCAATGACTGCTATAAATTGCGTGTTTCCAAGCTTTTCTATCAGTTGATCTGTATGCTCTTCACGTCCAAAAAAAATATCAGTTTCATCGCGTTGAAACGGGCGTAAGCCGGGATAAGGAAAATCGCTCATTTTTGTTCTAACATTTGCAAAAATTGGGATACACAAGTTTCAATTTCATTTGAAGGATAATTGAATACTTGCATATTGGGTAATTTAACGCTTAACTTTGGCTTTTTTGATGATGGAACATCATATACCGCGATTAATTTTAAAGGTTCATCCCGTCGCCCTTGCATACGGCGGCAATATAATAATTGTTCATTTACCCAATATACTGAGGTATTATCATAAAGCAATAATACTGCATCACAAGAAAGTAAATTTTGTTCCAAATATTGGCGTATTTCTGAAGCTTTAACACCTGTTAAATCTTCAAGCGGCATACTATAACCAATACCTTGTTCATCTAAAAAATCTTTTATTTGATTAGCTAAGTGTATATCTTCAAGTGCTGCATTAATAAATACTAAACTATCGCTAATAGAATCATTAAATTTAGGCTTTTCTTTTTCTGGCTCTAATTTTTTAATGATCATTGCCTTAAATTCCACAAATCCTATGGCTATTACAGAACTACTTTCTAAAAGCTGAGAATAGTTAGGGTCATCAACTATTTTAGTTAGATCTAATGTTGGGCTGCGCCATTGGAGTATAGGTAAATCAGCATTTTTTGCGCGTTCATATTGAAATTGAGGATAAGCATGAGTATTTTTATCACTCAATAATTGCACAAATAAACTAGATTTAGTTAAATCTTCGTCTAAATCTTGTTGAATATTAGGAAATGAATATTTTTTATTAGGTAATATTTGTAAACCTTGTTGTTCAAGATAACGTTTAATATCTTGACGCTGTTCTTCTAAATCTTGCGTTACTTCTGCTAAAAAAATGGTTTTTTCTGAAGTACTAACAGGCTTGTTTCCATATTCTTGTTTTAAAATTTTTAGTTGATTAGCAAGTTGGCGTGATAAGTCATCAAGTCTTTGATAGTATTGATATTCTTCTGGATTAGGTTTTGGTAATGCTAAAATACGTGGATTACCATAATCATCTAAGAGCCAAAATTTATAACCAAGTAAATCGTCTAATCCCGCAGGTTTTTCTTCAACTACATCATGTTCGACTACAAACACACGATTATTAACTTCTTTAATTTGAGCCAAAAATATATTCAATTCCAACATACACTTTTGTGACTGAATATAAGCAGGCGATAAAATTAATAACAATGTAGCTGCGCCTTCTAATTGTTTAACAATGTCTGCGGTTGCTGGGCTATTTCCTTGTAATTTACTATCCATCCAGAAGGAAAAGGCATCAGCACTACCTAGTTTTTTACCTAAAAGAACTTTCAAACTATTGATTAAGGTAGTAACCCAACCGTGATCGCCATCAATGAGCGGCTCATTATCAACATGGGCATAGCTCACAAAGATATCGTGCTTGCAATTAGGTACATAGACTGGCATGAATGATTCTATTTTTTATAAAAATGGGAGTAATGTCATTATTATATGACAAAATAAAGGCAAATTGACTAACTAATCCATATATTATGGTTGGTCATAGTTAATAATTAATCAAGCTAATATAAAAATATTTGAATTATATCATGATGAAGGGGGTTTGAGAATGGAAAAAAAAACGGGCATTAACCCGTTCTAAATATTTTTATTATTATTAAATTTTTCATCTGGTTTAACGACGAGCTTTGTTAGACTTATTTGATTTATTTTGACGAGCCGTAAAACGTTTTCTTCCTTTATAACTATATGATTTATTTTTGTTATATTGAGAATAAAGTAGTTTTAGTTGGTATTTCTTAGTTTGAGATTCTCTCATACTAGCTTCGCCTATAATAGGTGCTAAAACTAGCATTGTTGATAAAAAGACTATTATAAAACTCTTGCTTTTTGTGATAATATTTGTTATATTAGACATAATAAATTTTCCTTAAATAGAACTGAGAATAACCAAGTTAATGAATATAGTTATAGAATAAACTTTTTATCATTTTCCCCTAGATCGACTCGACGGGAACGGCTCTTTCCCTTGAGGGAGGGGAGGGGCCATTTTTTTTTGATAAAAAATTTAAATAAATTCTTTTAACTTAGTTAATTTTTAATGCAATAATGTTGCCAATCAATTTAAGGAAGATAATGTACTAATAAGGGCTGATATTCTTTTTCAGATTGTGATTCTTTTATTTTTGCTTCACTAATTGGCGCAAACATTAAGCTTGATAATAATACGCCTGTTAATACCAATGTAGATAAAATTGAATTAGTGTGTTTTTTGTTCATCATACAGCCTTTTTGCCTTTTCCTCGTTTATGTTAAAAACCTATTTGGCAAAATTTGTTCCAGCTAGAGGAAATTAGTAAATTTTTCCTAATTTATAAAGGACTAATTTACCATTAGTAAGCGGTACGATGATCCAACAAGTCTTTGATGTACAACGAAAATCAAAATCCCACAAAGCTGCTGCCTGATCTATTTGACTTGGTAAGCGTAGCTTGAATAGTTCTTCATTATTATTTAAATCCCAAAAACGCACAGTAGCATCACCGCTCACAGTAACGATTTGCTTGTTATCAGGGCTAAAAATTGCTCGTAAAATTGAGTTTTCATGTCCAATTAAGCGTTTATGTATCTGTTTGTTATTGTTGGAAAAAATATTAACAATCCAATCACGTCCAACACTTGCAAGCCATTGATTATTTGGGCTAAAGCTGCTCCATAAGATTCTATGTGATATTTTGGGAAATTCTCTTGCTAATCTTAGTGATAAATTGTCGTTTATTTGCCATAAACGTGTATAACCACCTTGAATATTTGCGTCTCTACCGCTTGTAAGTAGCTGTTTTCCATCATTATTGAATTGAACTGAATACACACGTTTTGTATGTATTTGTTGAAAGCGTTTTTCTTGATTACCAATCCTAAATAAACCAATTGTTCCATCATAACTAGCAGTGGCTAAATTTTTATTGTCAGGCGATAATGCCAGAGAATTTATAGGTTTTTTATGGCCGGTAAATATTTGTTTTTCATATAATCTATCATTATTCACTTGCCATAATTTGGCGGTTTTATCAAAGCTGGCAGTGGCTAGCATAGTAGCGTCTGAACTAAATACTATTCGTTGTATATCATCACTATGAGCGGTGTTATTTTGCCATAATAAACTCAGATTAGCTAAGGAATACCAATGCAGTGCGCCATTAGCAAAGCCTATAGCGATATATTTTCCATCTGGTGAAATTGCAGCAGAGGCTGGTTCAGTAGGTAAGTTCAGTATATATTGATCGGCTATAGTTGCATTCCAGCGCATTATTTTGCCATCATGACTAGCACTAAATATTTGCCCTGATTTAGCGATTACATCTGTGACACCAGCTGTATGCCCCTGCAATACGCGCTTAGTAATACCACTTTCAATATCCCATAGCCGTAAGGTGCGATCTTGACTGGCTGTAATTAAGTCGGTTCCATTTGCCAGAAAACGTACTCCAAATACGGTATTTGTATGTCCAATAAGAACACGTAAGGCTTTGCCTGTCTTGACATCCCATAAACGCACACTACCATCAGCACTACTAGTAGCTACTTTATCTCCATCGGGGCTAAAAGTTATTCCTTGTAATATATCTGTATGTCCTAATAAACTTACTGTTTGATCTGTTATTTGAGCGTCAGGTGTGACATTCCAAAGACGGGCTGTATGATCATTAGAGGTGCTACCTAAGATATAAGCATTAGATGCAAATGCTAAACCATTTGTTGATATAGCTTGTTTATGACCTTTTAAACTGGTAAGTATTTGACCTGTATTGATATTCCATAAGGTGATATTATTATCTTCACCACCACTGGCTAAAATATCCCCGTTAGGACTAATGGCTAAAGCATTAACTTCAGCAGGGGCTTTCCATGTCATTTTAGCTTTGGCAGTTGATAATGACCAAAATATAATTTGTTGATCATCACCAGCACTAATTAAAAATTTAGAGTGAAAAACTAAGGCTTGAATATTTTTAGTGTGTTTTTGTAAACGCTTAATCAGTTTGCCAGTCTTAACATCAAATAATACAATGCTACCATTTTCACCCGCAGTTGCTAGGGTTTTACCGTCAGGGCTAATAGCAAGTGTTAATAATTGTGTATTCGCGCCTTGATAAATTTGTATAGGTGTAGCACCCATTGATTGATTAAACCAAGCAAGTAAATTACGAGAGTGCTGATATTGTGGTGGAATATCTTGATCAATTTGGTAGGTTTTATTTAAAACTGTTTTGGCAGTAAGATAATCTTCACCATGAGCTAATAAAGCGGCATGTGTAAGTTGTGAGTTAAATAAACTGAATCTGCGATCTTGTTCTAATTGTGCAGTTTGATGACGCTCTGAAATTCCCCAAATAGCTAATGCTATAGTAATTATAAATCCTGATATTGTCCATCTTGCCGCTGCTGCTTTTAAGCGTTTTTTATCTTGTTGTGCTTGTCTTTTGGTTTTGCTGGTTTTTAAAAAATCTATAGTTAAATCAAAATGTTTACCTTGTTCGACACCATAACGTTTTGCCCATGCTTGATTTGCTTGAGTACGATGACACCATGCTAAAGCTATGTCTAGTTCAATACCTGATAATAAATCAGCTTGTTTGTTCTTCCAGCGATGGGCACTATCTTCTAAACGCTTATAAAATTCAGCAGCTTCTGCTTCTTGTTGAATCCATTTTGTTAAACGTTGCCATTGGCGAATTATGCTTTCATGACTTATATCTAAAATACTATCAGCGTCTAATTCTTGCCCTATAACTGGGGTTAAAAAGCTGTATTTTCTAAAAGTTTCAACGACTTCGGCAACTTGTTGCCAAGATACTTGTGCTTGATTTGCTACATCTTGTAATTTAACTGGGCGACGAATATCACGATAGCCTTCTCCTCGTTCAGTTAAATTACAGAATAATGTTCTTGCTATTTTTTTATCAGTAATTTCAGCATAAGCTTCATCAGCGTGTTTAGATAAAGCTTTGCTTAATCCACCAATTTGTTCATAATGAGTTAAATTAATTGTAGGATTATCGTGATGACTTGCTAAATCCCACATTCTCATTAAGCTATGCTGTAATACTGGTAATTGATCTGGATCATTACCAATTTCATTTAGCAAACGGTTTACTAAACTTGGTTCGACGCTGCCACCAAATACCTGAGCTGGTTCAGTAATGGCATCATGTATTTGTTCACGAGTTAGGCGAGGTGTTAGAAAAAGCCCTTGAGCTATTTTTTCAGGTAAATCGTAAAATAAGCTGCTATCACCAATAAAGTCAGAACGCATTGTTATGACAACATAAATGGCATTATGTTGACAACAGGCTAATAATAATGCTATAAATGATACTGCTTCATCGGCTGATTCATAGCGGAATATTTCTTCAAATTGATCAACTAATAATAATAAATTAGTTTGTTTTGGTAATGGTGTTTCCGCTAAAATTTCATGCAGACTAAGAGAACCACGGCGTAGTTGTGCTTGTAAAAAAGCTAAGCTTTCAGTTAAATTAGGAAAAGGCTTACTATATTCAGGGCCTAAAGCTTTATCAACTAATAAGGCTTTGGCGAGATGAAAAAAAGGACGATTACCGGGGCGAAAATCTGCGATCCGCCAATGTACCCCTGCTGTCGCAAGAAAGCCAGATTCTAAACCTGCTAATAACCCTGTTCTCACTAGTGAAGATTTACCACAACCAGAGGGTCCAACCACAGCAAGAAAATGGGTATCTCCCAATTTTTCTAATAATTGATCAGTATGTTCTTCACGTCCAAAAAATATGTCTGTTTCGCTGCGTTGAAATGGGCGTAAACCGGGATAGGGATAGTCACTCATTGTTATATTTTAACATAGGAAGGGATATATTATTAAGTTATGTTACGTATCAAATATTGCTATTTTTCATCAGCTTCAAATTTAATAAGTTCTGTAAGTAATTCATCACAAACAACCACGCTTTCAAAATAGGCTTCACAATATAAATCAAAATTATACCTATATTCGGCTGCACAAACCGTAATAGCAAGTAAATCAGCGCGATATTTCGATTTATCAGTTTGAAATTGCGTTAAGAAAATAAGTTCCTCTAATAATTTGTTGAGCTTATGTGTTCTAGAATAAGAACCAATAGGGCTTTTAGTTTCTAAAATATGTTTAAAAAAACATTCCAGCATTTGTTGATAATGAAAGCAATGAATAGAACAATCTTCTATATTACTGCTATTAAAAAAATCAACCGCTATTGCATGTTCCCACGCTTTACCACCTAAGTTTTTTACATTTTCAAAGTTTTTAAATAATTTTTGGTACATTTTTATTTATATATTTAGTGAATGCTATAATGCAATTATTTTGTATAATACCATTAGGGTTGATAATGCCATAGATGATGCCGCTGCATTAGTTTTACATACGCTCAATTTAGCTAATGAAAAAATTCCTGATATTTTATGGCATAGCCGCTTAACTGTCTTTTAATTTCAAAATAATCGGACAAATCTCCAGCTGGTTCCTGAGCATAATTGACAATTTTGGCTAGTTTTGTCTTGAAGTAGTATTTGTCTTTCCAGCACTTCAGTGCCTGCTTTGATTTCTAAAGGCTGAATATCTTCGGTAATGATGACTATTTTCTCCGACAATTTAACAACAGCTATAGGTTCATTTAAAAAAAATTTATAATATGTTTGTTAAAGTACCATCAGCTATCAATAAAATTTTTTGAAAAGGGCTGAACATAGAAAAATCTATGTTACAGTCTCTCAATAATTGGTACAAATCTATTCCTTTTGTTTGCATAAATACTTAGTTTATTTTAACATAAAAAAAGTATTGATGATATAATCTAAATATGAAAGTTTCTCTGGAAGAATTAATACAATTAAAATGGCAAGCGCGATCCTTAAATTTGTCAAGTCGTAAAAAGGCTATGGCAATCATGGGTGGTTCTCATCATTCAAGCTTCCGTGGGCATGGAATGGACTTTTTAGAAACACGTCGCTATTTTCCCGGCGACGATGTACGGGCTATAGATTGGCGAGTAACAGCTCGTTTAAAAAAAACCCATACTAAAATATTTACTGAAGAACGAGAACGTCCGATTTTTATCTTAGTAGATTATAGTTCTAGTATGTTTTTTGGTACACGCAAGACATTTAAATCTGTCATTGCTGCCAAAGCGGCAGCCTTATTAGCATGGGCTGCTACTGAACAGGGTGATAGAGTTGGTGGATTAGTATTTTCAGCTGATAAATCTTATCAATTACGCCCACAAGGTGGAAGGCATGGAGTATTACGGTTATTAAATGCTTTAGTTCAACCTATTTCAATCTCTAATGATAATAAATATAATTTAACTAATGCTTTAGTGCAATTACGACGAGTTACTCATCCGGGCAGCTTAATTTTTATTATTAGTGATTTTCAATCAATGGACAAGCAAGCAGAAAAACACTTAATAAAATTAGCACGTAATAATTATATAATGGGATTATTTATCTATGACCAAATGGAAAAAAATCTGCCACCAGCGGGAACTTATGATATAACCAATGGTCAACAATATGGAATAATAAATAGTAATTCCAAAGAAGTAGCAGCAAAATATCAGCAACAATTTGAACAACAACATTCTGACTTAGAAAAATTCTTTCAACAGCGACAATTACACCTTTTATCTTTAGCTACAGATCAGGAAGTCGTTGAAACTATTAAAGCTTATAATGTCTTATAACTTAAAAATCCGTTCCCAAAAGAAAATCTTCTTTTCTGCCTCTACGCCTGACTAAAATATCTTGCCCATCATTATCAATAATTACCTCAGCAGGCATAGGCGCACTTAAAAAGTATAATAAACTTGCTGAAAATCCATAAGCTCCCGCATTGAATATACAAATAATATCATTTGGCTCTATATGAGGTAATTCTACTTCGGTGGTGAATACGTCCATACTGGTACATAAAGCTCCACCTATAATTACCTTACTATCAATTGGTTGATCAATTTTATTCGCAATCACAGTTGAATATTTTTTATTCATTCTAAATGGCAAAAAGGCGTGATTGATGCCACTATCTACAATCGCATATTTTTTTCCACGTGATTCTTTGACGCTTAGAACTTTTGTCAGCAAAATACCAGCATCTGAAACTAAAAATCTACCCGGTTCTAAAATCAATTCTGTTTCTGATAAATCATAACAGTTTGAAATTTTAGCAATTAACTCTGCTAAGCCTGAACCAAATTCTTCTACATTAAATTCTTGTTCAGAATCAGTATATGGTACACCTAAACCACCACCTAAATTAATTGTTTCCAGCTTTAACTGATATTGCTTAGCAAGTTTACAGGCAATATTTAAAGTATTTTCTATACTAGTCAATAATACCTTATGACTTAAAATCTGTGAACCTACATAGATATGAATACCAGATAATGTAACCCAATCTAACTTTAATGCCGCCTCAATCAGCCCATCTACTTTTTCCTCATCAACTCCAAATTTTTGCGAATCCCCACCAGTGTGCATTTTAGCCTGCGCCGCACCACATAAAGGATTAATTCTGACACAAATTTTCATTAAACACTGTGCTTGCTCAGCAATAGTATTGATTCTATAAAGCTCATCCATTGATTCAACATTTAACAAATGAATTTTATTTTCAATAGCATAAGCTATATCATCATCAGTTTTACCCGGACCATTATAAATAATTTCCGAGCCTAAAAAGCCAGATTTCAAAGCGATACAAAGTTCACCAGATGACGCAATTTCAGCACCAGCACCTAGCGAATGAATAAATGCACAAACACTTGGATTAGGATTAGCTTTAAGAGCGTAAAATATTTTAAATTGTTTAGGAATATACTGCTTTAATAACTCATATTTAGTTTTAATGATATTAATATCATATACGTATAAAGGAGTTGCATATTTTGCAACTAAGTCTAATATAGTTTGTTGTTTTAAAGATTTCATGTTTAATCTCAATAATAACTACAGTTTTGATTTTTTGACCTTTGTTTGTAGATGTGATAGTTCATTTTGTTTTTTTCCTTTATTAACAATATTGTTATTTATTTGTTTCTGCTCGACAATCTTCTAAATTATCGCGGACTGTTACTGTATTGGGATGTTCTGCATGGTCATAGTAATCATGGAAAAAACTCAATAAACCACCACGGCTAACTAAGGCATTTTGTAAAGCTAAATATAAAGGCGACTAAACGCGCCAGAACTCTTTGTCTTTATTGTAAAAATAAATTACGCATCATAAAACTTTATTAGAACAATTTAGGCTATGAATGCACTTCAATAATACCCAATTCATTATTTAAATCATATTTAGATTTGCCTGATTTAAAATAGCTATTGTGTGAATAGGTTATGCCTTTTTCTGTAAACAGTTTTTTTTCTTTTTCTGTTAGCTTAATCAGTGTATCATAAATTTTCTGATATGATTTTTCATAATCATCATTCAGTTTGTATATGCCATAACTTATTAGTTCATCTGCGTATAAAATTAAATCGTTATTATATTTTGCACTGTTTCGCTTATCTATAACAAATTTATATATTTTATATGCTTCCATTAACTGTTGATATATTGGTGAATCTTTTTCCCCAGAAAATAAATGATGCAATTTATGATTTTTATCGGCTGTAGCTTCATAAATTTCTTCTAAAATTGTAGATTTTGAATTTTTTGCAACTTCTGGATGTTCATTAAAAGTTGCATACCAAAATTTTAGAACTGTATCACTATGTACTGATTCTTTGAGCATTTGACTTAAATGATTCTCAAATGTATCACCTCGTTTTATTAAATAGCCGATTTCATTTGATTCAAAAATAGTTTTTGCATAGATATTAAAATTTCTATTGCTAATTTTATCTCGAAAATTGATAGGTGACTGAGTATTAGTTGCATCTGTGATTTTATCTACTATTTCTTTATCATTGGTTTCGTACAATCTGGCTAAAACATAAACACCATCCAGTTTAGATGGATCTTTTTGATAGACATCATATATAACGCTAGTCGTTTGTAATCCATTTACAATTACTGGATTTACTGTTTCAATTGGATAGTATCCAGCTTGCATTTCTTGTGGGAGTTTTACTTGATCTGCAATAATTGTAATTCCGTTATTTAGAAATGGAAAGTATTCAGAATAATCACTCTCTAAGGTAGAAAGAATATTTTTATTGGTTTTGTTATACCTTAAATATCCTCTGACATTTTCATTAAAAACTGTATCCACTCTTTTGTTCACGTTTTTTTCATTATCAAGTAATTTGCACAAATTAAGAGCTGAAAGTCTAAAATTTACAGCTTTTATATTTTGTATTTGAAATGAAATAATAGATTGAGGATCTTTTTTTAAAGATATATTAGATCTATCAGCCATAAAACTAAATTTGACTGTTTTTCTTTTTCGATGCTGATAGACTAAACTATCTATTTTTCTAAATATTCATTGGAATCTAAATGTCTTTGAATTATGTGACTATTCTGTTCTGATTTTTCGCCAGCGAAAATAAAATAAAGATTAGTTTCTAATATTTTTCCTGATGAGACTATGGATTTATATCGTTCTAATGCAGTGGCGACTTTTTGATTTAAAGGAAGTGAAGAGCTATTATCATAAACAAATATAAATTCCATCCATCCCAGCATCATTACTACCTTTACCATTAATTAATGTACTAATATATGCCATAACTTCATCAAAGCTTAAATCAAGAAAAGCAGCAAGTACAAGGATTTCAAAGGCAGAAGCTTCTGTTAAATTAAATTTTTCTTTGATTCTATGCTTGAATCCATTGATAAAAAGTTCTTTGTTCATTTGTTAATTTATCTGAAGTAGTACGGACATTATATCTTTTTTCATGTTTAATTTCAATAATAACTACAGTTTTGATTTTTTGACCTTTGTTTGTAGATGTGATAGTTCATTTTGTTTCCTTTATTAAAAAGACGAACTTCACGATTTTCAAATTGCTTCATAATAATTTACCTGTTGGTCGTTTATTACTGTACTACTATAGCAAATTATTGTCCAATTGATTGCTGTTATTTTATTAGCATTCTAATATCAAAAGCTGGTTTGCTAGAATGTTGTTTTATTAAATAATTAAAACAATCGAGCACACACTGTCTAGGAATAAATTCCAAGGCGGTATTTGAGCATGTAGCTGAACCTCATAATAACTTGGTTGTGAAGGAATGGATTAATAAGCTCATATCAGGGCGCATTACATCATTATTTTGCCCTTCAGGAAATGCAAAGCGTTTTACAATCTCTCATCAACAATATCAGTTGGTAAAATAGATTTTATATCATAAATAACCCCATTAGTTTTTGTCAGAGCTTGAATCGCCTCTACACCCATTTCAATGAATTGCTTATGTGATACTGCTAATATCACCGTATCATATTTATATTTTTCTGGTTGTTGCACCATATTTATCTTATACATTTCTTGTGCTTCTTCCATATCTACCCAAGGATCATAGACATCTATCTTGGCTCCATAGCTTTCTAATTCTTGGATAATGTCTATGACGCGAGTATTACGAAGATCAGGGCAATTTTCTTTGAAAGTTAGCCCCATTACTAAAATATTAGCACCTATAACATGAATGCTTTTTTTGATCATACGCTTGATCACAGCAGAAGCGATATAAAAACCCATATCATCATTAATTCTACGCCCTGCTAATATCATTTCAGGGTTATAACCAACATCCTTAGCTTTTTGAGTTAAATAATAAGGATCAATACCTATACAATGCCCACCAACTAAACCCGGGCGAAATGGTAGAAAATTCCATTTAGAACCAGCGGCTTCTAAAACTTCTAAAGTATCAATATCTAAACGGTGAAAAATCATTGCAAGTTCATTTATTAAAGCAATGTTCACATCGCGTTGTGTATTTTCAATTACTTTAGCCGCTTCTGCTACACGAATGCTACTAGCTTGATGAGTACCAGCCGCAATAATACTCTTATAAGTTTCATCTATAATCTTGGCAGCTTCAGGAGTGGAGCCTGAAGTTACTTTAACAATATTAGTTAAACGATGAGTATGATCACCCGGATTAATACGTTCTGGGCTATAACCTACAAAAAAATCCTGATTAAATTTTAAATTAGATTCATATTCTAAAATCGGTACGCAAACTTCTTCAGTAGCTCCGGGATACACAGTAGATTCATATACTACAATATCAGATTTATTTAAAAGCTTACCTATCATTTTACTAGCGTTTTCTAACAAGGTTAAATCAGGGCATTTATGACTATCTAATGGTGTTGGAACTGTTATAATATAAAAATTGCATTCTGATAAATCGTTTAAATTATCTGTATAACTTATATATTTAGCTTGTTTAAATTCTTCTGCTGACACCTCCAAAGTAGCATCTTTTCCTGATTTTAATTCTTCTATACGTTTAGTTTTAAGATCAAAGCCTATTGTAGAATAATATTTTCCAAACTCAATTGCTAAAGGTAATCCAACATAACCTAATCCTATAATTCCAATTTTTTTCATTTTTTTTATTTCCTAATTATTTAATATAATGCCTGCTATTTTTGTATTAACTTTTTCTAAACGTTTAATATTATCTAATACCATAGTTGAATGATTGGCTTTTGCTTTTACCACAAATACGATTTTTGTTGCTAGTTTGGCTAAGACTATAGTTTCTGTAAATGCCACTGTTGGGCTATGAATAATAATATATTTATATTCTGGTGTTACTGCTTGTAATAATTCACTAAACCATTTTGATGAGAATAATTCTAATGGATTAAAAGGAATTTGCCCGCCTAAAATTATATCAAGTTGAGGCACTTCATTGATTTGATAAATACATTCTTCCCATTTACGTTCCTTAGTAAATAACTCAAATAATCCCGGAGATTTAGGATTTAAACCTAATGTTTGAGCTACTGTAGGTTGCCGAATATTAGCTTCTATTAATAATGTTTTATCTATTTGCCCAAAAGCAAAAGCTTGATTTAATGCCACTGTTGTTTTGCCATCTTCTGGTAATGAAGATGTAATCAAGATTATATTATTTTGATTCTGTTGATCTGATAACATTAATTCAGTGCGAATAATGCGAATTGCATTAGAAAATGGCGCATTAGGTTCCTTTAAAAACATTGATCTAGCATTAAATTTATTTTTTCTGCTGAATTTTAATTTTGGTAAAGTTCCTAAGCAAGGTAATTTTAATTTTTGCTTAACATCTTCTGCATTAGCGATAGTTTTATTTATAAATGCTAATAAAAATGCTATCCCAATTGAAATTAATAATCCTAAGACAAAACTTCCAATAATAAATATATATTTATTCA
This sequence comes from Candidatus Marithrix sp. Canyon 246, assembly GCF_001723685.1. Classification (GTDB taxonomy): domain Bacteria; phylum Pseudomonadota; class Gammaproteobacteria; order Beggiatoales; family Beggiatoaceae; genus Marithrix. The sequence goes on from NZ_MCBX01000038.1 coordinate 282,698, forward strand.
ATAAGACTGGATTAGCTTTTGCTGGAACTAATGCGGGTTCAACCAATCGCCCCACCATAGAAAGCTGTTTGACTTCTTGTGCAACATTATTTTCTTTCAAACGTGTTAAAAATAATTCATAGAGATTACGATTAACTGCTATTTCTCTTTCTAAAGCCTTTTTTTGATATTCTTTACGGTTAAGATTTTGAATTACTATTTCATTTTCCTTTAAGATATGTTCCAGAGCTTTGACATTAGCTAGTGCCATTTCATATTCTTTACGAATACTATTTAGTACAATTTTTATTTGTTTAGTTGTATTATTTTTAGCCTTTTGTAAAACTGCTCTAGCGGCAATTACTTTAGGATGTCTTGCACTATAACTACTAGTTAAATTAACTTGTAACTTAGCTAACTCTCTTTCAGCTTTTAATTCTGCACTTTTAAATTCTTGTATTCGAGAATTCTTAAGAATAACTGGTAATGATTCTAAATCAGTTCTATTACCACGATGTTGTTGTACTTGTCGATAAATATATTTTGCTTCTCTCAGTGTATTACGCGCATTGCCTAATTGCCCAGCAGTTGCATTAATTTGCTGACTTGCAATAGTTTTAATGCCAGTAATATTAACTAAATTTTCACTCTCCATATAAGCTTGCAAGCGTTGTTCAGATTGCTGTAATTGATTACGCAGTTTCTCTAAACGATTAGTCAACCATGAGGTAGTTTGATTAGCAATTTCTAATTGAGCATCTAAATCACTTTCAATATAAATTTTAGCTAAAGCATTAGGCACAGCAGCGGCTAATTTTCGATCAGCAGATTCAAAACTAATTGCTACAATTTGAGTTTGACTTACAGGTTTAATATGTAGTATTTCTTTAATGCTGTCAATAATTTTATTACGTTTCTTGTTCTTATATATTGGATGAGAAACTAAATTAAGTTGATCAACTAGCTTTTCTAACAAACTTCTATATTTTAAAATTTGTAATTGTGTTTTAAAATGTTTATCAGCATTCCCTTTCCCATAGATAGCCTCCTCTAAAGATACTATTTTAGATGGTTTTTTACCTTCAATAAATAAATAAGCAGTAGCTGGGTATATCGGTACTGGTTTTTTTTGAAAAGAACTAGCAATAGTTCCTAATACTGTTATTAGAATAGTAATTAGAATAATTAGAAATATATAATTTTTTAAATTTTTTAAATAATATAAAATATCTATTTTTTTATTTTTCTCTTTTTTATTATCTACTTTTTCATCTTCTTCTTCATCACGTACAATCAGAATCTGACTGCCTTCTGGGATATATACATATCCATTTGTGGGATTGAGTTCTTGATTCATATTATTAATCTTTATTAATTAATTGTTTTTGAATCAAAATGCAACTCTTATTCCCACTTTATTATGTGTATATTATATCAATTTACTTTCCATTGATCCAAAGCTTTTTTTACATCTTTTTTAGCCTTAGCACGTTCGCTTGACTTACTTTTAATATGCGCTCCGCCTTTTCTTAATATAGGAGCGCGAACTAGTGGGTTTATTCTTTTAGACATAATTAATTATCCTTTTACGCATACAACTTGTTTTAAAGTATGTACAACTTCTACCAAATCAGTTTGATTTGCCATGACTTCATCTATAGATTTATAAGCACTGGGTATTTCATCAATAACTCCTTTATCTTTACGACATTCAACTCCCTCAGTCTGTAATTCGACATCTTCAGTATTAAAATGCTTCTTAGCAGCACTACGACTCATTTTCCGCCCTGCTCCATGTGAACAAGAACAAAAAGATTCTGCATTACCTTTGCCGCGCACGATATAAGATTTAGCGCCCATACTGCCGGGAATAATACCCAATTCGCCGTCATTAGCACTAATAGCACCTTTACGAGTTAAATATACTTGTTCGCCAAAATGTTCCTCAACAGAAACATAATTATGATGACAATTAATTGCTTCTTTAGTAATTTCAAAATGTGGAAAAACTTTACGTAATTTCTCAAGAATCAAGCGCATCATTTCACGTCGATTAGATAAAGCATAATCCTGCGCCCAATGCACCGCTTCGACATAATCATCAAAATGCTTAGCTCCTTCAGTAAAATAGGCTAAATCGCGATGAGGCAATTGACGAATATGTTGTTCCATATCCTTCTTTGCCAAATTAATGAAATAACGTCCAATTACATTACCAATACCTCGACTACCAGAATGCAACATTACCCAAACAGCTTGATTTTCATCCAAACAAATCTCAATAAAATGATTTCCACCACCCAAAGTTGCTAATTGTTGTGACCATGTGATATGAGGTTTTCTTAACATCTTAAAAATAGCAGGATGCTTATCAACAATAGCATCTAAACCTTTATTAAGACTTTTAATAGTTGAATTTTGAACCTTTATTGACTTGTGCATGTTAAAACCAACCGGAATAGTTTCCTCAATTGCAAGCCTAGTCTTTTTTAAACTATCTGGTAAATCATTGGCGTTGAGTGAAAGACGGAGGGCATTCATTCCGCATCCAATATCAACCCCGACTGCCGCTGGAATAATTGCGCCCCTACTTGGAATCACAGAACCTACAGTAGCTCCAATTCCAAGATGTACATCTGGCATTGCTGCAATATGGCTATGAATAAATGGTAATTGAGCTATATCTGTTAATTGATCAATCGCGCCTGAATCAATATCTTCCGTATATATTTTTATAGGTACTTTAGCTTTATTTATAATAGTTTTGACTGGCATAATTTTTTCCAAAAAAAAACCTCGATTAATGCAATCGAGGTTTTTTTATTTTATAACTTAAATCGGGAATCTGTCAAGAAAAAATGAAGGTAACATTGAATGCGACCAACATCCAATGCACCTAATCATAATTTATTACTAGGTAGGTGTAGTTTGTAAATTATGATACTGAATATATAAGCAGTTATTATGCCATACATTCATGTTAGAAAGAGTAGGTGCATCTAAATGTGACCAGCATTCATTGCACCAAACCATCACATATAAACTAGGTAGGAGTAGTTGTTTGTATGGTAGCTTATATAATGCAATAGTAGTGCCATATTAACAGGTTTAAACTGTCAATTTTTTTAACATCAACAGCTTTCCAAAGCCCATGAGTTTGGCGACAAGCTACACAAATCGCATTGCATTCTCTTCCCCCATTTATCTAACTCCGTTGCCAACAGTACAGCATTTTGAATCCAGATTTATATTGACACTACCAGCTTTAACACTCATAATGTTTTCATTACCACTACCATAACTCTCAGCAGTTGCAATATTATCACCCTGATGATGATTTTTAATATCAACTTCAAGATTGCTTCTCACATCTGCCATAAGTAATTGGCTAGAGATCATAGAAGTGGCAAATAAGAGCATAAAAATTGTATTATGATTCATATTCTTCCTTTAAAATAAATGTTCAAAATATTTATAATATAAAATCAATTAGTTAATTATTTTTTTAATACCATGTTATGTCAGATACAAGTCTAAAGTTTCAAAAAAATGTCACACAATTAAAAATTGCAACATGGAATGTAAATTCTATACGTGTTCGTCTTCAACATCTATTAGATTGGTTAGAAAAATTTGAACCAGATATTATTGCTTTACAAGAAACTAAAGTTATTGATGAACAATTTCCACTTGCAGCTATAGAAGCGGCTGGTTATCATGCAGTTTTTGCTGGGCAAAAATCTTATAACGGCGTAGCTTTATTAAGCCGCTTACCAGCTCAAGATGTTATTAGGGATATTCCCAATTTAGAAGATTCACAGCGGCGTATAATTGCTGCAACTTTTGGCAAACTCAGAATTTTAAATTTATATGTGCCTAATGGAGCAAATCTTGAATCTGATAAATATCAGTATAAATTGGATTGGTTAGCAAAAGTACATGATTATATTAGTGACAACATTAAAAAATCTCCTGAGTTAATTGTATTAGGAGATTTTAATATTGCCCCTGAAGATGCGGATGTTTATGATCCTAAAGCTTGGCAAGGTAAGATATTAGTTAGCCCAGCTGAACGTGCCGCTTTACAAGCATTAGAAGATTTAGGTTTAGATGATACTTTTCGTTTATTTGAACAACAAACCGATAGTTTCAGTTGGTGGGATTATCGGATGGGCGCGTTTGTTCGTAATCGCGGTGTACGTATTGATTTAATTTTAGCTAGTAAGCTTTTAAGTAACAAATGTCAGAGTTGTAACATCGATACTAAACCTCGTAGTTTAGAACGCCCTTCAGATCATGCGCCAATTATAGCGTGTTTTGATATAATATAAGCTTTTCACTGATGGAGAAATTTAAAATGAAAAAACCATATTTAATTTGTTTATTACTTGGATTCACTTACAGTTCCACACTTATAGCGGAATGGAAAATTACTGAAGCTCACAAATGGTGGCGACATAAAGCTCCAATTTTAAGTGTAGCTTTTTCTCCAAATGGTCATTGGTTAGCTACTGGTAGTATGGATAAGACTATTAAAGTCTGGAATCTGAAATCTGGAAGATTAAAATATCATTTTAAGGGGCATAAAAAGCTAATTAGAGCCATTGCTTTTTCACCTGATAATAAATGGTTAGCATCTAGTAGTGCAGATCGTACTGTTAGAGTTTGGAATTTAGCTTCTGGTAAATTTCATTATCGTTTAGCAGCGCATCCTAGTTCAGTTTGGTCTGTTGGTTTTTCTCCAGATTCTGCTTGGTTAGCATCTGGCAGCAAAGATAAAACCATTAAAACATGGAATATCAAAACTAAGAAATTACAACATATCTTAGCAGGGCATAAAGATGGAGTTGCTACTGTAGCTTATTCGCCTAATAGTCACATTTTAGCTTCAGGTGGTATTGGTGGTATGGTGAAATTATGGAATTTGAAAACTGGACAATTAGAAGATACACTTTCTAAACATAAAGATGAAATTTGGTCAGTAGCTTTTTCGCCTGATGGTAAATTATTAGCTACTGCTAGTAAAGATAAAACTATTAAAATTTGGCAGACTAAGTCATATCGTTTATTGAAAAGTTTGAAAGCTCATAGAAATGGAGTTAGTTCTGTAGTATTTTCTCCTGATAGCGAATGGATAATTTCAACCAGTATTGATAATAGCGTCAAATTTTGGAATATAGCAGATGGGCAATTAGAACATACAGTATCTGGTGGTAATAATAATGATTGGTTATGGTCAATTGCCATTTCTCCTGATGCTAAATGGTTAGCTGCTGGTGGTGCTGATCGTGCCGTGAAATTATGGCAATTACAATTACATGATGCTTTTAAATCAATTCCAAATGAATTGTTGTGTCAATCTGCATTATCAAAAATATGGATTAATAATCCCCGCTCTTTTAACAAAATCAGTAAGGCTTATAAGCGTGAACAAAAGCGTTGTAATAGCAAGTTAAATCAACTACGTACTGTTAATAAAACTCTGAATAAATTACAGCAACAAGCTCAAACGAGACAAACTAATGCTTCTAAAAATCAAACTGCTTTAAAAGCAAGGCGTGAAAAATTTGAACAAGCACATAGTATAGATGTCAAAGTATCAGCGAAAAAACAAAAGCAAACTTATAATTCTTATCAAACAGCTTTAAGAAGCTATAATAAAAGTCAACAAACATTAGCTAAACATCAAAGATCCATTGCAGCGGCTAAAGCAGCAATCAGAACAGAGCGCAAAAAAATGAGACCCTATGTTAGAAAACTAGATGTATTACATAGAGAATTAGCAGCAGCGCGTTTCAAAATTTTCAAATCAGAAATTGAACGGAAAAAACAAGTACAAGTTCAGAAAACATTTGCTTGTAAAACCACAATGACAATTAAAGATTGCCAAAAACAATCAATTTTAGCATCTAAACGTCAAGCGGTTGTAAAAGCAACTAATAGTTTAATTGATAACATCAGTTGGTCCAAGTTATTTCCCAATATTTCTAAAAACAAGAAAACCAAGTTAATACAACAAATGCGTAAAACTATTACAGTAAGTTTATTATCATATAAAATATTAGATAAAGGTTTTAATAAAGACTACAGTGTATTTACCAAAATACGTGCAACTGCAAAAGCTCAAGTTTCAACACAATCACGAGACTTATTTTTGTTTTAAACATATGAGAATTATTGTAATATTAACATTATTAATCAATCTAAACAGTTGCGGCTTTCATTTACGTGGAGCTAAAGGTTTAGATTTTTCATATATATATATACAATCAGAATCTGCTGATGCTGTTGCTGTTAAAGTCATGCAACTGTTAAAAGAGCGCGGAATACAAATATTAAAGACAGCAGATGGCGCACAAGCTATAGTCTATTTACGTAATCAAGGTGTAGATGAACGTATGATAACTATTTCATCTACAACCGGTAAAATAGCTGAGTTTGAATTAAATTTCCATGTAGATATGGAAGTTCGTCGCCCAGACGATACGGTATTACTAGAAAAAAGACGACTCAGTATATTACGTGATTATCGTTTTGATGAAACCGCAGTTTTGGCAGCAGGAGTGGAATCTGAAATGTTAAAACAAGAAATGTTTCGTGAAATCGTTGCACAAGTTATGCGTAGATTAGAGGTGCTAAAATTAGGTAAAATACAATTAACTACAATTAAGCTTAAAGGTTTAAAACCTAGTTATTCTATAGGAGACAACTTGAAACTGGATTTAATAGAAAAAACTGCCAGAAGTTATCCAATAGATATTTGGCTAACTTTATCAAAAGGAACAGATTTATTATTTTTAACACCTTCAAAAGATCAAACATGGAAAATTAACCAACAAGCAAAAGCTTGGCAAACATCAGTAGCAATAACAAAAAGACGACATCATTTATTAAACTTTACAATACCAGCTGATATTGAAGAAGGAAAATATATCTTTCGTGCTGTTTATACTCACAGTGGTGCGACTTTAGACTTGCAAGATCTAAATTCAGCTATTTTGAGATCTAATATTGTTGAAGGGGAAATTGTTATAGAATAGTAGTCTAAAGACCTGTCAGGTTTTCAAAACCTGACAGGTCTGATAATAGTTTATATTAATTAGCAGCCGCTTGTTCTTTATTATGTTTCATGTAGCCACTAATGAGCGCGTAAAGGATAATAACTGCCCCAACACCCAAAGCAAAAATCAACATAACATAACTAGTCTTATCTAAAAACTGTATGGTATTTTCACTCAAAGTACCCATACCCCACCATTCTTCCAAATATCCCATTTTGGAGAGATAAACTGGTACCATCAAACCACGACTAACTAAAACCAACATCATAATTACGCCCATGACGATTTTAACTGTGTAATCTTTGACATAGGTAGTTCCAATTGCGCCCAATTGAATACCAAATAGTGAACCGGCTAGGATAACCATTGCTAAACGAATATCAACATAACCCGCTATAGCATATTTGATTGTACCGCCCATTCCCATTATAAATGCGATTACTAATTCTGTTGCTGATGCCATTAAAGCAGGTACACCTAAGACGTACATCATAGCTGGCACTCCGATAAATCCGCCAACAGCAATAGTAGCAGCTAACATTCCAGTCAAAAAGCCAATCGGAATCGTGAATAATACTGATACTTTTGCCCCAATACTGGGAAAATACATCATAGTGCCCGGAATATTGACAGATTGTACCCAAAGTGCTAGTTTAGTGGTTTTTGCAGTACCATCCGTACTACCAGATTTGTAAATTTTTATAGCGTCACGGAGAACATAACCACCAACTACAGCTAATACCACTACAAAAACCATAGAGACGTAAAGATTTGATCCAACATCCCCAAAAGTTTCTTTAATTTGGGTTTGTATCGTCGCACCATAAAGTACTCCAGCTTCAGCAGAAATTCCTAAAACAATACCAAGTTTAACATCAACTTGTCCATATTTGGCTCGTTTCATTGAACCTATCAAAGCTTTAGGGAATTTATGACACATATTACTAGCAACCGCCATAATAGCCGGCACACCCATGCTCATCATAGCAGGAGTTAAAACAAAAGCACCACCTGAACCGATAAATCCACTTACCAAGCCGCCGACAAAACCGACAAAGAAGAGGAAAAGTACGTTAGATAATTCTAGATTAATAAAACTAATTTCCATTTAAGTTACAATCCTATGATTTTTTTGTTGTTTTTGCTTTAACGCCTAATAAGTCCCAAAAATGGCCAGTAAAGCCACCATGTACTATCGAAAACAGAAAGGCAATACTTACAGGTACCATAAAATACCATCCACCTTGTTTTGACCATTCCAAAATTTGTTCATTAAAATGATAGAGTAAATAATAGCAAGTCGCACTCATAACACCTAATAATACAGTCATAAAAACTGCATTCCTTTTACTTTCCATTAAAAAGCATTCTCCTTTAGTAAAAAAGAATATAATTATAACAGAATATAGTTTTATAGTCAAAAGCTCAAATATTTTGCATTTAAACAAAAATAACCTATAATATATACTAATTAACATTGAGGTGTATTATGAAACAGATATTTTTATTGACTATTATATTTAATTTATTGCTTGTTAGTGAAAGCTATGCTTTACAAAAGGTAGAAAGTTGTTCTACAATGGTATCAGAATTTAAGCAAGCCGCTATTAAGAAAATGGAACAAAGATTAGATCGCAATCTTGAGATGGTTCTTAATCGCGACTGGTGTTATCCAATAATTTTAAATGCTGCACCCGAAAAATCCACTAGTGGTGATGAAGCAACAACTGGAGCAACAGAATATTCTGAAACTAATGTGCAAGTATCTGGTGTTGATGAAGCGGATTTTGTTAAAAACGATGGTACTTATATTTATATTGTAGCGCATAATCAATTTAAAATTGTAAAAGCATGGAAACCTGAAACAGCGGCTGAAATTTCCAGTTTTAAAATTGAAGGTATTCCTAAAAAAATGTATGTCCATAATAAACGCGCTTTTATTTATTCTTCTTTAGAACCAATTGTATCAACACCACCAAATATTTATATAAGAACAGATCACAATATTCAGAAAGAATGTACTTATGGCTATGATTGTGAATTTACTGGCGATGGGCGTGAATTAAAGATTACTGTGCTTGATATTTCTAATGTCGAACAACCACGTTTAGTTAGAGAAATTAAATTTTCTGGAGCTTATTTAAATTCTAGGCGAATTGATAATTCAGTATATTCAGTTGTTGTATTTCCAGAGCCAATAATTAAGGGAATTAAATATTTTCCTGAAGACATTTATAACAGTCAATTTTGCGATGAAAAGCCGCAACCTATTGCTGATATGACAGCGATTTTCGATGAATTAAAAGCTAAAAATAAAGCATTAATTGAATCAACAGAAATAGAAGATTTTTTACCTACAGTTAAAGATTCTCTTAATAAAACTCCATTTGAACAATGCGATAATTTTTATGTTGGTGAACAAGGTAATAGCTTCTTATCAATTTTATCCACAGATATAAATACCGATACTCAACTAAATGCTACAACTATTTATGGTAAATCAGGCGCAGTTTACGCCTCTAATTCTGCATTATATATTGCTTCTAGGTTTGATACAACCACGGAAATTAATAAATTTGCTTTACCAACTATTAAATATAGTGGTAGCGGCACAGTAAAAGGGCGAGTGCTGAATCAGTTTTCAATGGATGAATATAAAGGTTTTTTCCGTATTGCAACAACTACTGGGCATTTGCCAAATCCTGATACACATAGCACTATTTCTATTTTAGAACAACTAGATAATAAACTAGTTAATGTTGGAATTATTGATAATATTGCGCCTACAGAGGATATACGTTCAGCACGATTTATTGGTGATAAAGGCTATATTGTTACTTTCAAAAAAACTGATCCCTTATTTGTATTAGACTTATCTAATCCTAAGCAACCAGAAATTGCAGGAGAATTAAAAATTCCCGGCTTTTCAACCTATATGCACCCACTTGATGATAAGCACTTGCTTACAATTGGCTATGATGCAATAGACAAAGGCGCTTTTGCATTGTTTCAAGGTATTATGTTGCAAATTTTCGATATTTCAAATATGAATAAACCTAGTTTAGTTCATAAAGAAATAATTGGTTCACGCGGTTCTAGTTCTGAAGCGGCAACAAATCATTTAGCTTTCAACTATTTCCGTTCCAAGAAATTACTTGCACTTCCAATGAATATTTGTGAAAAAGCTGAGCAGCATGATATAATGACATTTGCTGGCTTATTAGTTTATAAGATAGACGCTGAAACTGGCTTTGAATTAGTTAGAACAGTGCCTCATGTAGCCCCCGAAACCCGCAACAAATACCAAGGATATTGTTATAATTGGTGGACACAATCAAATACTTATGTAAAACGTTCTATTTTTATGGATGACTATGTATTTTCGATTACAGAAGATACTATTAAAGCAAACAAACTAGATAGTTTAGAAACAGATATTGCAATTATCCATTTAACCGACAAAAATAAATGCGACAACTTACATTTAGACCAATGCTTTACAGAAAAAGATTGCTTATCAAACAATGGAATCTGGCAAGATGAAAGTTGCCGCTTAGCGTCATACAAACTACTACGTACATCAAATCCCAAGCTTTGCACAGCTAATTACAATGACCAACAATTAAAGATTCCATGTGTTCATATAAATGATACCCAATATCAAGCAATACTATCTAATAAAAGCAAAGATATTGAATTCAAACTTGAAGAAAATGAAAAAGCAACAATAAACCTAACAGCAAGAGGATGTGAAGTGGTTTATAAAGCAGCGAATACAAAAGAAATAAAAATTCCTTGCATTAAAACCACTAGCAACTCTAACTTATATTCAGCGAAATTTAAACTGTTGGATACAGATCCATTTGTTATGGAATTGCTAAGTGTTGGAGAAACAAATTGATAAATTGCTTTAGGTTGGATAAAAAGACAAATTTATGTGATGGTATTTACGTATTTTATAAATCATCAGTTAGTGAAAATTTCACTAACTGATGATTTATAAGCAGCCGCTAGTTTATCAATTCCACTAATTACATCATTATGTTTATTTAAAGCATTATAATTAATAATTAGATACCGAGAATTACTGATCCTTAGTGGCTTCTTTTAAATATTTAATAAGGTCAGCACGTTCTTGCTTTTTCTTAATACCTGCAAAAACCATATTATTTCCAGGAACATATTTTGCTGGATTTTCTAGAAATACCCACAACGAATGTTCATCCCAATTGATTCCTTTTTTCCGCATACTATCAGTATAAGCAAAATTTGGTGTTGTGCCAATTTTCTTTCCAATTAGACCATTTAGATTAGGGCCCATTTTGTGTTTTCCATGTTTCTCTACAGTATGGCACCGACTGCACTTTTGCTTAAATATTTTAGCTCCTGATGTAGCATTACCTTTGTAGATAATTTTTAGTTTATTTTTAGCACTCACGTTTCCAGAGAATCCTATGAGAAGATAACATGTTACAAGACTTAAGATAAATGGTAATTTCATATTAATATCTCTTTAAAAAATATAGAAAGACAAAGTATACTCATTTCAAGCACACTTATCAAGTAAAATCTTCATTAAACCCTAAAAATCGTAAATTACACAATAGTATCATTTGCTTATATATAGTTCAAATCCTTCATTTTTTATAAATTATACCATAACATAGCGTGCTTGGTTCTGGTATAATTTACTAAGTGATGTTACGCATTGCCATTAAAACATTACAAAAAGCAAGATAACTATTAACTATACAAGTTGATTTAGGTGGCGGTTATAATCGTAATGCTGTACGTCTGATTTTAGCCGAAATTCAGGGTGAGCATGGGCAAAATGTTGTCGATAATTTGATTCGTCAATTTAATTTAGATACAGTATTTGGATTGAAACCCGGAACTGTATTTAAATATTAATATCGCCATATATGATGATGATCAACAATTAATAGCGGCAATGTCAATGTATGAAAAAAATTTATTAACTCGTCATGATTGCCAATTTCATTGGCAAATTTTTACTCAATTTTATCAAAAAACATTTGATGAAAAATGGGGCATTGCTACTCTAAACTATGGTTTTAATTTAATAAGGAGAATAAATAATGAGTTTAGCCTATATTTACCATAATGACTGCATAGCCCATGATATGGGTGCAACACATCCAGAAAGTCCACTAAGAATCAGTGCAATAGAAGAGCAACTTAAAACTTCTAACTTATTTTATTTATTAAATCATCACGAAGCACCCTTAGCAACAATCTCAGAACTTGCTCGCGTACACGACATAAAATAGATTAATAATGTACTTTATTTTCAAAAGATGAAAATGATTATCTCGATCCCGACATTTTAATTACTCCTAAAACTCCTCAAGCAGCTTTACGGGCTGCTGGTGCAGTGATTTTAGCAACATATTTAGTAATATGATGCAGCTTTTTGTTGTACCCGTCCACCCGGTCATCATGCTTTACCTGATCAAGCTATGGGTTTTTGCTAAATATTGTTATAATCGGTGGACACAATCAAATACTTATGTAAAACGTTCTATTTTTATGGATGACTATGTATTTTCGATTACAGAAGATACAATTAAAGCAAACAAACTAGATAGTTTAGAAACAGATATTGCAATTATTCATTTAACCGACAAAAATAAATGCGACAACTTACATTTAGACCAATGTTTTACAGAAAAAGATTGTTTATCAAACAATAATAAAAGCAAAGATATTGAATTCAAACTTGAAGAAAAGGAAAAAGCAACAATAAACCTAACAGCAAGAGGATGTGAAGTGGTTTATAAAGCAGCGAATACAAAAGAAATAAAAATTCTTTGCATTAAAACCACTAGCAACTCTAACTTATATTCAGCGAAATTTAAACTGTTGGATACAGATCCATTTGTTATGGAATTGATTAGTGTAAAATAACCGATCTATTTTATTGACACATATACGGCAATGCAGTATAATAATCGTATGGTATTTATAGAAACGTTATTATTCACTAAAATTTTGCCTGATTATCTATCCGATGATGAATATCAGGCATTACAAGTATATCTTATGGAACACCCTAACGCTGGTATAATTAGGGGAAGTGGTGGAGTTAGAAAAGTTCGTTGGGCTATTGGAAAAATAATACAGATGAAACATGGATGCTTACTTTATACGCAAAAAATGAAAAAGAATCCATAGCAGGGCATATTCTGAAACAAATAGTACAGGAAATTGAAAATGGCTAATCGTGATATAGGTATTGAGATACTTGAAGGGATAAAAGAAATAAAAAAATATAAAAAAGGAGAAATTCAACTAAAAGTAAAAACATTGAATGACCCTTCACCAGCACATGTAATTCGTAAGAAATTACAATTATCCCAATCAGCTTTTGCAAGCTTAATGGGTGTTAGTGTAAGAACAATACAAGATTGGGAACAAGGAAGACGATCCCCAAAAGGACCTTCTAAATCTCTTTTAAGAGTGGCAGAACAACACCCCGAAGTTTTTACAGATATTCAATAAACAAATAATGAGAATGATAAAAAAATTAAAATATATTACGATATTAACTATATTAGCTTTTAATGCACAAGCTAATGAACCAAAGGTAGTTGTAACTATAGCACCTATTCATAGTCTGGTGACAGAAGTCATGAAGGGAGTTGCTAAGCCATATTTATTATTAAAACCCGGTGAATCTCCACATACTTATAATTTAAGACCATCGAAAGTACGGCGGTTACATGCCGCTAATTTAATTATATGGGTTAGTTCAAATATAGAAAGTTTTTTAGAAAAGAGTTTAAGAACTATTAAGGTTCCTAAAATACAGCTAATTGATTTGCCAAATTTGAAGTTATTAAATACTGATCCACATATTTGGCTTGATCCAAATAATGCACAAGTCATGGTACAAGCAATAGCCGCTAGTTTAGCTAAGATTGATTCAGTTCATGCTCAGACTTATGTAAACAATGCTAATAATTTAGTTATAAAAATTAAAGCATTAGATCAACAATTAAAACTAAAATTAGCTCCAATACAAGATTTACCATATTTAGTTTTTCACGATGCTTATAAATATTTTGAACATCATTATAAATTAGCCGCTGTAGCAAGTATTAAATTATCACCAGAAGCTCGTCTAAGTGTGAGACGTGTATATAAATTACGTAGGCAGATAAAACGCCAAAATATCCGCTGTATTTTTAGTGAACCTCAGTTTCAGTCACCATTAATCAGAATTCTCACTGAAGATACTTCAGTTAAACATGGCATATTAGACCCATTAGGTAATGGGTCATATTTTGAATTATTAAATGGTTTAGCTAAGTCATTAACTGAGTGTTTAAAAACTATCAGACCTGACAGGTTTTAAAAACCTGTCAGGTCTTTAGCATTAGAATCTTCCTTTTAAACGTTTTAATAACTCAAGTCCTGCATATCCGTCAGGACGTTCTCCCATTTTTCTTTGATAGGCGCGAATAGCACGTTTACTATTTGGTCCAAGCATTCCATCAACACCATAGGTATTAAATCCTTTTGATGTTAGTAATCTTTGCACTTCTTTTTTCTCACGAGAATATAATGGACGATCTCCTTTGGGCCAGCTTGCTATAATTCCACTACCACCTGCAATTTGATCTCCTAAATAAGCCACTCCTAAAGCATAACTATCTGCATTGTTGTATCTTTTTATAACTTTAAAGTTTTTTTGCACTAAAAAGGCTGGACCTTTATAACCTACTGGTAATAATAAGGATGCTGTATAATATGATTTTGGTAAATCTGAATTATGAGCCGTTGTCACACCTAAATTACCCCAAGTGTATAAAGGTTTTCTACCACTTATTGATCTAATATCATGAGGTAATTTAACTTCCATTCCCCATTTTCTATAACGTTTCCAGCCATTTTTAGATAAATAATTAGCAGTTGATGCTAAAGCATCTGGAATACTATTCCACAAATCACGACGACCATCACCATCAAAATCAACAGCATAAGCTTCATAAGTGGTAGGAATAAATTGGGTATTTCCCATCGCGCCTGCCCATGAACCTTGCATTTGATCAACTGATATATCCCCTCGATCTAAAATACGTAATGCTGCCATTAATTGAGAGCGTCCAAATTTCTTTCTACGCCCAGTATAAGCAAATGTTGCTAAAGAACGAATCACATTCATTTTACCAAAATAGCTACCATAATTCGTCTCCATGCCCCAAATAGCAATCAGATATTTACCGGGTACACCATATCTTCTGGAAATACGCTTTAATAAACTAGAATATTGCTTATATCGTTTCTTACCATTAGAAATTCTAGTTTTAGAAACTGCTCGATCTAAATAGTCTGATAAAGGTTTGACAAATTCAGATTGTCTAGCATTTTTCTTTAAAACTTCAGGATCAGGTGTTACACCAGCAAAAGCAGCTTCAATTGTACGACGAGAAATGCCTTTTTTCTGGGCATAAATCTTATATTTTGATAACCATATATTAAAATTATCTCCTGCAAATGCAGTATTGATACTAAAACACAGAAATATTGTAATAACAATAGATTTTATTTTCATAAATTTATCCTTCTAATAAAGATTGTAAATGTTGCAAATGATTTTCATCATCTAAATTAAGTGGTGGATATGTCACTATTTTTGCCTTACTACGCCAGAAAACACCACGTACCACATGCCCAGCTCCTTTAATACCTGATAAATGAACAGGATAAACTGGACAATTCATTTGTTTTGCTAGCCATATACTACCACGTTTTAATCTACGTGATTCACCCGGCAATACAAAAGTCGATTGTGGAAATATTGCAAGGACTTCACCGGCTTCTAAAGCTCGCAAAGCTACACGTAAAGCAATTTCAGCATGACGACTACGATCCACTGGAATACAACCAACTGCACGAAATAACCATTGTAAACCAAAACGCTCATATTCTTCACGAGCAATTAAAAAACGTATTGGGCGACGAGTAGCGGCAATCAATAAAAAACCATCTATACCTGATAGATGGTTAGATACTAGGATTGCTGGTCCATTTTTGGGTAAATCAATCGGTTTAGAATATTGTAAGCGATGATAATACTTACAAAATAATTGATTTAATCCTTCTACATAATTTAACCATGTTACATGCCAATTGGTTTTATTTGCCCGTAATATTATACGCTTTATCCACCAAAAAAGTGCAATCAATATTGCAATTATTATTAATGTAATCATATATCCTTTTGTTATTATTTTAATCTTTAAATTATATGTTTATAAGACCAAGAACTTCTGTTGATATTACCCAAATACCGCATGTTATGCGAGTTAATGATTGGGTAATTGCTGCCAATTTGTTGGAACAATGGTTTAATAACCCTGCTAATGATAATATACCTCCTGATACCACTACGGTTAAAATGGATGATTGGGTTTTACAATTCCGACGAGTTAGGCGCGTTTATGAACAAATGTTATCACAAAAAATTTGGCTAAATGATAAAGCCCAAATAGTTGTAGTTAAAATGTTACAACAACAGGGCAAATTAACTGATACTGAAACTGAGTTTGGAGATTTTACTAAACCTGTACCATTAATCAATGATGATTATATACAATATAGAACTGTTGGTAGTATCTGGGATCCTACTGATGATCTTTTTGCATCACTTGGTAGATTAACTTTAAGAATTGCGATCAAAGGTGTTGTGAAACCAATAGCAACTGGACATGCAATTTTTATTCAAGAACTAGGTATTTATAGTCGCGATTCTTTTGATTTTAAAGGTTCTCAACACTTAGGTTATTGGAATATGAATAATAATTATGGTGGTAAAAATTTTTTTAGAGGCAGCAAAGTTAGAAATGCTGACTTTCGTGAATGGAGTAAACAACATAATAGAGGTGGAAATTATCTCGTGTTTTCAGATTTAAAAACTATTAAGCTTAAAGGCGATGGTGATGTCTTTGAAACTACAATATAGGAATTCATTGTGCATTTTAAATTAATTATTGCGTTTGTCAATGATGATACTACTACTAGAGTGCTTGCTGCTGCTCGTAAAGCTGGTGCCACAGGTGCAACAGTTATAAATCATGCCAGAGGAGAAGGTTGTGCGCCTTCTAAAACTTTTTTTGGTTTAACTTTAGAAAATCAACGCGATGTTTTATTATTAGTCGTTGAAGAACATTTATCTCGCACTATTTTAGAAAAAATCGCTGATGTAGCTGGTTTTGAAGAAGATATGGGAGCTGGCATTGCGTTTCAAATTGATGTTGAAGATGCAGTGGGTGTATCTCATCAAGTTAAAGAGTTGACAGCAGTAATAGAGGAACAATTATGAGTGAGATTAAATTGATACGAGTGCGCGATGTTATGAAAACTAAATTTGATCGCGTTGATGGTATCACTACTGTTGCTGATGCTTTGCATAATATGCAATATCCAGAAGTCAGAGCTTTAGTAGTAAATAAGCGTCATGAAAATGATGAATTTGGCATGTTATTTTTTAAGGATATTGCTCGTAATATTTTGGCAAAAGATCGCGCTCCTGAACGAGTTAATGTTTATGAAATTATGGTGAAACCTGCTTTAAGTGTAAGACCAGATATGGATATTCGCTATTGTGCGCGTTTCTTTGATCAGTTTAAGGTATTACGTGTTCCAGTCATTGAAGATAATGAGGTAATTGGTATTGTTGGTTATTCGGATATTGTATTACGTGGTATGACAGATAAGTATAAATTTAATTAGTTTCCGAAAAAAAACCTGACAGGTTTTTAAAACCTGTCAGGTTTATTTAAATTTCTTCCATTTTAAAATCAGATTTGCTTACACCACAGTCTGGGCATACCCAATCTTCTGGTACATCTTTCCATGCTGTGCCTGCTGCTATGCCGTCATCTGGCCAGCCTTGAGCTTCATCATAAATCAAATCACAGACTGTACATTTATATTTTTTATTGTTTTGAGACATATAAATTCCTATTTATAATAAAAAAGGTACTTGTTTAGCTAAAGCGGCTTTTTCAGCAACTTTAGTACCTGTAAGTACAAAGCCCATTAATTGTTGCTGTTCTGTATAAAATAAAGCCTTAATATTTTCTTTGTCGGCTTCAATGTTCCATTTTCCTTTAATTCCTGCCGCTGGTGATGCAACTACAATTGGATATGCGGGTGTTTTTACTACTACTGGCATGGCTGGATATTTTACTGCTGTTGTTTGCCCGGTTAGGGTTTTTGCTAATGCACGAGCAGAATTCATTAATGGCATAACATATGGTAAGAATATACCTTCAACTTCTGCGCAATCACCTAGCGCGTATATGTTATCAGCACTGGTTTTTAAATATTTATCTACTACAATGCCTTGTTTAACTGCTAAGTTAGCGGCTAAGTCTATACGTGGGCGTAAACCGATGGCTGATAATACTACATCAGCCTCTAATTCTGTATTATCTGTAAGTGTTAATTTATAGCCACTATCTATGTGTTTAATTGCCTGTTCAAGATAAAATTTAACCCCTATATTTTCTAATGCTGTTTTTAAGCATTGCCCTACTTCTGGTGGTACTAAGTTTCCTAATGGATGTGAAATTGGATCAATTAAACTAACTTGAAAATTACCATATTGTTGTAAATCATTGGCAAATTCACAACCGATTAATCCAGCACCTATAATTGCTACTGTTTTGGCATCTTTTAAGGCTGTGCGAAAATTAGCATAATCTATTAAGTCATTAACAGAAATAATTTTATCTGATAAGGGTATTGGCTTCGCTCCTAAAGCTAATACCAATTTACTATAATTTAAACTTTCTATATCTGTGACTTGAGTGTGGGTTAAAATTTCAGCATTTAATTGCTCAGCCATTTTAGCTACTGGAGTTGTTATTAAGGCTTCAGCAGATTTGTTTTTAGCAAAAGCATTAGATAACATTGGTTTAGAATAAAAATTGCCATCATCATTAGTGATTAATTTTAATGGGGAATCCTTATCAATTTTGCGTAATTCACGCGCAACGGCATAGCCGGCTAAACCTGTGCCTATAATTGTAATTGGGTGCATTTTTGTTTACTCCTATATTAATTTCAATTTGTCATCCTCGGAACCACGCCAGAGATAGGATGTTAAATCTTTTCCTTGTTGTTTTTCTTCTGCCGCGTTGCTTGGTAGTTTCCAACGTAGTTGTTTGTATAATTCGTGGCGATATAAGTCAAAACTGGATTCTATTAGTTGTCCATAAGTTGCCGCTGCTTGTAGCATCCAACGGTATGCTAATATAATCGTTATTATACTTATCGCTATTGCCCAGTAACTGTATATAGTCCATACTAAAAATAATAATCCCCATAGCCAAATTCTAGCTGTTGCTTCTAAATTGGCTCGTGCTGTTGTCAGTTCGGTTTTTACGCTTTCTGGTAAAATTAGCCACAAGCGGGGCCAACATATGAATATGTTTAGTCCATATTTTTCTCCGGGGCGTGATTCTATTGCTCGTAGTAGGTTGCCTAATCTTGTTGGTAAGCGTTGTTCCAGTTTGGGTATGTACATTAGTTGCCAATCTAAGTCGGCATATTCTGCGAATTCGGAGCGGCTTAGTGGTGGAAGTCCTTTGTAATTTTTTTGAGCTAGTTCTTGAAAACGTTGCTGTTTTCGTTCAATTATTTTATTTTGCCATTTGATTATCCATTTCGGCAAATAATAGCCTTCTAATATTCTGATTATTACTGTGTCAAAACGACTTAGGATACTTGATATTATTGCTATGATTATTATTATTGATAATATCGTTACTATTAATACTGATTTGCTAGTGCTGTTGATCAATTCAATTAAATCTATCGGACCATAGCCATGATGATATAACCACGCTATTAATCCACCTAACCAAAATAGTACGCCCGATTTTATTAGGATTGTTATTCCTTTATCTATCGGACTATTCATCGAATTTTCACTTAAATCTGGTGCCATTATATTTCGTCAGTGAGTTGTAGTGGTTGGTTATGTTCAGAACATTCTGGTGGAGTTTCCCCAGCTCGATTTTGTAGCCAAATATAGTCGCATTTTGGGCATTTATAGACTTTAATGCCTATAGGTACTTGAATCATTTTGCCTAGTAGAGGATTATATCCTCTAGTTGCCTCTGCTTGTTTTTGTTGCGGCTGATCCATAAAATCAGTATCTTCCAATAAATCTGAAATATCCGCCGCTAGAGCATCTGCTTGTTCTAGTTTTTGTTCTAATTGTTGCTCTAATTCTTCATTATCAGTACGATAATTACGAGCTTTTGATAAAATTTCTTCTGTTTTTGTCATGTTTTATACTCCAAAAATTAGTTTATAGCTTTCTATCAAGATACTGATGAATAACCGAACTCATAAGTATCTGATATGGCATACCGAGACTTACAGCTTCTGCTTTAAGCCTAGAAATATCATTTTCAAGCAGACTTACAGTAACTGTTTTCTGTTTTTGTGTAGTATTTAACGCCATTTGCTTAATAGCATTGATAGTAGTTTCTTGATCTAATTCAGGTTCAAATTCACCGCGATCTAAAGCGGCTAAAAGTTCTTTTTCATCATCTGTGTATGTCATATTTGTGATCTCTTATGAAATAAGGTGTTTATATTTCTTGTGATAAGTTCTACTAGGGAATACCGTTTTTAAAAAAATTCCTTGCTTATCTTCCACAAACGGAACAATATGGATATATCCTTGAATATTGACTATAAAAATTCTTTGATGTGGATATTGCTCTTTGTTTGGGTGATCTTCAATAGCTATTAGTACATCATCAAAGTATATACCTCGTTGTTGTTTTAATATTTTATTCTTTTCTAAGTTCCAACGGATAGTACGCATAGAGTTAATTTACTAAATTCTGTTATTGTCATGTTTTATACTCCAATATAATTTTAGACCTGACAGGTTTTAAAAACCTGTCAGGTCTGATGGTTATATTCCAACAAACCCAAACGCTGCCCAATGAAATGGATGTTGATATGTCCGTTTGTCTGAATTTGACATGTGGAGCTGCAAATGAGTTGCAGTTGCTTTTGCCATTCTGACTGTTTGTTTACCAGCGCGAACGTCTTTAAAATATTTGAGTTTTTCAGCATCGGTGGTATCACGCATCCAAATCTGTGCTTGTCGTAAGGCTTGTACCGGTTCTAATTTTTCGATACGCCATAAATCATAAAAGTATGATATTAACATCATTGTGCTTAAATCTGCAACTGTCCAAAGGGATGCGGCAACACCTGCTACTCCGGCTTGTAATAGCCCGGTTGGTAAGTTTACCACTTCATCAGGTAAATCTAACCCAGCTAAACCAGTTTCACAAGCTGATAATGTTACTAATCGTATGCCCTTGAGGCGTAATTTTAGCAAATCTGCTACCGTTAATGCCTCATTATTTGCCATGACTAAGCCGCTTTGTGCTGGATTTTCCAAGTTTGCAAAACCATGACCAGAAAAATGTAAGACATTATAGTTTGGTAAAGCTTCTATAATAGCAGCGCGTGTTGCCTTTTTCTCTTTTAATACTTCATGTTGTGGAAAATGAGAAATAACGGTTTTAACTTCAGGTTTGGTATTAGGTAATCGGTTAGCGGAGACTGGCAAAGGCTCTTGAATCGCTAATAAATTATCTGGGCTGATTTGTGCTGCTATTTGTTGAGCTGCATATAAACTACGAGCATTAGGCACATAGGCAATAGTTAAAGCATCTAAGGCATAATATTTACCAGTTGGTTTGGTCTCATCAACTTTCCAAGCTGCATGAAGTGGTAATAAGTTTAATAAACCAGTTGGAATAAAAGTACAGTAAGCATCTTTTGGTAAAGCCTCAATTACGGGTTCCATAATGCTTGACCATAACCATTGTGTGATTTCTTCTAGGAATTTAAGCCATTTTTCTTCAAACGATTTTTTATCGTTTTTATTTTCTGCATAATGCCATCTTTTATAAGATGTTAAGTAGATAGTTATAAGCTTGTTGAAGTTCTCAAATTCCGGTAGCCAAACTGGTTTAAGATTGTTATCAGAAACAATCAAAGCCAATCCACCTTCATCAGTGGTGAGCAGATAAATAAGCATGGTATTTTTAGCAGCTATGGCAATGTCTTTAAATTCTGGTTCTGTTAAAAAATCTTCATAGCCATCTATTTCACGAATAGCGGCAATGCTTGCATCTAATTTTTTACGAGCTAATTGTAATTGTTCTCTATTTGTTAAACTTTGTGCTTTTTGCCAAGCGGCAATCGCGTCTTTATAAGCCTGATATAAATCTTGCCGCTGAGACTTTAAGTTTTCTAAATCAGCCCGTTCACGCGCTAAAGTTTCACTCAATAATTGTGCTAAACCACGTTCCAACGTCACTGCGGCTAATTCAAATTGTTCTGTCTTTGCATAGGCATAAGCGGCTTTAGCAGCTAAACCTTGAATATCTTTTAACCATGATTCTTGATGTTGACGTAACAATTGGGTTTGTACAAGGCGTGTACCCGATTTATAAGCATAGGAATAGGCTTCTGTAACTTCCTGCCATGATTTACGTTCAAAAGCCCATTGTAGCCAGTTTTTAGCACTTGTTAATCCAGCTTCAAGTGCAATTTCCAATCCTTTTTGTGCTGCTGTTTCATAGGCTTGTTTGCCTTGTTCTAAATCTGCTCGTTTGCCACTAGTGTCATAGCGTTTACGAAGTCCGTTAGCCAGAGTATTCAGCAAACTAGGTAGATAAGACGAATTATCTGGGATTAACTTTATTGCCTGTTGCGAATACGCGATACTTTCTTCTAAATCTACCAGATTGCCGCTAATCTTGTAGTAGTCACGGAGTCCATTAGCCAAATTGTTAAGCAAACTTGGTCGCTCACGTGAATTTTCTGGTGTCAGCGTTTCTGCATTTTGTAAATACAAAATGCTCTCTTCCAAGTCCTTCTGATCGCGGCTGTGATTGTAGCTATCTTTGAATGCAAGAGCCAGATTGTTAAGTCTATTTGGCAAATCAGGCGAATCATTGGGGGTATGTTTCACAAGCGATTGCAAGTTAGAAATGCTTTTTTCCAAGTATTCTTTGTGGTTGCTATTGTTGCGGTCTTTAAAAGTAGCCAGATTGTTATGCAAGCTTAGCTGTAACTCAGATAAATGATTATCAGAAGCCAGTTTCACCGCCTTTTCTAAATATGATATGCAGTTTTCCAAGTCTTCCCGTTTTCCATAGCGATGATAGCGTTCATTGAGACGATTAGCTAGATTGTTGAGCATATTTGGCAGCTCAGAGGAATTATTGGAAGCCTGTTCCACCGCATTTTGCCAAGACAATATGCAGTTTTCCAAGCCTTCTGGGTCGTGGCTGTGAGAGTAATATTCTTTGAATCCTACTGCTAGATTGTTGAACCTCCTTGACAACTCTGGCGAATCCTTTGGGGTATGCTTAACTGCTTGTTTACAATAACAGATGATCTTTTCCAAGTCTGCCAGTTTCTTGCTGTTACTGTAGTGGTCTCTGAAACCATCAGCAAGATTTTGGAGTATTTTTGGCAAATCAGTCTCGGGGGTCAACTCTAAGGCTTTTTGCTTTAATGAAATATACTTATCTAAATCCGCCAAGTTACCTATCACTTTATAACGATTATTATATGTAATAGCACTATTATGAAGTAGCCCCAAACGTGAATCATTGTCAATACTATCAAACTCAGGATGATTTAAAATCTCTTTCCATATTTCAATGGCATCATTTAAACCTTGTATATCATTATATTGTGTATAGCGATCTTCGGCTGCATTGGCTTTCTCTATTTCGAGTTGGAAATTCATATTTTGGTCTCAATGTTAGAACTGTTATTTAGCGTAGCGTCTGATTGATATAAATTATATCACAAAATCTACATGGATTACATATAAACAGTTATCAGTTATCAGGAATTTTATTGTTCCTGATTTGAAATTTTCATATGAATCTCAATTATTAAGTTTTCAGAGACATTTTATCAGGATAAATGAATAAAGCAAATTAACAAATCCATGCTTATATGCAATCCCTGTAGTTTTTATTTTTCTTAGCAAGGATTCAAAAATTAACTAACCAATTCCCAATCAAACCGACTAATATTCTTAGCCTCTGTATCAAATTCAACACCAATCAAATAAATAGTAGCAGCACTATCTTGATATTTTTCAAAGTAGCGTTGTTGTTTTATTTGTTGTAAGGCACTATTTTGGTTTGAGTTATCAGCTAATTTAAATTCTATAATATAAACTTTGTCATCTAATTTGAGAGTTAAATCTATTCTGCCACGATTAGTAGTATCTTCCCCTATTAATTCCACACCTAATGCCGCTAAGTAACAATAAAACACTGAGGCATAATAACCTTCATAGTCATTCATGGGATTGTTTACATACCAATTATATGGAATCGAGGCAAATAAGGCATGAAATGTTTTTTCTAAAGTTTCAAAATCTGCCGCTTCTAGTGATTCATATAAAGCAATTTTGTTATTTTCTTGAGTAGTAAGATCTGTTGTAGTTAAATCATGTAGGATATAATCTGTCAAACTCATTTGGACTTCTAAATTAGGATAAGAAAGTTTAAACACTTGCCTAACTCCAACTTGTTTTTGTCCAGTAATGGTTAGATAACCAGTTTGAAATAACAAGGTTTCTAATTCAATTCTATCTATATCAAAACTGCTTAACAGGGTTTCGGTGCTTTTAACATTTTCTAAATTAGGTAGAAAATATTGTTGATTTTTAATAAGTTTTAATAAAAATGAAGGCGTGGCAGTTTCAAACCAATAATTTTGAAATTGCATACTATCTAAATAAAGCAACACATCATAGGGATTATAAACAGGTTCTCCCAAAAAATTATAGCCATTATACCAGCGTTTAAGCAGAGACAAATCAACCTCTTCCAGTCTATCTTGAAAAGTTGTTTGCAGTTCTTCAGATGTATAACCACACAAACAAGCATAACGACTATCCAAAGTAATGTCTTTTAAATTATTCAATCCACTAAACAGGCTAACTTTGGAAAATTTACTCACTCCAGTCAGAAAAACAAATTTCAGCCATTGATCACAATCCTTGATGACTGAGTAGAAATTTTTTAAACCTTCTCTCATTTTTATGGCAAGGGGAGTGTCGGTGATATTGTCAAGAATTGGTTTATCGTATTCATCAATTAGAATTACTACTTGTTGTTGATATTTTTGGTAAAGTTTTCGGATTAGTTCTTGAAATCTTATATTGGGTAAGCTGTATTTATTTTCTATCTGATAACTTTCAAATAGATGATCCAAATTGTAGCTTAAGACTTCATTTAATTGCTCTGGAGATTCAAGAACTCCAGCACCAAAACTTATATGAATGACGGGATATTTTACATTCCAATCCCACAAAGGTTCCAAAAATCGCCCTTGAAAATATTTTTTCTCAGCTAAAAAGGCTTGTTTTAAGGTATCAAGAAACAAACTTTTGCCAAAGCGTCTCGGGCGAGATAAAAAATAATATCTGCCATTGTCAACCAGTTGTTTAACAAAATGAGTTTTGTCAACATAGTAACAATTTTCAGATTTGATTGAAGTTAAGGTTGATGCACCTATTGGTAATTTTTTCATCTTTTTTGATAACTAATCTTATTATAACTGGCTGGTCCTATTTGATGCACTGATTTGCCAGTTACATCTACTGCTACTGTTACTGGCATGTCTTTTACTTCAAATTCATGGATTGCTTCCATTCCTAAGTCGGCAAAGGCTACTATTCGCGCTGAACGTATGGCTTTGGATACTAAATATGCCGCTCCGCCTACCGCCATTAAATATATTGCTTTATGTTTTTTGATGGCTTTTATGGCTTCGGGACCACGTTCGGCTTTTCCTATCATGCCTATAATGCCAGTTTTTGCTAACATCATTTCTGTAAATTTATCCATGCGTGTTGCTGTGGTCGGTCCTGCTGGTCCAACTATTTCATTAGCTACTGGATCTACTGGGCCTACGTAATAGATAAAACTATTTTTAAAATTTACTCCTGCTGGTAGTGGTTTGCCTGCGGCTAGTAAATCTGCAATACGTTTATGAGCTGCATCGCGCCCAGTGATTATTTTTCCTGTTAATAATAAGCTTTCTCCGGGTTGCCATTCAGCAATTTGTTCTGCTGTGATTGTATCAAGATTGACTCGTCGTGTTGTTGCTCCTGCTTCCCATGTTACTGATGGCCAATCTTCTAAGTTTGGTGGGTTTAAATTTGCTGGACCAGTGCCGTCAAGTGTAAAGTGTGCATGACGAGTGGCAGCACAGTTGGGTATCATTGCTACTGGTAAGGAGGCGGCATGAGTTGGATAGTCTAGTATTTTTACATCTAAGACTGTTGTTAGTCCGCCTAATCCTTGCGCTCCTATGCCTAAAGCATTGACTTTTTCATATAATTCTAAGCGCAATTCTTCAAGTTTATTTGATGCTCCTCGTGCTTGTAATTCTTGAATATCAATCGCTTGCATTAGTGATTGTTTGGCTAATAACATGGCTTTTTCTGCGGTACCACCAATGCCGATTCCTAAGATACCGGGAGGACACCAACCAGCACCCATTTGAGGCACTGTTTTTAATACCCATTCAACTATATTACCACTTGGATTTAAGATAGTAAATTTTGATTTGTTTTCAGAGCCACCACCTTTAGCTGCAACTGTGACTTCTACAGTGTCACCGGCAACTAGTTCAGTGTGAATTACTGCGGGTGTATTATCTTTGGTATTGCGACGAGTTCCGATTGGATCGCTGACAATTGAAGCGCGTAATTTATTATCTTGATTATTATAAGCTTGTCGCACCCCTTCATTTACCATATCTGCAATACTGTTATTAGTATTCCAACGTACATTCATGCCAATTTTAAGAAATACCACGGCAATACCGGTATCTTGGCAAATTGGGCGATGACTTTCAGCACACATACGCGAATTAACTAAAATTTGTGCGATTGCATCTTTAGCAGCCACTGATTGTTCACGATCATAAGCGGCAGCCAAGGCTTTGATGTAATCAACTGGATGATAATAAGAAATAAATTGAAAAGCATCGGCAATGCTTTGGATAAAGTCTTGTTCTGAAATTGTTGGCATAATAGAATTTGTTTAAATGATTATAATATAAAATGTGTCGTATTTTCAACATCCTGAAAATTATCTGATATAAAATCAAATGATAATTTTCATTATTAATAATAAGATATTATGTATTACACTCTACTCTGCTAGAAGAGTGGCATAATGATTGATGATCATCATTCTTTATATCATATTTCCAAAGAGAATATTAATTATGAATACAGAAACACAAAATTCTAACACTATACTCTGTCCTAATATTAATCAATGCGATATTATAATTTCCACACCAGTAGCTAGATATGGTATGAAAGTTGGAGAAGTATTTGCAGATATGATTTCACTAAATGTGCCGGGAATTCCTTTTTGTAATGAAAACAACGAAATTTGTGGAAGAATATCATTAAAACATGTGTTATCTAGCGGTTGCTTACCTGATGATATTCTCAAAAATGCTTATTTATTAGGTGATTCTTTAACGCATTTGGGAACCCCGGTAGATAAATTAACTCAGTTAATGCAAAAATCAGTAGATTCTTTTGTAATTGCCACTCTGCCAACAATTAGCTCCACTTCGCCTCTACTCAAGGCGCTGGCACTTATTCGCCATTATCAGAGTAATTATATTTTTGTTGTTGATGAGGGTAAGTATTTAGGTGTAGTTACAATGCTAGGGCTGGCAAAAAAAATTTTAAAACAGGTGAAGGATAATGAATGAAACTATGACCGGCGATATGTGGATCGCCCTTATTATTGTAATAGTTACTTATACTCTAATTTTTAGAGAAACCATACACCGGACTAATGCAGCTATTATAGGAGCTGTATCTATGGTTGGTGCTGGTATGTTGTTAGGTTTTTACACACAAGAACAAGCTATTCAATCTATAGATGGCAATACCTTATTGTTACTTATGGGTATGATGATGTTAATCACTTTAATCAAACCCACTGGTGGTTTTGAATATATGGCTATCATCATTGGTAAAATGGCTAAAGGTAGCCCGCTGCGGTTACTGGTTTATTTAAGCCTCGCAGTTAGTTTAATCAGTATGTTATTAGACAATGTGACCACTGTCATTATTTTTGCACCTTTGACTGTGCTGATGTGCCGTATGCTGAAGTTGAACCCCTTGCCTTATCTAATGTCAGAAGCCATCATGTCTAATATTGGTGGAATTGCCACCCTTATTGGTGATCCCCCAAACTTGATGATTGGTAGTCAAGCCAACATTGATTTTATGACATTTTTGATACATATGGGTCCAATAATCAGTGTAGTATGGATAATTTGTATGGTGATGTTGGCATTTATGTTTCGAGAATATCTTGGCAGCACTAATAAACAAGGTTTTAATTTAAATCTGGATGAAACTAAAGCCATTAAACAACCAGAACGTTTAAATAAAATTTTATTAGTGATGGCTCTTGTAGTAATACTGTTTTTTGTCCATCACTATTTGCATTTATATCCAGCTTATGTGGCACTAATAGGTGTGGGGCTTGCTTTAGTCTTAATCAATCCATCTCCCAGTGAATTATTTGGGGAAGTTCTTTGGTCAGTACTCATATTTTTTGCTGGCTTGTTTGCGATTGTAGGTGGCTTAGAAGCATCTGGTTTTTTACATTTAACTGGTATACAATTAGCAAAGTTAGCACAAGATCCAGAGTTACTATTAATAACTTGTTTAGTACTTATGTGGGTATCAGCAATACTAAGTGCTATAGTTGATAATATTCCATTCACTGTTACTATGATTCCAATTGTACAAAGTCTTGAATCTCAAGGTGTGAATATTACACCTTTATGGTGGGCATTAGCTTTAGGGGCTGGTTTAGGTGGTAATGGTACTCATATAGGAGCCACCGCCAATATTATTTGTATGTCTGAATCAGAAAAATTTAATGTAGAAAGTGCGCGTATTACTCCTCAAATATGGTTAAGAAAAGGCTTACCTGTGATGATTGTTAGTTTAATAACTAGCACTATTGTTTTTGTTGCATTTTTTGACTTTTTTATTTAATTAAGCCCATCGTCAGTTTTCCAAGTTATTTGGTTGTCTCTGCAACCAAATAACTGCACTTTTCTCCCGCCCCTTCTTCTATCCAACAATTTGTGTTATAATTATATATTTTTTCGATAAATATAATGTCACAAATTACTTGGACCCAAACTGATGAAGCGCCAGCAATGGCTAGCTATTCATTTCTTCCTATTGTACAAGCATTTACCAAAAGTGCTGACATTGAAGTAAAAACCAGAGATATTTCCTTAGCAGCAAGAGTCATTGCTTTATTTCCCGAAAGACTTGAAGCTGAACAAAGAATTGATAATGAACTCCAAAAACTTGGGGATTTAGCTAAAACTCCAGTCGCTAATATTATTAAACTTCCCAATATATCTGCTTCTGTACCGCAGCTAAAAGCCGTTATTGCTGAATTGCAGAGTAAAGGATATAAGATCCCCGATTTTTCAGAAAATCCGCAAACTGACGAAGAAAAAGCAATCAGGGAAAAATACACTACTGTTTTAGGTTCAGCAGTTAATCCAGTACTCAGAGAAGGCAATTCTGATAGACGCGCACCAAGTGCGGTTAAAAATTACGCTAAAAAGTTTCCTCATTCTATGGGTGAATGGCTATCAAGTTCTAAGTCTCATGTTGCTACTATGTCTGCTGGTGATTTCCGTAGTAATGAAAAATCTATTACTATGGGAGAAAATACTGAAGCTAAGATTACTTTTCGAGGCCAAGATGGCAATGAAATTGTCTTAAAAGAAGCGGTTCCTTTAGAAACAGGGGAAGTTGTTGATGCAACTTTTATGAGCAAAAAAGCATTAGTGCAATTTTTGGAAACACAACTTGAAGATGCTAAAGATAAAGGTGTTCTTTTTTCTTTACACATGAAAGCCACTATGATGAAGGTCTCTGACCCGATTATTTTTGGACATGCAGTGAAAGTTTTCTTTGCTGATGTCATCAATAAACACGCAGAAACCTTAGAACAACTAAATGTTAATTTTAACAATGGTTTTGGAGATCTGTATAATAAGATAGAATCGCTGCCAGCAGAAATTGAAGCGGATATTCAAAAGATCTATGCTTCAAGAGCCGATGTAGCGATGGTTGATTCTCATAAAGGGATTACCAATTTACATGTGCCTAGTGATGTGATTATTGATGCTTCGATGCCAGCGGCTATCAGAGCAGGTGGTAAAATGTGGAATAAAAATGATGAACTTCAAGATACTAAGTTTATTATTCCAGATAGTAGTTACGCGCCTCTTTATGATGAAACCATCAAAAATTGTATTGCCAATGGTGCGCTTGATCCCAGAAAAATGGGGACTGTTCCCAATGTCGGACTAATGGCAAAAAAAGCTGAAGAATATGGTTCCCATCCTACTACTTTTGAAGTACCGGCTGATGGTTCTATCATGGTAACTGATGCGAAGGGGAATACTATTCATGAACAAGTAGTGGAAGAAGGAGATATTTGGCGATTGGTGCGAGTCAAGGATGAATCAATTAGAGATTGGGTCAAACTAGCGGTCAATCGCGCACAAAAATCTGGTTGGAAAACTATTTTTTGGTTGGATGAAGATAGAGAGCATCACATAGAACTCCGAAAAAAAGTTGATGAATATTTAAAAGACTATGATATATCTGGTTTGGATATTGAAATAATGCCTGTAAAAGATGCAGCTAGAGTTTCTATTGAGAGAATAAGAGCTGGAGAAAATACTATTTCTGTTACTGGAAACGTGTTACGAGACTATAATACTGATTTGTATCCAATTTTGGAAGTAGGAACCTCTGCCAAAATGTTGTCAATTGTACCTTTGATGGCAGGAGGCGGATTATTTGAAACAGGAGCTGGTGGTTCAGCTCCAAAACATGTGCAACAATTGTTGAAAGATAATTATTTGAGATGGGATTCTCTGGGTGAATTCTTAGCATTGGTGCCATCTTTGGAACAAGTAGCAGCATTGGATAATAATGTTCGAGCTAAAATTTTGGCAAATGCGCTTGATAAAGCAACTGAGAAACTTCTGGAAAATAATAAATCACCTCAAAGAAAATTGGGTACTATTGACAACAGAGGAAGTCATTTCTATTTAGCGATGTATTGGGCAGAAGCTGTTGCCAAGCAAACAGAAGATGCAGAACTTGCTTCTAAGTTTGCAGAAGTCTTTAAAAATCTTGCAGAAAACGAAGAAACCATAAATCAAGAACTACTATCTGTGCAAAAACAAGCGGTTGATCTAGGAGGATATTATAAACATGATTTTGAAAATGTTTCTGCTGTGATGAGACCTAGTAAAACTTTTAATGATGTTATAGATAATATCTAAAATTTTAGAAAAAAATAAATAACAATATTGTCTGAATCAGGATTTACAGAAACGAAGTAACGAAGTAATGTATCATTCTTTATCAAAGTGAAATCCTGTAAATTATGATTCAGACAACAAAATTAACTATCACATCTACAAACAAAGGTCAAAAAATCAAAACTGTAGTTATTATTGAGTAATAAGTACAGCGAATTACGTGGATAAACGAATTATAAAAATTAAAAACTACAGGGATTGCATATAAGCAAGGATAGTAGTAATGTATATGATTTAAATGTACACGACAGACCTGACAGGTTTTAAAAACCTGTCAGGTCTAAAGTTCACAAATATTTATTTGTCATCTGATAGACGCTCCCATATTGAACATCATCAAACAATTCCCTATGTAATGGTATTACAGGTTGTGCTTCAGTTTGTAACCGCACTTATGTTTTTCATAAATGGATTTATAATGGTCAACTTATTTTCTATAAGTTGATTGTGTTGCATGTCTTCACTATACAAAATAGTACAATTGTTTTCTAAAGCTGTAGCTATGATTAAACAGTCATAAAACTGATATTTGTAAATCTCTTTTAAATCCAATGCAGAAAGAATTGTATTTTCATTAAAAGCAAATACAATTGTCTTCTCAGATATTTTTTTGATAGCTTCTCTAGTATCATCAAGAGATAGTTGAAACTTTTTCAAGCTAACATTTGAGAACTCATTTAATACTTGAATGCTAATGTGATGGTTACTTTTTAATATTTCTTTAGCAATAGACTTTTTTCTAAATCATTTGATAGAAGGTATAGTAATACATTGGTATCTATAAAAATTTTATCTAGCATTGGCTTCATTTCTATCAAATTTATAATTAGAAAAATCTATTTGAAATTTATCAAATATCATATCTACACTATCCATTCTTTCATTTACTTCATCTCTACTCATGTTATAACTTGTAGGATGGTTATACATTATTATACATCTAGCGGTTTTTTGGTTTCGTAATTCTTGATATTTTTCAGGAATAGATAATATTCCATTTGTTATAGTTGCATCAAATTCAACGGCATACATTTTATATCCTCAAAATTATTTATGTTTAAACAGTCAGTATTTATTGTATCAAATTTTGCAAATTGATGCTTATATATAGTACAACGAATCTTCATAATTTGCGCTTTTGTCATCCCGACAATAGGAGGGATCTTTGTCGGAATGACAAGGTAATTTTCAATTAAAAACTACAGGGATTGCATATAAGCAAGGATAGTAGTAATGTATATTGTTATATAATCCCTGTTTATATGCAATCCTTGTAGTTATAGATACTTATATATATAGTACAAGGAATAGTAAGGTACACGACAGACCTGACAGGTTTTAAAAACCTGTCAGGTCTAAAACCCGGCACTTATCCTTTGTTCACAAATATTTATTTGTCATCTGATAGACGTTCCCATATTGAACACCTTCAAACAATTCCCTATGTAATGCTATTTCAGGTTCTGCCTCAATATAGATATGTTTGATTCTTTTCAGAAAAGACGGTTTTATAGCCGCTACTGTTTTTAATTCTGCGCCCTCTATATCAAGCTTCAGGATGTCAATTTGTTTTTCTTTTGAGAGAAGATCTTCAAGTGCTTCATTAATATCTAAGCAAGTTACAGATATGTAATTGCCAGTTTTCACATCTATTCCGCCATAACGCCCGGTGCTTTCAATTCCAAATTTAACTTCTGCATTTTCATCGGATACTGCATTTTCATGTAATTCATATCGCGCTTTATAATCTGATAAATTATGATGCAATTTGGGAATATTATTAGGATCAGGTTCAAATAAATAACATTTTGCTTGTTTATTTCTGCTTAAAAAATATAAAGCACTAATGCCAATGTTTGAACCTACATCAACAACCACTTTAATATCAGTGTTCGCAAAATAATCCAATCTGCAAAATATTTCATTAACTGTCAATAAGTCATGATGGCTATAAAGAGTGGGAACAATTAAACTAATGGGTGTTTTTATTTTGCATTCATAGGGATACTTACCCCCCCCTATCACATATCTACGAAAATTGCAATAAAAATTTTCGTAATTGTGATACATGTTATAAAATGCTACCCAATGTTGTTTTTGAAATGGTACTGTTATGATGGTTTTTAGTGAACGATTAATCATTGAGTATTCCCTTATATACACCTACAATTTGCTTTGCCATATTTTGTACTGAAAACATTTCTTGTTGTATTTCAATAGATTTTTTAGATAATCTTTGATGAAATTCTTTATCCTGCATAATTTTCTTTAAATAAGTCTTTGCCATTGATATTTCCCCTAAAGGATAACGAAATCCTGTTTCAGCATTAAACACCACATCAGAGTTACCTCTTACATTACTAGCCACCACTGGCAATCCCAAAGACATGGCTTCTAAAACACCTAAAGGCATACCTTCCCACCTAGAAGTACTTAAATATAAATCACTTGCTGCAAGATAATGTTTTGGCTGTTGAGTAAAACCAATAAATATTATGTTATTCACATTTTCTGATTTAGCTTGTTGCTCTAAAAGACTTTTATCTTCACCATCTCCTATCCAAATAAATATAAACTCTGGACATTGTTTCGCAATGTGATATGCCTCTTGCATATTTTTGGGGTAGTCAAAGCGGCTTAACATGGCAACTACCAGCTGTTGTTCAGAAATTTCTAATTTTGCTCTTATTTGATTATGCCAAGCTAAGCGTTGTTTGGTGACAACAATTTCTACACCATTGGGAATGACACTGTTAGGAATTTTGCTCCATAAACCTATTTCTTTTGCTTGTTGTTTTTCTGAATTGGAAACAAAACAAATATGCTTCACCGAATAAGCAGTGAGATTTTCATAGATTTTATAAACTATTTTTTTGATTCTTCCATATTGAAGAACATGAATACCATGTGGCGTATGTATGCACGGCACTTTTGTGAAAAAACTGGCTAAACGACCATAAACGCCAGCACCCATTCCCTGTGTATGAATAAGATTAATTTGATGCTGCCTAATATATTTAATTAATTTGAATAAGGCAGAAAAAGTAAACTGTCTATGAGGCAATTCACAAATTTCTGTTTGAACAAAAGAGCCATAACGTTTCCAATAGGGTTCCTCTTTTGGACAAGCTACATAAAAATTGGTATTACTGTTATGGTGTTTTAATAACTGATAGACGTGTTCTGGTCCACCGCCATAATCAGCGCGTAGAGTTATTTGTAGAATATTCATTTTGTTGCAAGCTATTAATAATATTTAATTCCCGCGCTCTAATAACTACACCTGAAGCAATGCCAAATAATACAGATATGGGAAAAAAAAGCAGAAAATTTGAAAAAAACAATGGTATTAAGGTTAATACCATGAAATATGAACAACCAATTTCATAATTGCAATATTTTTTTGATTTAATTAACACACGTATTGCTTTGATCATAACAAACCATAGAACCAGTAAAAAAAACAACAAACCTATCAAACCATTTTTAATAAAAATATAGAGAAACATGTTATCACTAAAAGATTCTCCCATGTAAAATAAATTAATTCCAAATGGAGCGCCGGTAAAAATATATTCCCAATTAACATAATAAAAATTAAAAACAGACTGCCATTTTATGAACCTTACATTAGTTTCCTCTAAATTTGGTAAAAACAATAAAATTAAAAAGAAACAAAATAACAAAAAGAAAAATACAGTGTTTAAAAAAACCTTTCTTATTTGGCAATTTTTTGTAAAATATAGAATTATATAGATAGGAATTAGCATAACAATAGAAGCAATTGATGATCTAGAAGTGGTCAATAAAAGAGCAAAAAGAAACAATAGCAAATTAAAATAAAAATATAATTTTCCTATATTTTTCCTTAAACTTATTAATACAGGTATTGAAAATATTAAATAATAGCCAAAAGCATTAGGGTTTGTAAATAAAGACATTGCTCTAAAATAACCTTCATGACCAATTGAAAAATATTGATCATTACCAGCTATAGAAAAATCTATAAGAGGTATTTTGGCATAAAATAGAATCACTCCTATTAAAGATAATACCATTGAGAGACTTAAAAGTTTTATAAAGAAATATTCTCCAATACGCCCATTAAGAGCAAACAAAAAAGAAGAAATTATTACAATGACTGATAATAAGTAAATTGGTTCAATACCACCATTAATAAAAGCAGTAATAACAATCCAAAAAAACCATAATACGAGAAAAATAGATGAATAAGTAAATTTTTTTTTAAAAAATTTTTGAATAATAGATGGAATAAATAAAAAAACCATCAACATTAAAAACAAATATGCAATAGATACCCCATTTTCACCTCCAATTTTATACACAAGAACAGTCGGTAACGTAAAAATAAATAAGGACAGGAAAATAAAAAATAGGCGTTCTGATAACTTGATATGACTACTCATACGTACTGTACAATTTTCCATATAACTTCCTAATTGCTTCCCATGAATATTTCATTTTAACTAATTCATGAGCGTTATATTGAATATTATTATCAATATTGTTGAGCATTATATGAACAATAGAGGTGGCAAACTTTTTTCCTGAATCTATATTTGCTAAAAAACAGTTATTTCCATGTTGCACTTCGATTCCTTCAAAACTAACTTTAGATCCCACCACTATTTTCCCCATAGATAGGGCTTCTAGTATCTTATTTTTAATCCCACTACCAAATCGTAGTGGTGATACATATAATTGTGCTTTTTCAAGGTACACACGTAAATCATCTACAAAACCAGTAATGATAATATGTTTTCCATCATGAAATTTATATAATTTTTCAGAAACACCGCCACCAACCAAATAAATTTTTGCTTGTGGAATAATTTTTAAAATTTCAGGCATAATATCATTAACTAAAAAAAAGGCTGCATCTTTATTTGGTGCATAGTCCAAATTACCAGTAAATACCATAGAAAAATTTTCTGGTTCTTTTTTTGAAAAGTAAAAGTAATCTATATCAACCCCATTAGGAATAGCCTCTATAGTTGTATTTGGTATAGATAATGACCTACATTGCTTTACATCAATAGGTGATACAAAGACAATACATTTATATGCGCTATAATTTTTTTTCTCAAATTTTATAGCTTTTAATAATTCATAATTATATATTGGTTTTTTTAGAAGATTAAACTCATATTTGTAACGACGTTCCCAAAAAAGACTTATGGAGTCGATAGGAAACAATATACATTTTTTTATAGTTTCATGTGATAAATACTTTGATAACAAAGCTAAAGCTGGTGTTGCTAGATGGATTACATTGTATTGTTTTGATTTTTCTTCAATGATCTTCGCAAGCAAAGGTAAATCAGCATAGTATTTAGTCACTGAAAATGGTAACTCCAAAAATAACCATCTATAAATAAAACTGACAAATGATAGCTTTTTTTGTGTATGATTTATTGAAGTAATTTTTTGTCCTTTAGGAGGGGTTTCATTATGAAATTCATTCCCATTTATACACAGAACATCTGCCTTATAATAGCGATTTTCAGCTATTAGGTTAACAATAATCTTATTAACACCGTCTTTATTCTCAGGAAAAGGATAGTTAGGTGTTACTATCAATATTTTTAATTTAGTCACTTAATAATTCCTGATATACATCAATATGTGCATCACATTGTTTTTCAATAGAAAATAATTTTGCTCTTTCTATACAATTTTTATCACTATATTTATTGCAATTATTAATTAAGCAATTCATTGCTTCAGCCATCGCCAATGCCTCCCCCACGGCATAAAAAAAACCAACTTCTTTTGTTACAATATCTATTGGACCGCCTATGTTAGGTGCTAATATTGGGCGGCCTCGTGATAATCCTTCAATAGCAACCATACTAAATGATTCATAACGAGAAGGTATTACTATGAAGTTTGCAGCATCAATATAATTAGAGACATCATTCTTAAACCCTGCAAATTCAAACTGTAATCTATTGTTTTCATATATTTTAGCTAAATTAACCACAAGCTCTTTAAATTGAATATTTTCTGGGTTATTACCATTTACATCACCGACAAAAATAATTTTAAGCTCTAAGTTGGGATTTTTTTCTGTTAGAATTTTAGCTGCTTTAACTAAAATATCCTGCCCCTTAATTTTTTGAAATCTTCCTATTGATACAATCCTAATTATATTATGTTTCCATTGATTTGGAGTAACTTTAGAATTATTAAGTTTAACACCTAGAAAAATTTTAGTAAGTTTATTGTTTGGAAATTCACAAATTTTCTCAACATCAGTAGAAACTGCAATAACTTTATCAACTAATAAGTTGATAACTCTAGCCCGTAAACCAAATGGCTTTTCCCAATATCCATGTGTTGTCCATACTATCTTTCTATCAAGTCCTATCAAAAGTGGCAGTACATTTACTGAATATGCATGAACTATATCGAACTCTCCAAGCAGATCTTTCAATCTTGAATTTATACCTATTAATGGGAAAAACTTTACCCATCTTTTAGAAGATGTAAAATCTATAGTTTTTATATCTATTTTTTGTGCCTCTTCTTTAACTTTACCACTACAAAAAATAGTCACATCTTCTGTTTTATTTAGTTCTTGAGCAAGATTAATAAGATTTGATTCTCCTCCTCCCATTTCTGTATATTCTGTAAGAAATGCTATTTTCAATCCATCATCTCCAAAAACTGTTTTGTTTTTTTATACCAATCATTTTGATTGATGGCTACATCTTTCCAATTTTGGCCATCTCCAATTTCAAGAATTAAATTCTTATATGGATAATCTATATGTTCTAAAAATCCAGCTGTTTTATGATGATATATGATTGGTAAAATCGGTTTATTCAGAGCATAAGCTAAAATATTACCATGAAGCCTGAAACTAATAATTGCGTTAGACTTATTTAAGACCTTAATAGCTTCTTTATAATCACTTGGAAACTCAATTTGTATTTTTTTACCAAAAATATTTAAAAATTTGTTTGCCAAATCCTCTTCAATATTTTTTTGAAAAAAAACTAATTTTGGGGTAAATCCATTTTCAATGACGGCCTTAATTTGCGAACAAAATGCATCAAAAAGTAAATCCCATTTTTGATGGTGTGTTACATCAAAATATTTACTTTTGAAATATTCAGTAAAAATAAGACTAATTGATTTGTCACTTACTTGATTTTTGTCAAAATATTTTTCTACTTTCATTTTAGCAACAGGATCTATTTCAATTTTAACTGGCTTATTTATCCCCACATTTTCTACCAACTGCCGATACGATTCTTTATCTCTTACAGTAATTTGGTCTACATAATTATTTATATAATACCTTGTGGTTTTTTTTCCTTCATCACTCAAAAAAGGTCCTGCTCCTATTCCATAAAGCCAAGTATCTTTGCCAAAGAATTTTGCTATTTTCATCTGTTTTAGCCAACTCTTGGGAACTTCTGGTTGCCAATCAGATAAAAATCCTCCCCCTCCCATTACAAACAAGTCACAATTCTTAATTGTTTTAATAGTCTTAAAAATATCTAAAGTGATAATTGAACGAATCCAACCTTTTTTACTAGATGGCACTTGTCTTACAGCATTTATTTTTTGTGTATTTTTTGTGTATTTAGGGTTATACGACAAAGCTGTGATAACACAATTTGGAAATTCTTCTTCAAATGTATCTATCATTGCCTGTAAAATTGCTTCATCTCCTATATTACCAGATCCATACCATCCTGAAATAACTATCTTTTTACTCATATAAATTTCCATTCTACTTTATTTTCTTAGTTTCATATAATGCCTCTCTTTTTTATCAAGCTCTTTATATTTTTTTATGTTTCGTTCTTTTATAACTCTAGCTGGATTTCCTCCAACTAAAGAGTATTTAGGTACATCTTTTGTCACTACACTTCCCATAGCAACAATGCTTCCTTCACCTATTGTTACACCTGGAACTATGAAAGTGCCATCACCTATCCAAACATTTTTTTCAATTGTTACCTTTTTTTTATAACTATAGCCATCATAAGGAAGCATTGTTGCATCTTCATATCTATGGTTTGATGTATGGATTGTCACCCTAGGACCAATAATGACATTTTCACAAATTTCTAAGCCACCAACTGCCCATATATAAGCCATAGGATCTATATAAATATTGTCATGCCAAATTATATTTTCATAATTCCCAAATGTAGAATTCGCTGTTATATCAATATTTTTCTTGCTTATTCCTAATCTTCTTTTTAATAGATATTTTTTTAATCTATTTATCATTTTTAAACCTTAGTAAAAATGTAATAATATAAATTACACCTATTATTTTTAATAATATTGTACTAATAGCTGCACCGTCTGCTTGCCACAAAGGTATTAAAAATATATTTCCAAAATAATTTAGTGGCAACTGTATCCAATTCATAAGTGTCAAAAGATAAACTTTATTTAGAGAGTACATAATAAGCGAAATAGGATTTATAATCACTCCAAATGTAAAGGCTACAAGAAGTATTTGAAATACTGAAATACTTTGTATATATTCATCTCCAAATAAGCCTTTAATAACAAATGGTGACATTATTTCTAATACAATCAAAATACCAATAACATATTTGGCTTTTGAAAGTATTCTAAAAATGTATTCTTTAACACTTCTTTCTTTTAAAAACTGATCCATTTTGGGTAGTAAAGTTGTTACTAATGATGCTGTAATAAGAGGAAAAATCATAGCAATATTCATAGCAACACTATAGTATCCTACTTCTTCGGAAGTACTCATTTTTTGTAACATAATAATATCTAATCTCATGATAACAATTGTCGCTAAGGAAGATAAAAACACCCAAAAACCAAGTTTATATATCTCTATAAAGTAATAAAAATTAAAAATTTTTATTTGTGTAAGACACTTAATATTTGTTAGCAATATCAAAAAAAGTAACAATGCTACAGCATAGCTATATGACAATATAAAATATTCTAAATGTTTTTCATTTTCAAAAAGTACTGCAATCAATACCACACTTAAAAGCTTAAGAGTATGATGGACAATATTAAGCCATGCAAAAACTTTGAAATTTTGGATGGCTTGAAAATGACTTACTATCACTCCAAAAAAAGCATGAAAAAATATAGAGAAGGCAATAAGTTGTATTAATTGTGAATATATAGAAATTTCAAAAAAGTATAGAGAAATAAAATCAGATGTAAAAAACAGAACTGTTGTAATTAAAAAAGACAATATAACCTTACTGAGTACTACAGTAACAAATATATCTTTTGCTTTAACTAAATTTTCACTTACATACTTTACATAGGATGTAGATACTCCAAAATCTGAAACTTGAACTGCAATAGTAAATATTGATAAAAGCAATGAGAATATTCCATACTGCTCAGGACCAAGGTCTCTTGAAATAAGAATAATAGTTAAAAATCCGATTCCTTGAGCTACAATATTTCCCGATAATACTTTTAATAAGTCTTGTAAAGTTTTTGATTTGTAACTACTTACCATAAAAATAAACTTTTGTTTCAAAATATTTCAAAATTATACAGATAATAAATCAAATTAATTAACACCTAACAACATTATATATAATATATGTTTCAAATAGTTAGTTTATAATTATTAAATTCAGGGGGATACAAAATTTAATTCGGCAGGATTAACAAATATGGTAGTCCTCTGTGGATAGTTATATATAATAAATTATGTTATACATAATGTTTTATGATATATAGAAATAAAATGCCAAATAGCCCCCACATGATTGCCAGATAGTGCTATTCACGCTGTCTTAGCGTGTTATTGAAACCTTATATTCTTAATACAGGTTCCCTAACATTTGGATTTAGATGAACTGGGTAAACTATTTGTAAGTCTTTTCGTTGTGCTAGTAGTTTTAGTGCATGACATATGTTTTCAAAGCCACTACCAAAATTTTCTCTTCTATGCCCTGTAACTAAAATTATTTTTTTATCTTTAGATAAAAAAGGAAATTTAATATTTGATGAAGATTTGTCAACTGTTTCTAATAAAGCGTCAATAACGGTATTGCCAGTAATATAAATATCATCTTCTTTGACACCCTCAGCTAATAAATTTTGTTTAGCTTTGTCTGTGGGTGCAAAATTTAAATCGGCTATACTTGCTGTCAGTTTACGGTTAATTTCCTCTGGGAAAGGCGCGTAAATATTGCCTGTTCGTAAACCTGCTTCTACATGCCCAACAGGAATGCGTTGATAATAGGCTGCTAGTGTTGCTACAAATGTAGTTGTTGTATCACCATGCACTAAAATTCTATCAGGTTTAAAATCATTGATAATATTTTTTAAACCAGCTAATACTGAACAAGTAATGTCTGTTAAATCCTGCCTAGCTTGCATGATGTTTAAATCATAAGCCGGCTTAATAGCAAATAAGTCTAAAACTTGATCCAACATTTGACGATGTTGAGCAGTAACACAAACTTTTGACTCAATGTTTGTTTCAGAATCTAGTGCTTTAATTACTGGTGCCATTTTGATGGCTTCAGGGCGTGTGCCGAATACTGTTAATATTTTCAATGTGATTTTTAGTCTGCAACTCTTTATTAGTTACATTAACGGCAGTTTTTGAAAAATATTCAGTTTTTAGGGAAAAGTTGTTTTATTTTATAGACTTGATGAGGTGGGGGTAATGCAATTTTAAGGGCAACCACAAAGGATTTTCCCTACAAAAATTATATGTATCATTGATATAAAAACATATTTATGTAGGGTGTATGACGCTTCGCTTATACACCCTACGAGCTTTTACATTAACGGCAGTTTTTGAAAAATATTCAGGTTTGAGGGAAAAGTTGTGTTATTTTATAGACTTGATTATGCTGCTAGACCTGACAGATTTTTAAAACCTGTCAGGTCTTTGTAATTAAATTAGTTTATTTCTAAATTAGTTGTACTATAGAAGAACAAAGCTGCGCTTTGAACTCCAGAGCATTCCTTGTTTTCTTATTATGTCTGCTGTCTTACATATAATTTTTTAAGCTTTTCCTTCAACTCGTTAAAATTAGGATGTTCATAATTGTACGGTTCATTTGGATATCCAATTTTATAAATCTGATTTATAATCTCACCTCATGATTTTGAGACATTTCATGGATGAACCAGTCAAAATCATAGTTGATAGCTTTTATATGGTTTTTTTTGTCTCTAACCAAAGTTGTAAATGATATATCTTTCATCTCTAAGTTTTTGGCTTCTTGATAATAATTTTCTATCATTTCTTTTGAATGGGTAGAGGCAAAGATTTGACAGTTAGCTTCTTTAGCAGTATTAAATATAATTTTCCATAACTTTTTATAGTGAAGATAATGAATTCCGTCTTCAATTTCGTCAATAAAACAAGCACCATCTTGGGAAGCCCAAATAGCACAAATTATGCTGATAAATCTCTTGATACCTTCTCCAAATTCAGATAAAGGTACCCAAGCTTCTTCTCTATTTAACACAAATAATTTCGGTTCACCCAAAATGAAGTCAAATTCTACTATGTTTTCATCAAAATTTTCAGCTAAGGATTTATTCAGTAAATCTTTCTTTCTGGCTATTTGAATTTTTGAAAATAGATATGATAATAAATCATTATTGATAGGAAAAGAAGGTATAAAGTTGATGTTGTTGTTATCAACAGTTCTATTCCCCATCAATTTTGGCATTTCATAATGAGGATAAATTTTACTGATTCCGTTTACTTCTATAATGATAGAATCAGTCTCAACATTAACAGCCGTTTTATTAAGATTTGAATTAATACAAATTTTCTCTAATTTTTTGTTATTTCTAAAATCAGAAAATTTTAAGCTGCCTCGTTTTATAAATGAACTAATATAATGTTCAATATCATGGCTAACGAAATTTATATAACAAGATTCTAGGAATGTGGTTTTTCCGATATTGTTTTTTCCAGAAATTAAGTTAATTTGCGTTAAGCCTTCTATTTTAAAGTCATCAAAGGTTTTGAAATTATTTATGGTTATTTGCTTTAATTTCATTATGGTATTTGCTTAAATAGTGAACATGCATTGTATCAAATTTTGCACCTGAAAAGTGGATTTAACAGTATAGACCTGTCAGGTCTTTGTAATTAATCGCTGAACTTCTTGATTCAATTCTTCAATTTCCGCCTGCAATTGTTTAGACCTCTCGATCTTACTTTTCAAAAATTGTACTGTCAGCTTGGCTTTGGTTTGTATTCCTTTGAATGTTAGTGTGTATATGTATAAGAATTTGTTCTTGCCTGTTTTTGTGGTTTTTATGTAACCATCATTTATCAATTTTATTAAGCAGTAGTTGGCTTTGCCTAAGCTTATTTGCAGTTCTTTTGCTATGGCTCTTTGGTTTATATTTGAGTTTTGTTCCAGTAAGCGTAATAAATTGAAATGTGTTGTATTTGCCGCAGAAGAAGATTTTGGCATAACACCAGTAGAAGCACAATCTTGTGGCACACCAGTTATAGCTTTTGGCAAAGGCGGAGCTACGGAGACTGTGAAAGATGGAGAAACTGGATTATTTTTTTCAGAACAAACAGAAGAATCTATAATTGAGGCAGTTCAACGTTTTGAACAACAAGTATTTATACCCAAGAAAATTCATGAACATGCCAAATACTTCTCCAAAGCTAGATTTCAAAATGAAATGATAAGCCTGATAGAAACCAGTTGGGAAAAACGACTAATGGAACATAAAAAAACACATCAAATAATTCCATTAACAGACTCATCCACGTTCCAACACTCATAGTTATACATAAGTATTTAAATAATTGAAATACAAAAAATATATGTAGGGTGGGTAGAGCGATAGCGAAACCCACCAAATCGTTTAAATTTATAACAATGGTGGGTTTCGCTATCGCTCCTGTCTCTTATACACATCT